>JAFLCE010000022.1 GCA_017303655.1 Anaerolineae bacterium
ATAAATGGAATTATAAAGACAAACGGAATTCTAAGAGAAGGGAATAATTGTGTTAGAAAAATAATACCTAAAAACGCAATAGCGATTAGCGCACCATAAATAAATCTCTTGAAGTGAGGCTCGGCTTGTTCAATTACTTCACTTGAAGTCATGTGTTGTTCCTTTAGGAAAAAATGATGGTGATGCGAAGCAGCCCAACGGTTTGCATGGACCTGCCCATCACGCGGACTTAGCGAAGCCGTCCCACCAGAAAAATGATAATACCTTCGCAAGTGGGACATATCCTTTCAGGGACACACCCTACCCCGTCACGCGGACTTGGCGAAGCCGTCCCACCAGAAAATTATAATGCCTGCACAGCAAGTGGGACATATCCTCTCAGGGACACAAACCCTGCCCCGTCACGCGGACTTGGCGAAGCCGTCCCACCAGAAAAATGATAATGCCTGCACAGCAAGTGGGACATATCCTTTCAGGGACACAACCTGCCCCGTCACGCGGACTTGGCGAAGCCGCCCCATAGAAAAATGATTATGCTTGCGTAGCAAGTGGGACATATCCTTTCAGGAACACAAACCCCACCCCGTCACGCGGACTTGGCAAAGCCGTCCCACCAGAAAAATTATAATGCCCAACGTTATGAGGCTACACGCTTTGTTGGGCGTTTTTTATTTTCAAACCGGGTTTCTTGGAAAATCAATCTGTTTTTCTTTATATCCATTCTATTAGGCAATTTAGTTTTGCTATCTATTATTGCTCCATTCAAGTTTGTATTCAAGAGAGTAGAATTTTCAAGGTTCACGCCTTTCAAATTGGCTTTTGCTAAAATTGCGCCACTTAAGTTTGCTCTCTCAAGATTTGCACCTTCTAAATTTGCACTAGTCAAATCTACATCATCTAAGATTGCTCCGGACAGATTGGCCTCACGCAGGTCGCAATTTTTCATATTAGCTTTTGTGAGACGCGCGTTTTGAAATTGGCACTGTCGTAAATTTGCATTTTCTAAATTTGTTAAATATAACCTTGCGCCTTCTAGTTTTGCACCCCAGAGGATCGCGCCTTTTAGATTCCCTAAAGAAAGATTAGACGCTCTCAATGAACCATCAATGAGCCATCTTTCATCATCGGCAACCCTTACCGCTTGTAGGGCAAAATCATTGCTTGGGCTTGCCATTTGGAGAATAGTTCTTTTCTTCTCACGTTGCCCATCTCGATAGGCATAAAGCCTATCAAGTACTAAAACAGTGATAGCCATTCCGATTAATTCAGCTGACAAATTCGCTTTTGCATCACCCCAAGAACGAGGCGAAATAATTATTCCAAAAATGAGAAGAACAATAGCGAATATAAAAACTATTAAATTGACAGGGTCTTTTGTAAGCCCGGCAATAAGTTTTTTGAGCCGCTTGTTAGCCTTATGAGGTTGTTTTTTGTTTGCTTTGCCCATTTTTACTTTCTTGTAGAACACCTAACGGTTTCCGGCTTGACCTGTGGGAACCCACCCCGTCACGCGGACTTGGTAAAGCCGTCCCACCAGAAAAATGATAATGCCTGCACAGCAAGTGGGACATATCCTTTCAGGGACACATACCTACCCCATCACGCGGACTTGGCGAAGCCGTCCCACCAGAAAGGTGGTTTTGCTCTTGACTTTTAAGACAGTTGCTGCACGCTTTGTTAGGCGGCGTTTCTGAACTTCAGGGCTTTTCTTGCCACTGACCAGTTTGCCAATTGTATGCAATATCCTTTCCGTGTCCATCGGTATGTGTATGAGAATTGTTTACTTGACCTTGTCCATTAATATCAACCGAGGTTCGTCCAATATCAAGGTCTCCGTTATTCCACCATGCCGTGATATGGTAATTGTTTCCTGAACGATGGATTGTGATGCCATGTTTTCCACCATACGGCGATAAGAGTTCATACGTTGCTCTTCCGTTATCTTCCACAGGTAAAGGATTTTCTGCAAACCCATATACAAACCTATGAAACGTACCAAATGCTAAATAACCATTACCTTGATCCAGAGCAATGTACTTTCCGCGTGATTTGCAAACGTGCTCAGTCACCCATTCATTTTTTTGGGTTTGAGACATTTTAGATAATTCTTGTTCTTCTTCGTGGGAGGGCTTTCTTCCCTCAGTCGCACGATATAAGTCGCTAAAAGAACTATAACACCACCATGCTTGTGTCATTTTGTGCCTCTACTTTCTTTGGGACAAATTACCGTGACTAAGATGTAGTTTAGTTTTTTTCACTTATTGCATATTACATGAGCCGCCCAACGGTTTGCATTACCTACCCCATTAAGCGGACTTAGCGAAGCCGTCCCACCAGAAAAATGATAATGCCTGCACAGCAAGTGGGACATATCCTTTCAGAGACACAAACCCCACCCCGTCACACAGACTTGGCGAAGCCGTCCTACCAGAAAAATGATAATGCCTGCACAGCAAGTGGGACATACCTTTCAGGGACACAAACCCCTCCCCATCACGCGGACTTGGCGAAGCCATCCCACCAGAAAAATGATAATGCCCGCACCGCAAGTGGGACATATCCTTTCAGGGACACAGGCTCTACCCCATCACGCGGACTTGGCGAAGCGCCCCACCAGGAAAATGATAACGCCTACATAGCAAGTGGGACATTCCCTTTCAGGGACACAAACCCCACCGCATCACGCGGACTTGGCGAAGACGTCCCACAAGAAAGGTGGTTTTGCTCTTGACTATCAAGACAGTTGCTGCACGTTTTGTTCGGCGGCTCTATGAACGCAAGACTTGCTGACTGAAAAAAGATGTCACAACCAGCATAAAAAACTTTACACATAACTTAAAATAGACTCATTTGAGAAACTTTTATATCATTATCTTTGTGTTCAAAAGTTTTTTCTTGGAAAGTTCCTTCTTGCCAAGCGTTTGTAAATAATTTGATTCCTATGGGGCAATGGTCGCTTCCCATTACATCGGATAATATGAATGCTTCAGCGACTCGTTCTACATATTCCTTGACAATAAAGAAGTAATCTAGTCGCCACCCTATATTTTTTTCTCGTGATTTTGTAAAGTTAGACCACCAAGTAAATTTTTCGGTAAGAGTCGGAAAAAAAAAGCGGAAAGTATCAACATATCCGAGAGTACTTATTTTATCAAGCCATGCACGTTCTTCTGGTAAAAAGCCAGTTTCCTTTTCGTTGGATTTTGGATGAGATAAATCTATTTCTTTATGGGCTGTATTTACATCCCCGCAAAAAATGACTATATGTCCATTCTTCCGTAGTTGCTCACATTTTGCTAAGAACGCTTCGTAGAACTCTAACTTAAACTTTACGCGGCTAAGGTCTTGTCTGCCGTTAGGGAAATAACAGTTAATCAGAACAAAGTCGGGGTAATAAGCAACTATGGTTCGTCCTTCACTATCAAACTCGGCTATCCCTAACCCAAACTCTATTTCGAGAGGTTCTTGGCGCGAAAACAGCGACGTGCCACTATATCCTTTTTTAATAGCGTCATTCCAGTATGTAAAGTAGCCCGATGGCTGTAATAAGTCATTAGTTAACTGGGCTTTGCTTGCTTTGGTTTCTTGTAAACAAAGAATATCTGGTTTGTTTTCATTCAACCAAGAGAAAAATCCTTTGTTTGTAATTGCTCGGATACCGTTTACATTCCAAGAAATCAACTTTATTTTCTTGGCAAAAGGTTTATTATTGGTCCCATGTGATAAGTTATTATCCATAATTTTATAAGTCTTTTATAAAGTTGGAGAATTGACTTAGTGTAGAAGAAGAATAATCGTTGGTGAAATGAAAATCAAATAATGGATAAGGCTTCTGTTTGTCTGCATTAACAAACTCTATCTCATCGGTAATTTCAAGTATTCTCTTATAAGTTTCTTCTTCACTTAAAGCGCGATTCTTTACATGCTGTATGGCTTCTTCTACTGATTTTGGAGATATATATATACATTTTAGGTCGGAAAATTTTTCTTTCGTTTCTTGAATGGCTATGTAACGAAGTTGACAAACTATCTTTTTACCTTCTTTATACTGATTCAGTAAAGCGACATCGTTCGCATACCAGTTTCCGAACATTAAACTTTCGCTAATCAATCTTCCTTCTGTGCGTAATAAGTTAAATTCTTCCAGCGAACAAAAAATTTTGTCAATCCCATGAACTTCATTGGGGCGTGGTGCTCGGGTAGTAATAGATGGAACGTGAATGAAGCCAAGAGAACGTACTAGATAATCAGTTATGTAACTTTTTCCAGAACCTGATAATCCTGCAAGAACTAATAGCAATCCATTTGTATTAGGCATTTATGTCTTTTCCTAATTCAATTTTTTTAGCGCAACCTTTATTAATAGGACACTCATTACAATTAGGATTAGTTGGATGACACCAATTTCTGCCAATGAGCCAAAATGGTGTTGTCAATAAACCTGGGTAATCAGGGTGCAGAGAACGAGCCGCTGATAAGACTTCTTCGGCACTGTCTTTGTTTGCCAAAGCCGAACGGAGGAAAATGCGCCGAATATGAATATCGTAGGCTATATCTATAGATGATGTATCTGGAATGATTAATCCAAAATCTCTAACCAATAACATGACGCCTAAAGATGCTTTCTTGTGACCTATTCCGCTAAATTCTTCAAGACGATGAATAATTTCAGCGGCGTTTGCTGGCGCGTCCCAAATTTTAGATGCTTTACCTTGATATTGTTTTTTTAATCTTTGACTTGCTAATACGATATATTTAGCCATCTGGCTTGGGTATCTATGCAAGGCTGGTTTTAATTTCAAAATTTCAGTAAGTTCATCTATTGTCATGATAGATAAACGTTCAAGGTCAAGATGATTGATGCGTTTCCGCAATTCAAACGGTAGACTCCAAGCAATTTCTGCTTTAACTGATTGGTCAGATATTAATCCAAAGAGAAAAGCATTTGAGTCATTTTGGATTAATTCAAATTCGTCTTTGCCAAGCAAGTTATGCAAGCCTAGTTCATTGCGAATCTTTTCAGAATATAAAAGAATAGAAACTTTTATTTGGGCAGGCTGGACATTTCCTGTGTAATCCCATAAGGTGAACTGTTGGGTATTATTTTTCTCTGTCATGTTCAGTGTTCTCCAAATGCTCTCGAGTTGTCAAAGCCCAAAAATTGTTTGGCATGAATTTAGGCACGCTTGCGTCTCGCCAAGAGAAAACTCTAATGGGGGCGGTTGGTTTGTGAGTCAACCAATAATATATGTCTAGTTTCGTATGTTCCTGTAAAGGATTCCTAGAGAATAAGGAAACAGGAGTCTTTGAAAAAATCCATAACTCTTGGGCGGCAGAAAGTAACGATATTCTATCAATTAAATACTCTTCTGGCAGACTTTCACCATAAGCCATATTAGTAACAAAATGCCGAACTAATGTTTCTGGCGAAAAAGGAACATAACCCAATTGATAAGCGATGGCTCTTGCCCAATCTACATGTTTTAGGTCAAAAAAATCCTGTGATATATAAGCGAGAGGTCTTACATGATTTTCTTTAATAGATAGGAGTAATTTTTCTTCAATCTCGCGGATTGCAAGATGCTCCATTTTGGTTACAAGTTCTTTTTGATAATCCAATGGCAGTTTCGATTGAAAAAGAATTTGTTCCGAACTTTTTTCTTCCAGTGAATTTTTATGCTTCATTAACATTGATTCTTGCAAATAAGGAAAAAAACGAACTGGCAAATGTGGTCTGATTTGATGCCACAAAACGAATTCTGCTATCACTCCTTCTGATAAGTTGGAATTTTGAATGGATAGCGACGAATCGAAAATCCATAATTCTGTGCATGCAAGTTCTAGCGCAACGCAATCTCGCATTACTTCTATTTTTTTCCCGTTATGAGATGTTGTGGATAAATAATAGCCCAATGCCGCTTCGGGATTTATAGGGACACACCCTAGTTTATGAGCAACATAACACATCCAATCAAGAAAGTGCATATTATCGCCATCAAAAGATGTGTAGACTAATGGTTTCTTAGGTCTTGCTAAAATCGCGTCAAATTTTTCCACAGCCTGAGGTGATAATTTGTTGAGAAAGTCGCTTAGTTTTATATGTACTTTAGATTGGGTTAGCAAATTCTCGCTGAGTATGTTTTGCATTTTTTGTCCTTCGACGCCATTTCTCTATTAGGAAGTCGCCAAACTACAATTAGGCGTTTTTTGCTCACTCTAGAATTGCATTTATTACACTTTGTACTCTTTTGACACGACTGTTTATGTCCATAACAGGGATAGTTGTCAATAAGTATCCTGCTTCATCATAAGTTTTGCGTAATGCTAAATCTATACTTCTTCGTAGTTTGTTAGTTTGTGGTCTTGCAATATCTTCTGCCAATTTATTTTGATAGATCATTTCTAATAGAATAACGCCTTTGTAACGGTATTTAGTAAGAAAGTCCATTCGGTTATTGTAATTGACACCAGAAACTTGATAAAATGCTGCGCTATCGAAAATGCCTGTATCCCATATTAAAACAGTATCAGGTGCAAAGCGTTTTGTTCGGTCAAGATTTCCCATTAACACTGCGTTAGTGAGTGATTCGGGGTTTGACATAATTTCATTAATTGAAAAGCCCTTCTTTAGGGCTTGCTCAATTAACATTCGTGACATTTCAGGGACAATCGTATATCCTTGTTCTTTTAATATTTGACAAATCGTTGATTTGCCAGAACCTGGCGCACCGGTAAGTGTTATCCAATTAGTTTGAATAACGGTTGGACCAAGTTCTATTTGGCTGAAAGATAAGCCATTCGTAAGAATTTGTGATAATTTTGCTAGCCGTTCATCCATTTTGGAGACCTTCCATAAATTGACAAACCCGATTAGAAGTTTTTCGTTCGAAAACTTTTTTTGTCTAACCTGAAAAACATTACATCTAACAAATGAAGCGACAGGCAAAACGCTGTCGCTTCATTTGTTTATTTTAGTTACTCAACCGTGTGTTAATTTGGTCTGCAAACCTTCCACCAAGAAGCAGGAAATGGATCCCATGCTTTGCCAAACCAACTATAACCAGCTTTAAGTGGATTTGAGCCAATGCTCCAAAGAGAGGGCCACATAGGTCCAGAAACTTTCCAACTTGCACTTGGCTTGTCTACATTAAATGTTACATAGTGATGGTAACCCCCACTGTTTATAATTCCTTTGCCACTACCGTTGTAACATTTTGTTCCCGCTGCGAGAGCATTTTGTGTGGGGACCAAGACTGCAAATGCCAACACGAACACAAGAATTGTGGCCAGAACCTTATAACTAATCTTTTTTATCATTTGTGTCTCCTTTTTTTATTCAGGTCGGAAGATACTGAAAATAGTATAAGGAGAAAATTTCAACCAGTCCATAGATTAAATCATCTATTTTTTATAATTAGGTTTTTGTTCTTGGAATTTACGAGCTGCTTCCGTTCTATTTCGAACTCCTAATTTCTTGTATATTTTATGTGCATGATTTTGTACAGTTGATATGCTGATATTTAATTTTTGAGCAATTTCACTGTTGTATACTCCACTCGCAAGCAGTTGAAGAATTTCTTTTTCACGATTTGTAAGTTGTTTGGTGTTTGTATTCACTTATCCCTCCATTAGTTTTATGTTTTGGTCTACTATCATGCTCCAACGAAACTGCCTAACGGTTTGCGTTACCCGCGCTGGGTCGGGCGGCGGGACGCCGTCCGACTGGAAAAAGGCTGAGGCGTAGAAAAATGCTTGGAATCGCGCCAGACTCCCCAGCGTCGGGTGCACGCTTTGTTGGGCGTTTTTATTATTGGACAACAAAGATTAAGCATAAAATGAATATCATTTATTTAATAAGACAATTGCTATTACCGTTCCAAGAACAAGCGGTAAGTAGAAAAAAAACACATTCGATACAGTAAATGCTTTCCAAAAGCGCGTCTTTTTACGAAATCTGTCTTCAAACTCTTTATTAAGTTTTTTGGTTCGATTTGATGTCGGGTCGTGAATAGGGAATTGCCCAAAATCTCCTTTGCTAAAAGATTCTCTTAAACCCGATTTCTCATAAATTCCTTTTGAGTCAAGAAACAATTCTATTACTGCTTTTCGACTTGTCGAGCGGCGTTGATATTGCTTGAAGTTAGCGTCTATTACCCAGAAGGCAATTATGGCAGGGAATGATGCGGCGATAATAAGATAGATATTTTCCTTCACGCCGAAAGCAATAAGTGCTGACCATATTGTTAGTGCCCATCCCTTTACCTGAAAAGAAAGGGCGTCATAACGGGCAATTTCCGAATGAATATATTCGATTTCTTTTATTAGCAGGTCTTGCTGAAATTCAAATAAATTCTTTTCTTTAGGTGATTTGGTTGCCATTATTTCTTTCTCCATGTTAACCAAAGTTGATGACACTCGCTAGCCAAACGCCCAACTATGTTTTATACGGCGGGGTTCTGTATAACTCCCCGTTTTAGGTGGTTATACAGTCTGTAGGCTGTATAACCACCTTTGTATTTCGTACCAGCATTATAAACCTACCACGTCCCCTCGCACAGAGTTTTCCATTCTTCAATCGAAAGGGTCTCGGCGCGGCGCATGGGGTCGATGCCTGCCTGGGTCAGCAGGGCTTCGGCGTCGGCGGGTTTGATGTGCAAGCCAGCAGAGAGTGAATTTCGCAGGGTCTTGCGTTTTTGGCTGAAGCCCGCTTTGATGAGCTTGAAGAACTGCTTCAACATCTCCGTGGCGATGAGCGGCTGGTCGTAGATATCAATGCGCAGAATAGCAGAATCAACATTGGGCACAGGGTGAAAAGCTCCGGCGGAGATGCGCGCTTCGATGCGCGGGCTGCCATACACTTGCACGCTCAATGCCAGCAGGCTCATGTCACCGGGGCGGGCGCAAATGCGTTCTGCCACTTCCTTTTGAATGGTCAACACCACACGCCGCGGCTTGGGCTCACTTTCGAGCAAATGCCGAATGATCGCAGACGTAATGTTATAAGGAATATTCGCCGCCACGATATAACCGGGCTGGTCTACAAGCTCCGCGATGGATAACTCGAGGATGTCACCATGGATGACGGTCACATTCGGATGCGGCTCAAGCACCGCCCTGAGAGGTGGAATCAGCTCCGGGTCCAGTTCGACCGCTGCAACCTTTCGGGCAGAGACCGCTAAATAGCGGGTAAGGCTGCCAAGTCCAGGACCAATTTCCAAGACGCAGTCATCCGCTTGGATCTCTGCCGCGTTGGCAATTTTTTCAAGTGCGAAAGGGTCTTGCAGAAAATTCTGTCCGAGGCTTTTATCGGCGCGCAAGCCATAACGTTTGAGCACGGCAACAGCATTGAGGGGAGGGATCGAGGAATAATTCATTCGCAAATGATGGGGGTATCTTCTTCATCCACCGCTGTAGAGGGTGCTGCGGCGGTGGGCCAGGTGCCCGCTTGAAAGCGAGCGACGAAATCGCGCAAGATGGTGAAGTCGGCATCCAGAATGGCGATGCGTTTATCAAAGACCGGGTCGAAGGTGCGGGTTTGCTTGAAGAGGTCAGCGGGGAAACTGGCAAGCTGAATATTCTCTGGCGGCATCTGTGTGGCAAGGCAAGCCAGTTGACCGAGTTGCTCGGGCGTGAAATCGGTGCGGATGTTATCTTGAAACGACTCGATCAACGCCGGAATTTGAGTAACGATCTGCGGGCTGGTGATCTTTTTGCGCAACGCACACAAAACCAAATTTTGATTATCTGCCCGCTCAAAACTTCCGCCTTGACGGTTGCGTGCCAGTTTGAGCGCTTCTGCCCCATTGAGATGCGTCGTGCCCACTGGCAGGTTCGCCGTGCGCGCTACTTTTTCATTGGGTATCACTACGTCAATACCATCCATGGCGTTGATGATCTTTTCAAAGGTGCGCATGTTAACCGTGATGTAGTGATCGACATTCACGCCAAAGTTTTTATTAAGCGTCAGCGCCAGTAAACCCGAGCCTTCGGTGGGGTCGTCCCAATATTTGAAGCCGGGCTGCCCATACAAAAACGCCTGATTGATCTTCTCGTGGTCCTGCCCATTCAAGTTATCAGCAATGTGCGGAATCTCCACCCACAGGTCACGTGGGAATTCAAGCGCACTCACTTTGGGGGTCACAAAATCCACCCGCACAAGGCGGATGGCATCTGCCAAGCCATAGGTGTAATTGTCGCCGCGTGTATCGGCACCCACGACGAGAATATTCATCAACGCAGGTCCGCCGCACATCGGTCCCGGTGTGCTGGTCGGGAAGGAAACCGTCGGCACGAGTGTGACTTGTCCCATGGCACTTGTAGTGGGCGCAGGCGAAGCCGTCCACGTGGGCGGCAAAGATTGTGGGATGAAAGGCAGCATGGGTCCTAATGGCTGTTGAGCCGCCGTTTGCACCATGCGGTAAGAATACAGTCCCAGCGCTACTGCAAGCGTGAGTGCGACGAAGGACAAGATGGCAATCGTAATACGTTGTAATCGGGTCATATAAAGTGATTATATCTAAGCTAACTCGAGTTGCTATCATGTTAAGAAACTTCTGCCACGAATTTCGCTAATTCACGCGAATTTTTTCTCCTATTCATGAAAATTCGTGGAATTCGCGGCTAAAGATTTTTTGGGTTGCTAAGACCAAAAGGCACAGAAATCACAGAGAAAAGCCTTTAAAAAAATCTCTGTGAACACCGTGTTCTCTGTGGTGAATGCTCTTTTCTTGCATGTGCTAAGGAGATGCGGGCTGGAAAAAATAAGGGATCTCTGCCGGAGTCGGTTCAAGAAAATACACAGTCACCCAGCCAGAGAGGGCACCGATATTATTATCGTCATACCCAAGGTCGATCCACTGCGTGCGCGCCACCCCAAACGCCGTCTCAATGATCGGACCACCGCCCGTATCGCCAATGGTCGCCAAACCATACCCGGGAATATACACGCGCATCCCAGCAAGGTACGAGTAAATGGAATAATCCACAGCCACTACACCATACCCGGCGCGCGCTCCGCTGGCAGTGCCATATGAACAACTGCCCGTGCCAGAATTACAAGGCGAATACCACGAAGCATACATTTGTGTGGCATACCAATACTGATACGGCGCCTCACCACCCACCGGCGAAAGCACGATCTTCGAACCATTCGCCACCAACTGCGTCACAGGTTCTTGCAAGACCGTGCGCTCTTCTTCGGCACGGCTGACTTCCGCTCCATTTTCATAACGCACGCGCGTTCGCACCATCGCCACACCGTTCACACCGTTCTGCAAAATTTCCTGCGTGCCAAACGCCACATCTGCTGACTCAGTGGCTTCGCTCGTAAATGGAATCGATTGAAGCTCCACCAAAATGGATTCGCTCACACGCGTCACCTGAATCTGCCCATCGGCGGGCAGCGGCTCATTCTCCGCCGGGAGGCTGGTATCCAAGCCCATTAGCGGAATGCCCGCCTCAGCCAATGCCTCTCCCACCGTCCCAGCATTCGAGCGGATATTAATCAGCACACCAGCACTGGCAACGGTCAACTCACGGGCAGGCATCAAGCGAATGGTCAACGACTCCGTGATCGGCGCGGTCAGAGGCGGTGTCACTTCATCGTACATGCCAACCGCAATTCCATTTTCTTTCAACGCATCCGCCACAGTCAACGCAGAGGTTTGAATCATCTGCTCGCCCTGCGGGGTGACGAGCGTGACATTCACAGCGCGGCGCAATTGCAATTGGAAATTTCCTGCAATACTAATCGGCTCATTCAAGGCATACGGAATCCCATTGATCAAAGCCCGGTCATTCGCTTGCGGCGTAATGCCTGCTTCGCTTAAGATCAACAAAGCCGTTTGCTCACTTGAAGTGATCGTCAGGGTCAGGTCGCCATCGAAAATGGTCACAGCCCGGCGAGGCTGCGCCTGACAAGCCAGCAGCAAGAACGCCAAGGTTAACCAACGAAATGTTTTCATGAGCAGGAATTATAAACGGCAAGGCATGCTGGAGTGTTGCCGGGTCTCACGCTTTGCAATCCTCATCTTCACAATCGCATTCCAACCCTTTTGCTTTATCAAACGACTCGCGCCCTTCATTGATCGAAAAATAGATCAACCCCGCCGCACCAAGACTATCTACAAACCCAAAGCCAGTCACTTGATAGATCAAGCTCGCCGCCAACAGCACCACCGACATATAAATACAGACCATCGTGCAATTCGCATCCGCAAGGATCGGCATGGAATGTAGCGCCTGCCCCACCTTGCGCTTGCCCATCACCAACGCCCACATCACCAAGATCGAAATCAGAGAAATAATCAAGCCGGGCAGAGTCGTTTCTGGTTTATGCCCGGTAAAAATATTGTAGACGGCGCTTACGCCCAACCCCACCGCCAAAATATAAAATGAAGTTCCCGTTACTTTCAATGCAGTCACCTCAAACGGCGTGCGAGATGTATTTGGATTCTGACGGATGCGTTGCACCATCACCAGAATACCAACACCAGACATCACCTCGATAAATGAATCCACCCCAAAGCCGAACAACGCCAATGACTCGTCACTCACGCCAAAGCTGATCGAAACCAGACCTTCGGCAATATTGTAAAAGATCGTAAAGAGCGCCAGAGCCAGCGCATACTTCCAATATCGTTGAACTTCCAGGGGTTGAATTAAAGTAGCCATTAAGAACTCCTTCTCTACAAATCATACTACAGGATTTTCGGATACAATTTCGCCCATGGAAATCCTAACCAGCACGTCCAACCCCTTCATCAAACACGTCCGCGCCTTGCGGCAAAAAAAAGCGCGCGTTGAATTCAACTCGTTCATCGTCGAAGGCATCACGCACGTCGGCGAAGTCATCGCCGCCGGTTGGGATGTGGACTCCATTCTCTACGCCCCCGAACTATTGACCAGCTCATTCGCCAAAGACCTGCTCGCTCGCGCCGAGCGCCTCAAGCTTAAACTCCAGCCTGTTTCTGTTTCTGTGATCGAATCCCTCGCTGATAAAGAAAACCCGCAAGGCATCCTTGCCGTGGTCAAGCAAAAAAAGTTTACATTAGATACTCTGCCCAAAACGACTCATGCCGTGGCATTGGTCTCACCACAAGACCCTGGCAACCTCGGCACGATCCTACGCACCATGGATGCCGTCGGTGCAGACACGCTCTTCGTGCTCGATGGCGGCGTGGAACTCTATCATCCCACCGTGATCCGCGCCAGTATGGGCACCTTCTTCTGGAAGCCGGTCATCCAAGCAACCTTCGATGAATTTCTCAGTTGGGCACGCGCAGGCAGCTATCAACTCATTGGCACATCCGCCAAAGCCGATGTCGATTATCACACCTTGATTCCGCAATCTCCCTGGGTGTTGGTGCTCGGCAACGAGCAAAAAGGACTCTCCCCCGAACAAACCGCCGCCTGTGATGTGACCATCTCCCTGCCCATGCGTGGGCGGGTCAGTTCGTTAAATCTCTCTGTGGCGGCAGGTGTGTTATTGTATGAATTTTTAGGAAAGTCTTAAACCATCAGGCAAATCTGCGGCTAAGCTTAAGCAAATGGATTTCGATAAAACGATAACTCATAAAGCCAACCAGCAATACAAGCCCAAATGCCAAAATCAAGGCAATGACATTATCCAAGACCGAATCCATCGCAACGATTTGCCAAAGCCTGCCAACTACATTGATCGTGAATAAATGTGAGAGGTAAATAGAATACGATGCATTGCCCATTTGAATGAGGAAATTGGGGAGGACAACCTCATTCCGCTCCGCGTGGGTGATGCAGAATACGATCAACGTAGCGGGGATGCCATAATAGACCACCCGCCACCATCCCTCTGGCGGGAAGCCCGTCTGAGCTTGGAAATAGACATATCCCAAAATAGCCGCTAACATCCCAAGACAAGCGACAAAGACCAGAATATTTCCCGAAATCTTGACCGCTTTGAGTTTGTGATAATGCACTGCCAATAAACAGCCGACAATGAATTCAAGCGTCAGTGGGTGAAAGACGAGGTTATACGTTGAGCTGCCAAACGACCTGCCAAAGACGGCGATCACAACTCCCCAAACCAGCATGCCGATAAACAAAAATCGTTCTGGCAAGATCAGCATCAACACAAAGAACACCAGATAAAAATAAATTTCATGAATTAACGTCCAGCCAACTTGCACCAGGGGCAGCAATTCATCCGGCAGTAAAAGATATGAAGCCAGAATATCCACCTGCCCACCCTGCGAACTATTAACCCAGCCCGGCATAACCAGAAACACCAGCAACGCCAGCGTGGTATAGACCCAATACAAAGGGTAAATACGCGAGACTCGATGATATAAGAACAACAATGCCTGCCTGAGATTTTGAAACTTCCCTTGCGTCACCGTCACCATTACGAAGCCGCTGATGACAAAGAACAAATCCACGCCGAACATGCCGAATGCCAACCAATCTGGCAGGATGGTGTCACTGCCACCATATCTCCGCTCGATAATGATCAGATGAAAAAAGACCACCGCCAGCACAGCAACTCCGCGCAGTGCCTGGACATTCTGCAATTTATTCATGGACGGTTAACCTCAAGACAAAGTCCGCTTTGAAATGTAATGACTACCTTTGAAAAGAAAGCGCTTCTCCACCCCGTGCCAAAGAAATACAGCTACCGCTAGCGTGACCAACAGTGCAACACAAAGATACAGCCAGGGCATGTCACGCAGCCAGCCATATTGAATGAATATCTGTAAGATCGGGAAGTGCAAAATATAAACCCCATACGAAAAATCTCCGTTCTTGCTAAATTCACCCACGTAAAAGAATAGACCGAAAAAGATCACCACTGCCGCCAGCGCGAAGGGCTCCAAAAGTATCAACGGTTGAAAGGCATCGACGACAAGCACCAAGACTCCCACACCCAAGAAATAAGCAGCATATTTTTCAAAAAAGGGCAGGTGATAATACAAGAAGGCTCCACCCAGAAAATAACTCAATTGACCGGGTAACTGCCTGCCCAACTCCGCATACATGGCATTGCCCGTGCGGACGGCAAGAACATTGCATATCAACACATAGACGATGGAGAGCACATACCCGCCAAGCAGTACCCAGGTCCGCGAGATTTTTTTGAATAACCAGCCAAACACCGGTACTGAGAGATAAAAAAGCACTTCGATCTTCAGCGTCCACAAGGCGCCGTTGACCGCCGTGAAATAGTTGGCTTCAAAAACACCCGGCAGTGTTGGTTGTAGGAAATTAAGAAAGACGAGGTTCACCGCCAGATATTTGAACCAGTCAACCGAGAAGTATTCGCGATAATCAAAACGACTGACCAGCACCAGTAAAAATGCGGCCGCTATTACAACCGTCACATATGCCGGGTAAATGCGGCGAATCCGTTTGATAAAGTAATTGGGGATCGAAGACGAGCGTTCATAGCTCATGAAGATCAAGAATCCGCTCACCACAAAAAACGCCTTGACTGCCACTTCAGAAGAAAGTACCTGCGAGATCCAACCGATCTCTGTGTAACCGGAAAGTTCATCGGCATGGACGAAACAGACGGTGGCAGCAAAGAGCAGACGCAGCAGGTCGAAGTTATTTTTTTTCAAGCGCGAGGTTTCAGACTGAAGCATGTCCTTTATTTTCTCACACCTTTTATGCTTTGGATGCCCTAAGGAGGCAAAACAAAAAGCCCTCCCGTAAGAGAAGGCTTATATGGTTGATTCAGGCATGCGGTCAGAATGAGGCGGGTTTAAAATTCATCCTCTTCTTCAAGCCATTCATCGTCTTCTTCGCCGTCGGCGTCTTCATCTTCCCATTCATCCGACTCTTCCTCTTCGTCCCATTCATCTTCCGAAGCGGCGGCGCCATCACTAGGGGAATATGTTACGCATCCTGTATCCGGGTCCACCTCTACTGCAGCAGCAGAGCATAGCCCTTCGTCGATGAAGACACAGTCTACATAATGACATTTAATACGGGGCATTTTGAATCCTCCTGGGATTAGTTTCGTGACAGGCGGATGACAGCGAGAATAAAGATCACTGTCATTGCCACCTGCGATGTAATACAAAACGGACAATACGCTTTGAGCAAGGCAACTTCAACATACACTAACCACAACGTGAAGATGAAACCCGTCAACGACATACCGAAGATGAAGAGTGTAGCGTTCTTTTTAAAGAAGAGGTTGCGGTTTTCAAAGAAATGCACGAACAAGATGGCAGTATACCCAACCACTCCAAAGACCGCCACCGGAATTCCATTCATCTCGGAAAAGCGGCTTGCGTTCACGGTCGAGCAGTCACCAGAGCCCAAGCACATGCCGTCGTTGTTGCTGTATTTATAGATCGTCATGTATATTGAAACCAATAATCCGACGACCACGAGCGCCACGGAAGCGCGGTACAACCATTTATCCATCAGTCCTCACAATAGGATGGCTTCTAGTTCTGAGCCAGCAGGCACGCATTTTACACCAGCGGGGATGATTAGTAAAGCATCCGCCTGTACCAGAGAGAGCAAATTACCCGAGCCCTGATGCCCGGTCAGCACTGCCCAACGCTCGCCATTTTGGTTCTGGAGCACAGCCCGCAGATAGCTTTCCCGCCCGTCTGATTCGATCTCTTCCACGCATCGCACGCGGACCGTCTGCCTGCCTCCATCCATTGAGCCGCTCAACCGCTCAAGCACGGGGCGCACAAAAATCTGAAACCCTACAAAGGCAGATACCGGATTCCCCGGCAACCCAATGAAAGGTGTACCGCGATACGCTCCGAATGCCAACGGTTTGCCCGGACGCATGTTAACCCGCCAAAAATCCATATTGCCATTGGCTTCGATCAATTCTTTAATAAAGTCAAAAGCGCCCACGCTCACCCCGGCAGAAGAGAGGATCAAGTCAGCTTGTGCCTGTGCGGCTTGATCTAACAGAGCAGTGATCGATTCTCGGTCATCTTTCGCCACCCCTAAATGGATTACCTCTGCACCTGCTTCCACAATGGCAGCCGCCAGCGAATACGAATTCGTATCGCGGATCTTACCCGGTTCAAGCGGTGCATCTACTGGGAGTAATTCATCACCTGAAGAAAAGAGTGCCACGCACGGCTTGCGATATACATGCACCTGCGCAATGCCAAGCGCCGCCAACAAGCCCAGGTCTTGCGGTTTGAGCCTGCGACCTGTTTTCAGGATCAAGTCACCCATTTGCATGTCGGTGCCACGCAAACGGACGTTTTCGCCGGATGTCATTTGTTTGGTAAGGGTGATCGTCTTTGGTGCTGGGGTACCGCTGTGACGATTTTGAAAGTCTGTATCCTCCACTGGGATGACACAATCTGCGCCGCTGGGTAATGGAGCGCCGGTCATAATCCGCGCGGCTTCACCGGGTTGCAGGGAAACTGTCGGCGCAGAACCGGCTGGGATATCTGCAATAACTTTCAGGGTTAAGGAAGAAGCGGATGTATCCGCCGAGCGCAAGGCAAAGCCATCCATGGCAGAATTATCAAATGGCGGGTAATCTCCATCCGCTTTCACATCCACAGCCAATATGCGGCGCAGTGAATCGGCAAGCGGAATTTGCTCAGGAGTTTTTATTTGAAAGTGAGAAAGGATGCGCTCGCGCGCTTCAGTGACGGATAACATATCGAAGCGCCGCGATTATACCCCCATAATCTTTTTCATCCATAAAGGTTGTATTAAAGTCTTATCCCGGTCTTGTGCGGATGGCTTCCATGACGTTGGGTAGATTCTCGATGCGCGTCAGGATGCGGCTAAGCTGGGTCAGGTCTTTGACTTCAATGATAAGACGCAAGTCGGCAATGCTGCGATTAACGTTAACCGAAACATTATTGATGTTGATGTTTTCATCTGAGAGCAAAATCGAGATGTCGCTCATCAATCCCTGACGGTCGTAGGCTTTGATCTTAACCGGAACCGGGAAGGTCTGCTCGACATGCCCCCAACCCACTTTGAGTAAACGTTCGCGATCTGGGGTTTGCAAAATGTTGGGGCAATCTTGTCGGTGAATGGTAGCGCCACGCCCACGCGTGATGTAACCGATGATCTGGTCACCGGGTGCGGGGTTGCAGCATTTCGCCATCGAAGCGAGCATACCTTTGAGTCCCACCACTTCCACGGCATCGGTGGATTTGGAAGAAGATGCTGGAGCATTTGCTTCCAGAATATCTTTTTGTTCTTCTTCATCAGAAAACTTTTTGATAATGAGGCTGGTCGAAAGCTCTCCGGTGCCTAGGTGAATGAACATGGCATCTGGAGTTTTATAGCCAAGTTCGCGCGCCAACTTTTCGAAATTGACTTCGGTGATCCCAAGGCGACCCAACTCACGCTCAAGCGTATCACGTCCGGTGGCGAGGTTTTGCTCGTCTTCCAGGATCTTAAACCACACCCGGATCTTCGAACGGGCACGCTGGGTTTTTACCAATGCCAGATTGTTATTCAACCAATCGCGGCTCGGACCGCCACGTTTAGCGGTTAACACTTCCACCTGGTCGCCTGTTTTTAACTCATGATCGAGGGGCACGAGTTTTCCATTCACACGCGCGCCGCGGCAACGATGCCCAATATCGGTATGGACATGATATGCAAAGTCGATCGGCGTGGAACCGGCGGGTAGGTCAATGATGTCACCGCGCGGGGTAAAGACATAGACGCGGTCACGAAACACATCGCTCTGCATCGACTCGACGAATTCGGTCGCATCGTTCACATCCGAGCGCCATTCCATCATCTTGCGCAAGTCTTTAATGCGTTGCTCAAATTGTTTATCGTGCTTGCCACCCTCTTTGTAACGCCAATGTGCCGCAATACCATACTCCGCACTCATGTGCATTTCCTGGGTGCGGATCTGGATCTCAAGCGGGCGGCGGTCATCAAACATCACAGCCGTATGCAAGGACTGGTAATGATTATCTTTTGGCACAGCAATGTAATCGTCGAACTCGCCAGGGATCGGGCGCCAGGTCGTGTGGATGACCCCCAGGGCAGAATAACAAGCGGGCACATCCGGCACGATCAAACGCACGGCGCGCACATCGTACAGCATGCCAAAGGATTTATCCTTGTTCTGCATCTTCTTAAAGATCGAGTAGATGTGCTTGGGTCTGCCGCTTACCTCAGCCTTGATATTATTTTTCTCCAACAGCCGAACGAGATTTTCCTTGATCTCTTCCAACTGTCGTTCGCGGTCGGGTCGTCGCTCCGCGAGGGATTCGGCGATCTCTTTATATTTCTCCGGCTGCACATAACGAAAACTAAGGTCTTCCAATTCCCACTTCAACTGCCAGATACCCAACCGGTTCGCCAGCGGGGCAAAAATATCAAGCGTCTCTTGCGCAATGCGGCGGCGTTTATGCTCAGGCATATGACCCAGCGTCCGCATGTTATGCAAACGGTCTGCCAATTTGATGAGCACCACGCGCACATCTTCACCCATTGCAAGAAATGTCTTTCGCAGGGTTTCAGAGATCATATCCTCTTTACGCCCCAACAAGGCAGGCAAGATAATCTCATCTTCGGCTTCGTTATCAGTGTTTTCAGCATGTTGATCACCACGCGAAACGCGCGGCAGTTGCGTCAACTTGGTAACCCCATCCACTAATATTTTAACAGCATCGCCAAAGTCTCTACGAATATCAGATAGAGTGATACTGGTATCTTCGACCGTATCATGCAATAGTCCAGCAACGATCACTTCAGCCGGAACTTTTAGCTCGGCAAGAATCCCCGCCACGGCCAGGCAGTGATTGATATACGGCTCACCCGAATGACGTTTTTGCTCGCGATGCGCCTCTTCTGCGATCACATAGGCTCGCATAACCAATTCGCGATCGGCAAGGGAGTACGTTTCTGGGAGTTGTTCGATCAATCGTTCGATGGGGATTTCGGCAACAGCAGATTTCACATCCATAATTTTACTACGCAAGCGCCTCCGCTTCCGGCTGGACCTGGAACCTGATGAGGCGTTCTGCTTCCTTCTCCCCACTCAAACCCACGACCAGAGTGTTCTGCCCTGGTCGTGGGGATTAATTTCATATGGTCTTCAACAAAGCCTGATGACTGTTCCGCAAGCGGTCGGCAATCAGCATGGCGATGCGCTTCATCACCGTAAAACCATGTTCAGGATGCTGCTCCAACAAGTTCATAAACGACTCTGCAGGCAAGATCAGTAACCGCGAGTCTTCATCACACTCGGCACTGGAGGTATAGTGATGCGGAGCCACCACACCCGACCAGCCAAAACTTTGATACGGCATCGAAACGAAAGAGACCGTCACACTCTCAGGGCGCGACGTCAACTTGACACGCAAGGCAACACTGCCATTTAATAAGAAATGCAGTTTATCTGCCTTTTCTCCTTCGCGAAAAACAAAATCACCTTTTTTGACCGATACTTCAACCCCCATCAGAGCGATCTCCTTAAGCAAAGACTCTGGCAGACCATCGAACAAATTGAATTGCGAGAGAACTTCTGGTTGGATCATGAGCGTCTCCTGGTTCGGTTGTGGATTCAGGCTCGGGCAGAAAAAGCCACAGCTACCGTCGAATTGTTTATAATTGTACAAGGTTTGATGTCATATGAGTATCACGAATAATGTCACGAGATTTTTAGATGCGCGCCGCGTACCCTACACGGCACATGAATTGCCCGCCGAGAAACTCGGTGCTTTGAACACGGCTCACCTCTTGAACGTGCCGGAAGAGCAGGTCTTCAAGACCATCGTCACAAAACGCGAAAAAGGTAAACCAGTCTTGGTTATGATTCCCGGCACTCGCGTCGTGGACTTGAAATTGCTGGCAAGCTTTTTGGGCGAAAAGAAAATGCACCTGCCCACTGAACGTGAAGCCGAACAGATGACCGGCTTGCAAGCAGGAGGCATTTCACCGTTAGCGCTCATCCAAAAGGGATTTCAAGTGGTGCTCGATTCATCCTCCAATGATTTTGAAGAGATCCACATCTCAGGCGGTCAGCGCGGGCTAAGCATTCAGTTAAGAACGGCAGATTTAATTACACTTGTTAATGCAAAAGTTGGCAATGTCAGCAAAGCAGCCGCTTGATCGATAATGGCAAAAACGCGAACTCGCTCCATGGGACCCATGGAGCGAGTTCGCGTTAAGAGAATAGATTAAGCTTTATTCAAAGACAGCAAATGGAATTATTCCATGTGCGCCACAATGCGTTGATGCGCCGTCTCCACATCCATATCCAGGATCGAGACAAGCTTATCTCTGCCGTTCATGCCCGCCACGATCTCTACGCGAGTCTTCGGCACCCCAAGCACTTCAGCAAGGAAAGCGACAAGTTCCGAATTCATTGCTTCATCTGCAGGGTCAGATGTGATCTGCACTTTGACCGTGCCATCGTTCAGCACACCTGCGATCTGATTGCGGCTGGCACGCGGCGTGATGCGCAACGCCAGCGCCGAACCTTTTTTACCGTCATGAAGGACATAATTTCTAGTCATAGTTCACCTCTTTATAGAGATCGAAGAAAAATGGTTACGAATTCAATTGCCAGGATCAGGATCAAAGGGCTAAAATCCAGCCCGCCAGCACTTGGCATTAAGTTTCGGATCGGATTCAAGAACGGGTCTACCACGCGGCTCAACGCTTCGCGAACCGGGTGCGTGGGCGGTAGAAAAAAAGAAAGTAAAGAAGACGCGATCACAACCCATACAAAAAAATCCAACATCAAGATAAACAACCCAATAATTTGCTGACTTCCCATACAACCACTCCCGATTAAGAATAATTTCTCGAACCAACGATCGCCGTTCCAACTCGTACAAAGGTCGCGCCTTCTTCCACGGCAACTTCATAATCAGAGCTGGTTCCCATCGAAAGCTCTGAAAAATCTGCCTGTGGAAATTGCCGGGCAAAAAAATCGCGCAAGCGATGTGATTTTTGAAAATACCGGCGGGAGAATTCAGCCGTCTCACCCAGCGGCGGCATACTCATCAAGCCACGCACCCGCAGGTTAGGCAAGGCAAGGATCTCAGCAATCTCAACCAGCAGTTCAGCCCACCGACTTTCATCTGAAGTCTGCCAGCCACCTTTGCTTTCCTCGCCGCCAACGTTGAATTCCAATAAGACCGGTACAACCTTGCCAGCTTCAGCACAGAAACGATCGAGCCGTTTGGCAAGTTTCAGGCTGTCAACAGAATGGATCCAGTTAAAGTTCGCGGCGACCAACTGAGCTTTACGGCTCTGGATATGACCGATCATGTGCCATTCTACCGCAGAAGCATTTTGCAAAGATTGAATTTTCGTGACACCTTCTTCGGCATAGTTTTCGCCTAAAATGACCGCTCCCGCCTCGATTGCCGCCTGAACGACATCTACCGGTTGAGACTTGGTGACCACGACCAGCTTGACCGCCTCAGGACTCCGCCCGGACTTGGTCGCTGCCGAAGAGATCTGGTCTAACACGGATAGATAGCGCTCTCGAATAGATCTGACCAATTCACTCATGACTTAATTTTACTCCGCCATCGCCCCTACTATCAATGGGTGTTTATACCAATGCGACCAATGCGCCAAAACGCCCCGTCTTCCCTTTTTCGGCGCGATGCGAATACCAATCACCTACATTAGAGGCGGTACATAGCCCTGAAATCTGGATCTGCTCCACGCCCATCGATTGAAGCTGTAAAGCATTCGCCATCCACAGATCAAGGTAAATGCGTCCGTCTCGGGTTTGCAAGACCTTGTCTGAGTCGGCACCATACTTCTGCCGAAATTGACTCGCCACATCCTCCCCCACTTCGTATTGCTCCACACTAATGGAAGGACCGATCCCGGCAACGACATCGCTTGGGTTCGAGCCGTAACGAGTCTGCATGGCGCGAATGGAAACTTCTGCCACACCTTTTACGGTTCCCATCCAACCGGCGTGAGCAATACCAACGACCTGCTTTTTAGGGTCATGAAAAAACAATGGCACGCAATCGGCAAAGCGCATAAAGAGTGAAACTTCAGGGTTGTCGGTAAAAAGGATGTCTGCTTTTTGAGGCGGTTCGTCGAGCGGGCGGGGAGTTTCAGCGTAGATAACGTCTATGCCGTGGACCAGCCACACGTCGTGGAGAGAGGCGGGGTTGCGTCCAAGTACGCGAAAGGCGTGGATGCGATTCTCCGCCACGCGTGCGGGATCATCCCCAACCGATATGCTTAAATTAAGCGACGACCACGGCTCTGGGCTGATGCCGCCCTGACGTGTGAAAACGGCGTTGAGGAAGTTTTTCGAGAAGATGTCGAACTGATAAAAGCGCAGTCCGTCTGATTCGTGAAAGGGCATTATTCAGACGCCTGAATGACAGCATTCTTTTTCAAGTAATACTGACGGGTTTCGCTCATGGATTCTTCGATATTGGGGTAGGCAAACCAAGCGGTTGCCAGACCAAACAGTGCGCCCGTGAGCACACGCAGGAATGGGGTGCTTTCACGATAGGGCACGAGTGCGGAGAGCCATTCCCAATTAAATTGGCTGAACAATTGCGAGAAACCATCGAGACCGATAGGAGCGATGCCAAGCAATAACCATGCGATCCAATGCAGGGATTTGAAGCGCCGTCCTGTGAGACCGAAGACAATACCGAAGAACAAAATTGCCAGATAGATGGCAATGTCACGTTCGCAAAGCGCAACTTTATACCCGACCGTATCATCGCCGATGTAGTTACGGGCATCAAAACGAGTCATGCTATAAGGATCATCCACGCCGACGATACCGGTTACTTCTTCAAAGGTTTTGTATCCGGCGACGTTCGCTTCAGCAAGCGGATAAAACGGTTGTTCGCCAAACACAAAGAAAGAACGGAAAGCAAATTGGTGGCAAAGCGGTTTGTATACCCGATACAACGCCTGGGCGGGAGCCTCTGCGCCGAGCTTCATCAAGGTGGGTGCAAGGAAGGGCAAGCCTACATAAAGAAGCATGAACAGGTTGAGAAGCAATAAGTATCGTTTTGAAATCCAATAGGAAATGCGGTCGCCGGTGCTCAAGGTTTTTCCTTTTTCAGTTTTGTATTTGTAGATGGGGTCATCTAATTTTTCAAGTTGAGATTTGCGGTCTGAGGCTGCACCCAGGGTCATTTGTAATTTTTGGGCAGAAATAGGTGCGCTGATTGTGTAGGGTCCAATTTCAAGGACGGGGACGAGGTTGGTATATTTTGCGCGCAGGGCGGCATCGGCTTCTACATCGATCTCAGCCAAGCGGTGCGGATATTTTGTTTGAAGTGCTGCCAAATTTGCTTTGACCTCTTCACATGGCGGGCAATCTTTTTTGGTGAACAATGTGACATTGAGCATTTGCAAATATCCCTTTAGGTTGAAAAAATACATCCCGCAGGCAGGGGCTAACCCGATGAATCTGCGGGATGGGTGAAGCTAGTGTATATGGTTATAAACCAAAATCGATCCAGAAGAATTGTCCCTGTTGAGCAATAACCTCAAAGGTACCCGAGAGCAAAAGCACACCAACAATGATGAGGATGACTCCCATGGCAATTTCTACGTAGCGCATGGTCTTGGCATACTTGCGCAGAATGGTCGTGACCCAACCAATGCCAAGAGCGGCGAGAAGGAATGGGATCGCCAGACCAGCCGAATAGAAGGAAAGAAGCGTAGCACCTTGAGAGATCGATCCGCCGTTGAGGGCAAGGGTCAAGATCGCGCCGAGAACGGGTCCCACACAAGGAGACCAGCCCGCTGAGAAGAAAATTCCCATCATGGCAGAAGAGAGATAGCCCAATTTCGGGTCTGGTGCTTGTTGCACGCGCGTGTCATACGCAAGGAATGGGATGTGAAATACGCCGATCATATGCAGCCCAAAGACAATGACGACAATACCGCCGATCTTTGAAAGCCAAAAGCGCAGGTCATACAGTAAGCCACCTGCGAAGGAAGCTGCCACACCCAAAAGGACAAAAACTATACTGAAGCCAAGCACGAAAGCCAGCCCATGCGAAAAGGTCAGCCAGCGGCTGGGTTTCTGGTCAGCCCCCGCTGCCCCTGCAGCGATCCCGCCGAGATAGCCTACATAAGCAGGCACTAGCGAAAATACACAAGGGGAAAGGAAGGAAGCCAACCCGGCAAGCAGGGCAAGCCAAACGGTGATATTTGCAATATCCATGAAGGTCTCTCTTGAATAACTAGATTATAGGAAAACAGTTTCGGTGGAATTAATGATGGTGCCATGATCTGGCAGGCTCTTGCGTTCTTCACTCTGCGCCAAAGAGATATAGGGCGTTGTCCAGCGGAAGATCCACTTGGCATCTTCGGTCGAGACATTGATACAGCCGTGAGAACGACGTTCACCAAAAGCGTTATGCCAGAATGCGCCATGGATCGCAATGCCCTCACCGCTGATAAACGTACACCATGGCACGGCAGGCGTGGAATAGCCCGCCCCAACCGAACCCGCGGTCATATTCTTGGAAATGATCTTCCAATGCGTAAACAAGGTCCCAGCCGGAGTAGCGTATTCATCAGTCACAATCCCAGTGACGGGATCATATTTCTTTCCGCTTGAGATGCGAGAGAAGAAAACTTCGCGCGTGCCTTCAAAACAGGAAAGGGTTTGATAATCGAGGTCAACTGAGATAGTCTTTTCGTTAGGGTCCACATTGGGGTTGATGGGAGTCAATTCATCTTCTGTCAGGATCTTTAACCCGGCACCATCTGCCCAGAAAAATTCACCATAGGCACCATAGCCATAGCCTTTGCCATAGGCATCTTCATTCCAGCGATATTCAGGGAAGCCGTTGCTAGTGCGGACCTGATCGATCCATACCACTTGTCCGTAATACAAGCGCGGTGGGAAGTTATATGTAATGTGATCTTGAAGCCATGGCGAAGCGACTTGCCCATCATGGGCAAGTTCAACATAAGGCACTGTAACTTCTGCCCAAAAGCCCTGTCCGTTTGGCAACTCAGTCACAGGAGTGTTTGGTTGGTTGCGCGTGAGCTGTACTACAGGTGCATACACATAGCCTTGCGGAGTTTCCACATAGCGTTGAGTTGAAAGCCCACCAACCACATTGCCCAGCACTTCACGGCTCCACTCCACCAGCGAGTCTGCGCCAAGTTTACCCACCGAGGTATTAAGATTCGGGTCATTGGTGGGACGGTTACGAATATCAACATCTGGCTCAGTAACGCGCCCAATAATAGCGCTGCCCGGAAATTGCGGTAACCGTTTGGGTTGGCTAAAAATCGACCAACGGAAATCAATATCATGTGCAGTGATCGGGGTGAATGCCATGGCACCCAAACCCAACCCAGCTAGTTTAATAAAATCTCTACGGGATAAATATCGTCTCATAGTTCACCTTAAATTCCATTTCTTTTAATAAGCATACCTGCAAACAAAAACAGCGTCAACAGCATGGTGAGAGTGAGATTAATCTGTAAGGTATTCTTCCAATGCGCGCAGACAATTGGAGCTTAGCTTATGCCCGACTTCGTCTTCACAATAGGTGATCGAAGCGCCAGCCTGCTCGAGCAATTGCATTGAAGCTCGCGCGCGGTCGATCGGCACCAACTCATCTTGCGTGCCATGTGCCACAAAAACATGCTTGCCTTGCAAGGCGCGGCGTTCGGTATATTCTTCCAAACCAGAAGGCGCGAAGCCCGCCAGCACTCCCATCTTACGGATGCGGTCCGGGAAAGCCATGCCCAATACATTGACCATTGCCCCACCCTGACTGAATCCGATCACATCGAATTGCTGCGCCTCAACCTTAACCGAAGCTGCGTACTCGTCTATGAGTTGGATCAAACTCTCAGCGGCGGGTAAAAGCATATCGAGGCTGGGCCTGCCAAAGGTCAGCGGTTGAGGCGGGCGCCAGGAAAAGCCCTGAGGGTCGGCAGGGTGCGGCGCACGCGGAGCGATAATCCAATACTGCTCTGAGAATCTTCGAGCGAAGACCCACATGGAATTTTCGTCGCCGGTCCAACCATGGATCATCACCAGCAGACGCGGGGATGCAACAGCCGCCGGACGGATTCGCATCGTCCAGTTGTTAAATTCAATCGTTTCGGTCTTCGTCTGTGTTTGCACGTTTTACGATCCAGTCCAATCCAAAAAATACGAGAAAGATCAAGCCAACCGGAATCAAACCAGCCAGAATACAAAGCATGCCACTGACTGCAGCTCCAAAACCATAGATTGCCCAGATCAGCCCCACGCCAACGATAAATAAAAGTAATACCGCGCCCACCCCTATGCGTACATTGGTATCTCTTGCATATTTACGAAGGTCACGGCTCATTCAACACCTTTGAATACACGCCTGCTAAGCCGGGTTATCCAGCCGGTTTCAAGTTTTAACTTGGGCAATGCTTCTATCATTGCATCTTCACCCAATTGAGCGATCTCTTCAACGACAACTTTATCCAAAAGTTCAACATGCTGCACCGCCGGGCGGACAATGACCTCGGGCTTGTCTACTTGCAGTCGCAGATATGAAATGTAACGTGAGGAAATATCCACTGAACGCAGGAAGACATCCAACGATTGAGCAAGCGATATGCGCGCCAAGCTTTCAGCAATGGGGCGTGGAACAATGCTTGGAATGGGCAGGTTATAACTGCGCACGGGTTTATCGATGGGGTCGTTTAAAACTACCGCCACAACTGGAATATTCGGGGCGAGCATACGCGCGACCGAAACCGGAACCGGATTCAGAACACCGCCATCGATCAAGCTCCAACCATTGAAATGCTGAACCGGAAAAATGCCCGGTAAAGCAATGGTGGCGAGTAAGGCATCTCGCAAGCTGCCTTCATTGATAACAACTTCGGTGCCGCTGTTAATATCGACAGCGGTTACGGCACAGGGAAACCGTGTTTGGTTGAAGGTTTTATCCCCCACAACCCGATCTAATAAATGGCGTACCCCAGCCAGACCTAAAAACGAAGCCCCATCTTGCGGGGCACGCCCATACAAGGTTTTTTGATCGACTGATTCAAAGATCGCCAAGATCTCTTTCGGAGAATACCCCAGGGAGTAGAGAACTCCTACCAACCCACCAAAGCTTGTCCCTGCCACAGCGCGGACTTTATATTCTTCTCTCTCGAGGCAGCGCAATACGCCAATATGAGCATTGCCTTTGGCACCGCCGCCCCCTAATGCTAATGTGATTTCCATTTCTTTTTGTAGCCTTTCTAAATTACCACTCTAATAGACTGGGCGAACGCGTGAGATTATACCTACTTCACTCCGTATCGCTATTTCGCCCGGTGTGACCTACTCCCCTTTGGGGTCACGAATCAACCAGACTGCCATCCCCGCCCCAACCATTGCTGCAATGATCAGGATCACAACCAGAATACGCGATGAATTTGTACTTCCAGTTGTTTCTGTGGATTCTTCAGTAGCAGTGGATGTTACTTCCTGTACCGGCATTGATGTAGATGATGCCAGAGTCGATGTCGGTGCTAGGGTAATGGTGGCAGCCAAAGTCGCAGTGGATTCGGGCAGTAAGGTAGCAGCCGGGGTCGCGCCGGTTACTACGAGCAAGTCCTGCCCTTGATATACGATTGAGTCTTCGCCTAGGTTGTTCAATGCCTGAATGTTCTTGATGGTTGTGCCATATGCAATGGCAATGCTCCATAATGATTGCCCATATTGAACTTTGTGATACACATTACCATCGGGGCGGGCAGTACTAAGCGTAACCGGTACCATAAATTGACTCACGCCCGCCGATTCACTTGCACCGCCGGGCACGCTCGTAAGGACTGTAGAAGCACTGCTTTGTTGTTGTCCGCTGCCGGTGGCGGCGGCTGTATCCACCGCATAATAATAACTATCGCCCGATTGTGAAATGCCCGCACCAATATGGGTAAAGTTACCCGATAGCATCGTGTTCATATGCTCGGCATCCTGCCAGGCAGGCGGGACTCCATCCCAAGTCATCGGACCGAAGGTATTGACGATATTCTCAGCACGAAAACCACCCAATGAAAGATCACCCGCCAGTGGAAAGCCTAACGATATCAACTGTTGGGTATAGGTGATACCACCAGGGCGTGAGTGTGTCACCTGCCCGCTGGATGCCATATAGTCTGCTTGCGCTTGAGCAGATTGCATCAGAATTGGGTGCGAAGGCAGAGGAGCCAATCCGTATGAAATGCGCAAACCATTAACGGCATCGATCAACTGATAAGGCGAGGTGATCTGATGCTGTGGGCGGGCTTGCGCATCCCGTTTGGGGAAGCCGCTCAATACCAAAGCCAATACGATAAAGAAAATATAAAACAGGTACGACTTTTTCATTTCGAAAGCAATTTCTCCAAGGCATGGAGCAAATGATCCATATCACGTTTAGAATTATATCCCTGCACCGAGAGGCGGATTAATTTATTCTCATTCCATGCGAGCACAGGAATTTCGATGCGATAGTCATCGTATAACTTTGTTTTGAGCCAGGCAATATCAGTATCCGCTGGCAGGGAGGAAACTGTCATTTGGGCGAACCAGGTTTCAGGGTCGGAATGAAGCGGGGCGATTCCGGTCAGCGCATGGATTCGTTTCCACGTATCCACTGCCAGGCGATGACAAGCGGCTCGCACCTTCGCCCAGTCTTGATCCTGTTGAAATTGAATCGCCATCGGGACGGTTAAGAACGCGGCGACATCGCGTGTGCCCCACCATTCATTTTGATCAATGAACGCAGACTCGCCCGGCAGTTCGGGTTCGTAGCCCCATGAAACGACCAAAGGTTTTAGCAAATGTTGAACTTCAGGACGGGCATATAAAAAGCCTGCGCCTTTCGGGGCACACAACCACTTGTGTAGATTCCCGCCGTAAAAATCTGCGCCGAGTTCATCCAGATTCAAAGGGATCTGCCCGGCAACATGAGCGCCATCGATGATGGTGAGAATATTTTTCTCATGCGCACGTTGAATGATCTCTTTGACTGGGAAAATGGTAGCAGTTGGTGAAGTAATATGGCTGAGAAATATAACGCGTGTATTAGGCGTAACGCCGCGCCAGAATGAATCGACAAAAGCATCCACGGAAGAAAGGTCAACCGCTTGGTTGATGTAAGCAAAGCCGCGTTCTTTGGCAAGGAAGCGCCAGGTGCGATCCATGGCGCCATATTCATGATTCGAGGTCAGAACTTCATCCCCGATGCCCAGTTCCAATGAACGCGCCGCGATGTTCAAGGCAACGGTCACGTTTTGAGCGTAGATCACATTCTGGGCGTTGGTGCCAAGATAGGTTGCCAATGCTTCACGCGCAGTACGCATCAAATCGTTGAAGCGCCGCCCTAAAAATTCCACAGGTTGGTTCTCCAACTCACGCTGCCAACGTTGATACTCCGCAAAAACTGGTTTTGGCGTAGCCCCAAAGGAGCCGTGATTAAGAAATGTGACGGATGGGTCGAGCAGGAAATGTCTTTTGAGTTTGAACATGGACTTGATTATACGAGAAGATGTCAGTCATAACTTCTATTTATCTCGCTCAAATAGGACAATCCCATTCATTGAAGTTCGCGTAAAAGACGAGTTGAGGTGGCTTATCAATTTTCCAGGAAAATTACTCGCACCGGATTTGGGTCTGGGAAACCGGCAATACTAAAACGGATCGATATTAATATTGCCAACATCAGACATAATAAGACAAAACCTAATATCCATTTACCCAAACTACAAACCATCTTCATTTATCACCTTTACTGAGAAAACCTATCAACCAAATCCGGAACTTTGAAGGCTGCCTTGAGCCTGACGAACCCACAGCCCGCAATCGGGTAAACAAGGTGAGCAGAAAAATGTACCCAATTATGCCCGCTTGAATGAATGCCTCGGTTGCATTACGATTTTGTTTATCACCAATAAAGCTAAGCAGTACATATCCACCTATGGATATTTCCATCAATAACAATGTCAACCAAAGAGGTTCTTTAGGAATATTTCTCCGCAAAAGATAGAATGCTATCACTATAGAAAGTAGTGAAAGAATAGGCATCATCTTAACCTGATATGCTGCTATATTGCCAGTATAGATAAAATCTGGATGTGGAAAATATCCTGACATCATTATTATGAATGGCAACAGGAACAAACTGCCAAGTAAAGCAATTTTTTGTAATTCTATCTGAACCCCATAGATGATCCAGGTCAACATAACCACGGTAAGAAAAAATAAGGATGCCCTTGCCGCAAAAGGCATGGCAACTACCATTTGGTGGTAAGGCGCATAAGGCCATTTCTGGATAATAGACAATCCCATTTTCGGGGTGGTGACTGCCCGATCCAGGCTGAATTTATTGATGTTGTACTTACCTTCCTCATAAGTGTCCAACTGGACACGTTCTACTGGCTCGTAGTGTAGGCAGCAATAGCTATAATCGATACCAATAATCAAAGTAAAATCTCTAACATCTCGTGCCTCTTGGACGATAAAAGAGTATCCATCCATCGACCAGGTTTTATACTCAATCAGAATGGTTTTCTGTTCTCCCTGTTGCAATGTGGATTCCCATACCAGCCCGCCATTTTTGTATGCCCAATTCACTGGTTTGTCATTCATCTTTACCGAGATTTTTTCATAGAGTTTTGCCCCGCCAAACAAAGGGAAATAAAAACGAGTCTCCGTCTGCTCGGTAAGGGTATTGATTACATCATATTCGTAGGCGGCTTTCATAGAGTACGCATTGAAGGTTGCATCGCGATTACCCCAATCGGCTCCTTGTAAGTACACTCTACCTAAAAAACGAGAAATGCTATTCTCAACCAGCACTTGTTCACTGCGGATGGTTTTGTAAAGAGCGGGATTTTCTGGCAGAGGCTCAACCGATTCAATCCATTTGTATTGGGTTACTTGCAAATCCTGCTGCTGAAAGAAACTATCACCATAAATTTTCTCCCATTCTTGATAGGCAGTATAGCTACGGCTTCCCAGTCTAGAAAATGATCCATGGGCGTTTTCAAAAGCAGTGGTATTACTGGCAAGCAGAAAGTACACCATGGCTGCCAGTGCCGCAAAAATTAATGATTTACCCAACGCTTCAGCAATTGCCTGGAGCCAGTTTTTTTGGGACGCCAATTGATGGACGGTGATGCCGAATAGCAGAACCACAACAACTGCCAACAACAAGCTACCAAACGGCTCTTTGTTGACCCAGTTGGTGAGGATCATTTGAAGGGACATTCTTTAACTTACCCCTTCGCGGACTTCCTGCTTATCTTTATGATTATTGACATACAAGGACAGGATGGTGATGTACAGAATCAGCCCGGCTTGCAGCAGCATATTGAATGCATTCTGATCGGACAGCTCGGTAAGCAAACCCGATACAGGATATGCAATGGTAAAGAAAGTGACCAACATATAAATGATGATACGCAAGGGTCTTGACGGTAATTTACGGAAAAGCAGGAAAGTCAGGAAGAGAGTCAATGCCGCGCCAAGAAGCAAGGCACCCCAAAATCCGAAGAAATAATCGCTGATGGCAGACATCAACAGGAATTGCATGGTGTACACAGCCGAAAGCAAGGCAAGGTCAAGGAATTGTACTTTCAAGCCCCAAATCAACATGGTAAGGGCGAGCATGGCGCCGAGCAGTGTCAGAGCATAGGGTGAAATGACCAAAACACGCAAAACCTGCGCACCCGGTTGTTGAGGTTGCGCCAAAGCGACACCCATGCCAGCTACTGTAATGGCACGATCCAGTTCCCAAGTCAAAATGGAACCGTTTCCATCCGGTGTGGATTCGATCTTGGTGGGAGTGATCACGCCGTCGGGGTAGTTGAGAAGAGAAACGGGCAGGCGATCGACCGTAAGGGTGAGGATAAAATCCTTGATCTCGCGCTGGACCGGAATCTGATAGTAGAAATAATCCATGCCGCGTGAGTAATAAGTAATATGGATCGTGCTTTTTTGGAGCGGTTTCATTTTTGTCGTCCAAGAAACAAGATCGGTGGCAAAACGCAGGTCAGCGCTGAGGTCTTTATTATCCATGGTGACGATAAAATCTTCAAACAGAGTTTGCCCGGCAGACAGTGGGAATGTAAACGTAGCATCGGTAGTGATATCCGAATCATTGATGATCTGGTATTCCAGATCGACATCTACAGTGTAGCCGCTGTATAAGGCATAGCCTTTTTGGCGTTCGTTGAGTTTCATGTACGCATCCCCATTGAAGCTCAGGATGCTGTTTTGAGGGACTTCCTGGGTTTGAATGATAGTACGATAGATTGGAGGAGACGTGGGGTCTTCACGTGGAAGCTCTTCTTTCACTTCCACTTCATGCGTGTGGTTAACTGTAAGTTCAACCTGGGTATGAGGACGCCCCCAAATGGACCAGGCGCTTTCACGGCTAATATCTGAAAGACTTCCGTGTGTGGAGTAATACGTGTTGGTATTTTCGTTGAGGATCGCGCGGAATGCCCACAACAGCCCGAGAAAGAGCGCTGCTGAGACAGCAGCTTCGATGATCTTACGCATCCAAGGCCAGAAATCTCCCGAGGTCTCTTTGTAGGATGCGAAGGCAGAACCAAACAACACTACGGCAGTTGTGACCATGAGCATACTAACAGCAGGTTCAAGAGTGAACCAGTTAATGATTTTATCTAACATGATATCCTCCAATATTTTTTGGTAAGCCGCTAAATAAAATTATTACACAGAATTAGCTTCCTTGCTGCCGTAAAAATCTACACCGAATAAATCAAGATGTAATGGAATTCCCCCATAACTTATACATTATCTATGATGATAGAAATCCTCTTTTGTTTGGGCTTCTACAAGCGCTTAACAAAAATCACAAGGTCATCGCCTTGGCTGTAAAAATCCTTGATGCTGGCTTCGGCTTGATAGCCCATGTTGATGTAAAAATTGCGGGTTGATTCATAGGGCGGCGTACCTGATGTTTCCGCGATCAATATTCGTCCGCCGCTTTGACGGACAGCTTCTTCACTGGCGGTCAACAGCCTGCGCCCCACTCCGCCGCGGCGTGTTTCTGGGTCTACGGCGATCCAGTACAGGTCATGCACACCCTGGGTCAAATCACGCGGACCATGACAGGCAAAGCCCAAGACCTTATCGCCCTCCCGCTCCACAATGAAGTTATACCCACAGTCAGGGACACCATAAGTCAGGTAGTCTTGCCAAAGCTCTGCCACGCAGTCAACCTCTTCCTGGTTGAACACGCCCGCCCGGGCAGTAATATCGTTTATCTGTACACCATCTGCTTTCACTGCTGTGAAGATCATAAATCCATGCCTATGTTTCCCGGTTGAACCGTAGAACACTTTCTGAAAATTTGCCTGCTTGCGGCGGGCTGATTTTCACTGCTTTTGCGATTTTCGACAAGCCTTTAAAGTCCATCGTGATAGGACGATTATCCTATTACGAATAATGTAATGAAATCCACACACACCTCCTCATAATGACATACTCATCACTGGAGGAAGAAAATGACCGAACCAAAGATCACACTCTATGGCGCATACTGGTGCCCCGACTGCCGCCGCTCGAAGAAATTCTTAAGTGAACAATTTGTACCCTTTAAATGGGTGGATATTGAACAAGATAAAGAAGCCGAAGCACTTGTCTTGAAAAAGAATAACGGCAAACGCATCATCCCCACCATTGTGTTTGAAGATGACTCTTTTCTTGTTGAACCGACGAATGCTGAATTAGCAAAAAAGCTTGGGTTGAAAACCGAAGCAAAGAAAACCTATTACGACCTCATCATTATCGGCGGCGGACCAGCTGGCTTGACCGCTGCTATCTACGCTTCACGCGAAGGCGCGGATGTACTGTTGATCGAACGCTCCGGCTTGGGTGGGCAGGCGGGCATCACCGTTGGGTTGGATAACTTCCCTGGCTTTCCTGAAGGCATCAGCGGACAAGAATTCTCGGAGCGAGTCACCCAGCAAGCTCGGCGCTTTGGCGTGGAGATCTTACAAGCCGTGGACGTGGAACGCCTCGAAAACGAATCCGGCTATCACGAAGTGTATACATCTGATGGCAAGCATTATCACTCTCGCGTCGTGCTAGTCACTACTGGTGCATCGTATCGCCGATTAGAAGTCCCCGGCGAGGACGATTTCATTGGCGCGGGCATTCATTTCTGTGCCACGTGTGACGGTCCCTTCTACAAAGGTGCCAAAGAGATCGTGGTGGTCGGCGGCGGGAATTCTGCCGTGGAAGAAGGCTTACATCTAACGCACTTCGCCGAACAAGTGACTTTACTCGTGCGCGGCGACAAACTGACTGCCAGCCAGATCGCCATTGAAAAGGTCAATGAACCCGGCTCGAAGGTAAAGGTGCAATACAACACCAGCGTGGATTCATTCGATGGTCAGGATTCAAAACTAAAGTCGATCAAGACCCGCAACATCGTCACCGGCGAAAGCGGAGAAGTAAATCCAGCCGCGGCCTTCATCTTCATTGGGCAACAGCCGAATAGTGAATTTATCAAAAGCTATGTGCAAACGGACTCGTACGGGTTCATCCTCACCGGGCACGATTTGAGCCATGACAAGCCAAACTCACAAACTCAACTGCTTGCCTTCGAGACGAGCACACCCGGCATCTTTGCCGCTGGAGATGTGCGGCATGGCAGCGTTAAACAAGTCGCTTCTGCTGTGGGTGAAGGCGCCGCCGCGGCGATCTCGATCCGCGAATATTTGCGCACCTTGTAAGGCTGGGTAAATTCCTCCTTTGTAAAAGGTAATTAATGACACTAACGTCACGACCTTAGACGAAGTACATTAAACCCAACATCACTCTGGAGGAACCATGAACACCCCAAACATCACCGTCTATGGCGCAGATTGGTGCGGAGACTGCCGCCGCACGAAGCAATTTTTGAAGGATCAGCAAATTTCGTATACTTGGGTCGATACCGACGAAAACAAGGAAGCCGAAGAATTTGTAAAAGCAAAAAACAACGGCAAGCGCATCATCCCCACCATTATTTTTGAAGATGGTTCGTATCTGGTAGAGCCTTCCAACACACAGCTCGCCGAGAAATTGAATATCTCACTGCAATCTGCCTAAATAACCCTCAAAGGTTAAAACGCATACATGGGTATAATCCTCTGTATGCGTTTTAATTTCTTTAAGCAATCTGACATCCCCGAACGATACCGTTCCAATTTCATCAACCTCTATCTCGATATCGCCTGGTTCGGCGTGTTGAGTGGCACCGCCGTTAACTTTCTAAATGTCTACGCCACCCGCCTCGGCGCAAGCGGATTTCAGATCGGCATGCTCAACGCGGTCGGCGCGGTCATCAACCTATTTCTCGCCATCCCTGCCGGGCATTGGATCAGCAAACGACACACCGGCAAAGCCGTCTTTTGGTCATCCGTACTTTTCCGGCTCGGCTACTTTTTATGGATCCCCCTGCCCTGGCTCTTCAACGAAACCGGGCAGGTCTGGGCGCTCATCGTTATCGCCTTATTAATGGCAATTCCACTCACGCCATTGGGTGTGGGCTTCAACGCCCTCTTTGCAGAATCTGTGCCCGAACAATATCGTGCCCGCGTGGCAGGCACACGCAACATCACCTTTGCCATTGCTTATGTTTTTTCTTCGTTGCTGGCGGGCTATCTTCTAAAGAACATTTCATTCCCCGAAGGCTACCAAGTCATCTTTTTGATCGGAGCCATTGGAGCTGCCTTCAGCAGTTATCACCTCTGGCACATCAAACCAGTGCAGGATGAAGTACCCGCGCCTCTTTCCCCGCCGATAGTTGCTTCAACACCCGAGAGCGACTCAACCCCCAAGCCTTCTGTTTCTGCCCTGCGCCTGGATATTTGGAAGACTCCCTTCCGCGCCATTTTATTGGGCTTGTTCTTCTTTCATTTTGCCCAATACATCGTCACACCTTTGTATCCGCTTGTCTTTGTGCGTCAATTGAACTTAAACGACGGTCAGATCGGCAACGGCACCGCTTTTTATTACTTAAGCGCCATGCTGGTCTCCACCCAACTCGGACGCATCGCCCACCGCGTGGGCAACAAACGGCTAACCGCACTTGGCGCGATCGGCATGGGGTCTTATCCCATCATGCTGGCATTTGCCCAAAGTACCCTTCACTTTTACGCCCTGTCTTTTTTTAATGGCTTCATCTTTGCGCTGGTCAATGGCGCCTATGCCAATTACATGCTCGAAAACATCCCTGCAGATGACCGTCCGCCGTACCTGGCCTGGTATACCATCATGCTCAACCTCGCCATCCTCACCAGTTCCCTACTTGGTCCGCTCACCGCAGACCTGATCGGTCTCACAGTCGCATTAATCCTCTTTGGTATCTTACGCGCCATTGCTGGGCTCGCCCTGTTGAAATGGGGTTAATCGCAACTACGCCGATTTATTCCATGCTAAAATTATCCTGTGACTGACGACATTAAGATTATTGCATCCAACCGCAAAGCCGGTTTTGAATACACCCTGCTCGAAAGATTCGAGGCCGGTATTTCCCTGCAAGGCTCCGAGATCAAATCCATTCGCGCCGGGCAGATCAGCATTCAAGAAGCGTATATAGACGTGGCGAACGGTCAGGAAGCCTGGCTGCTCGAAGCGCACATCGCGCCCTATGAACAAGCTGGGAAATACTTTAACCATGAGCCGCTCCGTAAACGCCGTTTGCTTCTACATAAAAAAGAGATCCGCGAATTGTGGAACAACGTCCGCATCAAAGGCATGACCATCGTCCCTATAAAAGTCTATTTCAAAGATGGTCGCGCCAAGATCGAGATCGCCCTCGCCAAAGGCAAGAAAGCCTACGACAAACGCGCCACGATCGCAAAGAGAGATGAAGCGCGGGACAAAGAAAGAGCGATGAGAGTTCGATAAATTCTTTCACCTTTCCTCTTGCACTATGTAGGAAAGATAAAAGAAGAAAGAAGTGATGTATGCCTCCCTCAACCATAGGTGGAATTAATTTACTCCCCGATCCTGAAAAGCGGGCGATCTACGCCAAATATATCCCTCAAGTTTTATTGGAAAAATACAGCCTGCCGCCGCTGACATCAGCGGCGGGATACAACTTGCTACAATTCCGTTTTGCAACCGGCTCCACCGATGTCGAGATGCGGCTGTATCACAAAGTGGATTTTCCCGACCCGATCCTATATGCCCACCTGACCGATACTATGAACGGTCAGATCCACGTCTTGCTGTACATCCTCAACGACCCGGATTCTCAACGCTATAACGTGGACAAAATGCCAGACGGCTCTCCCACCCGTTTTGGGACGTTGAAGCGCAACCTCGAGGCAGAGGCTCAGGCTTGTGAGGCTGGGCTGGCACCGGGTCAGGTACGACGCGGACTTAGAATGTTAGGTCAAGCTATTGAGGCATTCGAAGGCTTCATCGTCGCGCTCGGGCATGAAATGTATTTCGTCGAACCTTTGTATTATCACAATGCGGTTATCTTTGAACGCTATGGGTTTTCTTACCAAATGGGCAAACGCCTGATGGAAAGCATCCATACAGGCTTTAAACCCGGTGGCGACCTGCACACCCAACTCGATGGCTCAAACGTGTTCCGCAAACCAGAAGCATCTGAAAGCATCCGCAAACGCTCATGGGCGATCCATGATGGCATCCTCGGCGAGCCATTCACCAACGTGACGATGTACAAACGCGTGGGCAAAGCCGCCGGAGTGAGCACGACCAAAGATTGCAAATGGTAGAATCAAAAAGAGCTGAGATTGCATCAGCTCTTTTTTTCTGGAAATTATTTCGTCAAGAGGAATGAAACTAAATACTCAGCAGGTTTGATCTCTGCGGCAGACATTTTCGGAAACGGCAAGACCTTGCTCATACGAATCACTACATCGCCAACTTCAATGCTAGTTTGCATTCCTTGAAAATCAATCTCCGGCACATTGCCTGAATCATCCGTAAAGGTTTGAAAGACAAATTCTTGAGTAGTACTGGAATCGAATTGCGCCGTCACCACAACTGTTACAGGTCCGCTTTCAGCACATTCGATCTCCAGCGGACAACGACCATCCGTTGGGACGCTGAGCAAGGTAATGGTCAAATCCGATTCAGGTATCGTTACAGAATGACCCGGAGTCAATGTGAATTCTTCGCCAATATTTGCTTGGATCGGCATAGGAAGTGAATCATGTGTACATGCAGTTAGAAAAAATGCAAATAATAGAAAGAACTGCTTCCACATTTTATTGCCTTGCTTAGCCGAAACGGCTCAAGGCTTTATAGATGGTCTGTGCCCCAAACTCGATTGCCGCCGCAGGCACGCGTTCGTCTGCCGCGTGGATCACAGAAGCAAATTGAAAATCTTCGGGCAATGGCATGGGCAGATAGCCATAGGTCTGAATCCCAAGCTTCGAGAAGAAGCGTCCATCCGTCACTCCACTGAGTAACAAAGGAATCGGAGTGCCCGTCGGGTCAGCTTCTTTTAGAACCTCTGAAAGTTTGTTGAACAACGACATATCCGGCTCAGACGGACCTGGGTCATACTCGGTCACTTCAAGCTCTACACCTGCGCCGACGATCTGACGCATTTCGTTTAACATCTGCTCTGGTTTGAACCCCGGCAGCATTCTGCCATCCATAAACACCGAGACTTCACTGGGAATCACATTGATCTTATTGCTACCCTTGAGAATGGTCGGGCTGACCGTATTATGGAAGAGCGGATAAAAGACTCGTCCGCGCTCACCCAGCAAGTTCAAAACGGTATTAGTCATCAGCGGATTGGTCAACTGCCCGAGAATCGCGCCTTGCACACCGCCTAGAGCCGAAGCCATGGCTTCTACCATCATCCGTGCTGGCGGCGTGATATGAACCGGGAAATCCTTTTTATCCAATATCTTGAGCATTTCAGAAAGCCGAGCCATGGCGCCACCCCGCACTGGCATTGAGCCGTGACCGCCCTGTCCGCGTACTGTGGCTTTGATGCCACAGATCTGTTTTTCCGAGATCATGATGGGATAAAAACGCTTGCCGCCGACATTCATCGAAAAGCCGCCAAACTCACCAATGGCGTATTTGATGTCTTTGAATAATTCAGGGTGTTCATCCACTAAAAATTTCGCCCCGAAATCACCGCCCACTTCTTCATCGCAAACAATTGTAAGGATAATATCGCCGGGCGGGCGTAAGCCTTCGGCATTGGCACGCAGAAATGCCGCTACCATCATAGCAACGCCACCCTTCATATCCAAAGCACCACGCCCCCACACATACCCGTCGATCAGATTCCCCTCAAAAGGCGGATGCTGCCAGGGTTGGTCTTCGGTCGTGACCACATCCACATGACCATACATCAGCAAAGGCGCAACCTTCCCTTCACCAGGGATGCGTGCGATCAGATTCGGTCGCTCCGGGTCTTTAGCAAGTAAGGTGGATTCGATCCCCGCCTCATTCAACAGGTCACGAATATAACCAACGCAAGCCGCTTCATGACCTGGTGGATTCGTCGTATTGAATCGGATCAGCCGCTGCAAAATTTCAACGGGACGTTCATGCATGTTCTGGTTTTGCGCCATGACAGACTCCAAAGATGAAGTTATTTTTATAATTTTATTATATGCCAATTCAACGCAAAATATTCTTTGAGCAAGTTAAATCAAAAGACCACGCTTTCACGTGGTCTTTCAGAGTAGCGGGGGCAGGACTTGAACCTGCGACCTTCGGGTTATGAGCCCGACGAGCTGCCACTGCTCCACCCCGCACCGGTTAGTAGAGCCCGCCGATATTACCAACGTTTGTGTAAAAAGTCAAGCGATATAAGACAATGACACTTACAGATGCAAAAACATTGGTAACGAAATTCATATTCAGGTTCAAAGCAATTCATAAGAATTGGTGTATAATCTTTTTACCTTAACAAACTTAAAGACAAAATCATTCCAAAGAATTAAGGCAGTAACTGAATTATAAATTATGAAGACCACCACCCTTTTGGTCATTGAAGCCAAACACGCAGAGGTCCCTTCGTTTGCAGCCGATCTGCAAAAGAAGGGATTTGATGTACATATAGCGCAAAACGGCAGTAAAGCTGTGGCGTTGCTAAAAGAAGTCAGCCCGAGTCTCGTGGTTGTCAATGCTGCCTCCATGCGCAGCACCGGGTTACGCATCTGTCAGGCATTACGCGAAAAAGATGCGAGGCTTCCCATCATTCTGATCCTCGATGAAGATAAAGAAGTCAGCAAAGATGCAGCCGATGCTGTCTTGATTCTGCCTTTTACAGTTCAAAAACTTTCCAATCGCATCAAGCCTTTACTCCCCGGTGACGGCAAAAATGTTTTACATGTCGGTCCCATTCGCCTTGACCTTGAAAAGCGACGTGTGCGCTGCATGGGAAAAAGCAGTAAGCTGACTCCACGCTTGGTGACCTTGCTACAATTGTTGATGGACAAACATGGTGAAGTGGTCGAACGTGAACCCCTCTTCAAAAAAGCATGGGAAACCAATTACACCGGCGATACCCGCACCCTTGATGTACATATCTCATGGTTGCGACGCGCCATTGAGCTCGACCCTGATAACCCAAAATTCCTCAAGACCGTACGCGGCGTGGGCTATCGCTTAGATATTTAGCTCGAATTGCTTACCCTCAACAGTAACTAATCGGATGCAGATCTTGCCTCCGATTTTTATTTTTAATTCCATGGGAATCTCCCCGCTTCGTACGTGACGTTGAGCCTGTGCAGCACTTCGGAAGGTTTTCCCATCCCAAGCCGGGTCCACTTCCCAAAAATCCACATCTAGTGATGTGCGTAATTGGATCGCATCTCCACTAATCTTAAACTTGATCTTCTTGGATTTTGTGGCAACTTTCGTCTTTATCGTTACATCACGTTCCACTGAAAAAACAGACTTTGTCCCAGCTAATCTTGCGCGGGCTGTATGAACCGCACGGATCGATTCGTCACAAGTGATAAATCGGCGCCCATGTTTAGCAGCGACCAAAGAAGTGGTACCGGAGCCGCAGAAAAAATCTGCGACGATGTCATTCTTATTGGAAGAGGCAAGAATGATGCGTGCAAGCATGGCTTCGGGTTTTTGGGTGGGGTAACCTGTGCGTTCGTTATGCAGGCGCGCTACCACAGGGAAGTACCACCAATCTTCAGGGACTTTGCCGCGCTCCAAGTCTGGGACTTTACCAAAGCCAGCCTTTTTTGATGCTTTAAAAGTTGCCACTGTGTTGGGGTTATACGGCTCGCGGATATCATCTACATTGAAAACATAATCCTTGCTTTTGGCATACATCAGGATCGTGTCGTGTTTACGGTTGAATGCTGTACGAATTGGAGAAGGACCGTGATAAGCCCAAATGATCTCGTTGATGAAATTTTCTGCGCCGAAGATCTCATCGAGGATGAGGCGGGCATGCGCATCAGCATGCCAGTCGAGGTGGAGATATAAAGTTCCATTTGGGGCAAGCAGGCGATGCATGAGATGCAAGCGTTCGTAAAGGAACCCTAAATAGGAATCAATATCTGTCCAAGAATCGTGATAGCCCTCTGCTAATTTCCACTTGGAAGGCTTACGCGAATCCTCGCCCCTACCTACGCGGGCATGGAATTGTCGGTTGGTAAAAAATGGTGGGTCAGCGTAGATAAGGTTGATGCGCCCCTCATACTCAGGGAGCAAAGCCGCCATAACGGCAAGGTTGTCCCCTTGAATGATTCGCCCCTCGGGACGCGATTTAGGATAGCCACGCCCTTTCGGGTGTACGACCGAGTCGAGGGTTAACGTGGCAGGTTGCGGCGAAGGAAGATGCTTCCCGTTCCAGTGTAGGATAGGCATGAGAGCAGGGAAACCTCAAAGAGTGGATTCGGTTTGGGAGGGGAAATCCCAAAAGGTTAATAATGAATTTCGACAGTTGTGCCCAGTCCGCGAGTGGCAACCCGTTCAATTGTAGGCGCCAGAGGTACGGGACTGCACCAGCGGAAGAGCCAGTTGGCTTCGTTGCTGCGCATGTTGATACAACCATGGCTCATAGGCGAGCCGAAATTTTCGTGCCAGTAGGTGCCATGAAAAGCATGACCCTGCCGGGTGAAGAAGGACGTCCACGGGACGCCGGGTAGTACGTAGTTATCGACATCGGCTAAGACGTTGCCCGTGGTTTGTTCACCGAAATAACTATAGCCCATATGCTTGGCGGGAACTTTGTCGAGAATGGAGAATTTACCCGTGGGGGTAGTGGTGGGAATGCCTGTGCCACCAGTCGGGTCGCCGGGCACACCAGAAGAGATATTGGTCTTAAAGACCAGACTGCCATATTCATAGGCAGATAGAGTCTGTGTGGAAAGATTGACTTCAATGAGTTTCTCTTCGTAGGGAACATCTGGCGAAAGGGGTGCAATAAGCTCAGGTTGAAACACGCGCATGTGAATGGCAGGCGCGTAATACGTGACGTTGGAGTCAAGCTCGTCGAAGATGCGATACCAGGGTCCGTCATAATCTGCCATGACAGGTCCCTGCTCAACGGCTTCGATGAAATGCACCGAACCATAATACAAAGGCGGCGCCAATTGCTGCCAGCCATACGCTTTAGAGTAACGGTATGGGTTGGTAAATGGAACCGAGATATCGGCGATCAGACGTGTGCCTGCAGGGATGGAACTCAACGGCTTTTGGTAGACGGTCTTCACGCGATGCAGACGTCCGCGATGGAGGTAGCCCCCCCACACCTTATACCAGACCGGGTTGTGTTCGGGCTCTTCTGCTTTCACTTCGCCATATACATGCACCAACTCGTCGCGATAATGCGTCAGTTCGATGCGGCTTTGATCGGTCGGCTCTTTGCGCACAGGCATATCGGCTGTGGCAATGCGCACAACAAAACTATCGTCAAAATCGGTCAGCCCAGGCAGGAAGGGCGAAAACGCCAACCCGCCAAGGGTGAGTCCGCTTAGTTTTAGGAAATCTCTACGGTTAATACGCTTCATAAGGAAAATTTTACACTACATTGTTTAAGATTTAATGAGAATGTCCTAATTCGCAACAGATAATGATGGATTCTAGAGAAAACCAGGCAGAAACCCATATATTTGCCTTCCTCCTTAATGAAAAACTGCCCTCCGGATTACGAAGGGCAGGCAAGCTATTCAATTGTAAATTAGGCTTCAACGGTTTCGACGATCATATCCTTGAGCAGGATCTCGAGCGCCATGGAATGTCCACAACGTTTGTGGGTCAGGAAAAACTCGCAGTCGCAGTGAAAAACACCGCTATCATAATTAACCGTGTGTTCATTGTTATCCCCATGAAAAGTAAGTTCAAATTTATTGAAGCGGAAGCGATGGCGATCCTCCGCGTAACGTTTTGCTTTTTCGAGCTTGCCGATCAGTCCGTAGTCCATGGCACAAGTCTCCTTTTTTGAAATGGTGTTTAGATAAAAAAAAGACACGCGTGTATATTCGCGTGTCTCTATCTACAACTTTGGGTATTTCCGTGAAATAATCGCATGTCGGCGTTACCTCTTGTTAGTCGTCAGTATAGTACTTTTCAAAAGGCGAGTCAATATGATTTTCGTAATGCAATGATTTCGTATGGCATTTGTAGGGTGGATGTATTCCAAGCATCACCATTTGCCCCAATCTGACTACGCGCATCACACCGAACTTGGAGCTGATTCTACAAAAGTGGCATCTGCCCTGCTGAAAACTTTGACAAGCATTACCACAATTCCAAACACTTAAATATCTGTGTGCAATTCTTATAATTTAGCCTATAATAAAAAGATAATTTCAAAATATCGTAGGCAGGCGGAACATTATGACGACTGACGATCTAATCAAACTCGAAATTGAAGTTTTAGCAGAAGATACAACAAAAGAAGAACTCGACAAGATGACGCGAAATCTGCTGGCAGAATTACGCGAAACAGATGTTGAGTCTGTTAGTTTAGTGTCTACAGGACAAGCACCAGCGGGAAGTAAAGGCGACCCCATCACTATTGGACAATTGGCAATTGAGGTTTTACCTGCTGCGATACCCAGTGTGATTGCCTTGATCCAAGCCTGGGTCATGCGTGGACAAGGACGGAATATCAAATTCAAAGGCAACGGCATTGAATTCGAAGGGTCGCCGGAAGAACTTAGAAAATTGCTTACAAAGCTTGAAAAAAAGGAAAAGAAAAAGAAGAAATGAGCGGGAAATACGCGCTCGTCATCGGCAATACCGAATACACAGACTCAGGTCTGGCAAAGTTGACCGCGCCTGGTAGGGACGCGGAAGAGTTTGCGCGTGTGCTCAGTTCGCCGGAAATTGCCGGGTTCGATGAAGTACTGAAGTTCACCAATGAGAATGTATTCAACCTCAATGAAGCCATCGAGGGATTCTTTTTGGGGAAGAAGCCAGACGACCTGCTGATCTTTTATTTCTCTGGGCACGGCGTGAGAGACGAATCAGGTTCGCTATTCCTCGCCGTGAAGAACACAAACCGCGCGAGACTGCGCTCCACTTCCATCAAAGCAGATTTTGTGCGTGAGATGATGGATCAAGGCCGTTCGAGACGGCAGGTCATCATTTTGGACTGCTGTAACAGTGGCGCATTCGCGAATGGAACAAAAGCCGAAACAGGTGGCGCGATGGGCATCGCAGCCACTTTCAAAGGAACAGGTTATGGTCGGGTTATCTTAACCGCAACCGATTCAACGCAATTTGCATGGGAAGGGGACAAAATCATCGGGGATAAAATCACCAATTCTTTATTTACCCATTTCCTCGTTAAAGGGTTAGAAGGTGAGGCAGATGAAGATGGGGATGGAAAAATCACCGTTGACGAATTATATGATTATGCCTACAAACAAATTGTCAGTCATACACCGAAACAAACTCCGGGCAAATGGTCTTATCAACAACAGGGCGAAATCATTCTACGCCAAAGCACGCGGATCGAAGATATCAAGCCGGTTCCCCTGCCGGATGATCTGCTCGCGGCTGCAAAAAACTCTTTCCCATACGTACGGGAAGCGGCAGTACGACAATTAGACGAGTTGCTCAAAGGCAAAAATCTTGGTTTAGCACGTTCCGCGAGAGAAACACTGGAACATATTGCAGAGAACGATGACAGCAAGACTATCTCGCGTGCCGCATTTCAGGCACTAGAAGCAATTCGACAGGCTGAGCAAGGAGCATTTCAAAAAGCAGAGGAAGAACGTCTCGCCAAATTGGAAGTTGAGCGCATTGCTGAAGAGGAAAGACAAGTTCGCGAACAAGCCGAAGCAGAGCGGAAGGCAGAAGCTGAAAGGTTAGCCGCTGCCCAAAAAGCGGAAGAAGAACGTATCGCCAAAGCGAAACTCGAAACAGAACGACTCGCGGAAGAAAAGCGCCTTGCTGACCAAGCCGAAAAGGAACGGCAAGCAAAAGCAGAAGCCAAAAGACTTGCCGACGAGAAAGCCGCAACAGAACAGTTAGCTGTTCAAAAAGCTGAAGAAGAAAGAATCGCCAAAGCCAAATTGGAAGCATATCGGCTAGCAGAAGAAAAGAGGTTTGCCGAGGAAGCTGAAAAACGAAGGATGGCTGCAAAACAAGAACAAGACGAGAAAGAGCACCTTGCCAAAGCCAAATTAGAAATTGAGCGGTTGACAGAAGAAAAGAAACGCGGCGAAGTCGCGGAAAGGCAACGAATTGCCAAAACTAGAGTTGAACAGAGCACTCAACAAGCATCTACTACAGTTCCTAAACCACAAAAAAATACTAACACAACTTCTCCATTATCAATCATGGCAAAGATAGGCGTGACATTCCTTATTCTTGTTACTGGATTTTACGCAGTTAATTTATCGTCCCCAAAAAGCTTACCCCCAACACCTACCGAAAATGATGCGCATGCGGTAACTGAAGAAACCTCTGAAGTCCCGCTCAGCACTAATGTACAAGCCACTGAACCTTTAAAAGTTGTTGAGATAACCCTGTGGCATGCCTATGGAACTGGTTCCGCTGAAATAATTGAGCTAAACAAATTAATTAACCAAGCTGCTGTTGACCTACCTCAATTCAAAATCAATGCACAACAGGTCCCCTTCAACGACATCTTCAACAAGTATGACACCGATGTTGCTGCTGGTGGTGGTCCTGATATGTTCATCGCCCCGAACGACAACCTTGGTGGACAAGCTCGCGCTGGCACTATCGCCGACATTACCGACCTCGTTGCCGGTAAACTTGGCGACTACAGCGAACTCTCCCAGGGCGGCATGATGTATGACGGCAAGATGTATGGTCTTCCTGAATCCCTCAAGGCTATTGCCTTGTGGTACAACACCGACATGCTCCCCGAAGCTCCTGCCACCACCGACGAACTCAAAGCGTTGATGGAAGGCGGCACCCCGGTCGCCATCAGCTTCGGCTGCTACCATCACTGGGGCTTCTTCGGCTCCTTCGGCGGTCAGATCTTCGATGACGAATTCAATTTCGTTGCCGACGAAGCCAATCAGGCGAACGTTGCTTCCGCCATATCCTACCTCAATGATCTCTATCAGATCTCTGTGGCGAACGGCTGGCCCCGAAATGATAGTGACGGTCTCGCTGCCTTCACCGAAGGCAGCGTAGCCGCAATCACCAACGGCAACTGGGCGATAGATGACTATCGCAACGCTCTCGGCGACAAACTCGCTGTGGCTCCGATCCCCGCTGGTCCTGGTGGCGCCTCCAACTCGCTCCTCCTTGTTGACGGCTGGTACTTCAACCCGAACAGCGAAAACACCGAAGCTGCGATCGAGGTCGCTCTCTACCTGACCAACACCGCTGCCTCCCAGTCCATGATGGATAACGCCGGTCACGTTCCTGCCAACACCACTGTTGAAGTGACCGACCCGCTCATCCAGGGCTTGCTCGATGCCTTCTCCACCTCTTACTTCCGCCCTCAGGTGGAAGCCATGGGATACTATTGGGGCAATTTCTGCGGAACCGATCAGGTCTTTGATGCCGGAACCCCGGCTGCTGACTGGGTCAAGACCGCCTTCGAAGGCGCCACCAAGTAAGACCACTGTAGGTTAGTAAGTTGAACGACGGTCATATGACCGCCGTTCAATATTAAAATTCTATTTTTCTTTCTTCTTGCTGACCTTCTTTTTTTCAACAGGCTTTTTTGCTAATTCTTCCCCTTTCGGGGATGATTTCACAGTTGTCCCTTTTTTCGCACTTACCTTCGGCTTGCTGACCGTTTTCTTTTCAACAGCCTTTTTCTTCGCAGCAGTCTTCGTTACAACTTTCGTCGCAGCAGGTGCTTTCTTCACGGCTTTTGTCTTGACTGCGGTTTTCTTTGGTGTGGTTTTCTTTGAGACTTTTGCCTTGACAACAGTCTTCTTTACCGCAGGCTTTTTGGCGGCGCGTTTCTTTTTGGCGGGTTTTTCTTCAACCACGGTCTCGACCTTGGCAAACATCTTCTGCCATTGGCCATGAATGGATGAAACGCCTGCGCCGTTCAATTTCTCGCAAATCGTCCCCCACTCTTTGTCGTACACGAAGCGGAAGTCCATGAAGGCGTGGCATTGATACGCGCCGAGTTCCACGTACATGCCATTCTTCCAGATCTCTTCGCAGGAGCGGATGAATTCCAATTGCGAGGAATAATCTTTGAAGATCATATAACCCTGGCGCGGAAGACCAAGTCCTTCGGCGAGGTTACGGCGTTTGAGTTTGCCGGAACCTTTATCAAGCACACCGGTAGAGGTTTTGATCCAACCTTTGGTATCGCCAAAGGTATTGTGATAAATGACCAAACCGCGTTCTTCGTTGAGACGGTTGGAATAGGCGAAGACGTTTTCGTCGATTCCGCTGTAGGGTTTTTGAAGGTCAAAGAGTAGGAAATTCTCCACGTCAGCGAACAGGCTGCGGCGGTGAAGGAGCGGGAAGATACGCCATTCATGTGCCTGAATCAAGCCATCATCTTGAGTCTCTTCCCATTTGGGTCGGCGGAATTCCATCCCGTATTTTTCAGAGAAGCCCTCTACTTGTCCATGACCGAACATGGGCA
>JAFLCE010000023.1 GCA_017303655.1 Anaerolineae bacterium
GTCGGCACGATCACCAGATCGGATGCCCAGACCGCACGTTCCTGAATACCACCCACACTCGGCGCAGTATCAAAGAGGATGTAATCCGGTCCGTCCTTGAAGAAGCGGCTGACCGTTTGCCGAATAGCCGAGACGGGTCGATCCTGTGCGTTCAAGACAGTTTGGGCTGCCATTGTCTGTTGGTCGCCTGGCAGGATGTGTAAACTTTCCCGACCGGAGAAGCGCACCCAGGAATTGATGAAGCCTGTCTCCTGCGGAGTCATCCCCATTGTGAGCAGGTAGAAGACGCCAGGTTCGGGACTGCGTCCAAGCGCGGTGGCGGATTGTCCCTGTGGATCGAGGTCGATCAAGAGAACACGTTTGCCTTTGATGACCAGACCGTGTGCAAGGGAGACAGCCGTGGTGGTCTTGCCCACGCCGCCCTTTTGATTGGCAATGCAAATGATTTTGGTGGACATGGTATCTCTCCTAATCCTTGCGCAGATTACGCTTGACGGCATCCCGGATGACAACGTACAAAATGGAACCAAGCAGCAAGGGACCGATGATCAACGTCACGGCGATCAGGACGGCGTGCAGGGCGTCATTCATGGGAGCCTTCACTTTGGCTTGGAGAGGGATTGGTTGGATTGGATATATCCGATGTGGTTTGCGACGGATTGTTCTTTAAACGCAGTCGTTCCCGGCGCCAGCTCAGTATCAGGGTGTAGACCTGACCGAGGATCTCCTTTTGCTCGGGTGTGAAACGGGACGGGGAAGGGGTTGGGAGTGGTGTGGTCATGATGAGGCTCCCGTTTGTGCTTCGTGTGAGGAGGCGGTTTCGGTTGCCGGCGATTGCAGGGATAACATGCCCAGACGTGCCAGTTCCTGTCGGATGATGAGGGCAGCCTGTGCCCGGGGCAATCGCAATTCCCGTTGGGCAAGTTGGTGTAATGCGTTGCGTTCCTGATCCCCCAGATAGACGATGATCTTAGCCATAGGTCTCCTTGTGATGCTGAAAAGAAATGAGCCGCGTTGTCGGCGGCTCATATAAATAGCATCTGGGAGTACGGGATCTCTACGGTTTGAAGTACGGGAATTCTACGAAAATTGCCAGTGTCCTTTCGAGGGAGGTTTGAGCCGATGGTTTGGGATGGAATGTTTCAATTGGGAATGAGACTTATCCGCTCAAGGTTGATGGTCACCGGACTCGATTTCTTTCAATATCCTGCGGCGCCAGTCGTAGAAGGTGGTGGTCGCCATGAGCAGGATGCCATCCGGTCCACTGCCAAATTCCTGTGCAAGGAATTGTTCAAGGGTCAGCGCGGTGATGGAAGGATCTCGGCTTTCCCATTTGACGACTGCCTTGCGAATTTTTTCCCTGGGAAAGCGCGGTGGTTTTCCACGATGACGATTGGGGGAGAGGTTGAAAAGCGGCGGAAATTCGATATTCGCCCCTGTGTCCACTTTTTCTGGTTTTTCTTTTTTTCGAATGGAAGGATTGATCTTGAAGAGTTTGAAGATCAGGGGGATTGATCGATCTGCCAGGAGACTGGGGTCATCATGATTGGCAAGTTCGCGTTTGAGATCGCGTATCAATCGGTGGGTATATACAGCTCCCCGTACCACGAGGATCGTGACGGACATGACGGTCAGAGTGAGTGCGATCAATGCCGCTTCCTGTCCGAACCTGGTTTGAAAAAATTGGTAAACCCGGTAGATGGGGTATGCAAGGACGGCAATGAGGATCATTAATGCAAGGTAATGCCCCCAAAGCCTCTTGATGTGATTCATTGTTGTAACCTCAGATATTAAAGTAAGGGCGGGGTATTTTAGAGAACGATGGGAGCTTTAGTCAATTGATATTTGACACTAATTTGGTGGGATTTAACTCATTCTCATTCCGCCTGGGGAATATTCGGAGACCCATCCGTAGGGAAACCGTACTTCCACAGACTATAAATCCTGACAGGAACCTTACCAACACCATAACACCAGTTGATCTACATTCATGTAGATGTTATATGCTGCCCGCGCGGTTATAATTTCACTTGGAGACCCGTTTCAATGGAAGATTGGTTGACCACCTACGAAGCCGTCCGCCTTAGCGGATATGAACTGGATTACATCCGAAAATTGGTACGCGCCAAGAAAATCGTGGGGCGTAAGTGGGGACAATCCTGGCAGGTCAGTCGAACCTCCCTCCTGGCATTCCTGAAAACCCGGGAACATGAGGGGCAGAAACGCGGTCGCAAACCGCTTTCCCGCGATAACAAGTAACTCTTTGTAAATCTGTAACTTGGCACTTAGAATAAATGTGCTATAATAATTTCATTGCTGGCAATGAAATTATTAGCCAGAGAGACGGGCCGCACTGGTGTTCGAGCACCGATACGACCCTTACCCAACCCACCGACTGTAGCGGAGGGAAGGGCTGGTTTGATTATACAGCCCCTTTGATTCGCCCGGGTGGGATTCCATCAGGGCGATTTGTCTTTTTGACCCGGTTCCAAAAGCAAATCGTCCAACCAGATCAATCAAAGGAGATTTGTATGCTTCAAAATCCCGTAAACACTCGTTTTCAACTCGTTAGCACGTTATCGCGCATCCGACAGGAATGGCAGGAAGCAACTGGCCGAGCCAGTCTGATCGAGGTGGAGGGCAACATGGGCATGTTGCTTGCCGACCTGATCAATGGGCTTGGGTTGGGCGCCACTGAACAGATACAGGTGCTTGGTGGTGAACTTTATCAGGAGATGCAGGATTTCCTTCAATCTCCCAATCGTAATTAATCCAAAGCGACCGGTCAGCCGGGGACCGGTCGTTTTTCCATCATTTTTTAGGAGAGTCTGATCATGAGTAAACGAGCCGCCATTTATGCCCGCGTATCCACGGATATGCAACGCGATAATTTTTCAATTCCATCTCAAGTTTCTGAATGCATGAAGTATATTGAAACCAAGCGATATACGTTGGTGGGAAATCAGTTTGTGGATGTGGAGAATGGCCGTGACGTAGCCCCTGAAACACCAAACTCAATACCCGTCTTTGTGGATGATTACACATCCCGCGAGTTATCTCGTCCCAGTTTGGATGCTGCCATTTATTTCCTGGAGCAAATTGGCTATGATGTTCTGATAGTACATGCGTTGGATCGACTTGCGCGTGATCCCTACATTCGTCAGACTTTGGAGCGTGAATTTAACAAACGTGGCGCACGAGTTGAATATGTATTGGGTTCGTATGAGGAATCGCCGGAGGGCGAGATTCGGAAGGATTTGGATGCCACATTTGCTAAGTGGGAGAATGCGAAGCGTGTGGAACGTTGTATGCGTGGCAAGAAACGTAAGGCAGAGGGTGGGAAGTGGGTTGCTGGTGTAATTCCATTTGGATATCAGGAAGATCCAAACAACCGGGGGGTTTTGATAATTGAACCTACTTCAGCAGCTGTTGTTCAAAGAATATTTCATCTCTACACTGTGGAGAATCGTTCCATTAGGGAAATTGCCCGTATCCTAACTGATGAGGGGCATATGCCTTATCGTGGTGGAAGTGAGTGGGCGAAAACAACCATTAATCATATTTTGGTGAATATGGCTTATATTGGCAATTGTTATTTCAACCGGCGTAAGAGGGTGGGGGGAAAGCATATATTGAAGGATAAGGAGGAATGGATTCAAATTGCCTGCCCTCCAATTATAGACATGCCCATTTTTGATAAGGTTCAAAAACGGATGAAGCACAACATGGATTATGTCAGAAAGCATCCCTCCCGATTGTATTTACTAAGCGGAATGATTTTGTGCTCAGATTGTGATCGACCATATCTTGCTCAAACCGCAAAGGCTAACAAGAACCGCAGGAGGAATGATGCCCAAAGCTATCGGCATCGATTGAAAGCCGGGCACTGTATGAACAAAACAATGTCAGCGAGGGTGCTGGACCCACTTGTTTGGGACAGAGTGATTGGCATTTTGGAAGATCCCGAAGCCTTGCTGGAAGGATATAACCGTTCTTTGGATCAACTGCGGGATAGTCAATCGCGAAAATTTTCCCAAATTGAGGTGTTGGAGAAAGGATTACACAAGGAAAAGGTAAGGAGGCAGAACCTAAATGCCGCGTATTTAGATCCAGATATCAAGATGTCCAAGTCCGAATACCTTGATCAAAAACTACATATTGATAATGCGGTCCAATCTATAGAATTGGATTTATTGAAATTGCGGGCAGATGTGGAAGAAATACCTGAGCCGGCGAGTCTTGAAGCATTGCAGAGATTTTCAGCCGAAGTAATGGAGGAAATTTATTCGGAAGGTGAAGTATCTTTGGAAAAGAAACGCCAACTTTTGGAGATGATGCACGTAAAAGTTTTACTCAAGCCCGATGGTAGTTTTAAACTGGCTGGCTGGTTTAATGTTGATGAGCAGGATGGCGAAGGTTTGTTGGGCAAGTCATCAAACAGTTATGTCCGCCTGCGGCGGCGACTTCGAGTGCGCGTTTGACGTGTTCTTGACCTTTGATCTCGGCGAAGTCTGTGGGGATGAAGAGTGGTTCGAGCGAGTCGTTTGAGGGGAGATAAGGCTGAATGAGATGCCGACCCGCTAAATGGTCGTAGAGATGCGCAAGCGATTTAACTGGATAAACTTCCAAGTCTGGGATCAAAGCCGCTTCGCCCGCATCCACTTCGGGGACGAACATGCGCTTGAATCCATTGGCGCGGGCTGCGGCTGCCATTGGCAAAACGCCGCGGGTGTGACGGACGACGCCATCGAGCGAGAGTTCGCCGATGAACATGGCGCCTTCGATACTTTCTTGTGGAAGAAAACCGGCAAGGATGACGACGCCTAATGCAATCGGCAAATCGTAGGCGGGTCCTTCTTTGCGGATGGCGGCAGGGGATAAGTTGACGACGATGCGGTGACGTGGAAAATTTAGCCCGGCATTTTTGACTGCGGTTTGGACACGTTCACGGCTTTCTTGAACGGCGGCATCGGGCAAGCCAACAATGACGACTGCGGGGAGACCGTTGGTGTAATCTACTTCGACTTCGACGATGACACCTTCAAGACCCACTACGGCGCATGAGTACACTCGGGAGAGCATGAGGTTATTTTAGCACAGGCTGCGAAGTCTCTTTCGCGATTATTCCTGTTTGTCTGGGATCGTAAAGCAAAACGTTGAACCTTTTCCCGATCCCTCTGATTCGACCCAAATTTTTCCACCATGCACTTCGATGATGCGTTTGACGAGCGCCAGCCCGATGCCAGTGCCTTCGCCATGCGCGCTGAGTTTTTCGAACAGCCCGAATATTTTTGTGTGGAATTTTGGCTCGATGCCGATGCCATTATCTTTTATGTAGAGGATGAGTTCGGTTCCGTTTTCTCGTTTGCCAATTTCAATAAGCGGAGAGGGCTGGTCACCCATGTATTTGGCGGCATTATCGATCAGGTTTTCCAGTACTTCGCGCAGGCGGTTGCGGTCTGCGTAAACGGTGGGCAGGTCTGGCAAAACAGTGACTGTAATATTGCGCGCGCGGATTTGTCCATCCACTGTTTCCAGGGCGTCCTGTATCAGTTTGTCAAGGTCAACTTTCTCGGGCGGGTTGACGATGCGCCCGATCTTCGAGAGTTCAATTAATTCTGAGAGCAGGGTTCCCATTTTTTCAGCCGCTTCCGCGATGCGTTGCATGTCTTTTTGCGCCCGCTCCTGCCTATCCTCTTTCAGGTCGTTTTTCAACATTCCAAGAAAGCCTTTGATTGTTACGAGCGGACTTTTCAGGTCATGTGAGACGGTATAGGTAAAACGTTCGAGTTCGGCGTTCTTTTGTTCGAGTTCTCCGATCAATTTTTTCTGAGCTGATTCGGCAAGTTTGCGTTCGGTGATATCTTGGTAGATGCCTATAGACACAAGCTTGCCGCTTCGCTCGTCAAAGCTCTTCACGGATGTGTCGGCGATCCAACGTTTCTGACCATCTTGAGCACGGATATGGAAATCACATTCCCACAAGACGGAGTTATCCTCGTTGGTCAGGCGGTCGGCTTCTTCAAAGGTCAGGCTGGCAAGGCGTCCGCGTGGAATGACTTCTAAACACAAGGAGTCCCAAATCTCCGCAGTCATTTCCTCTGCAGAATAACCCGTCAGGGAATGAATGCCTTCGCCAATGTAGTTGTATTTCCACGGTCCATCATGACTGATAAGGTATGGCACTGCGCCGGCAGCATCAATGGCGCGGCGGTAGATGTCATCCAATTGTTGCAGGGCGAGTTCTGCCTGTTTTCGTTCAGTCACATCAATAAAGATACCGACTCGATAGAGGGGTTGACCGCGTTCATCCTTGACCAGCACGGATGTGTCGTGAAACCATAAAATACCATTGTCACTTGAAATGACGCGATACTCAGCGTCAAGTGGACCTCCCGTCAGGTCGGCGTGTTGACTTTTAGCAAGAACACTTTCCCTGTCTTCCGGGTGGATTATGTTCACCCACAAAAGCGGATCTTTGAGAAATTCTTCGGTGGTATGACCCACTATCTTTTCTATCTGCGGACTAGTATAGATTCCGGAATTCAACGGCTCGTTCCCTACGCCAGAGACATAAGTAACGGGGGGAATGTTTTCCAGAATGGTGCGATAAAGTTTTTCACTCTTTTGAAGAGTGGTTATCGTGGCTTGGCTTTCGCCCAAACGGGATTCCAGTTCCGACAGGCGTTGATGCAGACGCTCCACTTCTTTGCGGAGTTCTTCGTTGAAGTCAGGCAGGGCTGGTTCATTCTTTCTTCGAGTCATGCTATTGCTGTTTCGGCATTTCCTTTGTGGTATTCATCGTTTCCTAATTGACCGTACACACGCGGTGCGCACTCGTGCCTTCAAGGGCTGTTTTTATTATGAAGTTACGTGTTGAGGAAGTCGTCTCTCCAGAAGGGTATAAACGATCAACATCAAGAGAGTGGTGAAGCCGAAAAATGCGAACATGGCTGCGCCTCCCACTTGCTCCAAGAGGATGCCGCCGATGAATCCGCCGCCTGCTGCGCCGAAGCCAAAGACCGCCGCGCCAAAGACGGCTTGTGTAGTGGCGCTGAGTCCGGGCGGCGCATTCTCGTTGATGTACGAAACGCCAGCCACCCAAAGAGCCGCAAAGGTAAAGCCGTTGATCAATTGAAACCAAAGGATGCCAGCTGTGGTTTGAAAGATGGCGTAAAAAAATAAACGCACGGTCACTGCAGACATCGAAAGGATCAGCAAACCATGTGGTTTAAGTTTAGCAAGCAGACGGTTTCCAAAGAACAGAACCGGCAATTCTGAAATTGTGGCGATGGCAAGTGCATATCCAAGCAAAGAACTGCGAATACCCAACTCTGCCAGGTAGGGAGCCAAATAGGCATTGATCGCCATTAACGACATGCCAGCGAAGAAGGCAGTGATCAGAAAAAGCACCATGCGGCGGTTGGAAAATAAATCGCGCATCCCGTTTTTGAGGGAGACTGTCTGTTGTACATGGTTATACTTGAATTGTTGACTGAGTAAAAAGCCGATGAACATGACAAGTGCATACGACCAAAACGCCCAATTCAACCCGAAACGTTCAATGATGAGACCGGCAATGGGGGCAATGAATCCCCAGCCAATTGTCCCACCCGAGCGAATGCGCCCATACATGTTTTGCTGATTGCCGAGCATGGTCATAGTGGCAGAGTCAGCAAAGGAATTTACGGGTGCGATCATGAACGAATACAGTGAGACCAATACAAGTACGGCACCGATCGTTTTAAGAAGCGGGAAGGTTGCCACTAAGCCGATTCCACCTAGCAGGCAGATACTCATAATAAGCTGATGACGGCGATATACATCTGCAAGCCCTGTCCAGAACGGTGCGCCGACCAGCGAGATCAACGGCGAGATCGCCGAAAGGATGCCGATCTGCGTGCCAGTGAAACCCAGGCTTTGATAATACAAAACTAAATAGGGCAAAAAACAAGCATTTGCCCCAAAGTACATCAGATAGAAAAGAAAGGGGTATATTTTTTTCATGATGTGAGTCATTATACAATCAAAAAGAGTCGGGCATTTGCCCGACTCTTTTATTACTTGTGCGTTGTTGGTTAGTCCAACAAATCTTTCGGAATATTGCCGCCGTTAGCAGCGATCTGGCGCAACACTTCTTTATGCAGCCAGACGTTCATCCGAGCAGAGTCGCTCATCTGGTCGGCAGGGCAGTTAAGTTCCTTTGCCAGTTCTTCGCGAGATTCGCGGCTGCTATCGAGTTCGAGCAGTTTAAGCAGATCGACAATCGAGACCTTCCAATTGAGATCTTTGCCTACGGCTTTGGCTTCGAGCTGTGCAACCACATCTACTTCAGAGATGGCTCTCGGAGCCATAGCTTCTTCGCTTTTGATGTGAGCAGGTCCGCCCATACCAGTGGCGGTTTTACCAGCACCAACAGAGCCAGCCTTCGCAGCCGGAGCAGCCGGTTTGGCGGCTGAGGCAGCAGCGGGCTTAGTCGCCGCGGCTTCGTCTTTCTTGGCTTCATCCTTCTTGCCAATGCCGAGCTTTTCGAGAATTTTGCTAAAGAAACCCATGATGAAAATCCTTTCAAATCCAATGAGAGATGTCGCTGACTTAGCGTTCATTCAGCAAATTCATTTTATCATTTTATTAAGAAATTTTTATTAATATTGCGTAAACTTTTCTATCTTACATAGTACCACTGGCTTCTCTCAACATTTTGTCAAATCCTATATAATGCGGCGTATGCAAAAAAACAATAATCATTTCTGGACCCGCGACTCATCCATATTGTTAGGCGCTTTTTTCGTCACCATCTTTTTAATCGTTTACATTTGGTGGCCCCTCGCAGAAGAATACCTTTCTTACATTGATTGGGACGGTCCGTGGTGGCGTTATATAGACTGGCTGCTGATCGGTGTCTTTCTATTTATGTCCATCACCATTGTAGCGCGGGCAAACATCAAGACCGATGTGCTGATCGTCTTCGTAGGCATCTGCGGCGGCTTGGCGATCGAATCCTGGGGCACGCAAACCAATCTCTGGCATTACTACACCGCCGAACGCCCGCCCTTATGGATCATTCCCGCCTGGCCCATCGCGAGTCTCTCCATTGATCGCATCACAAGATTTATGGATTGGCTTATCCAAAAGTTGGAAAATCGGACTCAAGCGCCTATTCACCATTCCCTATTTTCTTCTCTCTATTGGATCACCTTCGCCTCTTTCCTAACCCTGATGCTGGTCTTTGTTTCCCCAACCTTTGACAAGTCCTATACCTGGCTCTCACTCGCCTTGTGCATTTTACTCATCCTCACACCCACGAATTATCGCTTTGCCTTGTTGACCTTTGTCGCTGGCGTAGGCTTGGGATACTTCCTTGAATTATGGGGCACCACCCGTCAATGTTGGACGTATTACACCTTCGAGACTCCGCCGCTGTTCGCCGTGTTGGCGCATGGCATGGCAGCCGTCGCTTTTTGGCGGGCGGGGTTGTTGGTGAAGATGGTGATGGAGAAGTTGGTGGGCGGGAAGTGGAAGATAGACAGGGCAGTGGGGAATGAGTAACGAGAAATGAATTGATGACGAAATCCGCGAGAGGAAAACTCTTGCGGATTTTTGTTTCGCGTAGGTAGTAGACAAACTTCCAGCGGGTAATCGCCTTCAGAAAGCCGTATCAAGAAAAGGTTAAGAAGGAGGCGGGAGTGATATTCCTCCTCTTGACAAAAAATAGTAACTCGTATAATATTTTCCCGTTTCGTAATTAGTAACTCGTATACTATTTTCAAGTGAGGCTGTGTTGTCCGTCCGAAACGCCATTTTAGGTCTGCTTGCGCAAAAACCCCGCCACGGGTATGAACTCCACTCCGCTTTTTCCACGGTGATGGATAGTGCCACTTGGGATGTGAAGCCTGCCCAGATCTACACCACGCTTGAGCGTTTGCAAGAGTCTGGTTTGGTGCAGACCAAGTCGGACTTGGGTGAGGGGCGGCAGCCAGATCGCCGCATCTATGCCATTACTCGCGATGGACATGAAGCGCTGAAGTCCTGGTTCAACGAAAGTGTGCCGACTGAACACCAGCGTGACGAGTTTTACGTCAAACTGATGATCGGGTTGATCTCTGGCGAAGCCGACCCGACGCGCATTATCCAAACCCAGCGATCACGGCTTTTTCAGGAAATGCACGACGCCACCACCCAGCGCGATAAATATGACCCGCACCTGGAGATGGCAAAGATCCTTTTGAGCGATAAAGCCATCATGCACCTCGAAGCGGACTTGCGCTGGCTCGATATGATCGAAATGCGCTTGGAAACCATCAAAGACCAGCCGATGCCTGAGCCTGAGATCCGCAAGCGCGGCAGACCCAAAAAGATCGATGCTGGTTCTACGTATCCGCCGCCCGATGAGAAGTAATTATTTGTAGGTCAGGCGTTTCGCCTGACGCTCTTCAGAAAAAATTCCTTATTCGTTTGCACTGGTTTCACTAGAAAGAAAAATACATGTCTAACATTCAGATCGAAAAACTTACCAAAACCTATGGCTCAGGCGTCACGCAAGTGACCGCACTTGACCATGTCAACCTCACCATTCGCGAAGGTGAATTTGTTGCTGTTATGGGACCCAGCGGCTGCGGCAAATCGACTCTGTTGCATTTGCTTGGCGGCTTGGATAAGCCCAGTGAAGGTAATGTGTTGATCGGCGGGCATAACCTGACCGACCTCAACGATGACAAACTAACCGAACTACGCCGCCGCAAGATCGGCTTTATCTTCCAATTCTTCAACCTCATCCCGGTTTTGAATGCGACTGAGAATGCCGCGTTGCCCGTCACTTTGGACGGACTCAAGCCTGTTGATGCGCAAAAGAAAGCTGTGGAATGGCTGATCAAATTTGGGCTGGGTGACCGTTTGAACAATCGCCCCGACCAACTCTCCGGCGGACAGCAACAGCGCGTCGCGATTGCCCGCGCCCTGGTCACTGACCCGGAACTGATCCTCGCCGATGAACCCACCGGCAACCTCGATACCCGCTCCAGCGACGAGATCGCCAGTCTGCTGCGTGATGTCTCGAAAAAATATAACCGCACCGTCGTCATGGTGACACATGACCCACGTATTGCCGCCTATGCTGACCGCATTATCTTCCTCAAAGACGGCAAGGTGGTCGATGAAACTTTGCTTGAAAGAAAGAACGGAAAATCCGCAGATTTTGTAGCAGGTAAAGTGAAAGAATTTGGCGATTGAAATGAAACTACAGTTAACTCTTGCTGCCCGCTACCTAAGCGGACGTAAATTACGAACCTTGCTCACCACCCTTGCCGTAGTCTTTGGGGTGCTGGTCATTTTTGGCATGAACATCATCATGCCAACCATGCTCAGCGCCTTACAGGTCAACGTGCAAAGTGCCGAAGGAAATGTGGATTACACCGTTACGCATATCTCTGGTGAACCGTTTCCTGTTGAGATGGCAGACAAACTTCAAGACGTAGATGGAGTCCGCGTCTATGCGGCTTCGTTGAACCGTACCATCAACATCCCTGCCGATTTCTTCGACAAGGATGCGAGCAAACTCGACACGACAACCGTGATTAACCTTGTCGGCATCAATCCCGAAGCCGAACGCTCCCTGCGTGCATTTTCATTGGTGGATGGTCGTTACCTGCAAGCCGATGACATCAACTCCGCTTTGATCTCACGCACATTTGCAGACTCTCTTCATATTGGAGTAGGGGAGACCTTCCTTCTCCCCAGCGCAGATGGAACGACAGAATTAACAGTCGTTGGAATCCTGCCTGCTCAACTGGGTGCTGGTAATGAAACTGTGTGGGTCAACCTGCCCGAAGCGCAATCCATTACCAATGCCTTGGGCAAGGTCAACACCATCAGTATCAACACCGAAACGACAGCAATGGAAGAACGCCGCGCTGAAGTACAGGCAAATATCGAAGCTGCATTGGGCGATCAGTATCGCGTTGGAGCTTTGATCTCTGGCACAGAGATGTTCGCATCGCTGGAACTTGCACAGACCATGTTCAACGTCTTTGGTGTGCTGGCATTGTTCATGGGCGGATTCATTATCTTCAATACCTTCCGTACCATCATTGCTGAACGCCGCCGTGACATTGGTTTGTTGCGTGCCTTGGGCGCGAATCGCCGCACCGTAATCGGCATTATCGTGGCGGAAGGTCTCTTGCAAGGCATCATTGGCACAGCGCTTGGGCTACTCCTTGGGTATCTCTTCGGCTGGGGTGCGATTCGTGTTGCCGAGCCCTTTATGAGTCAGTTCGTTAATTTAAGTCTTGGCAACCCGGTCATCTCGCCATTGCTTCTGTTTGGTTCGATCTTTCTTGGTGTCGGTGTGACGGTGATTGCCGGGTTGATTCCCGCCTTCAATGCCAGTCAGGTCACTCCGCTCGAAGCGCTAAGACCCTCAGCGGCAGAAATGCATCCGGGTCGGCAAACAAGTATCGGCTTCGTCGGAGGCGTGGTTATCATCCTGCTGACGGTGCTTGCCATTCTCTCCGGCAATCCCGCGCTCATCATCCCCGGCGGACTTTTCTTCCTGTTGGGATTGGTGCTCGTTGCTCCGGCAATGGTGCGCCCATTCGCGTTGGTCTTTGGTCGCGTGGTTGCGTTGTTCGCGGCGCGGCAGGGCATTGGCGAATTGGCACAAGGCAACATCACCCGCCAGCCTTCGCGTGTGGCGGTAACTGCCAGCACCAGTATGTTGGCGTTGGCGATCATTGTGGCGATCGGCGGCATGATCTCAAGTTTGACCGGCGTGTTGTATGACCTGATGGAAGATGGCTTTGGCAGTGATTATCTTTTCGTGCCGCCGTCGGTTGCGTTGTGGGGTAGTAATGTAGGCGCAAAGCCGGAATTTGCTGAAGGACTTAAAGCGTTGGACGGTGTGGAGGAAGTCAGCACGCTGCGATTTGCAAGCGCAGTATCGGATGGGCAATCCATCTCCATTTTGGGAATCGACCCCGCCTCTTTCCCCGCCGTGTCTGGTCTCTACTTTCAAGACTCTCTCTACTCTGATGCTGATGCCTACTCAACCCTTGCGAGTGGACGTGTCATCATCATAAACGGTGCGCTGAGTGTGGCGCTGGGTAAATCTGTTGGCGATGAGGTCGCACTCGTGACGTCGAATGGCACGTTGACGTATAAGATCATTGCCATTGCAACCGATATGCTCAATGCAAAAGTGGTGACGGGGTTTATTTCCCAGTCTAACCTGCAAAATGATTTTGGTGTAACGGACGATGTCTTTTTGCAACTCAACTTGAAAAACGGCGCAGATCGCGCTGCAGCCGATGCCGCCATCCGCAAGTTGGCAGAGAACTACCCGACCTTCAAAGTGATTTCTGGCACGGAGTATTACGGCACCTTGAGATCTCAAATGGATGCGGCGTTTAGCAGCTTGTATATTATTTTCCTTTTATTGGCAGTGCCCTCGCTGATCGCCATGCTCAATACATTGACCATCAGCGTCATCGAGCGCACGCGTGAGATCGGCATGATCCGTGCGGCTGGCGCAACCCGTAAACAGATCCGTACCATGGTGGTTGCCGAAGCCTTGCTTCTGGCTGCCATTGGAACGGCATTCGGTATTTTAGGCGGCTTATATCTTGGCTATGTCCTTGTGGTCGCCATGGAAGGCATCTTCCCAATGGGCTACGCCTTCCCCTTGAGCGGAATTCTCTCCGCCATTGCAATTGGTTTGTTATTTGGTGTTTTTGCCGCGTTCATCCCTGCCCGTCAGGCGGCTGGCATGAATGTGGTCGAGGCACTGCGATATGAATAAGAAAGATAATTTTGAACATTCACTCGAAAGGAGATTTATATGAATCTATATCTACGCCTGGCATGGCGTAACATTTGGAGGCACAAACGCCGTACGGTGATCATTGTGCTTGCCATGTCGATGAGCCTGTCCTTAATGATGTTCTACGATGGCTTGATGAACGGTTTCACCGATGCGATCTATGGCAATGCGGTCAAGGTCTTGGGCGGCAACATCCAGGTCCATGCGGAAGGGTTTCGGGCTGAGGTGGGATCCACTCCGCTGCTGCCCTTGACCGATGCGCAAGCAGTGGTCAATGCCGCCGAAGCAGACCCAAACGTCCTTGCTGCGACTCAACGCATCAATACCGGCGGTTTGGTTACGAATCGTGAGGGTGCCTTTGCGGTTGTCATTACGGGCATTGAACCAGAGAAGGAAGTACAGGTTAATCTCATCGGTCAATATGTCACTACGGGGCGTAACCTTGTGAGTGAAGATGTCGATAACATTCTGATCGGTAAAGGTCTCGCCGATGCCATGGATGTCACTGTGGGTGACCGCATCACCATGGTTGGGCGCTCTCAAAATAAAGAGATGCGTCAACGTACGATGACCATTGTCGGTATCTATGATCTTGGCATGTCAGACATTGAAAAGCAGACCGTGTACATCTCATTGACCGAAGCACAAACTCTTTACGATCTGACCGCTCCTACGGAAGTGGCGATCTTCCTCCAGCATTTGGGGCAGGAGGATGAAGTCATCACGAGTTTGCAAGCCAGCCTGCCAGGGTATGAGATCGAATCATTCCAAGCGAATTACCCCGACCTTGCGAATGCGATCGATTCCAAAGGCGGTGTGATGAATGTCTTTAGTGTCATCATTATCGCAATTGCGGGCGTGGGCATTCTCAACCTATTGCTGATGGCAGTCTACGAACGGACGCGCGAGATCGGCGTGCTTGGCGCAATGGGACTCAAAGCCAATCAGATCGCGTTGTTATTCATCCTTGAAGGCACCATGATCGGTCTGGTGGGGGTTGCAGTAGGCATTGCCCTGGGACTTGCTCTCAACGGATATTTGATGAAAGTGGGCATGGACTTTGGTTCCCTGACACAAGCTGCCAGTTATATGGCGCTGATCAAAGACAAGGTTTACCCCACCTGGGGTGTTGAAAAGTTACTCATGCGGGCATCCATGGTCGCGGTTATCTCGGCGCTGGCATCGGTTATCCCTGCCATCGAGGCGGGGCGTCGCGAACCGGCTGAAGCTCTGCATTTTGTATAAGGTGCATCATGATACAGATTATTAAAATGGCTTTTCGTGACCTGGGCCGCAATCGCCGCAGGAATTTCTTCTCTGCTTTGGCTGTCGCGATCGGTCTTGCGTTGTTGATGTTAATGTCGTCCGTCATTCAAGGTGAAATGGGCAGTGCTGTTGAGTCTGCCATTAACCTGCAAAGCGGACATATTCAAATTCGAGCCGCTTCTTATGACGCGAATAAATCGAGCCTTAAGTGGGAGGATCTCGTAGCGAACCCGGATGAGATTGCCAGCCAGATCGGCGCCTTGGAGCAGGTAAAAGCTGCTACACCGCGTTTGTTCGCGAGCGGATTCCTCTCCACAGGTGATGAATCGACGGGTGTGCAGATCTACGGCATCGACCCACCGTCTGTGGCAAATGACCCGTATCGCAATGGGATCATCAGCGGAGAATTCCTCAACGCCGATGACCGTGAAGGTTTATTGATCGGGAGACCGGCGGCAGAGAAGTTGCACCTGGAAGTGGGTGATAAGGTCAGCCTCTCGGTCAACACAGCCGATGGGAATGTTCAGGAACAGGTCTTTACCATCCGCGGTATTTACACCACCGATACCTATGGCTTTGATAGCGGCACGGTCTTCCTGCCGTTGGCGAAAGCACAGGCGCTCACACAAACAGAAGGTCATGCCAGCACGATCTTCATCCTTCTAAACGATACTGCTGATACCGATCAGGTTGTAGCGGCGCTGAAATCTTCATCGAGTTTGGAAGTGCTCACTTGGCGCGACCTGAACAAGCTGTTCGTAGAGTTCGAGACCATGGCGCAAAGCTATATCTCGTTCTTTTACCTCATCATTCTTGCCATCACGGCTTCGGTGATTGTCAACACCCTCATCATGTCTGTCTACGAACGGACGCGCGAGATCGGCATCCTATCTGCGATTGGTATGCGCGGCGGGCGAATTTTAGGATTGTTCCTGGCTGAATCGTTCATGCTGGCAATTGGCGGCATCGTAATGGGATTGGCATTGGGCGTGTTCGCCGTCTATCTCTTCAATATCAATGGCTTTTTCGTTGGCAACATGGGGCTGAGCGGAATGTTGGTCTCAGATACCATCCGTGCCCAATTGACAGTGGATAACACGGTCAATGTCACCGTCATGACCTTTATTGCCACCATCCTCTCCGGTTTATACCCGGCGGTCATGGCATCTCGATTAGAGCCTGTTCAGGCGTTGCGTGCAGAAAAATAGAAGCGGAGAGAGTCCGCAAGGAGAAATATCATGGAAGTTGTAAAGATCGAAAACGTAACTCGTACGTATCAAATCGGGAAGCTGGAAACCCATGCGTTGCGCGGGGTCAGCCTTTCAATTAACAGCGGAGAATTCACAGCCTTGGTGGGTCCTTCCGGTTCGGGCAAGACCACACTCTTGCAAATGATCGGCTGTCTCGACCAACCCACCAGCGGGCGCGTCACTGTAGACGGCAAGGAAGTCACGTCACTTAATCGCAATCAGCGGGCAGACATGCGCAAGGGTCATATTGGGTTTATCTTCCAATTCTTTGCGTTGATCCCCACCCTAAGTGCCTATGAAAATGTGGAAATGCCACTGTTATTGAATGGACATTCCCCAAAAGAACGCCGTGACCGCGTGATGGAACTGCTCAACGCCGTCGACCTGACCGATCGCGCCAACAACCGCCCAGATCAACTCTCTGGTGGTCAACAGCAGCGCATCGCCATTGCCCGCGCCTTGGCGCCCAAACCCGCCCTGATCCTTGCCGATGAACCGACTGCGAATCTCGACACTGAGAACGGCAAGCAGGTTATGGAGATCATGAAGCGACTCAACCAAGAAACAGGGGAGACCTTCGTCTTCGCTACACATGATCCGCGTGTCATCAATTACGCCTCGCGTGTGGTCACTCTTGAAGATGGTGTGATCGTCAAGGATTCCAAGGGATAATTCCATACCTAGATAAAACCTTTGCAAAAACTGTGCAATCTGTTATACTTAGAAATATCAAGAATTACACAGTTTGGAGAAATTAAGAATGAAGAAAGTCTTTTTGATAGTTGTTAGTGTATTGGCGATCACATTGTCAGCTTGTGGTCAGGCTCAGGAAGCCGAAGCAGTTCCCACCGTGGTGTTGGAGGCGGGCGCAGCTTCCCCGTCGAATGAAAACCAATCCTCCAGCGGAGATTCAATCGCTGCCTCTGGGGTCGTGGTTCCGTTGCAAGATGCGAATTTATCTTTTACCAATATCGGTCGCGTGACCGCGGTCAATGTGAAGGTTGGCGATAAAGTGAGCGCTGGCGATGTGTTGGTTCAACTCGATACGTCCATTTTGGAAGCACGGGTTCGCGAGGCAGAAGCCAACCTGGCGTATGCACAGATCAGTCTTGATTATTTGATCCGCAACGTTGGGTGTAAAGGCGTGAATTGTGCGCCATTTCAACAACAACTGGATGTAGCGAATAATGACATTGCCAAGTCTCAAGCCTTAGTGGACTCTGCCAAGGCTGTCCTCGCCGCTCAGTCGAATCTGACCGCGCCGTTTGCTGGTACCGTTATATCGGTCGATATCTCCCCGTATGAGACGGTTACCCCCGGGCAGGTCGTGATCGTGTTGGGTGACCTTTCCAAATATCAGATCGAAACCACAGACTTGAGCGAGCGCGATGTGACTCAAGTGCAAGTGGGGCAATCTGCCACTGTTTTCATTGAAGCATTGGATGCAGAATTCCCCGGCACAGTTGTGGATGTGGCTCGTATCTCTTCTGAAGTCGGCGGTGATGTGGTTTATAAAGTGACCATCGAATTGGATGAACAACCGGCTGGTTTGCTCTGGGGCATGAGCGCGGATGTTAACATCCGTGTGGGCGAGTGAGGCAGGCATGAAACGAACGTTGTTTCTTTTAGCTGGCTTGCTCTTGCTTACAGCTTGTGCCAGCCCAGCGCCCGCTGAAACGGCTGCCACTGCTGCACCGGTAGTAGAGGAAGTTTCTGTTTCTTCGCCGGATGTCGTTATCGCTTCTGCTGATGTGGAACCGGCTCAGGTGTCTACCCTCGGCTTTACCCTTTCGGCGCTTGTTAAAGAAGTCTCGGTCAACGAAGGCGATCTGATCAAAGCCGGTGATACGTTGATGGTCTTGAACACGCCCGACCTTGAATATGCGGTCATCTCTGCCGAAGCGAACTACAATGCCCGCACCCAAGCGGCGCAATTGCAAAAGGCAGATAAGGTTTTGTATATCGACCCCACCACAGGCAAGAAGAGTTGGTATAGCCTGCCGCGCGAAGTGTTCTTGAAAGCCCAAGCCCAAGCCGACCAGGCAAAAGCCGCCTGGGACTCTGCGTCTGCTACTTTCGCTCAGTCCACGTTGACAGCTCCCTTCGATGGGATGGTCGTGGATATTGCTGTTATTCCGGGCGAGCTTGTGCAGGCGAATCAAGTTGTCATCACCATAGCTGATTTGAGCAACCTGCAGATCACCACTACCGACTTGAGTGAGCGCGACATTGCTCGTGTGAAGCTCGGTCAAAGTGTCAGCGTTTACATTGAAGCATTGGATGTGACCATCTTGGGTAAGGTCATTCAGATTTCTCCCAAATCTGAAACCGTTGGCGGTGACGTGGTTTACCCTGTCACCATCGAGCTGGATGAACAACCGGATGGCTTATTGTGGGGCATGAGCGCCGAAGTGGAAATTTCAACCAAATAATAAAAAGTCCCTGAGTTCTCAGGGACTTTTTATTTACTCTTTATCTTTCATGATCATTCGCAAGACACTGAGCAACCCAACCCAGCCTGTTTCTTTTCCAACATAGGCATCGCAACCGGCATCTCTGCCGCGTTTTTGATATTGGGCATTATTGTGCATGGAAAGTAGCACAACCAACGAGGGATCTGGCTGAGCTTTTAGTTGACTCGTCACAGTGAAACCGTCCATATCGGGAAGTTCCACATCGAGGATGACCAGATCAGGTTTTAGGTTGACCGCCATTTGCAGGGCTAAGCTGCCTGTGGGCGCTTCACCGATGACGGTCAACCCGGGTTCATCTTCCAGAAGCCATCGAAGACTCTCACGAACAGCAGGAGCATCGTCTACGATCAAGATGCGTATCGCATGCCTTGCAGAGTTGACGGGATGCATGCGATGAATCCTCAGTTGGGGGTGGGCATGGAAGCATCGGCGTTCACACTACGGGCGGAACGCGCCAATGACCATTTGTGCGGCAGAGGTGGCAGGGTCACCTTCACCCCATGCGAGGAAGATGGTGTCGGCTGAAGCGACCGCTGACAGGTCGAAGTCCGACAGGGTTTTGTCGAGGTTGAAGCCATCGGCTGGAGTATCCAGCGACCAGGTTCCAGTTTGAGGGTCTGAGGCGAGGTGTCTCATCTGGATCTCGAACTTGCCCGTGCCATCATCTTCCAGCCATGCTACATAAGGCACATTGCCCATGAAGACGATGATCGGTGTGCGAGCATCATGATTCGGGTCCACGTTCAAACTACCGCCGACCTGAAGGAAACTATTGCGAGTGTTTGTATCGAGGCGGGAAACAAAGATCTGCCACTTTCCATTTTGACCGATCTCAGGCCAGGCGATCCACGGCACAGTGCTTTCGCCCGCGACAGTGCTGCCTGCTGTCATCGAAGCATCTTTGGCATCGTTCAACGGATTGATATTCAACGTACATTTGGTTTCGTCGTTCGGGTCGCAGGGCGGCACATTGATCCATTTGAAACCACCGGGGCTGTTGGGGTCTGCCACGCCGCGTGCAGTAAAGATGCGGCTGGCTTCATCCCGCCCAACTTCATGCCAGGTTACCCACGGCACAGAGTTTGCAGTTTCAGCAAACACACCGGTTGGGTGTTCCGAGATGCGGAAGCGATTCACATTCAAGGTCTGCTCGCCGTCTTCCTTCACCTGCCCAACGGTTTCCCATTTGAAGCCGCCAATGGCAGTTTCATCTTTCACGCCTTTGGCAACGAAGATCTGCACAGAAGACGGATTCACATCTGAGACTTCTTCCCACGCCACCCAAGGTACGGGCACTGTGCCCAACTCGGTAGCACCAGAAAAGATGAATGGATCGGTTCCCGCACGTTCAGTGGAAAGATTGAGACTGGCTTCGCCGCCACCTCTGTCTTGGCCTGCTTGCTGCCATAGACCTGTCTCTGCACTGAAGCGACTCGCAAACACCTGGGCAATATTGCCAAAGCCAGGGCTGGGCTCAGACCACGCCACCCACGGCACTGAATTGTTTTCTCCAGAGACCGTGATCGTGGGGGAGTCGGCTAACACGTTGGTATGGACATTGATCGATGCGCCCAAAGGTTGGAAGGCATCGCCTGATAAGCGGCTGGCAAAGATCTGGCGTACCCCGCCCGAAGAATTCTCAGCCCACACCACAAGCATGTTCTTGTCTGCATCCAATGTGAGGAAGGGTTTTTGAGCCGCCTGCGTTTTATCACGGTTGGCTGCCCCGAGGATTGTATATGTCGGTCCGGCTGGAGCCGCTTCTGTGGCAGGGACTTCAGCTACTGCTTCAGTCGGTGCCGCTTCTTCGGCGGCTGGCGATCCGCCGCATGCCATCAAGATCAGGCTGACGATCAGGAATGCCATCCAAATTCTTGTTCGTTTGAATTTGTTCATTTTTATACTCCATTCAAGCAGAGTGACCTGGGTCACTCTGCTTGAAATTGATTGTGAATTTACGGGTTGATGGGCTCGGTTGTGATGTCGATCGACTTTAAGAATTGCAGTAATGCCGCCTGACTTGCAGGGTCGTCTAACAAGCCGGTCACGCCGCCTGCTTCGCGATGGGTCTGGTTTTCCAGCACACATTCGAGGGTGGGGCAGGAGCCGTCATGGAAGTAAGGCGGGAAGGCAAAGATGCTCAAAAGTGAAGGCGGGTTGAAACCCAATTGCCCAAGCGCCTGCGCATTGTTGGCATTCTTTTCGATGGCTTTTGTCGGGTCGAAGGTGCCCACAAGTTGTAGGAAGCGCGAGAGCTGACCCACAGGCGGTTCGGGTGGTGTGCCCACTGAAATTGTTTCAGGGAAGGGCGAAACCCGTGCGTAATCCACCTGAGGCGTAGACCACTTCGCGCCGCCATGACATGCTTGGCAATTCGCTTGAGTAAAGATCTGGCGTCCCTGTGCGATCTGTTGACCGGTTTCACTGTTGGGGTCTGTGCCGCGCAGAGGCGATACTGGCGAAGGCACACGGAACTGAGTCCAGGCGACGATGGCATCCCAAGCGGGGAAGCCGCCAACGTGCAATTGTTCTCGGGCTGCATTGGGTGGGTCAAAGGCTTTCACGTTCGGGTCAGGGTCGGTGGTGCCTGCCAACACGATCAAGCCAGGTCCGCCGGAAACACCGCGAATGTTCAATTCGAAGTCTTCCAATTCGTCGAAGACACCCGAGTAATTCAAGATGCGCTGATTGCCAGTTTGGTTTTGCGGACTGAAAGTTCCATTCAATGGAATGCTCTTGCGCGGACCGGAAGCAAACGCCCAGACTACACCATCGCTCAAACCATCGGGGTGACAACTCGAGCAAGCCTGCCAGCCTTCGTTGGAAAGCCGTTCGCTGACACCTTCGTCAAACTCGCCGCGCGATGAATGGAACAACTCATTCCCGGCGAGGAATTTGGCGGCATCAGAGCCCGCAGCGGGCAGATCCGCCGACTGGACGCGAGTCAGTTCCACTTCGGGGGAGGCGCTTAAGTCCACTACTGAAACATCTTTCGAGATGAAGTTATATACATAAGCGCGCGTATCCGCGTTGTTGATCACAATCCCGCGCGGGTTTTTATGCACCTCAATCGTCAAAACACGAGTCGTGTCGCCATCAGCAGGAACGTTCACAACTGTTGGCACGCCGCTATCATCAATGGTAACTTTTACCAATACGTCACTTGCAGACGAAACCACATAGCCTTCATTGGAAGCATGTTCGAATGCGATCGCCCAAGGGTTGGCAACGAAGAGTTTCGGCGTGAAGGTTTGCACTTTGACAGCGGCATGCAAGTTGATCGTGCCATTGGCAAGTTCTGATTTTGCAGCGACATCGAAGACGGAAAGGAATGCCTGCGTATCGACATTGAACTTAACCGGTCCTTCAGGAGAAGCCGCTACGTTCGGAAGATAGCCGCGTCCGTTCTTGAGCACGATGGATTGCATCTGATTCGGATACGCAAAGGTCGGGTCTTTATCCGTCCCGCCAAATGCGGTTCGATCTGCGGCGAAGCCTGTATCGTGCGCTGCGAGCGTGATCACGCCTTGAATTTGGGCATCATCGGTCGTAGAGATGACAAAGACTTTGCCTTCGCTGCCCTGATCCAAACCCGGTCCGCCTGAAGCGGTGGGTTGTGAAAGGAACTGGGTCACGTAAACAAATTGCTGACCCGTTCCGCCATTGTTATTGGTGATCGCTACGCCACGTGGTTGTACGCCGGGGATATTGATCGTGCCGACTACTGAATTTGTAGCGGTATCAATAATGGAGACGGTGTTAGATGCCGAATTTGCCACATATGCCCGCGCTGCATCGGGTGTGAGTGCAATGCCATAAGGCTCTGCTCCAACGGGAATATCCGCCACTTTGGTTTGTGAAGCCAGGTCCACTACCGAGACGGTGCCGCTGACCTGATTGGTCACATAGGCGAACGCCTTATTGGGGGTGATGACGACCGAGCGCGGTTCTTCACCCACCTGGATCTCTGCCAATTTAGCATTGGCATCTCCCGCAACATTGATCAGCGAGATGGTGCCGTTCAAGGTGTTTGTGACCACCACGAGTGCATCATCGTCACTGATGGCGATGGGGCTGGAGTAGCTCGAATTTTTAGCGATGGTTGCAGTAGTTTCAGGGGACGTAACGGCTTCCGTCTCCGCCTGAGGTCCGCCGCAGGAGCTCATAAAAACAAGCAGCAGGGTAATAACGACTCGAAATAACAGATGATTGTGTTTCGATGGCATATCTTCTCTCCTTCTAATAAAAAGTTTTATGCAGCTATATTTGGACTGCATACCAATAAAACGAATGAAAGCAATATATTCATCATTCGTAGTTGTGGATCCTCTTTATCATAGAAGAAAGTGGCTTCAAATCAAACCATCGTGAGGCATCAATCAAAAAGAAAATGGTTAGCCATACTGGCTAACCAAAGTAAGTGGTAGAACCTGACAAAAGGATGTGGCGATTATTTTGGTTTTAACAGTCCATGTTCAACGGCATAGAGTGCGGCTTGAGTGCGGTCTGCCACTTCCAGCTTATCAAAGACCGTGCTGACATACCCTTTTACCGTTCCCTCGGTCAGATGCAAGGCAAGCGCGATCTCTTTGTTACTCTTGCCCTCTGCGATTAATTGCAAAATGTTTAGCTCACGTGATGTCAGCCGGGTGTGAGAGGGCGCATCTGCACCAGTGACCTGACGCATCAGATACTGCTGGGCTTCTGCATGCAAGGTAGGTTTGCCAGCCGCTGCTGAACGGATTGCACTTAACAACTCAGACTTAAGCACATCTTTCAATAAATACCCGATCGCGCCTGCTTGAATGGCATCTCGTACACGCATGTCATCGGAATACGAGGTCAAGACCAATACCCGCGCGGCTCGATTCGTAGCCATAATGCGTTTGGTGGTTTCGATCCCGTCCAACCCCGGCAGGACGAGGTCCATCAAAACTACATCTGGATTCAGTTGTTTGACCAATGACAGAGCGGTTTCGCTGTCCCCAGCCAGCCCTACCACTTCGAATTCAGGCTCTTCGCTCAACAACGTTTGCAGACCTTCGCGCACGATCTCATGATCATCTACGATCAACACACGGATTACTTTCATATACGGATCTCCTTAAAAGGAACAATTCCTTCGATTACAGTACCCTGTCCTGGCTCTGATGCAATGCTTAGGGACCCTCCCATAGCTTCAGCACGTTCACGCATTGTTTTCATTCCAAGTCCACTTCCATCGGGTGCTTCTTCCATTTTGTTGGGGAGAGATGAGAACCCAACTCCATCATCCACCACGCTGAACCGCAGCATACCCGGCTGGTTGCCTTGTAGTTTAATGGAAATATTCTGGGCGTGAGAATGTTTAATGATATTGTTCAACGCCTCCTGAATAATTCGATAGATCCCTTCTTCAACAACCGGTTCTTTACCGGACCTCAAACCTGTTTTAGGTCCCAAATAGATCGCGCCCGCCTCATCCACTTCAACATTTATATGGATCCCATTTTCGGTAGCATCACCCGCCAAAAGACGAATGGCACCCAAGACCCCATAATGGCGGATTCTTTCCAGCCCCGTCAACGTAGCTGGCAGTTCTTTATCTTGTAGTTCTTCGCTTGATCTTAATTCAAAAAGCAGCGAACGCATCTCTCGCAATGCTGTTTGCGTTAACTCCAACAAGCGTTCGACCCTCTTTTCGCCTTCCTGTGGATCACGCCGCCACGCCGGGGTAATGGATTGGGCAATGAGCGTGGTGCTGAAGATCAATTGAGTTACTGAATCATGCAACTCGCGTGCCAGCCTTTGGCGTTCTTCCAACACGGCGAGTTGCTGTCCGCGTTGTTGGAGCAAGGTTTGCTGCATGCGGTGGTCAATGGCAATTGCCAACTGCGCCGCGACTGCCCGATAGGGACTCAGCGTGTCTTCCGCCCATTCATGAACGCCTTGATGACTCAATATCACCAGACCGATCCTTTGACCTCGCACCATCAATGGGATCATGACCAGTGCCCACCTGCCCGAATCTTCCTGGATCTCGCGTAAGGACCTCGGTGCGCGCGGGTCATTGCGCACATCCGAGATGACGATGGTTTCGCCCCTATCAAGGATCGGGTCAAGGTTATCTTGAATATAGGGAACTCGTTCTTCCATTCGGCTCGAACCATCTTCTGGCGTCCAGCGTCCTTTGATGAGTACGGCAGTCCGTTGTTGAAATTCGTCGAACTCATATAAACAGATATTACAGATGTATTCCCCGCCCGTAGCAACCTGGTCCAGATAAGCGTCAATCACCCCATCCACATTATCGGATAGACCAATGCGCTGGCTGGTTTTGTAAAGCAGATGCATCTCATCGAGGGAATGTTGACTCGCTCTGAATAAATTTGCATTATGAATAGCGACGGCTGCATATTGTGCGAAGAATTCCAGGGTTTCAACATCGTGATCATTGAATCGCCGTGGCGCTTCGATGCCGATTCCGAAAAAGCCGATCATTTTTTCTCCCCATAAAATCGGCACCCCGATAACAGAATGCTCTACCAGATTTTGCAAGGTGGGTAATTCAAGGTCGCCATATCGATCCAACCGGACGGTCTGTTTTGTAAGCAAGACTTTTCCCGCCAGCCCTGTTCCAGGCTGCATCTCGGCACCGAGTTCTTCATCCGGCATATTGTGAACCGCCACAGTGCGGACTGCCTGCTTCCCGTTGCGTTCCACGACCAGACCAATGGTTCCATGCGTGGCTTCGATCAGCGAGACAGCGCTTTCAAGAATATTCGAAAGGAGCGGGTCCAGTTCCAATCCGCTGCTAATGGTCGCCATAACGCGTTGAAGAATATCGGCGCGGCGAAGGGCGTCGTTAAGATTCTGTTCCGGGTTTTTATCGGGGAGGGGTTGGGCTGTCAAGTCTTAGTGACCAAAAATAAATCAATATGAATGCTTAAATTATAAACCATACAAAGTATACCGCTCAACTTGTTGCTATATATGAAATAAAAACTCCGGTTCGTCTAAACCGGAGTTTTTGATGATCTATTTTTTTTGTTCAGGCGCTGGCACGAACGCTTCAACCCGTGCCCACAACTCGCGAATGTTAATCGGCTTGGACATATAAACATCACAACCAGCCGAAAGAGCTTTTTCGGCATCGCCTTTCAAGGCGTTGGCAGTCACCGCAATGATCGGCACATACGCCAGGGCGGTTTTGGAACTAGAGCGCAACTTGCGAGCGACTTCATATCCGTCAATATCCGGCAGGTTGATGTCTAGCAAGACCAGATCAACCTCGTTTTCCTCTGCCAAAGAGACTCCACTAATCCCATTAAAGGCTTCCAGCAAAACGTATCCGCGTGCTTCCAGGGCACGTTTGACCAGCATCATGTTATCTGGATTATCTTCGATATAAAGAATGGTATTGCCCATAAATTCTCCTCACTCCTTGCTTTTCTCGTCTATTTTATCTTCAATTACGTTAATGACCTGGTCTACGAACTTGCGAGTTGGCAGTGAGCCTTTTTGATATAACGCCTCAATATGACCGTTGAGCCGTTTTCTTTCATCCGTTGTAATATCTTTTGCGCTGACGACGATCACGGGGATGTCTTTGGTACGTGGGTCTAATTTCAATTCTTCCACCAGCCCAAAGCCATCAATGCCTGGCATGGTCAAATCACTCACAATCAGGTCGGGTAGTTTTTGGCGTGCAATCGAGAGCCCTTCCCAGCCGTCTTTGGCGTGATACATGCGGTAGTTCTTTTTGTTTTCCAATAATCGGCGAATGAGATGTGCATCATCTGCATTGTCATCCACCAATAATACGGTGGTCGTCTTTTCGTCAAGGTTTTCGAGCGCGGCTTGCAAGCCTTCACGCGGGGCGGGGGACTGATCTTTGCTTAAGTGTACGTCCACTGCCCATTGATCGCCGAGCACATGTTTTTCGACTGGGAAGGTATGCCCAGTGCAATTGATGACCACCAGTTCTTCCTTGCCGATGATACCTTGTTTGGATAGTTTTTCAAAACCGGCAAAGGCAACTGCGGTGGCGGGTTCCACTGCCATGCCTTCGCTTTTGGCGAGGGTGCGCATGGCAGAGTAAGCTTCGAGATCGGTGACTGATTCCATCACCCCGCCATGTCGCTGGGTGAGATTCCATAAGTAGGTATACGACTTGCCTGGGTCACCGGTGGAGAGAATAATGATGCGCGTATCGGGGATGACGGGTTCGGCGGTGTCTTTCCCGGCTTTGAAGGCGCGGACCATGGGCGCGCAACCTTCCGATTGAATGATTGCCAGTTTCGGTATTTTGCTGATCAGACCCATCTCGAACATTTCTTTGAAACCTTGATACACGCCCAGTGGTCCCATCCCTCCGCTAACGGCTTGGAAGTACCAATCAGGCGCGCGCCAGCCAAGTTGTTCAACGATTTCGTAGGCGATGGTCTTCATGGATTCGCGGGCGGGCACCGAGGTGGCGCCTCGGTCGAGCAGCAGGTTTTTCCGCTGGGCGAATTGAGCAGCGATCTGTTTGGTCTGATCGTAGTTGCCGCTAACGCGGATTACTTCGGCTCCAAAGAGGGCGGCTTCGCGTAATTTTTCTTGCGGCACCAGGCTGGTCATAAAGACCCAAAGCTTGATCCCGGCGCGGGCGCAAGCGGCGGCATAAGCGACTGCTGCATTGCCAGTGGAGGCGATGACCGCTTCACGGATCCCATTCTCGTTCATGGCTGCCACTGCTACGGCGGCTTGGCGGTCTTTGAAGGAAGAGGTTGGGCCGTAGCGTTCATCTTTGATGAAAACAGTATCATGCCCGAGGTCGGGTGCGAAGCGATTTGAATGCCGCAGAGGAGTTCCACCCGCAGGGTATAGATCAAGTGCGGATGGATTCTCCAGCGGCAGGACATCCTGAAATCTCCAAAGGTTGGAGGGACGATTGGGAATGCCGCGCAGGATCTCGCGTTTGAAGGCTGTGTAATCGTAATTCGCTTCGAGCCACTGCGACTGACAGGCATTGCAAACAGCGGGCTCGAATGGAATGTAGGCTTGTTGGTTGCCGCATACTGCGCATTTCAGATGGATGGGTTTTGCCATGCGGTTATACCTTTTCGATGGCTACGGTTTCTGAAACTTTGGCTTCGAGTGGCAGGCGCACGTAGAAGCTGGCGCCTTCGCCTTCAATACCGGAGCTTTCGCCCCATAAGCGTCCACCGTGCATTTCGATCAGACGGCGGCTGATGGGCAGACCCAAACCTGTACCACCTGCTTTGCGAGTGGTGGAGGTATCCACCTGTGTAAATTCCTGGAAGACGCTTTCCAAATGAGCTGGTGGAATACCAATACCAGTGTCTTTTACGCAGAGCAGAACGTTGTCTTTTTCGCGAGTAGCGCGGACGGATACGGAGCCCTTGTCGGTGAATTTGATCGAGTTGTTGACGAGGTTGATGAGCACCTGGCGTAGGCGGGTACGGTCGACCGTGATCTCCGCTTCTTTATCTGATTCGGGATCGATGTAAAGGGCAATGTTCTTTTCATTGGCGAGTGACGACGTAATGCGGATTACGTCTTCCATGACTTCGTTCATGTTGCAGGTTTCAATGTTGAGGTTCATTCTGCCGGATTCGATCTTTGCCATGTCGAGCACATCGTTGATGAGGTGCAACAAGTGTTGACCGTTCTTTTGAATGAGGCGCAGGTCGTTATCCATATAATCGGTCAGGTCGCCGTCGAGTCCTTCGAGCATCACATCGGTGAAGCCGAGGATGGAGTTAAGAGGAGTACGCAACTCATGCGACATATTGGCGAGGAAGGATGATTTGAGCCTGTCCAACTCGCGCAACTGGGTTACGACGGATGCCTGTTCGACATACAAGCGGGCGTTTTGAAGAGCAACTGCTACTTGAGCGGCAAGCGTTGTATAAATGTCACCGTCTTCGCCTGTAAAAGCGCCTATTTTCTCCGACTGAATGTCGAACACGCCAAGGACTTTCTCGCCGACCAACAATGGAACTGCCATTTCGGACTGGGTGTTTGGCAGTAATGAATTGGGCAGGAAGCCTTCTTCTTTGTTAACATCATTGATGATCACCGCGCGTCTTTCTCTTGCCGCGCGTGCCACCAGAGATCGTTCGGCACCCAGGTCGATGGTAATACCGGTCTCCAACATTTTCTGACCCACTTCACCGGCACCTGCCGCGAGCGTCAATGCATTGTCCGTCGGATTGTTTAGGTAGATGTGGGCATGATACAGACCAAAGCGCTCTTTCGTAATGTTTACCACGGTCTTCAAGAGTTCGTCTGGGTCCAACACGGTGGCTGTGGTTGTACTGACCGCTGCTACCGTAGAGAGGTCTGCCGCACGATGTTGAGTCTCTTCGAACAATTGAACGTTCTCAATGGCACTGGCTAATTGTTTGGCAAGAGTTTCGATCAGTGTAATGTCGTTGGTATCAAATTTTCGTTTGATGTCATTGGTGTCGATGGAGAATACGCCGATGACCTTATTGCGCGAGAACATGGGTGTGACCAATACACTTTGAATGTTTCTCTGCTTCATGATCTCGTGGATCGGCTTGAGAATCAAATCTTTTTGTGCATCTGCAACCAAAACTGTCTTGCCAGACTTGATTGAGGAATCCGTTGCCGGATTGCTCGAAATAGGCATGGCTCTTCCTACCAGCTTGGGCATGTTGGCATCTGCATAACTTTCTGTAGTGAGGGTCAGCATCTCACCTTTTTCGTCCAATAAGAGAACGCCTGCACTGTATGCATTCATCAAGGTGCGGAATTCGTCTGTGGCGGTTTGCAAGATGTACTGCCTGTCTAGGGAAGAGTTGGCGACTTCCATCACGCGATTAAGAACGGTGAGCTGTTCAGCACGGGCGGCAATGATCGCTTCGGCATTTTTACGTTCGGTGATATCTTGATTAGCACCATACCAGCGCAGAATTTTTCTGTTTTCATCACGTTCAACGTTGATATTTACAGCAATGTGACCAATACTTCCATCTGGGAAGATGATACGATGTTCCAATTGTTGTTTGAAATGAAGTTCTGTTGTGGTCATGGCTTTGCCAATTTCTATTCCGACCAATTCAGCATCATCGGGATGGACAAAGCGCTCAGCATACTCGGCTGAAGATATTTGATAACTGCCTACTTCTTCAACATTTGTGCGGAACACAGCGTAGAAGTTATCATTGAAGGTGAAAATGTCCTTTTCTGGATCATATTCCCAGTTGCCAAGGCGAGCAATTTCAAGCGCTTCAGCAAGGCGGGCTTCGTTCGTGCGGATGCTGTCTTCCGCCAGCTTGCGCTCGGTGATATCTTGATTGGCGCCAAAATAACGTGTAATTTTTCCGTTCTCATCCCGCTCCACGTTAATGCTGACTGAAATATACCCAATGCTGCCATCCGAATAGATGATGCGATGTTCCAGTGAGGTTCTATACGAGCGTCCTTTGGAATTAAGAGCTTTTTCAATTTCGACACCCACAATGGGCAAATCATCCGGGTGGACGAACCTCTGAGCATATTGTGCAGATGAGATTTGATATCCGCCAACCTCTTCAACAGAGGTTTTGAAGATAGAGTAGAAATGATCATTGAAGAAGAAAATGTCTTTTTCTACATCATATTCCCAGTTGCCGAGGCGAGCAATTTCAAGCGCTTCAGCAAGGCGGGCTTCGTTCGTACGGAGAATTTGTTCCGCTTCTTTACGTTCTGAAATATCGGTATGGGAACCTGCCATACGATAAGGAGCTCCATTTTCATGGCGCATGGCTTTGCCTCTGGCGAGTATCCAACGATAAGAACCGTTTTTGTGGCGGAAGCGGAACTCAACATCGTATTCCTCTGCCTTGCCGCTTAAATAATCATTGACGGCTGCCAGGACACGGTCATGGTCTTCAGGGTGTAAAAGCGCTTCGAAATCGGCAAAGCCATTCATCAATTCGGTCTCTTCGTAGCCGACCATGGCTTTCCAGCGTGGTGAGAAGTAGACACTATTTGTTTCGATGTTCCAGTCCCACAAGCCGTCGTTGGAGCCTTCCACCGCCAGCTCGTATTGTTCCTGGCTTTTTTGTACTTCTACACGGCTGACTTCGGTTTCTTCCAACAGGCGTAAACTTTCGAGATGGCTGCTCAATTGGAGTGCGACGGCTGAAAGAATATCGGTTGTTTCATCTCCCAGTGTTACCTCTGCGTTAACTGCAAGCTCGCCAATGACTTCATCCCGCACTTCGATCGGCAGGGAGTAGGTGCGGTTTATGGCATTATTCTCAGCTAGGGATTGGACTTTGTTTTCACGATACACAAACCCGTGAGACGTTTCTTTTTTAGTGTTTAGGTAGGTTTCCCAACCCTCACGGGTCAGGCGTCTGGTTGCATCTTCCGCGTCGTGACGATATTTCTCAGATTGGGCAAGCAACCTCAAGTTTTCGATGTGACGCGAGAGCTGCAAAGAGGTATCGTGGATAATGGTAGCTTCTGCAGGAGACCATTTGCGTTCAACGGAATCGGCGATGTATATTTTCCCGATCTCAGCACCAGCAACGTTGATCGCCGCATGCAGTGTGTTTTCATGAAGAGTCTCTCTTTCCACATCTATGTAGGGGAGTACTTCATTTTGGTTGTACACATACCCGATCTTTTCGCCTCGATCCAGCGCATTGAGGAAGGTAGACCAGCCTGAGAGCGATTGCAATTTTGATTGCTCTTCTACTTCCCTGCGTGCCTGGTTCACCTGCTCGAACAAGTAAGAGTTTTGAATGGCAACGGCAAGCTGCCCGGCAAGGGCTTCGAAGGCGGTTAGGTTTTCTTCATTAAGTGCGTTCGGTTGATCGCTTTGCATATCCAATACGCCCACGACACGTTCACCTATCATTAATGGAATGGACATTTCAGAACGAGTGCGAGGCAGCATGGAATTCGGCAGGAAATTCGGGTTATGCTGTGTATCCTGCACGATAACCGTTTGTTTTTCAAGAGCGGCACGCCCATTCAGCGATTCCATAGTGAGCGTAAGTTGATGCCCGCGTTGAAGCAATTGTTTGCCAACATCCCCAGTTCCCGCACGTAGTAAGAGGAAACGCCCGGCACGATCCACAAGGTACACTTGGGTATAGTACAGGTCGAAACGTTGCCGGATCGATTCAACCGCCTCGGATAAGAGTTGTGAGAGATTTTCCACACGAGCCGTGATGGTACGACCGATTTCCGATGCCAGCTCAAGGTCGTGAGTACGCTCTGCAACACGTTGTTCAAGATTATCTCTCGAATCCTCAAGTTGTTTGTTGACCTGCCGCAGATTTTCAAGACGTAAACGTTCATTGGTCTTACGGAAGTTCGAAAGCGCGATCAACACCAAACCAATCGTGGTGATAATTCCGCTTTGCGCGCCAATATTGTCTGGTGTAATGATATTAAAGGTGGCAAGAGTCAGGAACAAAGCACCGATATTTAACCCGGTCAATAAAAAGACTGCCCATGACGAAAGGAAGGTACTTGCAACGACCAAGCTCAACGGTACATAAATCAGCAACAGAGCACTAATGTCTGCCTGAATGCCTTCACTCGCCATGGAGACGTATGCCAGCGAACTGAACGCCATCGAAAAAACAAAGATGCCTGCCCGATACCATTTGGTTCGGGTCAACCCATATGCAACTAGGGTAGGGATCAAAGAGAATCCGATCGGACCCAGGAAAGCATTCAATAAACCAGCCCGAGGAATACGAGCCAGCCCGCCGATCACTTCAAGCAAAGCGATGATGATCAGGAATGAAGCCGCCAGGCGTGCTGAATTTCGCTCTCCAGCGTCTGTGATCTCAACATTGGCTTGGGTCAAGGCGTCCCAACCGCGTGAGACCCAACTCACCTTTCCAACCGCAGAGGTTCTTGGGATAAGTGAAATGGTCGGTTCCACAACTTTTACCGAGTGAAATCGTTCTGGACCTTTTGAGCCAGACTCTTTTTCAGCTTTCGCCGCACGTTCAGCTTGTTCTCTAAGTTGTGCTTCCAGAGCTTGAATGCGTGATTTCATAGCTTCTACTTCACGCAGATTGGCGGGTGTGGGCAAGTCCTGCCCGTTAAACAGGTTGTTGATCCGTCCCTGCATACGGTCATCTGATGGGTTTTGATCAGCCATTGGAACTCTCCTAATTCGCCTTGTTCAGCGCTATTTCTTGCAGGTCAATGATCGTACGTGCATCACGAGCCCCCAGCGCCTGCCCAAGTTCGCGGGTTGCTACCTGTAAAGCCTGTTCAACACTGGCAGTGTTTTGAATTTTTCTGCCGATCTCATTGATCAATGATTCACGTTCGGCTTGTTGTTGGGTTTCAGAATAGATCTGCGCATTTCGTACAGCCACAGCTACTTGAAAAGCAATCGATTGAAGCAGGGAGCCATCTTCTTCGCGCAACCCATCTTTTACGTTTTGTTGAACATCCAACACGCCCAAAACCTTTTCGCCCAATGTAATTGGAACTGCGATCTCAGATTTTGTATCCGGCAAAAGCGGATTCGGCAACCAGTCGGGGTCTTCGGTGGTATCACTCACACGGATCAATGACCCGCTTTCGGCTGCCAGCCCAACCAAGCCTTTCCCCACCGGAATTTTATGTCCGCGCGCCAGCATGATCTTCCCGGCATCACCGGTGCCGCCCATCATGATCAAGTCTCTTCCCGACTCATCCATTAAGTAAATATGGGCATGGTAATAATTGAAGGAGCTTTTTACCTGCTCCACCACTTCGGTTACCAATTGTTGTAAGTTAAGAATGGTCGAAATACGGCGGCTGACCTCAGCAGAAGTGGAGAGCGCCCGGGTGCGGTCTGCCACGCGTTGCTCCAGTAACGAACCGGATTCAGCCAATGCCTGGTTCGCGCTGCGTAATTTCAAGAAAGATTCATCCAACTGTCTTAGATATTGAGTTAACAATGCGGTTGAAAGAAAGGCTGTAAAAATAAAAGTAAATAACCCAATAGTTTCTGTGCCGCCTGCGGCGTTAACGCTTTGTGGTAATAATCCATTGTTATCAAGCACCAAAAAGACAAACGCTGTAAATACGGAGACTACCGCAGTAATAATCGCATATCGTCTACCGAGCAACAAGCCGAATACCATTACCGAAAGTACGTAGTTGAATAAGCTATATGAACTGGTGCCGCCTGAAATATATACATTATAGGTTTGGCTTAACCATAACAAAATGCCAAAGCTAAGCGTGGCAGCCCGGATCAGTTTTGCTCGCATCAGCACTTGAGCAATGATTAAGGCGATAAAAAGTGGGACGATTTGGGTAGATGCTTGTTTTAACGTGTTTCCGTAGTCTGTACTTGCGGCGAAACTTGCCCCGACCGTTATCATGGCAACAACAAAGTACGCAATTGTGATGAAGTTCAACAAATAAGCATTTCGGTTTTGTTCTTCATCAGCAAAAGTTGGCAGGGCAAAAAAATTTTTCATCGAATTAAACATCTCGCTCTCCTTGTTGCTTGCCATTGCCAGGCTTCAATTTGACTACTGCACTGGTTCCCAGGGCACGGCCTACCTCACGGACTGCCACTTTCATGGCGTTTTCCATCGTAGTTTCCTGCTGGATCTTCTGACTAATGGAGGTGATCAACTCTTCACGCTCTGCTCTCTTTTGCGCTTGTGCCAGCGAACGTGCATTTTGCAAGGCAATCGCAGTTTGATTCGCAATCGCTGTAAGGTATTCCACATCTTCCGGGTGAATATCGCCAACGACATCATCTTGCATATCCAACACCCCAAGTAGTTTTTCACCTAACAAGATCGGAATGGCGATCTCCGCTTTTGTATCGGGTAGTAATGGGTTGGGCAGCCATTCAGGGTCTTGTGACGTATCCGACACAAAAACTGCAGCTTTGGTGCGTGCCACGCGCCCGACCAAGCCTTTCTCAAGGGAGAGGCTGTGTTTTTTATCCAACAGGGCTTTGCCACCTGTGCCAGTGGCGCCTGCCAATACAAGCGTCTGACCGCTGGCATCTAATAAATAGATCTGCCCATGATAATAGTCATACGCCTTTTGTACCTGCTCCACCACTTCTGTCACTAGTTGTCTTTCATCCAAAATGTTTGAAAGGCGGCGGCTCACTTCAGTGGCAGTGGCAAGTGCTTTCGTGCGGTCTGTAACGCGTTGTTCCAGTGTAAGGACCATGTCTCGTAAACGAGTGGTCATCAGGTTGAAACTAGTTGCTAGCACGCCAATTTCATCACCTCGGTTTACCTTAACTTCAACATCCAGACTTCCATGAGAAATATTATCTGCGGCTTTCGCAAGTTCGGTAATAGGTGTGGAAATTTGACGTGTGATGATAAAAGCAATGCCGCTGGCAACGATAATGGTAAGGAATGTAAAAATGAGGTTGGCTCGAAATAGAGCGTTGGATGACTCTAAGGCTTCAGTTTCGTCCTGTTCTGCCAGAACGGTGGCTTTTAATTCTGGAATCCAATGATATACACCAAGGACTGATGTGTTTCGGTAGTCATTGTAGGTTGCTCTGCCATTGGACTGTGTCTCAATAGCTTGGGCTGCCCCATCTGTTTGGATGTACGTTTTTCCGAGGATGATTTCTTGAAAGCGTAAATTGGTCAGCGCAGCAAAGTTTGCGTTAACCAGATACGTTTCACCAGTTTCTCCTAACCCTGCCCGCTCACTCATGATGCTATTCAAGGTCGAGAGATTTACGCGCCCGGCAAGAACGCCGATAATTTTTCCGTTTTGTCCTACCAGGGGTTGTGAAATGATAATAGAATAATTTGAAAAAGCAGGTTCATAGGTTGGCGGGTTGATAAAGGATCCTTTGATCCCTTCTGTGAAGAAGTTCTGATTGCTGAAAATCTTGTTTTCCTGATTCTCTATTGTAGAGAGCAGAACAACCCCATTGGTATTCATAATGAATATCTCGGTAAAGTATCCAGAAAGCCCTGTGTAGCGCTCCAAGTCGAACCTTAATTTCGACTTATCCAGAAATGCGTCGTTATTTTCTTCCTCTTCTTGATTAATGACTGCGGTCACTAGTCGAATGGATTGCTGATCTGCAAATACCAGTTCAAGGCTGGTTTGCAAAGTATCCAACCAGATTCGAATCTGATTTTCCTTTAAGGTAGCGACAGATTCCAATTGGTCGAAGGCAGCATTCGTTAGACCTTGTGAACTGATATATGTTGAGATCGTTGTCGTGATCAACGCTGGGATAAGCACCAGTAATATGCTCGTTAAAAGCAGGCGGGTCTGCAGCGACATGGATTGCAATGCCGATGTAGTCTTGCCAGCCAGGGTTGGAGAGGAATTTTTGCTCATTTAATTCTCCGGAAACAAAATAAATAGATGTCTGATGCTTTATCTGATTTGAATAAATTTAGGTGGACGCGGTAGATGGCACAGGAAATCTTCTCGATACCCATGCCATTTACCATGTTGATAAGGAGGTTACGGTGTTGTAAATTCGTTCGTGTATACAGTGGATACATCGATGGGGGCGGAGATCAGCTCAAATTCAAGCAGAATGTCCTGGGTGTTTTCCCAAATACTTTCATTCATCGAGCCAAGCTGACCGTCACCATTGTTGATGAACGGGACCTGTGCCTGCATGACCGCTTGCTGGTAGGCGAGATCAAGCGTTTCATCATATGTGGTGGCAAGCTGGGCAACGGCATCTGTATTTTCAATGGCATATTGATAGCCTTTGGTCGTCGCTTGAATAAAACGGCGAATCAGTTCGGGGTTGTTTTCTTTGAATTCTCCGTTCACGAAAATGGCATTGATATAGACGTCATATCCGTAATCTTTATAGTAGATAAAATTCAAGTCGTCGCCATCCTGGCTGGACATCACTTGCTGATCGGTGGCGAACATGCCGCTCATGGCATCCATGTTACCGGCTTTGATTTCATTGGCGCCCTGGAAATCTTCGATCAATGCATAATTCATCGAAGAACGATCAAGACCGGTGCGGCTCATCAAAGCAAGGAAGGGAAGGTCATTGAAATTGCTGAGGTCAAGTGAATAGACGCCCACCGTTTTACCGGCAAGGTCTTCAGGGCTTGTGATGTTGTCGGACTTTAATGATGTGATGGCAAGTGGATTGTCCTTGAAGATCGTAGCCACTGCTACAAAGTCCTGTCCATTTGCACGGGCTGTGATGAGGCTATCGCCGCTTCCAATGCCAAACTGGGCATTTCCGCTGCTGACTTCATCCAGTGGATTGGTTTCGGGTCCACCCGCATTCAGAACCACTTCGATGTTGGCATCTTTATAATAGCCTTGATCAATAGCAGCATAAAAACCGGCATATTCCACACCGTGGAACCAGCTTAACTGCACGGTCACTTTGTCTGCTGGTCCAGCGGCAGTTCCACATGCTCCGAGTAACAGGGCAGCAATGACAAAAACAAGAAAGAAACGAGTATTAGTTTTCATAGATTTTCCTTTTTTGAATGAACTTAATTTGACAATAATGGCAAGGTAATACTGAAGCAAGACCCCTTGCCGGTTTCACTTTCCACATTTACATAACCATTGTGTTCTGAAATGATCGACTTCACAATGGCAAGACCCAGCCCATTGCCTTCCACTTCGCTGGCTTTGCCGCTGCGGACCCGATAAAAACGATTGAAAATAAATGGCAGGTCCGCAGCAGGGATGCCATAACCGTTGTCTTCGATCTCAATGGTGATCTGACCGGGTTTCATGCTGGTTTTGACGTTGATCTTGCCGCCTTGCGGTGTGTATTTGATGGCATTGCTGATCAGGTTTCGGAACACCTGGCGCAATTGAAGCGGATCTCCATTCACACGCACCGGCTCAGGAGAGTTTTGGGTATGCAGGGTTTGCAATTTCCCGTTTGCCTGCGGCACGAATTCATGTTCCATTTCTGCCAATAAAGTATTGATGTTGATCGGTTCATATTTTTGTGAAGCTTCCAGGTCCAATTGCACGAGTGACATCATGTTCTGCACCAGTTCCCCCATGGTCTTGGAGGCATGTTGAATGCGTTCAACAAATTCCTTCTGATTTTCGTTTAATGGACCTGCCTGGCTGAGCAGTTGGGTGTATCCGCCAATGGACGTGAGCGGATTCTTAAGGTCATGCGACGCCGTCGCAATGAACTCATTCTTGATCCGGTCCAGGTCTTTGAAGCGGCTGACATCGTGCAGAATGGCCAGCGTGCCGCCATCTTCAATTGGAGCAATAAATGCCGTAAACGTACGCTGGTCGGGCCATACGATCTCGCCCGATTTCGACATGCCTGCAGCACGCGCATCGGAAATCATTCGGATAAAAGCTTCATAGCCGGAATTTGCAGGCAGCGGCTGGTTTAATTTTGCAGGGAAATCGGTAAAGAGTTGTTCCCCGGCAGGATTAAGTAAATTAAGTTTGGTTTCATCGTCGAAAAGCAAGATCGCTTCAGAGGCGTGCCGTAGAATGGCAGCCAGTTTTTTCTTTTCTTGCATCACCACGGCATAGAGATTGGCATTCTCAATGGCGATCGCCGCCTGGCTTGCAATGGCTTGCAATAGCAATAAATGATCAGCCGTGAAATAAGCCTCTGATTCGTGGGTGAGTAAGATCAAGCCTAAAAGAGAATGCCTGCCAAAGATGGGTACTACCAGGGCAGAGCGGATGGTTGTAGTTGCATGGACCTGCCACAAGGGATCGTTAATCGCATCTTCGATGACAATACCTTGGTGAGTGGTTTGCACATGCTGTATCAACTTAAGCGGAGGTGTAAGGTCTTCGGTGATCACAGAGGAGCTCAAAGACACTTGATACTTCTCGCGCACTTCCTTCTCAGCTTCATCCAAGATATACATATTGCCTTGAGCGGCTCCCAGCGTTTCAACGGTGCGCTTGAGCAACACATCAGCAAGGTCTTTAATATCCAAGCGGGCGCTCAACTGCTTACCGATCTCTGGCAGAAGGTTCAGTTCACGGTTGCGGCGGCGTGTGGCGTCTTCGGCTTCTTTTACACGCAGCTTTGTACGGATGCGTGCCATCAGTTCATGGCGGTCGAAGGGCTTGGTCACATAATCATCTGCGCCAAGGTTTAAACCAGACTGCACGTCTGAAGGATCAAGGCGAGCGGCAGTCAGAATGATGACCGGGATATGGGCGACAGCCGGGTCTTCGCGGATTTCACGCAAGACTGTAAAGCCATCTTTATGGGGCATGTTCACGTCTAAGAGCACGAGGTCAGGCAGTTCATCGTGCACTTTGTTAAGCGCTTCCAACCCGTCGCGGGCGATCACCTGATCGTAGCCTTCATATTCAAGATAACGCGTTAATAAGGTGACGTTATCCATTACATCATCCGCCACGAGGATCTTGAATTTTCGTTTTGCCGCAATCTTCTTCCCCGTTGGGTGAGTGGAGAGTTTCATTTCTCCAATCGCAGTGGTGGCGATCTGACAGATCTTCTCAGGGCGAACCGGTTTGATGATGACTTCGTTTACCTTCAGGCGCTGCGCCGTCACCTTAAGACCAGGCACATCGTATGCTGTGATCAAATAGGAATACGAAGGCTTGCCGCCTGGGTGGTTCTGCATTTTTTCGATCAATTCCAAACCGGTCATTTCCGGCATGATCATGTCAGTAAATAAAATATCCACCCCTTTGTCCTTCACCTTTTCGAGAGCATCTGAGCCGCTTACAGCCGAAACAACATCCACAGAAGGACCGATCTGAGCGAGGGCTCGCGCAAGGGTGGTTGCCGTATTGGGGTGGTCATCCACAACAAGGATCCGTACCATTTCCTGGGGTTGAGAGATTGGGGTATTCATCGAACCTATTTTCTCTCGAATCGCCGCTAGAAAAGATAGGTAGAAGAGGATGAAAGTTGGGAAAAGTTGGGAAACAAAAAACCGCCTCGGGCGCGGACCTGAAGCGGTTTCTATCCATTTAGTAGAGGTTTCCCCCAAGTCTTGGTCAAACTAATAATCGGTCACGAGCCGGTAGCCCGTCCCGCGCACATTGAGCAAGTAGACTGGATTGCGGGCATCTTTTTCCATGATCTGCCGCAATTGGTGGATGTGCCACTTGGTGAGTTCCTGAGCTTCGCGCAGGTCGGTTTGATATCCCTGAGCCTCGGCTACAAGGGTTTGAAAGTCCACAACGTTCGGAGCATGGCGTGCCAGTACGAGTAAATAATCGAAGGAAGTGGGCGGGGTGTTATGCGGCTCATCGTTGATCATCACACGCCGGGCATACAGGTCGATCACAATTACGCCGCGTTTGAGATAGCGTTCTTTTTCGGTTGAAGCCGAGGTCGATGGGATATCTGGTTGCTTGCCTTCTTCCAGCCCTTTCAATTCATTTCGCAGGGATTCGATCTCAAGCAAGATTTCGCGTTTTCTTTTTTCGCGCTGACGTTCCAATAAGATCGCGCGGGTGCGTTCGATCATCACCTCGGGCTTGATCGGTTTGAGCATGTAATCGGTGGCACCATGCCGCAAGGCGTCGACAGCTGAATTGACATCTGGCTGGGCTGTAAAGAGAATGACAGGCAAGGTCGGGTAGTTGGCATGGATATGTTTAAGCGCTTCGAGCCCTTGCATGCCGGGCATGCGCAGGTCCGTCAGGATCATATCGAACTCGGTGCTTTTTAAATAATCGAGACCCTGTTCTGCGCTTTCAGCTGTGGTCACTTCGAGTCCGGCATTCTGCAGAATACGCGCCATGGTCTTGCGCAAAGCAGGTTCATCATCGATGATGAGGATATGACCAGTAATTTTCATTCACCCTCTGAAGCGGCAGGCTGAATCGGCAGCCAGACCTTGAAGATCGCGCCACCCTGCGGATTATTCTCCGCGGCGATGCGCCCATTATGTTTGACGACAATATCATGTGAAATGGTCAGACCAATCCCTGTGCCGCGTTTTTTATTTGTAATGAACGGGTCAAAGATGAATGGCAGAATAGATGGCGGAATGCCAAAGCCGGTATCAGTTACGGCGAGCAGCGCCTCTTTGGTTTCAGGCAGATAGACCGTTTGAGCAGTCAGAGTCCCGCCCGTGGGCATGGCTTCGACGGCATTCATCAGCAAGTTCAGTGCCACTTGGCGGATCTGGTCGGGCAATGCCTGCACGACCGGTAAATTGGGGTCGGGTAGAAATTCAAATGCCACTTCATACTTGCGCAGGTGGGTAGCGATGAGTGCATATACATCTTCAATGATGTTATTTAGATAAGTAGGTTGAAAATCTTCAGTTTGGGTGGGGCGGTAGGTGGTGCGCAGACGATCGATCATGCCAGCCATACGCTCCGATTCCGAAAGCACGATTTCCAGGTCGTTGCGACCTTGTTCCGAAATGCCTCTTTCTTCGCGCAAGAGGAAGAGTGCATTTTGAATAGCTTGCAAGGGATTGTTCAACTCATGCGAAACAGACGCAAGCAGACGTCCCATGATCGCCAGACGTTCATTTTGAACCAATTGATTGCGCATGGCTTTTTCTTGCTGCAAAGATTTTTGAAGGGTTTCGTACAAATCTGCTTTTTGCAAGGATGCGGCTAATTGATCTGCCACGATGATGATCAATTGAAGCTCACGTGGCGTGAAGTTCTTCGTCTCGGCTTGTTGAATATCGAGAATGCCCAATAACTGCTCGCCCGCCTTGATAGGCACTGCCATCTCAGAACGGATCTCTGGTCTGAGCGGATTTTTGATATGAAAGATCACCTGCTGAACATCATTCGTGAAGAAGGGCTCTTGCGTTTCGGCGACATGCCCAATGATCCCTGCACCTGCTTTGATATGATGGCTTAATTCTTTCAGGGTCTGACCCGTCTCACCGCTGCTGGCTTTGAGAATGAAGTCACCTGTTCTCGGGTCAATCAGATAGACCTGCACTAGGTGATACCCCAGATTCTTTTCCAATAAGTCTACGGCATCATCTAGCAATTCTTGGGCGTTGAGTGCCAGCAGTCCACGATTGATGCGGTACAAGGCGTTGGTCTCGCGCAAGGCTTGTTGTGTGCTTTCGAGCAGACGTGCGTTTTCAATTGCAATGGCAGCATTGATACCCAGGGTCCGCAGTAGATTTGTCTCACCTTGAGAGAAGGCGTGTGGTTGTTTACTTTGCACACTGATCGTGCCGAGCGTTTTTTCTCCGCTAATAATCGGCGTAACCATTAACGAACGGAACTGCACCGGGTCTCCCAATTGGATGAAGCGGCTGTCTGTTTGAACGTCAGTGACGTTGATCGTTTCTCCGCTGGCAATGGCTTGTCCGGCAATACCTTTTCCAAGCCGCATCTTGGCTTTGCCCGCCCAGACATCCGTGAACCCAACCACGGCTTCAGGGATGAGCAGATCATTCTCTGCATCCAAACTATGAATGACGGCTTGTTCGGCACCGGGGATGAGTTCTTTTGCGGAGGTGACGATCAACTCCAGCACGTTGTTAAGACCGATCCGCTCGGTTTCACTCAATGCCCGCGCAATGCGCGTCATCGTATCGGTTTCGCGCAGGCGCTTTTGCAGTTCGAAATCGCGTTGGGCATTCCATAAGGCCAGCGCGATCTGATCTCCGGCTTGCGAGGCGTTACCTACTTCTTCCTCTGTAAATTGATGCGATTCTTTATATGCGAGGATGATGGCACCGATCTTGATCTTGCCAACGATAAGAGGAATTGCCGCCGCGGACTTAACTGGGAACTGGTTCGCGACATCAGCCGAAACGTGCGGTGAGTTTTGAAGATCTTCGGCAAGCAAAATACGCTCCGATTCAAGCGCAGAACGTGTTAGATTCTTTTTGTCTTTTGGAAAACGATGTTCCTGATAGGGGATTGATAACCGCGCGGTAGTTGCAAGGGGAATGACCTCATCGGCTTCTTCATCCCAGCGCGAGATGTAGCAATCGTCTGCTTTGGTCAGGTCGGCAAGTTCGTGCGCCAACTGCTGGATGAGTGCATTGAAATCTTTGGATGTGATGATGGCATGAGTAATATTATTAAGTAGAGATAGGAAACGTTCACGCGAACGTAATTGCTGCTCGGCTTGAACGCGTTTTCTTTCACGTCCGCCTGCCGCACCAGAGACGGCTCCTGCCAGGATCAAGAAAAAGCTTGCAATGAGCCCACTCGTTGACGATCCGCCCGGCAGGCTGACCAGGAAGAAGGTTAAGAAAGAAGCGATGATCCCAGCCAGGATTCCCCCGTAGAAATCGAACAACCAACCCGCAGCGATAACCGGCAGCACACTCAAAATCCCCGCAAAGCCCTCAAGCGGCTCGCGGAACAAGCTGGCGGCAAGCAGGCATAGAATCGTCAGAGATGCAACGATCCCCCACTTCACCAGAGGCGCTTGAGCGTTGACGTTCATGCTCATATTTTAGCACTCCGGAGGTGGGGGATCGGGTTCGTAACAACCTTGTAAGGCGTTATTTGGCGTATTCGGTGGCTCTCGTTTCGCGGATGACCGTCACGCGGATCTGACCGGGATATTGCATGGTCTCTTCGATCTTCTTGGCAATGTCGCGCGCAAGGCGGGTGGAGCCAAGATCATCAATCGTATCTGGCTTGACGAGGATGCGGACTTCACGTCCGGCTTGAATGGCGAAGGCTTGTTGCACGCCATCAAAGGACATGGACATTTCTTCGAGTGAGCGGATGCGCTTGATGTAGGCTTCGAGGTCTTCACGGCGGGCACCAGGGCGGGCGCCAGAGATGGCATCGGCTGCTTCAGCGATGACGGCTTCGACGGTTTCTTGATCCACTTCATGGTGGTGGGCGGCGATGGCGTTCACGACTACTGCATTGACGCCGTATCGTTTACAGAATTCGGCACCAAGACCAGCATGTGTGCCTTCCTGATTGTGGTCCATGGCTTTGCCGACATCGTGCAGGAAGCCGCCCATTTTGGCGAGCTCTACATTTGCGCCGATTTCAGCAGCGAGGATGCCTGCAAGCTTGGAAACTTCCACCGCGTGGGCGAGCTGATTCTGACCATAGGACGTACGGAACTTGAGGCGACCCATCATGCGCAGAATTTCAGGGTGTATGCCAGAGACATTGGCATCGTATGCAGCTTGTTCGCCTGCTTCATTAATGATCTTATCAACGGCGCGAGTTTCGTCTTCGATAACTTTTTCAATGTGTGCGGGGTGAATGCGACCATCGAGGATGAGCTTAGAGAGGGCACGGCGGGCAATTTCACGGCGGACTGAGTCGAAGCAGGAGACAGTAACGGAATCGGGCGTATCGTCCACGATTACATCCACACCGGCAGCTTGTTCGAAGGCTTTGATGTTGCGTCCGTTACGACCAACGATACGTCCCTTCATCTCTTCGCTGGGCAGGGTTACCACGGCACGAGTGACTTCGGCGACATGCTCAGAGGCGACGCGCTGAATGGCGTCGGCAATGAGTTTGCGAGCGCGCTTCTCGCCTTCTTCACGGGCTTCGGCTTCGATCTGGCGGATGATGCGCGCCATATCGCCGCGGGCTTCTTTTTCTACGGCGGCGAAGAGATCTTTGCGGGCTTCGTCAGGCGTCATCTGCGCGATCTCTTCGAGTTTTTTCATTTGATCTTCGAACAGTTTCTCAGCATCGTTATGGCGCTTGTCGATCTGCGACTGGCGTTTGTTGAGATTTTGTTCGCGTTGTTCGATCTTGTCGTAGCGGCTGTCTACTTCTGAGCGGCGTTTTTCAAGGCGCTCGGTATCGCGGTTCAGTTCGATGCGGCGTTCTTTTAGTTCGCTTTCAGCGGCTTGAATGATCTTGGTGGCGTTATCTTGTGCGCCTTTGACGATCATATTCGCCTGGGTTTGAGCGGCTTTGACAATATCATCGGAGCGGTCTTGTTTGGCTTTGGTGGCGCGGTCTACCTGGTAACGGTGGAAGAAGTACCCCGCCGCGGCGCCAATGACCAGCGCCAGAACATCGATCAAAATAATAATAATGGGGTTCATGTTAGTTCCTCATCTTCGTAGTGTGTATCTTCCGTGTGCGTCTCATTCCAAATGCGGGTTACAGTAGACGTAACAACGGAATAGGGGAAGCCGCGCCTTGCAAGGTGATCGGAGAGTTTCTTACGAAACTCGCTCCACTCCAGACCTAGGAATCTGGGTGCCCGTTTTCGGGCTGTTTCGTACGCCAGGGCTTCTTCGTCCACGTTGGAAACAGCCTGCTTAACTGTTTCTTCGTCGAGCCCTTTTTGACGGAGTTCCATTGTCAATGCGCGGCGGCTGCGGGGGCGGAATGTACTGCGATTTTCTACCCACGCCTGAGCAAATTCATTGTCATTGGCGAGCCTGTTGTCGCGAAGGCGGGTCAGCGTATGTTCGATGGCGTCTTCGGGATATTCGTGCTTTTTCAGGTTCTGCCGTATTTCCTTCTCTGAACGTGCGCGATAACTTAGGAAGAGTAAAGCCTGTTGCATTGCCTTCTCTTGCGCATCTTCATTCTGTAATTGAACGATCTTTTCATCGCTGAGCACGTCTCCAACTTTGAGCCAGGCGGCTGTGATGCGTGCCAGCCCGAAGGCGAATTCCCCGTCGAGGTGAAGGTTCACTCGATTGGGATTTTTCTTTTGCACTTCGAGAGCGGTTATCTTTTTCATTATCTCGCACTACTTAAAACAACACAGCCAAGATGCCCGACAGAATCGGTCTCGGCTGTGAAAAGGTCTGGGTTTTGGCACCAGACTCCGGGTTTAGAAAGAGGCGTTGCCGGAGGTGGGTCGAAATCCGTGACGGGTTAACATCACGTTCGGCACTTGTAGATTTTAGGGTGAAGCCAGGCGGCTCAAGTTCATTTTTCTGTTGTCTGACTTCACAAGTTAACTCCCAAAACCGGGGGAGGATCGTGCGCGAATTTTCCAGTCAATTTCAAGCATGAGACCGCAGCGAGCGGTGGAAGTGTTCAAAGTTTTCTTAATTATACATGAAATTTAATTTTTGTTAACATTGGTTCTTCGTGACAGGATTTTAGGCTGCCCTTTCGTTTGTGGGTATAATTTCAAAGAAATTATGAGACTCGATGACAGAGGTGACATGATCAACCGGCAGAATGTTGATGGGGATGATATTCAGAACGTGCGTCGTTTTGTTGCATTTGTAGGGGTGTATATCATTTTGGTGAGTCAGTTTTTGGTGTTTTCAAAACCGGCGGAGGAAACGCTTGTGCCGCCTTACACTTGGCTGGCGCTGATCGGGGTTTTCATTCTAGTCTTTAGTCGCTTCTTGCGCGCCACCTCGCCTTTGCGGAAGCTCTCAGAAACAAGGTTTTTTAGCAACCAGGTGTTTTGGATCGTTGCGGGTGTCTCCTTTTCAGCTTTGGGAGCGTTGGCAACCCTTTTCTTTGCAACGTATACGCGGGTGAATTATATTCCTGTGGTTACGGTATGGTTGTTGGGGGCAGGTTGCTATGTATACGCTTTCTTTCAATCGGATTCTGATAGTGGTTTTGTGCCGTTGCAGGACTGGTTCAGGAAGAACCGAACCGAGATCATTTTGGTCTTGCTGATAACAGTGGCAGCATTTGTTGTGCGGTTTTATAAACTGGGAGACTTGCCCCGTGTTTTGGATGGTGATGAAGGGGCAGTGGGGTTGACCGCTCAATTGACAAATGAGGGAGTCCTTAGTAATCCCTTTGCATTGTGGGATAACTTTGGCGCACTCTATTTGCAGTTGATTAATTTCTCGTTGAAAATTTTTGGCATTAATGCTTTTGCTCTACGGTTAATACCTGCCATTGGGGGTGTGCTTGCCATTCCAAGTATTTACTTGTTGGGGCGTCAGATCGGCGGCTGGCGGATCGGTTTAATTGCGGCATTCCTGATCGCATTTTCTCATTCGCATATTCATTTTAGCCGAATTGCTTCAGTCGCTTATATTCAGGGTGCCTGGCTGGCGCCTCTTGAGTTGTATTTGCTATTAAGCGGGCTTGAAAAACGTCAGTCCTGGCGAACGGCTTTGGGTGGTGTGCTGCTTGCCATTCATTTTTCAGTATATCTAACGGCACAAGTCGTGGCTGGAATGCTGGTCGTTTATACGATATTGGGGTTCTTGTTTTATAGGGATTGGTTCAAATCTCGTTTCCAACAAGTAGCTGCGTTCTTTGGTGGTTTTTTTACAACAATTTTGCCTGCGGGTCTTTATTTTACGCAACAACCCGGTGAGTTTTTGAATCGCTTGAATAAAGACGGCACCTTTCAATCTGGCTGGCTGGAAAACACGATGTTGGCAACGGGTCAAAGTGCGTTTGAAGTTTTGCTTGGGCGGGTGACGCATGCATTTTTGTCCCTTATCTATTACCCAGCGCTTGATTTTTATGGCTCACCCGCACCGATGTTGAGCATGATCTCGACGGTGATGTTCCTGGCTGGGCTGGGAATCGCCCTGTGGCGTTTGAAGAATCCTGCCTACCTCTTACTGAATGGTTATTTCTGGGCTGCAACGGTTGCTGTGGGTTTGTTTGCTATTCCGCCCGGCGCGGATTCGTACCGCATGTTGATGGCGCTGCCAGCTGCCATGATCATGGCAGCCATTGGCTTGGAAGAGATCCTAGAAATATTTGGCATAACCTGGGAAAAGAAACGATATGCCTATGGCGTTTCCGTCAGCATCATCTTTGTGAGTCTGATGATATTTAATTTGTGGACGTATTACTTCGATTTCGCCGGGCGCTGCCGGTTCGCATCTGACACTGCTGGAAGATTTGCATCCTACCTGGGGTCGCAAGTCGCTAAGATCGATAGCGAAGAAAATATCTATCTGCTTAGTGACAATATCTTCGTCCATGGCACCCATCCCTCCTCTTTTTTCTTGAGCAAAAGCCGTCAGATATTGAACTTCAATGAACCAATTGACCAGTTGAATCCAGTTTCTGGCGAGGTTATCATCGCACCTCCAAGCCGTATTGAAGAACTGGAACTGTGGGCGCGTGCCAACCCCGGCGGTGACCTGCGTTATCAATATGATTGCACTGACCCTATCCTTTTGATGTACCAGGTTCCATAAAGAGGTCTATTGGACGTACGTGAATACGAGATCATGTTCCAGGCGGAGGAACGCCATTGGTGGTATCTGGGAATGGCAACCATTACCCGGGCTTTGTTGAACCGCCATGTACACCCAAGTCAGCGCCTGAACATATTGGATGCCGGATGCGGTACAGGTGCTGCCATGACAACTTACTTGGCAGACTATGGCGATGTCACTGGCGTGGACCTATACAAAGAAGCCGTGATATTAAGCCGCAAACGCAATGCCTCTCGCCTTGCCCGCGCCTCCATACTGGACCTGCCGCTGGCTTCTGCTTCCTTTGACCTTGTCACCAGTTTCGACGTTTTGTACGAACGCGGTGTACCGGATGAAACCCGTGCCTTGCGAGAATTTTTTCGAGTGCTCCTACCTGGCGGATATCTACTAATGCGCCTACCTGCCTATGACTGGCTGCGCGGACAGCATGATGAACGAGTTCACACCCGCAGACGGTATACCAAAGGACTTTTAAAGTCTTTGCTTGAACAAAGCGGATTCCACATCGTGCATCTTTCGTACGCAAACACCTTGTTATTTCCGCTGGCTCTGGCAAAAAGGATCGGCGAACGTATCTCGCCATTGCGTAGTGAACGCTCAGATTTGAGCGTGGATCGAACCAACGAAATCTTCAGGCGCATTCTTTCATGGGAGGCGCCTTTTGTTTCCAGTTTTGGGTTGCCTTATGGACTCAGTGTCTTTGCAGTTGCGAGGAAAATACCATGAGTAAAT
>JAFLCE010000024.1 GCA_017303655.1 Anaerolineae bacterium
GGCAGGGTTGCACCCGCTTCGAGCGCGGCGTGAAGCGCAGCATTATCCGTCAGGCGCAGGTCGCGGCGAATCCACCAGATATTGGTCATAGAGGCTGTGGAGAAAAATTCGTGTCGTCCAGCCACATCACGCGCACAAGCGCATGAGTAACGGTAGGCTGGTCATTGATCTTGATCGTGACCTCACCCTGGCGGCTCAGATTGAGTTGACCTTCATTCCCTGCTGAGTCACTAAAGTTGAGCGATCCATACCCGCGAATTTTGGTATTTCCAAAAAATGACAATGCTAGTTCGCTGGTGAGTGTGCCACTTAACGTCGCTTCATAGACGTGGGATTTGAACGTGAACTTCGAAGGCGCAGGCATGCCTAATCCGCGCAAACCGACGGTGGTGCCGAGAATTTTTTCAGAGCCTTCGAAGATGTCTCCATTTGGCATGTCTGCCGAATAAGTGATGTGATAGACCGGGGAACTGCTGACCAACTTCGCTGCTATCAGTGCGTTGGTAATGGGATCTCGTTCGCTGGCAACATCGCCTTCGCGGTTGAAGCGCGGCTGATAGTAGGCACGTCCGAATGAAGTGGCAGACGCCGCGGCATAGAGTGCTACAGCTTCGAGCGCTTTGGCGGTTTTATTTTGCGTCAACGCCTCTGCGGCTTTGGCAAGCCACTCCGTCTTATGCATGCGTCGGATGATGTATCCCAAAAGGGTAGTGCCTTCAGGGGGTAATTCGTAACGAAGGGTGTCGATTAACAAGGGGACTCCTCCTTGAAACTAATGGAAGCCATCATCCTGTTTTCAGGATGGGATTAATCTACTTTGTGGGCAGGGGCAGGTTGTTGCGTCACACGAGTGCGGATCTCTGCCGCGATGGGGTGATTGAAGACCGTAAAGAATATGAACACCGTGATGCCGAGCATCAGAATCGCACCGAAAGCTCCGGGTGACCATGTGCCAAAGGCTTGCAGTAAATATCCGCCGATGATGGGGGCAAAGATGCGAGTAGCGCTTTCAATGGATGCACCCAGACCAAGGATCCCGCCGATCTCCTGTGGTTGAACAGCTTTGGTCAACGTAGAGGAAAGCAACGTGTTCAGGATGCCCCCTGAGACAGCCGTGGGAGCGAGTACAACCAACAACCAGAAGACGCTGGGTGTCAGCGCCCACCCGATAAGGGAGACGGTCATCATGACGCATCCAATTAGGATGAGAACATCTTCGCGGTAACGTTTGGTAAGCTGCCCGATCAAGAAGCCCTGCACGAACACAGAGAGCACACCTACATACGTAAGGATAAAACCGGTATCACGCGCTTGAAAGTTAAATTTCTGCAGGGCATACAGGGCAAATATGGTTTGGAAGATGGCAAATGCCAATCCATAGAAAAAACGGGCAGTCAGTAAAGCACCGGTGAACGGACGTGTCAAAGCCTGGGTCAAAGCCGAGAGCGTTATGGCAGGTTTGGTTTCGGGCATATTCGCGCGCTTCTCTTTTGTCAATGATTCGGGTAACCAAAAGTAGATCATCAAAAGATTGATGAAAGACAGCGCCGCCGCGACGAAGCCGGGAACGGAGTATCCCCATTGACTGAGCAATCCGCCTGTGGCTGGACCAATAATGAAGCCCATGCCGAAGGCTGCGCCGATCATCCCGAGCCCCTTTGAGCGATCTTTTTCATCGGTGACATCCGAGATATAAGCTTGAGCCACGCTAAGGTTGCCGCCCGTGAGTCCATCCACCATGCGGCTTAAGAAGAGAATTCCGAGCACGAACACGTTGGCGGCTTGCGGGTTGAAGGCATTTGCCAGCGCGGTACCGATGCTATCCGCAAAACCGAGCAGAAGGAAACCAAGGAACGTACCGAAGATGGATGCGAGAAGGACAGGGCGGCGTCCATAGCGGTCGGAGAGCCGACCCAGTAAAGGCGCACCAATCAACTGCATGACAGCGTAAGAAGCAACCAACAAACCAGTTACGAATTGAGTCGCACCGTATTTTTCAGCATAATAGGGCAGTAAAGGCAAGATCAGGCTGAAGCCTAACAGGTCGACGAAAACAACCAGAATGATGGAGAGAAGACGTTTGTTCATATATCCTTTATGTTATTTCTGACGCATAAGTATGCAGCCAGGTTTGGATCGACTCACCTTGTCCATTGATGTGCTCGTCCACGGCATTAGAGTAGGCTTTCATAAAATGATTCAGTTCCTGCGGCTGGCTTTCATGCATCTGTAGCAGTGACTTCAGCCATTCTATTTCTTCAGAGAGGTGGTCAAGGTCACCAAGCTGCAGGGCAGCGGCGATATTGTTGCCAAGAAAGTGGATGCCTGTGTTTAAATTTTCCGGCGCTATCATCAGTGGCTGGACATGTTCTTTGATCGTGCTTTCGATCTGGCTGCGTTTTGCAACAAAAGCATGTAAAGCCACCAGGTATTTCTGCGAAGCGATTTTGAGTTCGCGGGTTGATTTTTTGCCTTTCAAGATATCTTCCACTTCCTGAATGGATAACTCGAGAGATTTCCCAAGAAAGTGACCGGGGATATGTTCGATCATGCTTTCGCGCAAGTTGAAGATGCGCCCACCAAAGGCAGTATTTACATTTTGTGCTGCAAGGGCAAGAGCAGTATGCTGAAGATGTGCGGCGCTGCCCAAGGTCTGTGCCACAAGGATGACCAGATTGGCTTTGACCTTGAGGGCAGTCTCTGCAAAGCGGTCACCTGGAACATTGGCACCCAGATAGATGACGTTCATTCCACGTCGCCTTAACAACAGCGAAAGCAACAAAGGTGTAAAGGTGTGCCATTCATCTGGCGGGCAACCGACCAGTACAGTTTGAGGGCGGGTGGGAGGTGGGGATGCGCTCAGAAGTGCATCCAATCTGCGCATTGCCAACCCGGAAGCGAAATGTTCCTGTTGAACACTGGCGCGGTTCTCATACCATAACGCGCCGATTTCAGACATGCCTTTTTGTAACACTTCAATACACACCGCTTCCACCGGAGAGATGGAGAAGGCTTTGTTCAACGCTTGTTCGGCATGGGTCTCACTAAAATTCAGACAGGCAGCGATCCATTCGACGCGAATGTTATCGAGGGTAGTGTCGTTTGAGAAATTGGCAGGCACAATCATATTTGTCGAAAATGATTCAGCCAGCGGGTCGGTCCCTGAAGCGATTAGTTCATTCCAACGGTCCACGGCGCGTGAGATGGAAAGCCCTTCCGCCTGTCTTCCGATCAGCCATTTGATGGTTTCAATATCATATTGCGAATACAAACGATGACCGCCTGCTGTTCGTTGTGGCGTAGGTAATCCATAGCGGCGTTCCCACGCGCGTAGGGTGTCTGCGGCGAGACCAGTTTCGCGCAGAACGGCTTTCAAATTAAAGGCAGGCGATTTACTAAGCATGAGGATTCCTCGTTAAGCTGGGGTTAGGGTGGGTTCAACCACATTTTGCACAGCTATTGTACCCTTTTCCTTAAGGATTCGCTCAGTTGTCAGACGAGCTGATAGCAATACGATAGGGAGCCCGGTGCCGGGGTGGGTAGATGCACCAGTAAAGTACATATTCTTGTATTGGGCATGGCGATTATGCGGGCGGAGATACCCAACCTGCCAGAAGTTATGACTAAGACCGAAGGCCGCACCTTTTTCAAGGTTAAAACGCTCTTTCCAAACTTTGGGCTGATACACGATCTCAAACTTGATATGCTCTTTGAGGTCGGTGATGCCCATTTCTTTTTCGAGGCGGGCAAACACGGTGGCGCGTGCGCGGTTAACCAACGCATCCCAATCTTGGTTACTGCGTTCGCTCAAATGCCCAACGGGGACAAGCACATACAAGGTTTCCTGTCCTTCTGGGGCGGCGGCAGCGTCAGTCCGTGCAGGGGCGTGGACGTAAAACGAGGGGATTTCAGGCAGAGTGTGATCTTCGAAGATCTGGTCAAACGATGCCTTGTAATCTCCGCCGAGAAAGACGTTGTGATGTGCAACCTGCTTGTATGGTTTATCCACACCCCAATAGAACATGATGGTGGAGCAGGTGTAGAGTTTTTCGTCTAACTTTTTGGCTTCTTTTGTATCAGGCAAAAGTTCTTTGTAGATATAAGGCAGATCCGCATTGCCGACAAAGATATCGGCAGTGTAAGTCTTGCCATCCGCTGCGATCACGCTTTCCACTTTCGATTTTCCAACATTGATCTTCTTCACGGGTGAGCTGAAAACGAACTTCACACCAAGCTTTTCGGCAACTTTGGTCAGCGCTTGAATCCCGGCATACATGCCGCCCATGGGATACCACACGCCTTCTGCTAATTCGGTGTATTGCAAGAGGGAGTAGGTGGCAGGGGCGTCGTACGGGCTGAGTCCCAGATACATATTCTGGAAGGTAAAGGCGGCTTTCAGGCGTTCATCTTTGAAGAAGCGGCTGGTATTGGTGTAATGCTTTTGAAGCGCCTTCAGGTTGAAGATCAATGGCAGGTTCTTCAGGCTGAAATACTCAAAGATGTTAAAGAAATTACGCCCAACAAATTTTTCAAGCGAGATCTTATAGTGCTTCGAGCCTTCGGCAATATAACCGAGAAAACCAGTAAAGGCGGTCTTATCCACGGCTTCGAGCTGGGTCTGCATCTTGCCAATGTCCGAGGTCAGTTCGAGGCGCAGTCCGTCGTCAAAATAGACTTTGTAAGTTGGGTCAATCCGGCGCAGGTCGAGGTGGTCGCTCATCTTTTCGCCGATAGAGGCAAAGGTTTCTTCCCAAACTTCGGGCATGAGAAACAGGGTCGGACCAATGTCGAAGCGGTGTCCGTCGCGAATGATTTGATTGCAGCGCCCGCCTGGGGTGGCTTCCTTCTCCAGAATGGTCACATCGTATCCATTTTTTGCAAGCCGAGCGGCAGTGGCGATTCCGCCAATTCCAGCGCCAATTACTAGGGCAGTCGGTTTCATATGTAAATCTCCTTTTTTATTCAACTCCTGTATTTTACACTACGTACAGTATTTGTCAAGGTTTTGTTTTTATATAGACAAAACCTTGACAAATAGGATAATTTCAGTAAAATATAAAGGATGATAAACAACGAGGAGAGACATATGCAAGCACATGCAAATTGGGAAAGCCAACTATTATCCCTGGCAGGGCATATTCCACATCCCACGACACATCCATTCTTTTCGTATTGGGCAGGGGATGCCTCTCTGCGTAACGCTTATAAAGAAGCTGAAGTTATTACTGCTGCGCACAGTAAGTCTTTCCATTTTGCATCTGGTTTGTTGCCCGAAGAAAAACGCTCTGCTGTCCGCGCCCTTTACGCTTTTTGCCGTACCGTGGATGATATTGTCGATGAAGTTGAATTAAAGAAAGACCGGGAATTTGAGTTGGATTACTGGCGCAATATCGTTGAAACCGCCTCAGCCTCGACCGATGACCGGGTCGCTGCTGCCTGGGCAGATACCCTGGTCCGATACCACATTCCGCGCCACTATGCTTTGCAATTGATCGACGGGGTTGCGCGCGACATTTCTCAAACCCGTTACCAAACCTTCGCTGATCTTGCCACGTATTGTTATGGCGTTGCTTCCACTGTCGGGTTAATGAGTATGTACATTATCGGTTTCAAAGGACACGAAGCCGTTCCTTACGCCATCAAACTTGGGGTTGCCTTGCAAATGACCAATATCCTGCGTGATGTGGGTGAGGACTATCGCAATGGTCGCTTGTACCTGCCACGCGAAGAATTGGCGACTTATGGCATCCGTGAAGAAGATATCGCCGCCGGGCGTGTGACGGATAATTGGCGTCAATTCATGAAATTCCAGATCGAACGCACCCGCCATTTATATGAGGCTTCGTGGTCGGGTGTAAAACTGCTCGAACGCGAAGGCCAACTTGCCATTGGCGCCGCTTCAGTGTTCTATCAAGGTATTCTTGAAGATATCGAAAAGCACGATTACGACGTATTTAGCCGTCGTGCTTCTTTGAGCACCGTGGGTAAAATTGCCAAACTTCCCGCCTTGTGGATGAAGATCCGCACCCTTTAATTTTCTAATATCCTCCTCTGTGTGTGCAAGGGCGTGATTGGGCAATCATGCCCTTGCCTATTTAACTCAAGTTGCCACCATGCCAAGAACTTTAAAACCCCTTGCCACGAATTTCGCTAATTCATACGAATTTTTTCTCTTATTCGTGAAAATTCGTGTAATTCGCGGCTAAAGTTTTTGGTTTTTGGCTAAAACCAAAAAGGTAGCAACTTGAGTTAATTAATTATATCCAATGCCATCAGACGTTCATCTTCTTTTGATATACTTGTTTTTATGAAGAAGCTTTTTATCCTGATTTGTCTTATTTTTATTGGCTGTACGTCTAAACCAAATCCTGCCCCGGAGAATTCCATGAGTTTTCGATATTTAGCCCTGGGTGATTCCTATACCATTGGCGAGTCGGTTCCAGAGCCTGAGCGCTTTCCCAATCAACTTGCTGCCTTGCTTGAAAAAGAAGGACGCACTGTTGACGTAACCATCATTGCCCGCACCGGTTGGACGACCGACGAACTATGGCAGGGGATTCAAGCAGAAACCGTTACACCTCCGTATGACCTTGTTTCCCTCCTGATCGGGGTCAACAATCAGTATCGCGGCAGAGACAGCGAAGAATATCGTGAAGGCTTTAGGTTCCTGCTCAACAAAGCCATCGAATATGCAGGTGGGGACGTGAACCGGGTCATCGTATTTTCCATTCCTGATTGGGGCGTTACACCTTTCGCGAGAGGCAGGGATGCACAAGCGATCGCGGCGGAGATCGATGCCTTCAATCAGATCAATCTCGAAGAAGCACAAAAAGCAGGTGCTCATTATGTAGATGTCACGCCTGTATCACGCGAGGCAGCTACAAACCCCGCCCTAATCGCCGCCGATGGTTTGCATCCTTCCGGCGAAATGTATGCCGAATGGGCATCCTCTGCCTTGCCCATTGCGTTAACCATCTTGAAGTAGAATCATAGAAAACCTCCACTGGAGAACTCATGCCATCCATTAAAGCCATCAATCACGTTGCCGTCGTTGTAGACGATATGGAAAAATCACTCACTTTTTGGCGCGATGCGCTTGGACTCGACCTGCATGAATTGCGCGACGTCCCAGCCGAAAAATCCCAAGTAGCATTCCTACCTTTAGCAGGCGCCGAAGTGGAATTGGTGATGCCCACTTCTGATGACTCGGGCATTGCGAAATACCTCGCCAAACGCGGACCGGGTATGCATCACATTTGCCTCGAAGTGGATGATATTGTAGGCATGCTGGCACAACTTAGATCCAAAAATATTCGGCTCATCAACGAAGAACCACGCACGACAGCAGATGGAAAACAATATATTTTTATTCACCCTGAATCCACGGGCGGTGTATTGGTGGAGTTGTATCAGGTATAAATGACCGAGAATATTGAAGCGATTTTGCAAAACGAGTGTGGTCTCACCAAAGATCGACTCATCATTGTCGGTGTCTCTGGTGGACCAGACAGCCTGTGTTTGATGGATACCCTGCGCCTTGCGGGATATCGAATCATGGTCGCTTATTTTGACCATAAATTACGCCCTGAGTCTGGGAATGATGCCCGTTTGGTGGAAAAAACAGCATCGCGATTAATGCTCACAAGTTGGATCGACGGCGCAGATGTCCGTGCCTATGCCGAGGAAAAAAAGCTTTCGATTGAAGATGCGGCACGCACGTTACGTTATCGCTTCTTATTCGATCTGGCGCGTCGTCACAAAGCACAAGCAGTAGCAGTGGGACACACAGCAGATGACCAGGTTGAAACTGTGCTGATGCATTTCTTGCGTGGCAGCGGCATTTCGGGTTTGAAGGGTATGTCTTACCGTTCGATCATCAAATCCTTTGATCCGGATATTCCCGTGGTTCGTCCGTTGCTGGATTATTGGCGCGAAAAAACAGTCTTGTATTGTGCCGTCCATGGGTTGCGCCCGCATTATGACTCGAGCAATGACGCTTTAAATTTTCAGCGTAATCGTATCCGACATTTGCTGATTCCCACACTGGAAACATACAACCCGAAATTTCGTGAAGCCATCCATCGCATGTCGCTTTCTTTGAAGAGCGATTACAGTTTTGTGATGGAAACTCTTGAACAGGCTTGGGAAGAAACAGTAGTCTCAGCAAACGATGAAGTCGTTACATTTAATCTTGGGCGCTTGGCGGAATGCCCAGTCGGGTTGCAGCGTAGCCTGGTAAAGCACGCCATGCAGAATCTTCATCCCGGTGTGGATGTGAATTATCAAATGCTCGAACGTGCTTCCAATATGATCGAAGCACCGGGGCACGCCTCTCGCCTGGACCTGAAAGCGGGTCTGCGAATGGTGAGGGAATCTACGCTGTTGCATATTTGCGCCCCGCATGCCGAACTTCCCTTTGATCGCTGGCCCCAGATGCAGGATGATGAGACCATTCAGTTGAGCCTACCCGGGCAGGTATCTCTAGCTGGTGGTTGGAAGATCTCTTGTGAGAATTGGCGCCTTACCAGTTTGGCGAAGGAACAGGCTGAAGAAAACGAAGACCAGTTCCAGGTCTGGTTGGATGCGGACCAATTGCCCGAGGTGTTTGAATTGCGATGCAGGCAGCAGGGCGATCATTTTTCTCCGCTTGGAATGGATGGACATTCTCAAAAAATATCCGATTTTTTTGTGAACGAAAAATTGCCGCAGCGTGCCAGAGACCGCTGGCCCTTATTATGTGTAGGTGATGAAATCATTTGGGTGCCGGGGTTTCGCCCTGCTCATAAACACCGCCTAAAAATGTCTACCAGCCGGGTGTTTTATTTTTCGGTCTCGCACCCGCCAGAGAAGATCACTGACACAGATGAAAATCCCCAGCCTTGAGTAGACTGGGGATTTTGTTTATTTTAATTCACCGTTTAATTGTTTTAACTTAATGAACAACTCACGCCACTGGATTTTTGAAACGCCGAGTTTTTGTCGAATCTTATCGGGTTCTATGCCATCTTGATAATCACGTAGCGCGCTTGTCCAACGGCACATATCGAAGGAGAGATGTTTGCTCAAGCCTGCTTCTTCGCCGATATCTTCCAGTAAGTATTCAAGGCGGCGCGGTGACCATAAAAAGACCTGATCTGTGGGCTGGTATTGACTAAGGTACTCTTTGTATGCCTCCACCCAATCATCCTGTAATTCGATCTTGCGCTCTTTATATCGGTTGGCAGGGCTGGCGTAGCGGACAAAAAGGAACGGTCCATTTTTGCTTTCCAATTCAATATGATTGACATGAATACCCAGACATTCACTTTTCTTAATGGCGGTGGCGAGCATAAGCGCCACCAATGTATATGGACGGGCGTCCGGCTTTTTATCACGTCGGTGACGGTCTGCTACCAGCAGCACACTTTCATATTCATCATTGGTAAGCACTTGTGGTAATGGGCTGATCGCCGAACGTTGCAGAACTTTTTCGGCGGGGTCAATCGTGAGCGTTCCGTGTTGGTGAAGCCAGCGGAAGAAGGACTTGACCGATGTGATCCGCCGCGAAAGAGTCTTGGGGCTGCAGGCGATGCCGCGACCTTTTTCCATCCATTCAAAGAAGCGATTAAGCTCGTCTGTTGTGATCGCGCCGATGGTTTGGTCGGGTGAGCTGAATTGAGTGAGCAAACGCACATCGGAGAGAAAAGCTTTGATGGTGTTTTGGGAGCGTCCTTGATCTTCCAGGAACATTTCCCAACCGTTTATGGCAACCGGCAGAAGTGTTTTTGTAGTGATGTGAGCGGGGCTGGCAGTTTTATTCATAAGAGTTCCCTTGCGTGTAGTATATCGCTTCGTATAGTTTAGCGAATTTGACCAGCCTTGTCAACTGGCAAGTTAGTGAGAAAGGTCTTCAGGCTTGAAGCAGGATTCATAGTCCGCGCCGATGATGATGCGATATTGAACCTTGCTGTTTGGGTCGGGGATGGATAGAACATTGGCGGAGTAGAGCCCCAGCGCATCAATAATGGTCTGTCTTTGGCTGGCGTCTTGCGTAGGAGTGAAATCTACAAGAACGGAGTTGCCATATTGGCGATTGTCTGCGGCACCTATCACGGTTTCGTACCCGGCGTAGTTCAAGCGGGAAGCAGCCAATGCTTCCATGGTGTCGAATGGGGAGCCATTTTGAACTTCGATGGTGACGGTTTCGCGTATGGCTGCATAGGTGGAGAGGGTCGTCGCATCAACCAGCAACTGACTTAGTGCATCTTCCTGTGGGAGTAGCACTGAGGCACCGCCAGGAGTGATCCACGGTTGGACGTAAGGCGGGCGAATGTAATAACTGCGGATATTGGCATTGGTAAAGTTGACGGCGTATGGAGCCAGACTTACCATATCGCCTAGTCCCATATCCGTCAGAACCGTGCTTGAAAAATCATTATATAACTGCGGGACTTTGCCGAAGGTGCCAGTTTGTAGGGCTTTTTGGAATAAAGTTCGGATGACTTCCTGTTGACGGCGTCCGCGGTCAAAATCACTGGACTTGGAGCGGGAGCGGGCATACCAGAGAGCCAGGTCGCCATCCATATGCACCTGACCGGGACCCACCGTATAAAGCCACCAATTGTTCTCATCGTTTTGGTCGAGCTCGGGAGAGATCAAACGCCAGTCGGTATAGGGGCAGGCAATTGGAACGTCGATACCGCCGAGCGTATCAACAATGCGCCGAAAGCCATCGAATTCCACCATGGCAGTATGGTCAATGCGAATGCCAAAGTTTTGTAGGATAGTGTCTTTTAAGAGTCCCATGCCGCCGCCAGGGTAGACGCCTTCTCCGCTTTGAAAGGCAGTGTTGATGCGTTGCATCCCTACAGTGGGGATATATAGCCAGGTATCACGCGGAATGGAGATCAGCGAGACTTGTCCTTCACGATACCAAACGACGGCAATCAAGAGCGTGTCTGTGCGGTGAGATGTGCCCGTTGGGCGGCGGTCTGAACCGATCAGCAAAAAGTTGATGGTTTCAGTGTCTGTCAACAAAGGTGGGACGGTGGGTGAGATCGCGCCTGAAGAATCGGGCGGAGCGGCTTGCGGCGGGAATAACTGCTCAATGGGGGCTGTCGCTGTCGGCGAGGTTTGAGGCGTGGCAGCCGGGAAGAATGTCTCAGTTGGCAGAGTCAGCAGCGGCGCAGCATTCACATCAAAATTAAAAAGAGGTGGCTGGGTGGGTGTAAAAAGAGAAGGTTGAAAGGGCGTAGGGGTAGGCGTGGAATTTGGCGCGGAGGTGATAAGTATAAATGGAAGCGGCGCAGGCTCGGGTGTAGGCGCGGCACATGCCGCAACGAAAATGGTCAGCAAAACCGCCACTGAAGCGCGAAAGTTGATTTTCATTTATTTAAATTTCTGAATTAAGGAATAGGCGTTGGGAACGCGGTTGGGCTGCCCGTTTGAGTCGGTATGGGCGTAGCTGTTGGCGGCGGCAATGTGGCAGTGGGCTCAAAGGTAGCGGTGAAGGGCAGCACCGTCTGTGTGAAAGGTTCTGTGAGCGATGGTGCGGCTGTAAATGTAATGCCTGGCAGCGGTGTGACCGTGGGGGTCCGTGTGGGCACATTGGGCACCCAAAGCAATTCACCGACATAAATGACATCACTCGAACGACAGTTGACGCGCTTAAGATTAACTACCGAGGTACCGTAACTGGATGCGATCGAATAGAGTGTGTCTTTTGGTTTTACAGAATAATTTTTGATCCAACCGCTTGCGCCAGAACTACAAGCCAACACTGTGCTGGTAGGCGCAGGCGGCACATAGATCAACGTCCCGGCGATCAGGCTGTCGTTGCTGAATAAACAATTGGAAGATTTCAATACATCTGGCGAGGTTGCGTAGCGAGCGGCTAAACTCTCAAACGTATCGCCAGCTTGAAGCGTAATGGGAATCCAACCTGTTGGCGGTTGGCAGTAGGTTGGCGGAATGATCGTATTTGTGGCAGTTAAGATGGGAGTGCTGATGAGTACGTCTAACGTTGCGGTTGGCGGCAAGGTTTGTGTGGCAGTAACAGGAATGGGCGAAGGAAGCAGCGCGAGTGTCGGCGGAGGTGTTTCTTCAGGAACGAAACCGACCAGCGAGATCGACAATGCACCCAGCGTTAACCCAATGGATAACAATGCCGCAACGAGCGCGTTCCCAAAATCGCGCATACCTTGCATCTTTATTTCCTTCTTGATTTTTCTGCCAGTTTTTCACCCATGAGCGGCAGGAGAACGCTAAAGATTGAACCAGATCCCTTTTCGCTTTCAACCCAAATGCGTCCGTGCTGGGCTTCGGTAAGGGTCTTGGCAATAGAGAGCCCCACGCCGGTATCCCCAACGCCCTGGATAAGGACATTATCTGCACGATACAAGCGGGTGAAGACACGCGGAAGATCTTCGGATGCAATTCCGCCGCCCTGGTCGCTTACTTGAATCAGGATGTAATCCATACCATCTTCGCTTCGGGTCTGGACCTTGAGCCGGATCGTCCCTTCGAATGGAGTCGCCGCCCCGGCATTTTGCAACAAATGAATCAAAATCTGTTGCAAGGCTTCCCGGTCCGCGTGGATAGATGTGATCGTTTTGGGAACTTCAAGATGAAGCGAAATATTCTTCTCACGGATTTGCGCGCTGGTGTACGACATGGCATTGTCGATGATTGTGTTCAGTTCTACGATTTCCGGCTTCAATTCATTCAAATCCGTTGCCAGCGTAGTAATCTGGATCATGTCATCGGTCAGGCTGCGGATGCGCTCTGTAGAGACTTTGATGCGGTCTACAAATTTTCGTTGCAACGCCCCTAAAATACCAACTGACTCACCGAGCAATAGGTCGGTGTAGCCCACAATCGAAGAAAGCGGCTGACGAAGTTCCTGCGAAATCGAGGCGATCACTTCCGCTTGTTCGGTATTCTTGGTAACGATCTGACCTTTTTCCAATTCAAGCAATTTAATGTTGGCAGCCGCAAGCTGATTCTGAAGAACTGCCATCTCTTGTAAGGTGGCTTTCAAGTCTGCTTCAGCTTGTGCCGAGGGTAGGTTCTTCCCGGCGCGTAACTCGCCATTTTCGCGTTGCAATTGTTCAATGATATTTTGTGATTCTTCTTGCGCAGCTCGTAATGAAGCTACATCGGTCGAGCGGTTCTTTTCAGCTTCGAGGCGGGCAGCTTCCACTTGACCGTTCAAGTCACGGATGCGGCTTTCAAGGTCTGTAACTTGTGCGCGTGCCAAACCGCTTTCGGCTTCCAATTTGTTGATCTTCTGGTTGCGTTGAATGATCGGCACGAGAGAAGTAGCAATGTTCGATAAAAATGCCTGATCTTCCGCGCTCCAGGTTCTGTCAGAATAAGGGGAAAGCAGCAGAATGCCACCTAATGCCTCTTTTTCAGGCGTAAGAATGGGAACAGATAATAAGTGCCCGGGGTTGGTCAGTCCGAGAATATCACCCAAGCCTTTAATATCTGCAGAGGTGCTGCTTGCAGGCAAGCGTAGAGGACGCCCGCGTTGAATGGAATTCGCCAGCATGGGAATCGCACCCTTGGTCAGTGAGCCGCCTTCCAAACTATCTTCGCGGATCAAATCATATCCACCAGCAATCACCATTTGGTTGTTATTGTCGGTAAGGTAGATCATGAAACACAAGTCGGCAAGCATCGTCTGAGCGATGGCGCGGGTGATTGCCTGACTCATTTTCGTCGAGTTGTTTTCTGCTGCAACCGCCAACAAAGCATGGAATGTTTTCGGATCGGTGCTATAGCGACGGCGTTCTGGTCGCCCAACCATATCCTGCTTCAAGGTCGTCGGCTTGGACTGTGACGGAGCACTCAAAGAAACTGTCGTAAAGCGTTGCGGCAAGGTGAGAAGAATCGGGAAAGCCGTCATATATGCCAACCGGACAACTCCCGAGTAATCGCCTTCTATATTCGTCAAAAGCTGGGTTGTGTGACCCAAAAATGCGAGGAAAAGCAGTACGATCCCATACCACATCCCATCGGGCTTGCGGATAAAGATCACTCCCATGCCCAACAACGCTAGGATCAAGGAAACAATCTGCCAGCCCCAATCTCCATTGGTTTGGTTGTAACTCATGGTGGCGGCTGCTGGGTTGGCGATTTGATCTTGCCAGAGAAGTAAACTCAACCCCAACGCTGTAAAGATGAACATGCTTAAGAGAATCGCAACCGCATCAGCGCGGCGATTAGGTTCAGGGAAAGCGTATAGCCATGTGATCCAGACGATGCTAAAAGACAAAAACGCCCGATCCATGGGCGGCAGGATCGTTTTCGGGTCGAGCAATCCTTGCCAGCCCAAACCACTGAAGATGAACATGAAAATTTGCGCGCCCATTAGAATGCTTAACCCAATAAATGCGCGCCGCGCCTGAGGGAATTCACTGATGCGCCAAAGATTAAATGCCGACTGCAACGCACTGGCTACTACAAAGACTAAGACAATGTAATAGATCAGGTCGCCCGGCGGCACCGTAAGTTGAGTCAATATCTCGCTGATAAAAGCATTCATGCAGGCAGAATTATACTGCCAGTTCAGGAATATGGCGTAGAATATTCGGCATGCTGTCTCGGCGTTACCTCCCAGCCCTTGTAATTTTTTTGATTCTGTTTGCTCTCCTTGCGCCTGTGTTACTCACGGGCTGGCAGAGCCTGCAACGCGCTGAAAAAGCAGAGAGTGAAAAAAACTACTTGCTGGCAGCCGAGTCTTATGCTCATGCTGCACGTTTTCTAATTTGGCGCAACGACCTTATTGAACGCGCCGCAATTACTTCGGCTATGGGCGGCGATTTTTCCTCCGCCATCGATTATTTTCAGACCAATGCCCCGGTCACCGAAGAAGGCTGGGTTTGGCATTGCGCTTCGCACAATCAACTTGCCGATTTTTCAGCCGCAGTAGAAGTTTGTACGGCGGGCACACAAAATTTTGACTCTGCCAGGTTGTACGGACTTTTGGCATTCGCTCACCGCAGCCAAAAAGGTTGGGCGGCAGAACAAGTTGCGCTTCAGAATCAGACCCGCCTCGACCCATCAGATGCCTTCGCCGCATACCGGCTGGGATTGTTGCTGATGTTGTCCCGGTCTGATCAAGCCTTATCAGAGTTGACGCGCGCCTCATCTCTTAATCCCGAGCTTGATTCAGCGTTTCAAACCTTGCGCGCCTCTCTGGCTGTTTCTACTCAGCAAAACGACTCGTCGATGGAGCTGGTGATTCTTGGCAATGGCTTTGGCTTGGTACAAGAATGGGAGTTGGCACATGCTGCTTTCGAGCAAGCGATCTTGCTAGATGAAAAAAATGCCGAGGCGTGGGCTTGGCTTGGAGAGGCGAAACAGCAACTCGGTCAGGATGGAAGCGTGGAATTAAATCAGGCTCTTGCACTTGACCGAAAATCGGTCAACGTGCGTGCCCTGCGTGGACTGTATTGGAGTCGCTTGGGGAAGTATGAAAGCATGCTGGCAGAATATCTACTCGCGGCAGATATCGAGCCTGAAAATCCGCGCTGGCAGGCAAGCCTCGGCGATGCCTACGCCAGGAACGGTGACCTCGTTGCGGCGTTGGAAGCGTATCAAAACGCCGTGACTCTTGCGCCCGACTTGCCAGAGTATTGGCGCTTGCTTGCGTTTTTCTGTGCTGATAATGGCATTCACCTCGACGATATCGGACTACCTGCTGCGGAACAGGCATTGCAGCTTGCTCCAACTGACCCAGCTTCATTGGATGCGGCAGGGTATGTAAATTTGTCTTCAGGTCGTTATGCCACCGCCGAAAAATATTTATTGCAAGCCATCGAAATCTCGCCGGAATATTTTTCTGCTCATCTTCATTTAGCAATGACCTATCTTGCGCAAGGAGATAAAGCGGCGGCATTTAATTCGCTTACAGTTATCCGGGATGCGCCGAACGCGGGCATCTTTGTCGGAAAGGCACAGCAATTATTAGATGAATATTTTCGATGATAAAATCACGCTCATGAATCGTTCATTAACCTTATCTCTGGTTTTGATGTTTTTCCTAACTGCGTGCGCAGGCGTCCTCCCAACACAAGCACCTGCGGCAGCGCAGCCTTCGGGTTCGGTGCTCTTTCAGGATGATTTTTCTCAACCCACAACCGGCTGGGAGCGTCTCCTTGTGACCGAAGGGGTGATGGATTATGACTCAGGCGGCTATCGCATTTTAGTCAATGCACTGCAGACGAATTTCTGGTCTACCCCGCGCCTTAATTTCACCGACGTGCGCATTGAAGTGGATACCGGCAAACTGGCAGGTCCCGATGAAAACCGCATTGGCGTGCTCTGCCGCTATACAGAAGAAGATTATTATTTCTTCATTATCACCAGTGATGGTTTTTATGGCTTGGGTCTTTTCAAAGACGGGCAAGCAACCTTGTTGGGTCAGAGCGAACTGCTTTCCTCTACGAACATCAATAAAGGACTTGCCATCAATCATTTGCGCGCTGATTGTGCCGGAAGTACGTTGACCTTTTTTATCAACGGTTTCCAAACTGCACAAGTTCAAGATGCCACGCTAACGAGCGGCGATGCTGGCTTGCTGGCTGGCACCTTCGGTAATGCAGGTGTGGATATTGTCTTCGATAATTTCGTGGTGTTGCAACCCTGATATGACCACGGACGATAGACAGCGGACGATGAAAGATCGCCCACGGTCTATCGTCTACCGTCTATTGTCTCCTAATGAAGATATTTCTCGATACCATCGGCTGTCGTCTTAATCAAGCAGAGATCGAATCGATGTCACGCCAATTTCGTGCGGCTGGGCATGAGATCGTTGCTTCTGCTGCGCATGCCGATATGGCAGTTGTCAATACTTGCGCCGTGACCACGCAAGCTGCCTCTGACTCGCGCGGCAAGATCCGCTCGATCGCTCGTGCAGGCGTCAATGAAATTGTCGCCACCGGTTGTTGGACTTCCATTCAGCCGAAAGAGGCAGCCGCACTTCCCAATGTTAAGCACGTTGTCGCTAACGATAAAAAAGATTTACTCGTTCCCCAAGTTTTAAATCTTCAACCCGATACATTTGACCTTGAACCGATAGATCGTATTCCTATTCCCGGTTTGCATCGCCGTACGCGTGCCTTCATCAAAGTGCAGGATGGCTGTGATAACAAATGCACATTTTGTATCACCACCATTGCGCGCGGTGAGGGACGTTCACGTGGGTTGGCAGATGTCATTCATGACGTCAACTCGGCATTGGCTGGCGACTCGAAAGAGATCGTGCTCACGGGTGTCCATCTCGGCTCATGGGGGCAGGAGTCGGGGCATCACCTGCGCGACTTGGTTCAAGCGCTCTTGCGCGAAACGGATGTCAAACGTTTGCGGCTTTCTTCTCTTGAACCTTGGGATCTCGATGCAGACTTCTTCTCCCTATGGAATGACAAGCGGCTCATGCCGCACCTGCACCTGCCTCTGCAATCTGGTAGTGACTCTACTCTGCGGCGGATGGCACGCAAGACCACGCCGCAATCATTCCGTGAGTTGGTTCATGCGGCTCGACAGGTGATGCCTAATGTTGCCATCACCACCGATATTATTGCAGGCTTCCCCGGCGAAACTGATGAAGAATTTATAGAGACATTGGAATTCGTAAAAGAAATGAAATTCACGGGTGGGCATGTCTTTTCCTATTCGCCGCGCCCCGGTACCGGGGCGGCAAGGATGAAGGGGCAGGTCAAGCCCGAGGTAAGGAAGAGGCGTAATCGCATCCTGCAAGAAGCGATTGAAGAGTCGGCAAAATCCTACCGCGAAAAATTCATCGGGGAGACCATGCCCGTCTTGTGGGAGTCGACGACCGAATACGGTGAATACGGCTGGCGCATGGAAGGCTGGACGGGCAATTATCTGCGCGTAAGTGCCACGGCGCCTTCACCGCGTTGGAATGAAGTAGATGAGGTTGAATTGCTTGGGGTGGACGGGGAAAAAGTAAGCGGCGCGATTCGTTAGGTACGAAAGTCACTATTTGAAGATGGGGGATGAATGTATAATTTATAAGACATTTTGACCCACTAAGGAGCAAACCCATGACGGCTCAATTGATCGATGGAACTGCCATCGCACAGAAAGTGCGCGATGAGGTGAAAGAGAAAGTTGCCAAGCGGATCGCGGAGGGCAAATCCCAACCGGGGTTGGCGACCGTGTTGGTAGGTGAACGAATCGACTCTGCGACGTACGTTAGTATGAAACAGAAGGCTTGTGCCGAGCTGGGGATGACTTCGTTTCATTTGCCCGTCCCGGCGGATATTACCCAAGAAGACCTTGAAAAACTCATCACGGAATTGAATGCCGACCCGAAGGTGCATGGTATTCTCGTGCAATTGCCTTTGCCTGACCATTTGGATGAGGAACGCATCTTACAACTTATCAGCATTGAAAAAGATGTGGACGGTTTTTCGCCGATCAACCTTGGGCGTCTTGCTCAAAAGGGACGGGAACCATTATTTGTTCCTTGTACTCCGTATGGATGCATTTATCTTTTGAAGGAAGCCGGTGTGAAGATTGCTGGCGCCAATGCTGTGGTGTTGGGGCGTTCGAACATAGTGGGCATGCCTGCGGCTTTGTTGTTGATCAAAGAAAACGCGACCGTGACCGTTGTCCATTCGAAGACGAAAGATATTCCCGGTGTCTTGCGCAATGCAGATATCATCATTGCTGCGATCGGGCGCGCCGAAATGGTGCGCGGCGATTGGATCAAGCCGGGTGCGGCGGTTATTGATGTGGGCATCAATGGCATTCCCAAACTCAACCCAGATGGCACCCAGATGATCAGTGCCAAGACGGGCAAGCCCTTGCAGCGACTTGTAGGGGATGTCAACTTTGAAGAGGCAAAAGAAGTGGCAGGTTTTATCACACCTGTTCCCGGTGGGGTAGGTCCCATGACCATTGCGATGCTGATGGCAAATACCCTGCGGGCGGCAGAACTTCAAGACAAGTAACTCTGCGCCATTTTTCTTGCTTTACCTACAGTCCCGTCTAAAAGGCGGGACTGTTTTTATTTATTTAAACCCTTGACATAATAACAGTTTGATACTAATATCAAATTATTACTAGTAAGAGATTGATATTACCGAAAGGAACTAACATGGTTGACCCTGGTTCTCATACCAAAAAATTCCAAAAAGAATTAAATGCGGGGACGTCATCTTTGGTGCTGCTAAGCGTCTTGAGCCGCAGCGGCGAGCCGATGTATGGCTATCAAATTGCAAAAATGCTCGAAGAAAGCGGTCCTGAGATTCCCATGATGAAGCAAGGGACGTTATACCCTGTGCTTCGTTCGCTGGAGGAGAATGGTCTGCTCGAAAGCACAGTAGAGCCCTCGGTGTCTGGTCCGCCACGCAGGTATTACAAGATCACAAAAGAGGGGCGTGTGGTTTTGGGGGAATGGACCGATTTGTGGAAGCAGACCAAGAAATTCGTGGACTCGATCTTGAAAGGATGACAGCATGTATCAATCAATTGAAGAATATCTCGATGCCCTGAAAAATGAAATGAAAGATGCCGACCCGGCGCTCGTGCAGGATGCGCAGGCAGACGCGCGCGAACACTTAACGTTGGCGTTGAAAGCCTCAAAAGACAAAGAACCTGATGTGTCTGAAGCGGATGCGCTGAATGCCGTCATTGACGGATATGGCTCGCCGGAAGAGACCGCTTCCGCGTATCGCGAAGTGGAACGGCGTACATCCCCTGTGCTTAACCCAGCAGTCAAACAAAGGTCGTTTCTTGGGGATTTCTTTGGCGTATACACAGATCCGCGTGCGTGGGGTGCGCTGCTTTATATGTTGATCGCTTTTGTTACCGGTGTGTTTTATTTCACCTGGGCGGTGACGGGCATTTCTGTATCCGTGTCGTTTCTGATCTTCATCTTTGGCTTCCCCCTCGCTTTGCTGTTTCTGATATCCATCCGCGGGCTGGCATTACTCGAAGGCAGGTTGGTGGAAGCATTGCTGGGTGTGCGTATGCCACGCCGTCCTTTATTCACTCACCAAGGGATGAAATGGCTGGAGCGACTCAAAGCTTTGGTCATGGATCGACAGACCTGGCTGATGATCCTTTATATGTTGATCCAGTTCGTGCTTGGGATCGTCTACTTTGTTTCTATCGTCACAGTGCTGAGCATTTCGTTGTCCTTTATTGCCATTCCTGTGCTGCAAGAAGTTTTCGATCAAGGTGCTTTTATGATCAGCGACGGATTGCGCTACACCTTCCCGACTTGGACGTATCCCTTGTGGGTGTTAGGTGGCTTCCTTTTGTGGACGATCTTCATGAACATTGTGCGAGGCGTTGGTCAATTGCATGGCAGACTTGCAAAGTGGATTTTGGTCGGCGAGTAAAATCACGGAAATCTTTCATAAATATAAAAGACCCTCGATGTTTGCTCGAGGGTCTTTTGGTAAATTTTTCCTTATGGCCTGATGAACAACCCAAGATGGTTGCCCACTGCGCGTTCTTTGCCAGGCTTCCCCGCGTCAATAGGAGAGTTGAGGACGCGCGCTTTGCCGTCGAAGCCGCGCAAGACCATGGCTGACGAACCGCCTCCGTCCATATTGGCGCCGGTGTAGACTCCATAGGATATCAACAGTTGTGCCAACTCAGGAAAGGTCACGCCTTCGCTATAACCGGTCTGACGTCCATCTACGACCATGAGAGTCAGCCATCGTCCGTTGCGGCTGAGACCGATCGCCGTACGCGGATTAGGATCTTGTGCGGCGAGGTTCTTGATCACTTTTCCATCTTTTACGACCATGCGGTCGCCGGAGACGGCGTTGAAGACTTTGCCCGATTCCTTCTCGAAGGTCACTTGATTCTTCTGCCCAAGGAACACTTCAGGCTGGACTGTCTTTTTGGGCGAATAGATCTTACCGCGCGAAGCAGCATAATCGCTAATGCGAACAGGGTCACCACCGTTGGGGCATAAAGCTGCAGGGTCATTGGAGGGATCGAGATAGCTGAAATATCCGCCGTTGATGGCAACATGCAATTTGAATTCTTCAAGGAATTGCGATGTCGTGCGTGTGCAAAGCACATCGGTATTATTTGCCGAGGGGGTCACAAGAAATTCTAGTTTCTGTGTTTGCAGGTCAATGGCAATTACGTGTACTACCGTCGGGCGTGGAGAGGTCAGATCCTTGCGAAGGTAGGTGATGCCTGGGAAAAGAGTCTGTGTCACCGAGGTGGGGCGGCTGGCTGTACTGACCTTGACGAGATAAGTCCTTGAGCTCCAGCCTGTGGTGCCATCTAGTTTTTGAACTAGCAACCATTCCGAATTTGATTCATCCAAACCGGGCACAACATCGTTTTTGGCGAGCGAGCCAATGACCTTGGCGTTCAAGTTTGGCGTTTCGCGGATATTAAGTGATGAAGTATTAACGCGGTACCAGTTCTTGGTGTTATGCTCCGGCACAACGACGGCAGGCGGCGGCTCTGGCGTTGGGTTATGTACGCTGAGTAGATATTCGCTGAAACACCAACCGGTGAGCGTCCCGTCCTGGTTTCGGACATTTAACCACTCGTTATTTGGGCTGGCTCCAATTTTTTCTACCAGTATCCCGAAGGTGAAAGAGCCGATTGAATCAAACTCCAAACCAGGACCCGTGCGGATCTTCAGCGAAGAAGCTGTGACGCGATACCAGTCCTTATCTTCATCGTCTGGCGGAGGATCGGTATTGCCATTATCGTCATCATCGGGCGGAGTATCTGGCGTGCCTGCGATATTTTGCAAATAGGCGGCGAAACTCCAGCCGGTTAGGCTGTCATCTTTTTTACGGATGTTGAGCCAATTGCCATCGGCGCTGACATCCAATTTTTCCACAACTTCATTCAAGGTGACGCTGCCGATTTGGTTGAAGGATAAACCGGCGCCTGAACGAACTTTCAGCGAGGCGACGGTCACACGGTAGTTGTTACTCGGTGGCGGCGGAGGGGGAGGCGGGGTATTCGTCAACTTAAAGCGTTGGTTGAATTCATCCACATCGCCGTTGAAATGATTCAAATCGATGTTCAGGCTTTCGACACCATAGAGTGTGCCATCACCATTATCTGTATATTGCCAAAAAGTCCACGTGCTCCACGGTTGCGGGATCATCGGCGCAGAGACACCGTAGTTCGCGATCCAAAGTGGATATTGTTTGAAGTAATTTAATGAATTAGCAGGAATGCCCACCCCTGCTGTATTTTCGCGCCAGTAGTAATACCCGGTATAGACCCCGATCTCTTTTCCGCTGGGGATGAGTTCCTTAACGCGTTCGAGAAAGTTGTACCAATTTTTCCAACCTTTGAAAGGTCCATTATATGCATCTTCAAAATCACCGAACATGGGCAATTCGCCGAAGTCGCCGTCTTCGAACATGGAGACCCATTTTTCTGCCTGCTTCTTCGGGTCGGCGCGGCTGTCGTAAAACCAATAGGAACCGCGCGGCAAACCAGCAAGTTTCGACTCGCGCCAGTTAACTTTAAAGTCACGGTCGCCCCATAAATTTTGCCCGGCGCGCAAAATGACATAATATGCATTCTGCCGCATCTTCGAAAAATTTACGCCCTGCGGAGTTTGCGGATCATCCTGATAAAAACTAATATCGGGTCCGAGTGTGGTTGCCATGAGAGACTCCTTGATGTGAACTTCTTTGGGTGTTGTAATTATAAACGATGGGGAGAGACCAGTTTACTGAATGTTCTCGAAGTGGGTGATCACTGGCTCGCTGTCCGGCTTGCCTTCTACAGAGATCACGTCGATCTGCCAGCGCTCCACTCCATGTTCGGTGGCAAAGAATTGAGCCGCATTCAGCATATGTTCGCGTTTGCGCCCGGTGATCTGTTGTTCGGGATAAAACGATTGACGGCGGGTCAGCGTTTTCACTTCAACAAAATAGGTGACTTGATTCTTCAGTGCGACGATATCGATCTCCCCATACGGCGTGCGGACATTGCGACGGCTCACTTCGTAACCGCGGCTTGTCAGCCAGACTGCGGCAGTTTCCTCACCCCAAGTCCCGACTCGCTGATTGTGATTGGTCATGAAAGAAAACGCTCCACCACTCCGCGCAGACGGGTACGCAGGCTGCTCTTGCGTGGTTTTGAGTCGCGCACCAGTCTTTCATAATGGCTGAGCATGATCTTTGTGGTGCGTTCAATGGCATACGCCGAAGATGCCTCAAGAGATGAGTGGCTCATTTGTTTACGCAGTTCTGCATCTAAGCAGAGACGGGTTAGTTTTGCTGTAAAGGCTGCAATGTCTCGCGTGGCGAGAAAACCTGTCACACCATCTTCGACCGTATCACCCACGCCGACCGAATGAATTCCCATAACGGGTAACCCCGCGCCCATGGCTTCGATCACAGATAACGGATGTACCTCGGTGATCGAGGCAGTTGCAAAAATATCGCACATTGCCAGATACGCAGGCAGTTTGTCATACGGCAGACGCCCCGTCATGTGGATGCGATCTGCGACGCTTTGTGCCTGGACCATTTCTTGAATTTCTTCTTCGTAGGGTTGAACCCCACCTCCGATCAAGATTAGGTGTGCGTTTGGAATTGCTTGTGCCACCCCTGAAAACGACTCGATCAGAAACGGGATATTCTTTTCAAGCGCGATCCGCCCGGCATAGACGATCAAAATATCTTCTGTTTTGAAGCCCATCTCTGCCCGTGGAAGCGCATGAACGTTTTGAAAACTTTTCATATCCACCCCGTTCGGAACGACTTCGATATGACTGTCCACTTTGAGTTCGCGCAGAACTTCTCCCATTCCGGCGGAGGGGGTTACAACCAGGTCCACTGATTTGCAAAAAGGCGGCAGGTACGATTGCAAAAGTCCCTGGCTGACTTCCTCTGGCATCATGGGCAGGTAGGTTTGGGCATAGAGGTCGTAGCGGGTATGGTTTGTATAAACGATGGGAATTTGCACGGGACGGCAATATCGCAGAGCCAGACGCCCACTTAAGAAGGGGTGATGTACATGGACAATGTCCATGCTTTGCAGCAGTTGTTTTGCCCAGCGCGAATAGCGCATGGAGAGGTAAAAGCCAGTATCTGCCAGGGGCAAACCCGGGCTGCGAATGATATTGGCTTCGGTGTCTTTATAATCTTCGTCGCCGAAGGTAAAAACGAAAACTTCATGTCCGGCTTTTTCGAAGTACTCTTTATTAACCTCGACATGATTCGTGATGCCGCTGATATAGGGTTTGTAGCTGTCGACCATGATTCCGATACGCATACCATCATGCTACGTCATGCGAATCGGAATGTCAAGGTATCTTTTGTGCATGGTAGAATAAAAAATCCCTTTAGGAGCAAAAATGACAGCGAAGTTGATCTTGCGAAACAAAGAATATGAAGTCAAATCTGGCATGGCGTTGGTCGATGCCCTGAAGAAATGTGGCATTGTCCCGGAATCTGTTATTGCCACGCGTGACGGTGAATTGATGACTGATGATGAGCTATTAAAAGATGGGGAAACCATAAAACTAGTCGCAGTGATCTCAGGCGGTTGATATGAAATGTAAGAAATGTGGAGAACGAGCTTCGATCAATATGCGCCAGCATCGCATGGCGTTGTGCAAGGATCATTTTCTCGAATGGATCCCCGAACAGACGGAACGCTTTATCAAAAAATATAATATGTTCTCGCGCGAAGAGAAGATTCTTGTAGCGGTTTCAGGCGGCAAGGATTCACTCTCGCTGTGGGATATTCTCGTGCGCCTCGGGTACAACGCCGATGGTTTATACCTTGGGCTTGGCATTGATGGCGGCATTCGCTACTCCGAAGAGTCACATCGGCTGACGGATGAATTTGCCAAAAAGAACAATCTCAAACTTCATGTAGTGGATATCGAAAAAGAATATGGGCATTCCATTCCCGTCCTTTCTGAAAGTACGCATCGCGGATATGGCAAACCTTGTGCAGTCTGCGGGTTAACCAAACGCCATGAAATGAATCGCGTGGCGCGTGACCTTGGCTATGATGTACTCGCCACCGGGCATAACCTTGATGATGAAGCGGCTGTGTTGTTTGGGAATACCCTGCAATGGTCACCAGATTATCTTTTACGTCAGGGACCCGTTCTGCCTGCTGATAAGGGGTTGGCGCGTAAGGTAAAACCCTTGTGTCGTTTTTACGAACGCGAGATGACCGCTTATGCGATTGCACGCGGCATTGAATACATTTATGAAGAATGTCCGTTTGCGGATGGCTCTACTCAGGTATTTTATAAAGAGTCATTGAATCAATTAGAAACCGCCCGCCCCGGCACGAAGTTGATATTTTATTTGCGTTACCTGGAAGCGCGCCAAAGCCGAGAGTTGTTCATTCAACGCGAGAAACAACCAGCTCATATCCACCCTTGTGAAAAGTGCGGTCAACCAACGTCTGCTCCGCAGTTATGCTCGTTCTGCCGCATGCTTGAAAAAGCCGATGTGGCTAACGAAGCGTGAGGTTCGGCGGCTAGCGGATCACGGTAGCGATCAAGCCCATCAGGAATAAACCGAACGCTACATACCCTGCGATCTGTTCCACTGAAAAAGCGGAAAAACGCGGAACTTCGAAGCCGTAGCGATCTACCTGAAGTTGAATGGGAGCATCGACATAGCCGAAAAGGGCTTCACGAAAAGCGTTGACATCCGCGGGGCGGTCATCAGGGTGCAGGGACATTGCCCAGAGGACGGCTTTTTCCACGTGACGGCTGAGGCGTGGGTTAATGTCAATGGGTGGAGTCAGGCTGCGGCTATTAAGGAAGCGTTTACGCGCCTCGGCAGGCGGTTCGTTTGTCAATAGATGATACAGAGTCGCGCCGAAGGAGAAAATATCCGCTTTGGCATCGGTATGGGTATCGTCTCCGCCGTATTGCTCGAGCGGGGTGTAAAGCGCGGTGCCTTGCCCTTGAATGACGGTAATTGTGACTTCGCCCGGCGCCATGATCTTGACGAGACCAAAATCGACCAATTTGACCAAGCCGCTTGGCGTGATCTTGATATTGCTGGGTTTGATGTCGCGATGAACGATGGGCGGGTCTTGATGATGAAGATAGTCGAGCGCGTCGGCGATCTGTTTCGCCCAGCGCAGTACCTCGGCTTCGGACAGGAATGTGTTATTGCGGCGAGCGTCTTGCATCATCTGTCGTAAGTCTTTGCCGGGGACGTAGTCCATCACCAGATAGTCGCGCGGACCCTCTGAAAAGAAATCGGAAACTTTGGGAAGGTTGGGATGATCCAGACGCGCAAGGACAGACGCCTCGCGAAAGAATTGCTCGCGGGCTTGCGCAAAAACTTCTGGTGGGAGAGCCTGATTGTGTTCTACTTCTTTGAGCGCACACAAACGACCTTGCAGCCGCACATCGTCTGCAAGATAGATATTGCCTGTGCCGCCTTGCCCGATCTGTTCGCGGACAACGTAGCGCTCACGCAGGATCTCCCCACTGGATAACGATGGGGACAAACCTTCTCCTTTGGGCCTTCTGAAGTGGAGTGAATGAGGTCGTGATCATTTCGGCGTGTATCACGTTTGCAACCCTGAAACAGAGTTTGCAATTCATCATGCACAGAATTCCACTTTTCTGCTATATTATAAACGCCTTTTGAATGAAGAGCAGAGATTTTATTGGGGACATTCAAATGGCTGTGAGGAGATTATGGATCGCGAAGAGGACTTTCCCATTCTTGTTGCCCAGGACGGACCCCTAATGGGACAACGCTGGACGCTTAACCGTACATTGATGATGGGGCGTGACCCCACCTGCGATATTCAAGTGCAAGACCGACAGGTCTCGCGCTTTCATGCGCGTATTACACCGACTCAGGAAGGTGTAACGCTTGAAGATCTTGGGAGTAAGAATGGTACCAATCACAACGGCTCCGAGTTGGCGGGACCTATCATGCTGCAAGACGGCGATATGTTTGGTATTGCCTTGGCGCAGCAATTTACATTTCTAACTTCTGATGCCACCATGCCGCTTGCTGAAAGCGGACCACGGGCTGGCAGATTGATCATGGAACAAAAATCACGTCAGGTCTGGGTGAACCAGCAGCAATTGATGCCGCCGCTTTCTGCCCAGCAATTTAAACTATTGTGGATGCTATACGAGAATCAAGGACAGGTCATTGAACGGACAAATCTAGTTTCAGTCGTATGGGGCGAAGAGCAAACAGCAGGCGTCTCTGACCAGGCATTGGATGCACTCATCCGCCGTCTGCGAGACCGGTTATCTGTGCTCGACCCGGGGCATCAATACATCAACACCGTACGTGGACATGGCTTGCGGCTGGATAACCCTCCGGCGGGAGAGTAACCCTTAATGGACGCACAATCAGAAAAAGTTCTGGCACAATTAATTCGTAACACGCGCATTGCTTCACTTGGCACCCTGCGTGATGAGTACCCACAAGTTTCGATGGTGGCATTTATTCACAACGAAGATTTCTCTGCCTTTTATATTTTCATCAGCCGCCTTGCTCAGCATACTGTGGATATTCAAAAAGATAACCGCATCAGCCTGATGATCTGCGAAACGGATGATAATCGCGCCGACCCGCAGACCCTGGCGCGCGTCACCATTCGCGGCAAAGGCGAGATCATTCAAAATGGTGAGCCAGGGTATTCACTTTTGAAAAAGCAATATCTTGAACGCTTCATCGAGGCGGAACAGCTTTTTAACCTGACCGACTTTAATTTCTGGCGCATCACCCCGCGCGGCGGGCGTTATGTGGCAGGCTTCGCCAAAGCCTTCAACATCACTGCTGAAACCCTGCAAAAAGTTTCAATACGATAAATTGGTTGAACGGACAGTCACTTTCAAAGTGACTGTCCGTTTTTAATTAAGGAGCCCAATATGACTCAACTCAAACTACTTGCCATTTTTGCCCACCCCGATGACGAAGCAATGGGCATGGGCGGAACGCTGGCGAAGTACGCCGCCGAAGGCGTGGAGACTCATCTCGTCTGCGCCTCACGCGGAGAAGTGGGCTGGTTCGGCCCCGAGGAGCAGAATCCAGGTCCAGAGCGACTCGGTCAACTCCGCGAAGTGGAACTCCGCAACGCGGTCAAAGAACTCGGCATGACCAGCCTCTCCTTTTTAGACTATATCGACGGGCAGGTTGATCAGGCAGATCATCATGAAGCCATCGCAAAGATTGTCACCCATATTCGGCGTATTCAACCGCAAGTGATGGTGACCTTTCCGCACGACGGAAATTATGGTCACCCCGATCATATCGCCATCGGACAGTTCACCAATGCCGCCATCGTCTGTGCCGCGGACGCAAGTTACAAAGACCCTGAGAATCTCGCGCCGCATCGCGTCTCCAAACTCTATTTCATGGTAGATGGGGAGGACTTTGTCAATCTGATTGCACCCTTTATGGGCGATATGACCTTCCCGGTCGACGACCAGATCCGCGGTGAATCCCCTTGGAAAAACTGGATGATCACCACTCGCATTGACATGGCAGAACATTGCCATACCGCATGGAAGGCGATCATGTGCCACAAAAGTCAGTTGGCTACCCTAGGCGCGCTTGCTGAAATGCATGAAGATGCCGCCATGGCGGTACTTGCCATGCAAGGGACATTCTTTCGAGCGTTTAGTTTAGTGAATAGGGGCAGGAAGTTGGAATCAGATTTCTTCGAAGGATTGCGTTAAGAGATAGGATTTGAGGTATTAAACGGGCTGCTTCCTATTTATAAAACATATCTAACCCAGAAATCATTTTATTAAATTTATCTTCAAATACGCTTTCGTCAGCCCATTTCGAATAGTCTAAAATATTATATTCCTTGATCTGTTCCATTAAGCGCGCTGGCCACTTGGCAGTTTTCCAGCTATTATCCAATGCTATTGGACATAAGACATCTCTCCCAATTTCCTTCTCGATCTCTCGGGCAAGACGTGCTTCATGTTCTACCCAATCGCTTTCAATTGAGCTTTTTGAAAGCACAAGGAGCACTGTTGGGTTTTTTCGCATAGCTCGATCTATTTGTTTCTCTAATCGCCCTGAAGTGGCATTATGCACATCGCGCCAGTATCTAACACCAATCGAAGTTAGTTGCTTTTCAAGCCTTACTACAAAAGGTGTGTCTGCATGACTATATGAGATAAAAAGCGGGGAAATTTGGATTGACTGCATAGCCCTTTTATTGAACATTTCGTAGACCGCATTATTTATATCTTCATTGTTGATATCGGGCGAAAATAATGTTGCAGATACGATTTCCCAGTCGCTTAGCCCACAACCTCGCAAAAAAACTTCTGGTATTTTTCCTTTGGAAAATCTTAAAGTGTTTGTGCTAATGTCTGATCCAGACCAGTGATGAGTACTTTCAAGACCTTGAGTTTCACTCAAGTCAATGCCAGAGAAGGTAGTGAAACCAAAATGAGCACCAGTAAAATCAGCGTTTATTAAGTTAGTATTTATAAACAGGGAGCTTTGCAAACCCGATTCTTGGAAAATACATTCGGACATAACGGCGCTGCTAAGATCTGCCCTGCTCAAATCCGCGCGAGAGAAATTTGCTCGTTGGCATAATCCTTCAGATAGATCTACTCCAATTAAGTTAGTTGAACTGAAATCTGAGCCTTGACATCGAATTTCAGTAAGATCTGCACCGTGAAGTTGTGCGTTATTTAGATTTGCATCCCTCATGTATGTCATATTAAGTTTTGCAAATCTAATATCTGCTCCACTTAGATTTGACCCGTTGAGGTGAGCGTGAGAGAGATTTGTTCTACTTAAATTTGCCCCTGTTAAATTCACCACTGAAAGATTTAAACCTCCAAGTTTACATCCTCTTAAGTCTGCATTGCTAAGATCAATATCTACAGATGGATTACTTTCACGCCATTCGTTCCAGGAATCCGTATTATCTATTAACATCCTAAGTAGTGATTCATTAGCCATAGTATTCCATCCGGTAATAGATCTGATATATTTTTTGATTATATACAAAAAAGATGGCTGTGGTTAGACAGCCATCTTTAATATTATCCCATATTCTTCTTCATCGAGAGCTTGAGCGCGATCTTGTAAATTTCGCTCAGCTTTTCTCCCATGGCTTTGGCTTCGGGGTTATCTGGCTGAGATTCCATTTGAGTCGCAAGCCCGGTCAGCGTGTCCAGTAAACCTTGTGTGACGATATCCGGGTTCTGTTCCAGCGCTTGTTCCACAGTGGCGGCATCTGGCAGTTGGATCAACTGCTCAATGATGGCGATCTCGGGCGGGGCGCTGGCAGTTTGCAAGACCTGGATCATCTTTTGCAATTTGCCCATGCGTTCGTATTCGTTCTTTTCGGTTGCTTGTTTGAGCAATTGCTGGGCAATGTCTACGGCATCTTGTGTGAACTTTTCGAGGTTCGCGGTGACGGCTTTTTCAATATCCGGTGCTACCAGCAAAGCTTCTACAAAATCCTGTGCTTGTTTGTAACGCGCTTCCAACTGCTTGTCCATGTCTGCTACGAAGCCGAGCAGCTTTTCGCGAATCCCTTCGAGGCGGGTCTTCTCGTCGTTTGAGGCTTTGTTGATGCGCTCGGTCAACAATTCGAAGAAGGTGTAGTCCATGCCTGCACGCGCCAGAGAAACGTAAGCGCGAACGCGGGCATCCGTTTTTGAGGCGGTGACGAAATCCAAAAGCTTTTCGCGGTTCAGTGACTGACCGGCATCCTGCAACTCCTGTTGAGCCGCTTCCAACTCTCCAACCGATTCCTTCAACTGGCGTCCGTAGGCGGTTTCTTCCAGTAATTGGGTTTGGATGTCGATCAACGCCCGCGCCATTTGTTCCTGTCCGCTGTTCATGGCGCTCTGGGCAATGCGGCTGAATAACGCGAAGAATTGTTCGTCGATGATGGCGCTGTTTTGCTTGATCAACTCGGAACGCACATCTTTTGAAGTGACCTGGATCAGCCGTTCAACGAAGCCCATGCGCTCCTGCTGCGACTTGAGCATTTCCGGCGTCACGCCGTCTTTGCCAAGGATGGTTTCGATCATCGACTCATAGGTCAGGTTGGCTTGCGGTTTGAGCAAATAGCCTTTACGCTTCTCGGCAGGGAGGCGTTCCATTACCTGTTTGATGAGCGGACCGATCATGCGTTCCTGCTCGTTGACGGGTAGCGCCAATTCAGAAGGGAAGAAGGTTAATAGTAATTCCTTCTCATTGTCATGATAGACCACCGGGGTGGCAAGCCTGCCCTGGTAGCCACAATACTGACAGCGCGCGTGATTAGACTGTCCACTCAAGAGGCGCTGCTTTGCCTGTGGGTCGGCGGTCACGTCGAATAACTGCTCAACGTTGGCAGGGATCATTTGTCTACAACGGGGACATGCAATTTGTGTTTGAGGCATCTATCAAATTCCGATTTCAGATTTTGGGTTTACGATTTTACGGTGTCCATTTTACACGAATTACGCATCACGGATTACGAAATTCGTAAAACGTGATGCGTAATGACCAGACTACTTAACTATCAAACTACTTAACTCTACCCGATCAATTCTTCCAGGCGGTCAATGTAGCCTTCCATCACGGCAAAGGTCTCTTCAACGGCTTTGGGCGTGGTCAGATCTACACCGGCTTTATTAAGTACATCCAGTGGATACGCCGACGAGCCCGATTTGAGGAAACCGAGATAATCTTCCGCTGCATTCGGTTCTCCACGCAGGATGCGGGCTGAAAGGGCATGCGCACCGGAAATACCCGTGGCATATTGATATACATAATAATCCGCGAACAAGTGACTGAATGTAGACCACACCATGCCCACACGCGGACGGTCGATCTTCACTTTAGGACCAAAGCCTTCGGTGAAGAGGTCAGCCATCAGGTTCTGCATCGAGTCAGCGTTGAGCGGTTCGCCGCGTTCGGCGCGTTGATGAGTCTCCAACTCAAAGCGAGCAAGGGTGGGCATCTGGAAGAAGTAGCGGAAGAAGTTACCGCTCACGGCTTCTTCAATGAGCGAGATCAGGAAGTTCTTGTCTTTGATGGTCTTGAGCAGATGTCCGCGCATCATGGCTTGGTTGAAGTTCGAAGCCACTTCTGCCACGAAGAGGGAATAGCCAGAGTATGCATACGGCTGATTCTTCCATGTGAGGTACGAATGCATGGAGTGACCCAACTCATGCGCCAATGTGCTCATGCTGCCAATGTCATTTGTGTACGACATCATAATGAAAGGATGGGTGCTGGGCGAGCCGTACGAGAAGGCGCCGTTCATCTTTCCGAGATTGGCAGTCGAATCGACCCAGCGGTCTTTGAGACAACCCTGACGCATGATTTCGACATATTCTTTTCCGAGCGGGGCGAGGCTTTCGCTGATGTAGTCCACAGCCTTTTCATAAGAGACCGGCACTTTTTTCTTGGCGATTGGTGCCCACATGTCGAAGTATTGAATATCCTTTAACTTCAACGCCTTGCGCTTGATCTCGAAGTAACGATGCCAGACTGGCAGTTTCTTTTTGAAGGTGTTGATCAGATTGTGAAAGACTTCTTCAGGGATGTTGTTATTGAACAGCGAAGCCGAAAGCGTGGTCTCAAATTTGCGGGCACGCATGTTGAAGACGTTTGCGCTGATGGATGAAGAAAGGTTGGTTGCTAGGGTGTTCTTGAATTCGACGTGCTTGTCGTGGTAACTTTCAAAAGCGCTTTGGCGCACTTTGCGGTCGGGGTGCTCAAGCAAAGTGGAATAATAGTTACTTTGAGTGACTTCGATTTTCTTGCCATTTTTGTCTTTAGCGGGGGGGAACTTAAAGTCCGCATTGACCAGCATACTGCTGCTGTTGGAAGGACCACTAAATGGGTCGGCTGCCATGCCCAAAATCTCTTCCACTTCTGCAGAACGAACATGTGCCTGCTGGCGGAAAAGATCATGGAAGGATTGGCGGTACGCTTCCAATTGGCTGTTGGATTTCATCCAGGTATCGAGCTGATCCCAGCCGATCTGCAATAGTTCAGGGTTGAGGAAGGCGATCGCGGCGAATACTTGACCAAACATACCTTGCGCCTTGCCTACCAAAGCACCAGATGCCTGATTGGCTGTATCAACCGCATAAGCGAATTGAGCATACATGAAAACGGTTTGTGCGCGTAGTGAAAGGTCTTCAATTGCTTTGATGCCCGAAAGCAGGCTTTCAGGGCTTTCACTTAACTTGCCTTCGAACTTCTTTACATTGGGAATGTCATCAATCACAGCCTTGAGTGCTGCATCCCACTCTTTGGTGGTTTTGAAGACACTTTCGGCATTCCATGTGTACTTCTTACTCACTTGCTTTCGGGCAGGGATCTTTGCCATTTGATTTTCCTTTTCTCTGAAAGATGTAGATATTTTACCTGTTCCCCTAATGCTTTGGGAGATTCTCTAGTGGGGATTTGGTCAACGCGGCAGAGAGAAACAAATTCGGGCACCAGAATCAGGCTTCGGCTTGGTGTTCGAGCCGCTGCTTCCCTCCGCCCAGATCCGCCCGCCGTGCGCTTCCACGATCGCGCGCGCCAGGTACAAGCCGAGCCCTGCGCCCTTCGTTTGTTTGACGGCGTTGGTCGAGCGGTAGAAACGGTCGAAGATATGTGGCAAGTCTTTAGCGTCGATGCCAGGACCTTCATCGCTTACACAAAGGACCACTTGTTCCGGCAGGATCGAGCCGCTGATCTTGATCTCACCTTCAGGCGCATATTTCAAGGCGTTCGAGACGAGGTTGGAAAGCACCTGCTCGAGTCGGTTTTCATCGCCAAGGATGACGGGGAATTTTTCTGGGAAGTCAGTGAGGATTTTATGCTTGGGCGCTTGCGATGCAAAACGCTCGCTCACTCTTAACGCAAGGCTGGGGATGGCGACATCAGCTTGGTTCAAGCTGAGACCTCCCGCCTGTAAGCGCGAGGCATCTAATAGATCATCTATCATTTTCGATAAACGGTCTGCTTCTTCTTCAATAACTGCCAGTGAGTCGCTGATGGTGTGCTTGTCCCATTTAGCATCGGCGCGCCGTAGGGTGGAGGCGTATCCTTTAATAAGTGCCACCGGCGTGCGTAACTCATGACTAACGATAGAGATAAACGTAGCCTTCATCTCATCTGCGTCGCGGAAGTGTGTAATATCGCGCACAGCCACGATGACATTACGCAGTTTGCCTTCATCGGAGAGTAAGGGCGCATATGTAATGCCGACCGGCAACGTTGGCGGCAATGGACGTTTCAAGTCACCTTCTACATATAATGTGGCGTTGAGCGTAAGGGGCCAGCCATTGGCAACTGATTCTTCTAAGGTGCTGCCGTGCGGCTCTTTCTTCCATTGAACGATCTCACTGTGTGGTTTATTGGCGATCTCTTCGCGTGAGATACCATACATAGTGCTGAAGGCTTCATTACAACGTTCAATATTCATCTGCCCATCGAGGATGAGGATGCCGTCAGCAGCGGATTCGAGCAGGGCATCGAGTCGTTTTTTCTCATAAGTTACCTGCCCGTATAGCTGGGCATTAAAAACCGCAATGGCGGCCTGGTCTGCGAAGGATTGCAAAAGAATGCGGTCGTTGGGGGTGAATAGGTCTGGATAATTACGGAAGATAAAGATCACGCCAATAACTTGTCCATGTGTGGCAAGTGGCAGACCGGTTCCATTGAGTAAGCCCATACTGGCCGTATAGGTCAGTTCCTTTAACATGCGGTTGAGTTCGATTACATCCAACTCACGGACTTTTTCTTCTGCAAGCAATGGGGTTAAGTAAGAGAGAAATGCCGGGGCAATGCCATGTGCCGCAGCGACGCGCCAGCCGTCGGGTAGTTTGAGCGCGATGATGCCTGCCTGCCCAGCCAGCATTTCAATCGAAACGCGCAAGATACGCTCCATGAGCTTTTCCAGGTCAAGTTCCTGAGTAAGCAGACGTGAGATCTCCAACAGGTAATCTCGCTGGCGCACGCGAAAATCTGGCAGCATGGATGGGACGATGGACATGGTAAAAGGATTGTATCACCCAGATTTCGCGGGATGTGTAAGAGAAATATAATCAGGCAAAGTTGTCTAATTAACTTCCTGAAATTGACTTTTTTGTTAATTATTAGTGTTGACACCCTACTAATTACCTATACAATTAGTGTACGTTAAGTTTTTCTAATCGTTAATGGACTTATTTAACCCGCTACTGTTGATTTTGCCTGTTTTTTTATGCAGGTGTATTATGCATTATAGCGAAGACGGGTGAGCCGTCTTCGCTTATTAATTAAAGACACAGTGATGTACTGTGTACTTGTATTTTATTTTGAGGTGTTTTCCATGATCCGTTCCATTCGTTCGTTTTTGATGGCGTCGCTTCTGGCACTATCGCTGCTGGTTGGGCAGGTATCACCTGTTCGCGCTGCTTCACTTCCGGCAGAGATCAATAAACAATTCACGCCATTGCAGATCGATGCGGGGGCTGTGTCTGTCATGCGGGTGACTATTTTTAACCCGAATATATTTGAGTTGACCAACGCCTCTTGGACGGACAACCTTGTTGGTGTTCAGCCTGGTTTATATATTGCCAACCCAGCTGGAATTGTTAATACCTGTGGCAGTGTTCTTGACGTAACCGCAATGCCTGGAACGACCAACCTGGCTTTGAGTAATGGAACCGTTCCTCCACAGTCTGGTTCCACGCCGGGTGAATGTTATGTTGAAGTAAATGTATCTTCTGTAACTCCGGGTAACTTGATCAATACTATTCCGGCGGGTAATCTTTCTTCTCAAGGGGATGATGGCGGCACCACTGTCAACATTACCAACACCACACCCGCCAGCGCTACGATCACTGTTACTCAGGTGTTGAACCCATCATTAAGCAAGCTTTTTGTTCCATCAACGATCTTTGTTGGCGAAAACAGTCAGTTGACCATTCGCCTTAATAATAACGATTCGGATACGAACCTTACAGGCGCCAGCTATACAGATACCCTGCCTGCGGGTTTACAGATTGCCACGCCGAATGGCTTAACCGTCACAAACTGTGGACCCGGCACAGCAACGGCTCTAGCAGGTGGGACGGTTATTTCTTTATCAGGCGCAACGGTTACACCGGCTCAAGACTGTTTGGTACGAGTGAATGTCACGGGTGCTTCGGGTGCTTACCTGATTGCGAATAGCACAGCGAATACAATTCCTGCGGGTCCCGGCGGACCGGGTTCGCTTCAAACCAATCAAGGTGTAACGAATACCACTCCTGCTCAAGGCGAGATTACTATTCAGCCGATAAGCGTGCAGAAAGCGTTTGCGCCTGATCCGGTCGATGCGGGTGATACGAGTATCTTAACCATTACACTGGAAAACCCGACAGGCGCTGCCTATACGGGCGTGGCTATCAATGATGATCTGACTACGATGGGGGCTGGGTTTACGATCGGCGGCGTACCGACAGCGAACACTTGTGGTTTTACAGTCAATGCTCCTGTAGCCGGTACGCTTATTCAACTGACTAGCGGCACTATTCCCGCCAGTGTTACACCCCCCACGCCTCGTGGGACTTGTATTTTTTCGATCCCCGTACAAACTTCACTGACAAGTACGGGGGGGACATCTTCGAACAACACCATTCCTGCGAATACATTGACTGCCACTCAGCCGGTTACGAACTTTTTACCAGCTACGGACAATCTCACTGTAAATCGTGCTTTGGTGGGCACCAAGGCGTATTCGCCAACGAGTATGCTCCTTGGTGGAACAAGTCAAGTGACCATCACGTTGACTAACCGCAGCAATACACCGATCACAGGCGTAACTTTTACCGATACTTTGGCAGCCAATTTGACGGTCTCGGGTACGCCGCTTACCCCACAATGCGGTGGTGCGATCTCCAATGCTGCCAATTCAGTCACATTGACGGGCGGCACGATCCCCGCCAACGCAAATTGCACTATCGTATTTGATGTGACCAGTAATACAGTAGGCACTTACGATAATACCGTGGGTGCTAATACGATCAACAATGACCAAGGCATAGGGCATGCCTCATTTAATACAAACCCCGACCTGGTCGTTATTAATGCTGCCACCCTACCTGTGGGTCTGACCAAAGCGTTTCAAACGGATCCAATTGCGTTGGGACAGCCCACCCGGCTCCGCATCACGATCACAGCACCCGTTGATACAAATTTGACAGGCCTAGATATTACAGATAACCTGCCTGCCGGGTTAGTGATTGTAGGTACGGCAAGTACGCCATCCGCCCCAGCCAACCCAACAGATACCTGCACAGGAGCAAATGTCGTTGCTCCCATAAATGGAACTTCGATTAGCCTGACCGGGGCAAGTATTCTTGCAGGTGGAAACTGCACCATAACTGTTTATGTAACTGCCACTACACCGGGTCTTTACACCAATACCATTCCTACAGGCGTTGGCGGTATTACTACCATTGAAGGGCGAACGAATATCAACCCTGCTACTGATACGCTAACCGCAACTGGTATGACGACCTCCAAAGCATTTTACCCAGATTATGTTCAAGCGGGCGGGCGCTCTACGGTCACACTTACGCTATTTAACACGTCCAGTATTCCTATGACGAATATTTCGGTGACCGACACGATGCCGGGTACCGCAACCAATGGCGTCCGGGTTGCGGCGGTGCCGAATGCTATCACGACCTGTGGTGGTACTCTGACAGCCGCGCCGGGTTCAAATATAGTTACCCTTACGGGCGGCACGATCCCTGCCGGGTCGATTGCGACTCCGAGTTTATGTACGATCACCTTTGATGTGGTCGGCTTGGATAGCACCCCTGGAACGTCTAGCACTCAAACAAATACTCTGCCAGCAGTAGATGTCGATGCTTTTATTGGCTCTACAGGGGTTGCCACGAACCCCGTTGCCGACTCGTCAGCAACGTTGAACATTCAAGATCTTAGCATGGGCGTGGTCAAGGGTTTTAATCCAGTGTTGGTATATGGCGGCGCTTATTCGACTATGAGTGTCGAGTTGATTAACCCCAATCTCAACGCGCCCCTGACGGGCATTGCATTTACCGATGATATGACATTGTTGGGTACAGGTATGCGCCTTGCCAACCCAGTCACCTTCGATGTTGGGACATGCGGCGGCGTATTAACAGGAAACCCGGGCGACACTTCCTTTTCGTTCAGTGGTGGATCTTTGGCTCCCACTACAACTTGTACATTGACCTTGCGAGTTGTCATGACGGTCAACGGAAACCTCACGAATCGGATTCCCGCTGGAACGGTCACCACGTTTAATGGTGTCAGCAATCCCGACCCAACTGAAGCCTCCCTGACAAATTTGCCGGGTGTAAGTGTCAGCAAGAGTTTTAGCCCAGCACAGGTTCTGACAAATCAGCCCTCCACCTTGACCATCATAATATCGAATACAAGTAATGTTCCGGTGGTTAATATGGGTGTGGCAGATAACCTGCCAGGCACGCTTCCCGACGGCTTGGAAGTTGCCAACCCGGCAAATGAAACCAATACCTGCGGTGGCACCTTAACTGCGGTTCCTGGGGCGCAAACGATTCAATTGGTTGGTGGTGGGTTAACGGCTGTGGGTACTCCAGGCGCTATTTGTACGCTCACAGTGGATGTGATTAGTACCCGCCCTGGAGTCTATGTTAATACTATCCCTGCGGGCGCAATTACCTCTACGGGTGGTGTAACGAACAATGACCCAACAACTGATACGCTAACAGTCACCACGAACTACAGCCTCGGGAATCGAGTGTGGTACGACACGAACAATAACGGATTGATCGATTTTGGAACCGAAGCGGGCATCCCCAATGTTCGGGTACAGCTCTTCAACGCAGCAGGCACCGAGATCAACGTCGGACCGGACGGCATCCTCGGGAACGGGGATGATGCGCCGGGCGGCATGCTGACAAATGCCACCGGTTATTATCGCTTCGACAACCTGCCAGCAGGAGATTACACCGTTCGCATCCCGAACGACAACTTCACAGTAGGCGGCACGACCGATGCCTTGGTGGGGTATTGGAGCAGTGGTACGACTGTAGACGGCTCTGGTGTTCCGAGTGATGCTACCACCAACGACCCAGATACTGATGTGGATGACAGCGATGAGAATGGGCTTACAACCCTGAGCGGCAATGTGACCAACTTCGTCGCATCTGCTACTGTGACATTGGGTCCCGGCTCTGTTGAACCATTGAATGAATCTGATCTCTCTGGCGGGCAAGGCGCAACAGACGGATATGCCAATATGACCGTGGATTTTGGCTTCTACCGCCAAACACTAGGCGATCTGGTTTTTGTAGATGTAGATGGCAGCGGTGCATTCAATGCAGGTGATACCCTGCTTCAGAATGCCTTGGTGCAGTTGTACTCCAGTAATGGCACCGAGATTATCACCGGCGCAGACGGCATCCGTGGAACAGCGGATGATGGTTTTGGTCCGGATGGAATTAGCGGCAATGGCGATGATGGTACGGGCGGCGTAACCACCGGCGCAGGCGGAACCTACTCCTTCAGCGGGCTTCCGCAAGGTGATTACATCGTACGCGTCACCCCGCCAGCAGGGTATTCCAGCACAGTTGATACTGCTGCGCCTGCTGACACGACGGACCCGGACACAAACACAGACAACAATGACAACGGTTCCGGGGCTGGGACCGGACAGGTGAGTAGTGGTGTTGTAACTTTAACTCCCGGACAGGGAACCGGTGGTAGTGCAGGTGCGGCTAATAATGTTGTGACCCAAAGCAGCGGCACGACCTCTGACCCGACCGTTGACTTTGGCTTTATTACTCCTGGATATAGTCTGGGTAATCGGGTCTGGTTTGATACTGACAATAGCAGCACGATCAATGGAACAGAAGTTGGCATTGACGGCGTGCGCGTCAATTTGTATCTGGATGATGGGACGACTCCCGGCGTATACGATGCAGGCGACACCTTTGTAGACTTCGACACAACCGCGACAGGCGGTTACTACCGCTTCGATAATCTGACTGCAAATGATTATGTGGTGGTGATTCCTGCTGATAACTTCCGAAATGTAGGCTTTGGTGACACCGTAGCGGGCGATCCGCTCTCGGGTTACTTCAGCAGCGGTTCTACAATTAGCGTAGCCGGTGCAGTTAGCGATTCAACAGCCAACGACCCAGACACTACCGCAACCGATAGTGACGAGAATGGTATCTCCACTCTAACAGGCAATACGATTAATTATGTTGCATCCTCTGCGGTGACGCTGGGACCTGGCGCAAGTGAACCCTCGGGTGAAACGGATCTTTCCGGTGGGCAGGGTGCTACAGATCTCCGTGCCAATATGACGGTCGATTTTGGCTTCTATCGTACTGAAATTGGTAATCTTGTCTTCTCGGACGTAAATGGTGATGGCGACTATGATGCCGGAATCGACGGGTTGATCAGTGGCGCACAGGTGCAATTGTATTCCAGCAACGGAACCGAGATCAACGTCGGATTAGACGGCATTCTCGGGACAAGTGACGATGCTGCCGGTGGTGTGACCACTGGCGTAACCGGAACCTACTTATTCAGCGGGCTACCGCAAGGTGATTACATCGTGCGGGTTACCCCGCCTGCTGGCACCACCAGCACGGTCGATACCGCCGCGCCTGCTGATACAACCGACCCAGATACGAACACAGATAACAATGACAATGGTTCTGGCACGGGTGCTGGGCAGGTGAGCAGCGGTATATTGACCATGACTCCCGGGCAAGGAACTGGCGGTAGCGTGGGTGCTGCAAATAATGTTGTGACAAACGGTACCGGCTCCACCACTGACCCGACTGTGGACTTTGGTTTCACACCGTTATATAGCCTGGGCAACCGCGTGTGGTATGACACGAACAACAATGGATCGATCGATTTTGGTACCGAGTCCGGAATCAATGGCGTTCAGGTTAACTTATACCTGGATAATGGAACGACTCCTGGCGTGTATGATGCAGGTGATACTTTTGTTGTTTCCGACATAACTGCCTCTGGTGGCTATTACCGCTTCGATAGCTTGAATGCGGGAAACTATGTAATTACCATTCCGGCAGATAACTTCCGTAACGTAGGAGTTGGCGATACTGTTGCAGGTGATCCATTGGCTGGATATTGGAGTAGCGGATCTACGATCAGCGCGGCAGGTGTAATTAGCGACTCGACTTCAAACGACCCCGATACTACTGTTACAGATAGCGACGAAAACGGTATCTCAACTTTGACTGGTAATTCCACTAATTATGTAGCTTCGGCTGCTGTAACGCTTGGTCCAGGTGGGAGTGAACCCACCGGTGAAACAGATCTTTCCGGTGGACAGGGCGCAGGTGATACGTATGCCAATATGACCGTGGATTTTGGCTTCTATCGCCAAACTCTTGGTGACTTGGTTTTTGTAGATAACAATACAAATGGCACCTATGATGCAGGAGATACCCTGCTTCAGAATGCCGTGGTGCAGTTGTATTCCAGCAATGGCACCGAGATTAACGTCGGCCCTGATGGAATTCTTGGAACGAGCGACGACGCACCGGGCGGCGTAACCACTGGCGCAGGCGGCACTTATCAATTCAGCGGCTTACCACAAGGTGACTACATCGTGCGTGTCACTCCGCCTGTTGGCTACTCCAGCACTGTGGACACTGCCAATGCAGCCGATACCACTGACCCAGATACCAATACGAACAATAATGACAATGGCGCGGGGACCGGGGTTGGTCAAGTGAGCAGCAATCCGGTCACGCTCACACCCGGAAGCGTCGGTGCGTTATCTAACAATACGGTCAATAACAATACTGGTGTCACTACGAATCCCACCGTAGACTTTGGTTTCGTTGGTAACAACGGCGCAGTGACCAAGACCATGACCGGCACGAATGAAACCTTCACCACAGACCCGGATGTAGCCATAGGCGAAATCGTCACATATCAGGTTGTGGTTAATCTCCCAGTTGGTACACCGTTGACCAATGTCACTGTCACCGATCAAATGGATAAAGGTTTGGCCTTTGTAGATTGTGTGCTTGTGGAAGTGGCGGGTGTTAATCAGACTGCGACGGTATGTCCGCCCGCGGTATCTTCGATCACGAATCCAGGTGACCTGCCTGGCAACCCAGCCAACCCCGGCAGACAAATTGTCTTTACTCTTGGCAATATCGCTGCTCAACCGGCAGCAGCGACCATTCGCATTCAATACCGCGCCATCGTTTTGGATGTGGTTGAGAATCAGCAAGGTGTTACATTGAATAACAGTGTCACCTGGGCGTTTACAGGTGGCTCATTCACAGCTAGCGCACCTGATGTCAATATTATTGAGCCGGATCTCTCGATTGATAAATCTGCAACGCCGAATGCGGGTGTTGCCATCGGTACGCCGATCCAATTCTCATTGACCATCAATCATACAACCTTTAGTTCGGTGGATGCATTTGATGTGGTGGTAACGGATATCCTGCCGCCGGAATTGGAATACATTCCTTGCTCTATCACATACACGGGTCTTGCGCCTACTACTCCGGTCGCGCCTGCTTACTGCCCCGGAGCGACATCCAACCTTATCTTTGAGTGGGATGTCTTTCCCCTGGGTGCGACAGCTACCATCACCTTCAATGCGCGTTTGGTTAACACACCTGCCGCGAACACTGCGAACGTAGCATGGACCTCCCTGCCCATTGACCCAGGTCCTGGCGGCGCGCCGGTGCAGTTGAGCACACACAATACCGAATCGACCGAGCGTTGGTACGACCCACTTGATGACGTGAATATCTATGCTGTCTTTGACACTGTCACCATCAACGCAGCTACTACGGGCGGCGGTACAACCGATGATGACGAAGACTCATCTCTGCCGAATACTCTGCCGAAGACAGGCTTTGCGCCCAATCGTATAACACGGCTTCCCGCGCAGCCTGCCGAGAAGGAATACAATGCAACCGAAGTCTGGTTGGAAGTGCCGCGCCTCGGGTTGACGATGCCCATCGTGGGTGTGCCGATCGTTGAAGAGGACTGGGATGTATCCTGGTTGTGGAATGAAGCAGGCTGGCTCGAAGGCACTGCCTTCCCCGGTTGGGAAGGGAACAGCGTACTCACCAGCCATGTCACCTTGTCGAACGGTGCAGCAGGTCCCTTTGCTCAATTGGGTAACCTGAAGTATGGTGACCGTATCATTGTCCACGCCTACGGCAGCTTGTACATTTATGAAGTGCGCCAGAATCGCACCATTAGTCCGTACAACACCACTGTCCTTCAGCATGAAGATGATGCCTGGATCACATTGTTGACCTGCAAGACCTACAATGAAGATACAGAAACCTATTCAAACCGCATCGCAGTTCGCGCAGTCTTGATCCGTGTGACGGAAGATAAAACCAACAGCGGGTCATCAAACATCCGTTAGTAGAAACAAGCAAAGGCGGCGTCGAGAGGCGCCGCCTTTTGTTTTATAATCAAGACATGGCAGCCAAACATCCCCTCAAGATATTCATTAGCTATGCATCTGGTGATCGTGCGCAAGCACAGAAACTGCATGACCATTTGCATTCACTGGGCACTGATCCTTGGTTCGACGTGGAAGACCTGCTGCCTGGGCAGGATTGGAAAATGGAAATTTCAAAAGCGTTGGATGAAACCGACCTGATCTTGCTTTGCCTTTCGAAGAAATCAGTAAGCAAAGAAGGCTATGTGCAGAAGGAAATGCGCCTCGCCCTCGACCGGGCGCTGGAGATTCCACCCGGAGAGATTTTTCTCGTCCCAGCTCGCTTCGAAGAGTGTGATCTGCCCTATAGCCTGCGAGATTATCAATGGGTGGACCTGTACACCGAAAGCGGCATGAAAAAACTGGTTAAGAGCCTCAGCCTGCGGGCTGCGAAAATCGGCGCTCAACCGATTGCTGTAGATGGCGCGGTGGTGCCAGAGATCAAAAAAGAGAAGGCTGCACCCAAACGTAAAAACCCTGCCGCGAGATCTTCCGGCACGGTCATCAATATTCATGGAAGTGTCAACGGCTCAAATATTGTGATTGGGGATGGAAATACCGTAGACAACAATACAGAATAAAACCTTTATCAGGAGACTGAATGCGCGCGGTAGACATCATCATTAAAAAACGCGAAAACGGACAACTCACCGCACAAGAGATCGACTTTTTTGTGCATGGCTTTACCAATGGGGATATTCCAGATTATCAAGCCTCTGCCTTTGCTATGGCAGTTTTGCTGAATGGCATGACGCCCTTTGAAACCACCGACT
>JAFLCE010000025.1 GCA_017303655.1 Anaerolineae bacterium
ATCTTCCCAATTACACCAAACCAATAAACATTAGACCTGTCGCTTCAATAACCGTGACTTCGCCTGGTCCAAGCCATGCAGTAAACGTGTGAACTGAATGGCTTGCTCAAATAAAACAATTTGAAATATACCACAGCACAAAAAATAAAAACTGAAACACTTTTCATAAAGAATATTTCAATTGCAAAATCGCTTTAACTTTAACGACGCCGAGATACCAACAAAACGGCTTTATCAAGCGAAAGAATTAATCTTGTATTTTGTTGCACTAATTCATCATATCCCTTAATTATCGTTTTCTCAGTATCGAGTACTTCCATTTGATTTTTAAGTGAATTTATTTCTTCATTGTTTTCACGCAAAATGAGTTTCCTCAACTTAATAACATCTTGGAGTAGGTTTTCAAGCATAACATCCGAGGAACGTACTTTAAACCATTTTTCAGCCTTATAGTCAGATAAAGTTTTCTTAGACTCTGGGTGAATAGTTGGATGGTTCATTAATTCTGTATAAATATCATTTAAGTGTTGTGGAATATTTTCTCGTATATATTTTGTGTAATCCTGAGCATCTTGACGGATTGCATCATAAATAACTTTATATATTAATTGATGTTCTGTAAAACTAAAATCTTGAAGTAAAAGTTCCTTAAGTCCGATTTCTTCCATAAAACGATCTACTTTATGATTCAATTCTGGCTCTTCAAGCAAAAAAGCTAAAATCTCCTTCTCAAGTATTCTTCGAGGACTTGAAAGAGCTAGAAGTAAATCTTGCTTCTTATCAAATATTTGTCTTTTTGCAAGTCGGTCTTTTTTTACTACTTGACCTGTATAACCTTTATCTGTAAAAAAATTCTCGGACACCCCTAATGTACGAGCTAGCTTTTGAGAATAAAAATCCCTTTCGATAGAGTTTTGTAAATCATTAATAAGTGGAAGCACCTGGTTTATTATTTGTGTTTTGATTTTTGGGTCATTGATATCTTGATCTATAATCAGACTCTCCATCACATGCGTAATGATAGGTTTGGCTTGCTCAATGAGTGTTGCCCACTCTTCTTTATTACGCGCCACGATCTCATCCGGGTCGAGGTCATCAGGCATGGTAGCCACGCGCAGGTCGGCTTGCAAGCGGGCTTCGTTGCGGAGTAAGCCGTGCGCATCGAACCCCAACTCCCCTTCTTTATCCATGGCAGAGCGTGCAGCTTCGAGCCCGCGCAACACAGCTTTTTGTCCAGCTACATCCGGGTCAAGCGCGAGGACGATTCTGCGCGTGGAGCGTTTGAGCAAACGCAATTGGTCTTCGGTCAGCGCCGTACCCATCGGCGAGACGATGTTCTCATACCCAGCCTGGTGCAAGGCGATCACATCGAGATAGCCTTCTACAATCACCGCCTGGTCCGCCGCACGGATCGGCTTGCGGGCACGATCCAAGCCGTAGAGCAAATGTCCCTTTGTAAAGATCGGGGTTTCGGGTGAATTCAAGAATTTGGGAATATCGTTCGGGTCCACGATGCGTGCGCCGAAACCTGCCATCTTCCCGTTCTCGTCGCGGATGGGGATCATGATGCGGTTGCGGAAGCGGTCATAATGCCCGCCGCTATCACGCTCCGAAAGCATGCCTGCATCCACAAGATCTTGCGGCAGGTATTTGCCAGAAAAATGCTTGATGAGGTTATCGTAGCCGTGCGGGGCATAGCCTAAGCCAAAGGTTTCAATGGTCGAATCAGTTAGTCCGCGTTTTTGGCGCAGATAGTTCAAGATCTCATTGTTGTTAAACAAATGGCTGCGATAGTAAACCACTGCATCTTCCAGCAGGGAGCGTAAATGATCGTAGGCTTCGCGCTGTTGTGGCGTTTCGCGTTGGATCTGTTGAACTTCCACTCCGGCGCGTAGAGCCAGTTTTTGCAAGGCTTCTTTAAAGTCTATGCCTTCACGCTTCATCACGAACTTGAAGATGTCGCCGCCTTCATTACAAGCGCCAAAACAACGCCATGTGCCCGATTCGGGCCAGATGACAAAAGAAGGTGTATGTTTGTTATCGTGGAACGGACAAAAACCGGTCTGGTTACGACCGGCTTTTCGTAATTTCACCCCCGCCTCAGAAACGAGGTCGACGATATCTATTTTGGATTTGATCTCATCAATGGTGGACATGGCTTGTCATTCAGATTATAGACGCATTTGGCAAATCGAGTACACGCCTTGCCAAACCTAGGGAAAAAAGATAATTACGGCAAACCGAGGTCTCCCTTAACTTGGGTATCCAAACCCCAATAATCCATTTCACCGACGGTGATCTGAGTGATGACACCATTCGGGTCGATGAAAAAATGGGAGGGAAAGGCAGAAATACGATACAAGTCCGCTACATTGCGGCTTTCATCATCAAAAATGGGAAAGGTCAAACGATGCGTGCCGATATAGTCACGTGCCAGAAAGGACTTCTCCCCCACATTGATGCCCATCACCACAAAGCCTTCATCTTCATAGACTTTATATACATTTTGTAGTGAAGGCACTTCGCGTTCACAATAAGGGCACCAGGTCGTCCAAAAGAAAACCAACACAGCTTTGCCTTTGTAATCACTCAGCTTTGCCATTTGACCGGTGCTGATATTCTCTGCCGTAAAATCTGGAGCAAAGTACCCGCGGATCGGACCGACCTTGGCTTGAGCCACTACTGTCTGGAGCAAATCCTGAGTCGGGAGCCCCGCAACAACCGTCGCCGTGGGAAGAGGCGTTGAAGTTGGCAACAGAGTGGCGGTGGGAGTAGGAGTCCATGTAGGCGGCAGGGAGATGCCGATCGGTGTGCCATCATTGACGAGCACCTGAGCCGGTCTTATCGTTGCTCCGCGAACGATCATCACGCCAGCAAAGCCGATCAACCCGAGCGCAAAACAACCCATCACAGCCAGAACTGCAAATTGCAGGGTTTGGCTTTGCTTCTTTTTACGCGGAGGGTTCACTCTGGCGGGAGTTTCACCCAACGATGCAGGCAGGGCAGATTTTAGTTTTTCAAGCCGTGCATGCGCTGATGTATGCGTGGGTTTTAGTTTCAGCACGCGCTCTACACATTCAATTTGTTCTTCCACATCAGACATGGCAAAGCTAAGCGCCCACCAGCCGCGCGTCGAATTTATATTCCCGCGCAGATACTCCTCAAGCAAGGGCGCTGCCTGTTGCTTTTTCCCTTCGCGCAAAAGTTGTTCCGCTTTTAGAAGAAGTTCATTATCTGTAGAGTTCATCGGCTTATACTCACAAACGAATTATAGGCGCGTATTTTTTATTCTGCAAGTTATATTCGTATGAAACAAAGACAAAAGGCTGACAACAAGTAGATGTCAGCCTTTTATGTAAGCATTGAAGGTCTATTCAAGAACTACTCTTCGGGGTTCACCTGGGGTTCCGATTCACATTCGTGCCCTTCGCCTTTTTGACCAGCCGCTGGAACAAGCGGCTCGCTGGATGTGTCTGGAGCCGCATTCAAGGATTGTTCCTGAACAGGGAAAGACAGCGCACTACTAAGCTCGGTTGAACGGGCTTGGTCTGGCGAGCCAGTCAGGGATGCCGCCTGCACGGTAACAAAGCCTGCGATCAAGATCAGAACGCCGATCAATGCGGCAACGATCAACTTGTCAGTTAACTTGGACATACTCTCGTCTCCTTGTTATCTATGGCTGCGATGAAACTGCGATGCAAATAGGTTTAACATTTATTGCCCCCGTCCGACAAAAAAATTATACCCAATCTAGTCTGAATTCAGGGCAGGGACTCAGGTTTCTCTAATAAAAAAGCGGCTCGTGTGAGCCGCTTTTTTATTAGAACCCGTCGAGGTTGCTAAAGTCTGCGATGCCGTTTGAGAGGCTGGCAATACTTTGGAGCAAGCCAAGCCGATTTTCTTTCACTTTCTTATCCTCTGCCATCACCAGCACTTTATCGAAGAAGGCGTTGATCGATGGGATGAGTTTGACGACGATCTCCAAGAAATCATCGACCGTGGACGGTTGACCGCTGACCGCCTTTTGGATGGCGGTATATAAATCCTTTTCTTCTTTTTCTGCGAGAAGTTTCTCATCCACTTTGAAGGATTCTTTTTGATCGCGGGTGATGCGGACGCAGCGAGCATAGCCCGGCAGGATCGTGGACCAGTCTGCGCGGCTCACCCATGCTGTGAGTTGCTTCACCGCCCGAGCAGATGCCGCCGGGTTAGCGGATTGTGCCGCCAGCACCGCTTCGACAACATCGTGTTTGTAGCCAGCATCCTTCAAAACCACTGACAAACGCCCACTAATGAATTCCAGAATCTGCTTCTGCGCTTCAGCTGTCACTTCAATGGGCTGAGTCTTGGCAGAGTGCTTGATCGCCTTGGCAAGGTCAAAATCCATGTCATGCTCAATGAGCGGTTGCACCAAGCCAATGGCAGCACGCCGCAGACCGAAGGGATCTTTCGCGCCAGTGGGAGCCAACCCCGCCGCAAACATACCGACAAGTGAGTCGAGTCTGTCTGTAATGGCGAGCGCCACACCAGCTTTGCTCTGTGGCACGGTTTGGTATTGCTCGGCAATGGCTTGTGCCACTTCAGGCGCTTCACCAGAACGCAGAGCATATTCGCCGCCGATGATGCCTTGCAGTGACGTCATCTCTGTGACCATCTGTGTGACCAGGTCGGCTTTGGAGAGGTAGACCGCGCGTGCCAACGTCTTGATGAGCAACATGTCTTTGAAGCCGAGCAGACCGCCGATCTCTGCGCCGAGTTTAAGCATGCGGGCAGATTTATCCAGCATGGAGCCGAGCTTGGTGTGGAAGGTCAACTTGGCAAGCTGCGGGCGATAGTCTTCGAGCTTGAGTTTGACATCTTCGCGGACGAAGAAGTTGGCATCGGCGAAGCGCGCACCCAAAACGTGTTGATTGCCGTCGCGGACGATGTCAATGTGAATGTCGTCGCCGTTGCGGATGGCAATGAATTTTGCAAGTAAGGGCGACCCGCCAGGGTCTGACGATACGCTCGATTGCGAAGACGCCTTGCCAGATGCATTACCCGTTTGACCATCTAGGGTCGCCCCTACGCGTTGAATCGGAAAATAACGCTGATGTTTCTTCATCACTGAGATCAACACATCACGCGGCAGGGTCAGGAATTCGGAATTGAATTCACCCATCACAGCCGTCGGCATTTCGATCAGGTTGGTGACTTCGTTGAGCAAACCATCTTCAATGATGGCTTCCCCACTGACCAAATGCGCGGCTTCGTTGACCTGTGCCAAGATGGCGGCTTTGCGTTCTTCTTTATCTAAAACGATGCCTGCCTCGCGGATGGCGTCGAAATATTTATCGGCTGAAGTAATTTTGATTTCTGGAGAGTCGTAGGGGCGGAGTCCGCGAGAGATGTTGCTGCTTGTCACGCCAGCATATTCAAACGGAATGAGCATGTCACCGAGCAAGGCGACGTACCAGCGGATCGGACGGGAGAAGGCGACGCCAGAGTCGTTCCAGCGCATGGACTTCTCGAACTTGATATCCGCGACCAGTTTCGGCAACGCTTCGGCAAGGACTTCGGGGGTGGGTCGTCCTTTTTGTTTGACAACAGCGAAGACGTACTTACCTCCGCCTTCTTCGCGGATTTCCAAGTCTTTGGTATCGACGTTATTCTTCTTGGCAAAACCCATGCCCGCGGGCAAGGCGATGCCGTCTTTGTCGAAGGATTTATCGGCGGGGGGACCTTTGACGAGGTCTTCGCGGTCGGGCTGATTCGGGGAGAGAGAGGCTACTGAAAGGACGAGCCGCCTCGGCGTTGTAAAGATGCGGACGTCGCCATGAGTGAGATGAAGTTCCTTGAGGAGAGTCGGCACACGGGCAGATAAGGCTGCGTAGGCGGTATCGACGTCGTCTGCTGGAAGTTCTTCAACACCAATTTCCAAAAGGAAGTTGGCAGGTTGAAGGTTGGAAGGTTTGAACGTTGAAACCTGCGAACTTGTAACTTTCGAACCCGCATCTTTCAACAACGGATACTCAAGATTCTTGCGCTGTTCTTCGTAGGAGGTGGCGACTTGACGAGCGAGTTCGCGCATGCGTCGGAAGAAGGCTTGACGTTCTGCCACGCTGATGGCGCCGCGGGCGTCGAGGATGTTGAAGGTGTGCGACGATTTGAGGACGTAATCGTGCGCGGGGACGATGAGACCCTGTGCGAGACAGGCATCGGCTTCGGCGGAGAAAAGCTCGTACATCTGACGCGTGCGTTCGATGTCGGCGACTTCGTAATAATATTTGGAATGCTCGAGCTCTTCGCGGCGGAAAATTTCGCCGTAGGTGACGCCCGCGCCGAACTCTTCGTTCCAAATGCCTTTGGCGTTGTTGAGCGCGATGAGGATGCGTTCGAGCCCGTAAGTGATCTCAACCGAGACGGGGTTGAGCGCCACACCGCCCATCTGCTGGAAGTAAGTGAACTGGGTGATCTCTTGCCCGTCGAGCCAGACTTCCCAGCCCAAGCCCCAGGCGGCGATGGCGGGTTGCTCCCAGTTATCTTCTACAAAGCGGATATCGTGCTGGCGCGGGTCGATGCCGAGGGCTTTGAGCGACTCGAGATACAACTCTTGCGGGTTGCCGGGGTCAGGCTTGAGAATCACCTGAAACTGGGTGTGCTTTTGCAAACGGTTGGGATTCTCGCCATAGCGCCCGTCATCGGGGCGCACAGACGGCTCGACGTAGGCGACGTTCCACGGTTCGGGTCCGAGCACGCGCAGGAAGGTGGCAGGGTTCATCGTCCCTGCACCCACCTGGGTGTAGTAGGGCTGTGTGATGAGGCATCCCTTGGATGCCCAGAAGTCTTGTAGTTTGAGGATTATTTCTTGAAAGGAGGAAGACATTTGATTTCCGATTGTCGATTTTAGATTGATTGCGAGGGGATTATAACTGATGAAAAGATGATGGATGATTTGCGCTTCACGCGACGGAGGAAGGTAATTCTATCGCGAGAGGCATTTTTCCACGCCTTTATCGCTGACTGCAGGTTGTGATTATAAATATTGCCATGATGCTTATTGTCCATCACTGCGAGCACAACGAAAGCCCAGATCGTCTAAGGCAGCCTTATGTGATTGGTTAAGGCGATTCCATGATATAGGGCTAAACCCATCATCATCCCAGGAAGCACCTCGAATGACTCGCCAGTCACTCGAATTTGGTCCTTGAGGATTTGATGGAGGTGAATTTTGATAATAGGTATCGCCATAAAAATCATTCACCCATTCCCAAACATTTCCTGCCATATCTAATGCGCCATAAATACTTGCACCTTTAGGATATGTACCAACTGGTGTTGTATCGCCCACATTGCCACTGTAATTTAACAACTCGGTGTTGGGAGTCTCATTACCCCATGGGTAATCACGAGCGTCTGTGCCACGTGCTGCCTTCTCCCATTCAGCTTCAGTAGGCAAGCGGCGCTCAACCCACGAACAATAGGCAACAGCATCGTCTCGAGAAACATAAACAACGGGGTGGTTTGCATAACTGAGGTCTTCATAATGGGATGCATTGGATGGCTGTGTACAATGACCAGCTTCAACACATAATTTATACATGGCATTAGTTACTTCAGTTTGGTCAATCCAGAAAGCGTCAAGATATACTTGGTGAGCTGGTGATGAATAGACAAAAGAATCATCACCCATTGTAAATTCACCCGCTGGGACGAGCACCATTGACACATCTTTGGCGTCCGTGATTTCGGTGGGCGAAGGCGTGTTGGAAGCAGCTGAAATTAAAGAGGCTGTTGAAACAACTTCTTTTGATGGTGTGGCAGTTGAAGCAGTTGAATTAACCTCCTTCATTAGTGATGGGATCCTAGTAGCTAAGAAAATTGCCAACAGTAAAAATATAATTGAAGCAAATCCAGCAATACGAGCTGCACTACTTTTAGATGACTTTGCCTTATTTGCCGTTACTTTATTATTATCATTAGACCTAAGGAGGTTTAGTGCAATTTTATTTATTCTTATTTTTTCTTGAAGCTCAAGTATTTTTTGCCGAATCTCCGAAACAAATGGATTGATATTTTCTATTTCAAGGTAAATTTCAAGTGCCTTTTCTAGCTCGCCACTTTCTTCCAGGCTTCTTGCCTGCCTTTCATAAATCTGTAATCGCTTTTCTCTTTCTTCTTTTTCTACAATTTCACTTTCCTGTTTCTCGCGTAATTCTTTTTCTTTTCGTTCTTGTTCGGCAAGTTCAACAGCTTCGCGTTCTTTCTTTGCACGGACAAAATCTTCCTCTTCAATATTTTTCTTTGAAACCTCAACAATTGACCGTTCCAACTGCGAAGCACGGAACTTAAGCGCTTTCATCATCTTGGCATAGCCGGATTCGACCGTCAAATCCACCCATTGATAGCGGCTCAGGGTAAATGGGACTTCACATTCATCAAACTTGACGGGAATCAGGAAAATCCGTCCCTCTGGCATTTCGAGGGCTTTATCCAAAGCAAATTTGATTTCCTTTTGGATGTAACCTTCTTTATCTACTGAGTTTTTGGTCAAACAGATGATGATGGCATCCGAAGTTGCCAAGGCTTTGGGAATTTCAACTTGCCAGTCCTGCCCGCCTACCAAATGTTCTTCGTCAAACCAAGGATTAATTCCCCGTCGTTTCAGGTAACGATAGAGTTCGCGGACTTTGGGTTTGTCCGTGGAGGCATGGCAGAGGAAGACTTTGAGAGGGCGTTTGGGTTGGGTCATGGGTTGTCCGAGATGTGGGTATTATACGACCATGTTGGTGTAGGGGCGGGTCTGGTTGATCAACAAGTTGTCCATGCCTGAAAATGATTCATCAGGCGTAATTGTCCGCCCTTACGGGTTGGATTTCATCGGATTTTCATCATCTTCATTCCAGCGCAATGGATTGGTTCGATGTATCTGGTGATATTGTCCATTTCGCGTTCATTGCGGATGATGTGTTCGTAATAATTCCGCTGCCAAACGGGGATTCCGTCTGTGCGGCGGAGACGATTAATTCGTTTTGCAGAAAATGATTTAAATGCGCGGATGATTTCGGGCAGTCCATGCCGCGGGGTTGGTTTCACGTAAGGGCGGGTCTGGTTGGTCGGCATAGTATCTACGCCTGATGAATCCTCATCAGGCGCAATTGTCTCGCCCAACGAGGAAGACCCACCCCTACGATCATCGACCAAAACAACAATCCCATGGACATGATTCGGCATGATCACAAATTCCCCTAATTCCACATGCCGGTAATGATTTTTCAGATCGAACCACGCAGCACGGACAATATGTCCATGACGATTTAAATTCATCATCCCATCCACGATTTCCCCAAACAACATCTCGCGTTGCCAGGCAACCATCGTCACAAAATACGCGCCTGCCTGCGAATAATCATATCCATTCAGGCGGATGCTTCTACGGTGATGGTTTTGCGGGTCAAATTTCATGGCATGAATTATATACACAACAGGTCTCACCCACTTAAACAACATTACATCAAACCTTAACCACTTGTCTGTCCATTCTTAATGGATACATAACCAGTTATTAAATGCAGTCCGTATACTGAAATCAAATTCTAAAGAAAGGAGAATGATTATGGAAAACGTTACGTTTGTGGGTCCGGAAGACAACGAAGAATTGGAACAGGACGCTGCGGCTGAAGAAACAACGGAAGAAGAAACAGCCGAAGAAGAATCCGATGCCGATGCCGCTGAAGAAAATACCTAACCCTCCGCTTTGAGAATCATTCAGGCGCATGGACTTGAGTCCATGCGCCTGTGCGTTTGGTAGAAAAGATTAAATTATTCTTTGATCACAAAATTCAAGAACGAGCCCTCAATGCGATACGCACCGCGCAAACCTTTGTAGCCAAGGAATAACCACTTTTGCGGTTTCTTGATCGAAACTTGATTGGTCACAAAGATATTCGGGTTCACTTTGCTGGTGACAGAAAGCGTGGTGAAAGTAAATGAGAGCGAATATCCATCACCCTGATACAGTGCCACGGTCCCTTGCTTGGTTACATAAGTCTTCGGGTCTTTTTGCAGCACCACATTGCGTTCCACATTCCCATTCGGAATGACCATCAACAACCCATCTGATTCCACGTTCGGCTCAGGGAAGACTCCCATCAACAGGTCGGCATTCTCAAGAGATTCAAGGCGAATGGTGAACGTCACACTGCCGCTTTCGGGTAGGGGCATAAACAACCCATACAATTCCGCATCGCCGCCATCCCGTTCGGATAAAAAGTACAGATTGCCCTTATCCGCGGAGAACGCATAGACCGGTTCCCACCAACAGCCGTCCCCTTTCGCATCCAACTCGACCGGGGGATAGGCCTGCCACAATTGGCTGATACAACCCTGTGACCAGTCCTCCCCTACCGCCACCGGCGGCACCAGTGTAGCCGTCGGCAAAGACGTGGCGGTTGCCGTATCCACAGGGATGGATGTCAGCGTCGGCTCAAACGTTGCCGTGTCAGTTGGTGTTGGAGATGAGGTTTCTGTTTGGGTCACAAACGCAGTCGGGCTGGGAGCAGCCGGGGCAAAAGGAAACCAACCCATCGCGCCCGTGATCACAGCGCCAAAAATGATTGCCGTAAAGCCGATCCATGCCGCAATGATCGTGCCGTTCGGCTTTTGAGGTTTCTTGCCCACCCCTCTTTTTCTCGTTTTTTTCTGTCGATCAAAATGGACTGTATTGCCGTTCCCATTAATAACGACACTATCTTTTACATTACCGTCAACATCCAGGGTTTCTTCAGAGAATGGTTCACGCTTCTTTGTTCCAGGCTTTTGACTGTTCATTTCTATCCGCCAATCGTGCAATAGTTTGATGTTTGGTATGTTCTATTTTGAATTATACAACTGAACCCCTGGCTTTTATTCAGTTTCAGGAGGAATGTCACTCGTTGGCTTACGCAGTTTCGCCAGCACCGCCAGCGGATTTTCACCATGCCATAGGCTCAGTCCATGCAGAAGCAGCCCCAGCTGAGAAAAGGCTGACCAGAACAGGGCAACTGTCAGTGAGATTGAGGCGTTATCGATCCAGCCGGGCACAGACATTTGTAGCATCTGCACTTGGGCAAGCCAGTCGGTTAATTTGCTGTCGTATCCATCCAACACGATTAGAAGAGCCTCAAGGTTTTGTTTGGTCTCTTGAAAATCGCCGCCCAGCAAATAAGACGTGTCATTGATAAAGGTGGAGGCGCGTTTGGCAAGGTCTTGCATGTTCACAATCTCGCCGTCAAGCGAATCGACTTCAGCGATGATGTTCGACAGCAGATCGTCGCCGGGGATGTCGAACTGAACGAAAGGCAGCGAGTTGAGTCCGTCTAACGCGCCGCGCAGGTCTTCTAAAATGCCACGCACTTCAGTGATGCGGGTTCGCGTGGTAGCCAGCCCCGGAATGAGCTGGTCATCCAAAGTTGCATTGACCTGCTCCAACGCATCTTTCGCGCTAGTGGTTTGTTGGGTCAATTCGGCTAGAGCTTCTTCAGCCGAGTTGATCATTCGCAGCGCGCGCTCCACTTCAGATTTGGCGCTGCGCAAGTCAGTTTGGATCTGCGACAGTTGAGTATCCGCCTCTTCCAAACGGGAAACGGCTTCGAGCGTAAGCGGCTCGTTATACACCCAAGCCAGGATCATCCCCACCAGGCTTGCCAGCAATACGAGGGAGCTGATGCCGATCAATATTCCTGATAGAACTTTTCGCTTCATTGTTGTGTCCATGGTTGTCCTTTCGCTTCACAAGCATTAACACCCAAAATGAAAAAACATGCCTATCGATATAGATAGGTATTGGGAATCAACTTATTTTCACTATGCGCAAATTTTATAAAAATACTTGACAAACCGTCTAAGTTAGACTATTATCTAATTAGACATTGGTCTAAATCAGGCACTTGCCTAACCCGCCCTTTTATTCAGAGAGAGAGAAACAATGTCTGTAACCACTTGCGAGACACCCATGGAAAAACAGGAAGTTCGTATCGTATCTGAAGCCTCTGAGGCAGAAATGCCCGTACGGAGCCTCTTCACCCGTCAGACCGGGCAGGCGCTTATCACGCTTGGGACACTGTTCAAGCATGTTCCCCCATTTAATGAAAGCATCGACAAAAGCACGGGAGATACACTGATCTCCATTGGTAAAAAACTAAAAGGAAAATAACTTCGCAAAAGATCAGGGCAGCCCAATTCTGCCAAAAGGGCTGACCTGATTTTTTCAATACCCCAGCTTATGACCAAAACAACTCCTACCTCCCCCACCATCCTTTGGGATTTCGGCACCGCTTACGAACTCTTCATCAGCCTGCACGTGTTGCTCGAACCGGAATACTTCGGTATTCGTCCATCATATGCAGCCAGCATCCGTGCCAGAGTCCCTAGCGCCGAACGAAAATTATTGGAGGAGTTATATCCCCTGTTGGGAGTGCCGCTCAAATGGCTGCACAGCCTGCCTGCCCCCAAAGATGCCATCAGTGCTTTGTGGGCGCTTAAACAAGTTCCACCTGCCGAGCGTATGCTACTGCTATACAGTGTCAACAACCCGATCAAAGGCAACAACCAAGAAGAAATCGAAAAGCACAAGATCTGGCAAGAAACTCTCCTACGCGTTGCAAACAAAGGCAAATGGACAGATAGCGATGTGGATTTCTTCCAGGAGCTTTTTTCAAAAAAACATGGCACCGTCAAACGCGAAACCATCGTCTCCGCACTCAATTGGTGGAGCCGTCCTGCCGAACTGGGTGAAGCTTTCCTCAATGCGATGCAATCATATTATCAGGCTTTTTTTGAGGAGGAAGAAAAGCGCATCGAACCCGTACTTCGGGCTGCCTTAGAACGTGCCCAGGCTTTATCTGCCACTGTCAGCTTTGAAGAGCTCTTCGTCGAACTCTCACAAGGTCTTCAGTTAGGCGGTGAATTCTCAGCTTCAAAATTCATCATGACTCCCGCATTTTGGATCACCCCATTGGTCTTCTTCGATAAATTCGACGAAGACACCATGTTGTTCGCCTTTGGTGCTCGCCCGGCAGATATGTCTGTCATCCCCGGCGAGATCGTACCCGATGCACTCGTGCGTTCCTTAAAGGCGCTTGCCGACCCCACCCGTTTGAAGATCTTGCGCTATCTCACCCACGAAAAGCTGACACCCTCTGAGATCGCGCGCAGACTCAAGCTGCGTCCGCCCACGGTTACCCACCATTTGCGTGAATTACGCATTGCAGGTCTGGTGGAACTCTCGCTTACCGAAGTAGAGAACCGCTATACCATCCGCAAACAAGCTCTCAATGCAGTGTACGAACATCTAAACTCCTTTCTGCTGGCAGAGTCACTTCAAGAACCGGCATAAAATGATCAAAAGAATCCTCAGCGTCACAAACGAATACAGCAATCAGATCCGCGCATTCAAGCCGAATGCGCGGCTTTATCTATGGAACGTCATCTTCACCGGAGCGGTGATGGGCGTCTTCCGACTCATCTTCAATTTCTATGCCCTCAGCCTCGGCTTCGACGAAGCCTTGTTGGGCAGTCTTATCACGGCGAGTAGTTTTGTGGCGCTTATCGCAGCTTTGCCCATGGGCTACCTCGCAGATATCATCGGGCGCAAAAGTTCGTTGATTCTCTCGGGCGGGCTGTTGGCAACCTCCATTATCGCTATGGCGATCTGGCAATCAGAAGAGATCTTTTACATTATGAATGCGCTCTCTGGTCTCGCACAGAGTCTGGCGGGCGTTACCATGTCGCCCTTCCTCATGGAAAACAGCGAAGAAAAAGAACGGACCTACCTCTTCTCCTTTGGTCAAGGTTTGATGATGACCATGGCATCTGTAGGCAACTGGGTCGGTGGCTACCTACCCACCTGGATCGGACAAGTGCAGAATACTGCGCCTACTGGCAGCATCGCCTATGGGAATTCTGTTTTCATTGCGGGCATTGGTGCCGCGCTTGCCATTCTGCCATTGCTTTTTATCAAATCGCCGAACATCCAACGCAGTCAACGGGCGGTCTTTGCGCCGTTTGAGTTTGCGGCAAAACACCCCGGTTTGCTTGTCAAGCTGATCCTGCCAATGCTCATCACCTCGCTTGGTGCAGGACTCATCATGCCGTTCATGAATGTATTTTTTCGGGTTGTGCATAATCAGCCAGACCCAGTCATCGGTACGCTATTTGCCTGGGGCTCATTGGCGATGGGCATCGGGTTGTTGATCGCGCCGCCACTGGCAGAACGATACGGGAAGATCCAAGTCGTTGTTGTGACGCAAGCGATCTCGATTCCCTTCCTCATTTTGCTGGGATTCTCCCCCATCTTCTGGGTTGGTGCGGCTACCTATTACATCCGCCTAGCATTGATGAACATGAGCAGTCCGGTCTATCAAACCTTCGTGATGGAGCATGTGGAGCCCTCGGCGCGCGCCACGGTTGCGAGCCTCACCAGCATGGCATGGAATTTTGGCTGGGCATTCAGCCCTACCATAAGCGGCTGGCTGCAAGTGAAGTATGGGTTTACGCCGCCATTCATTGGGACGATTACCTTGTACATCATCTCAGTCTTCATGTATTGGGCATTCTTCTGGCGTGGGAAAGTCGAACCGCAACCTGTTCCGATCGCAGCGGATTAAATAATTGCATCTCAGCCATGAATCAAAAAGCTTGAAGGGATCCTTCAAGTTTTTTGATTCCACAAGAAAGCCACAGCGCAGAAAAAATTTAGGCAGCAAAAACAACTATCGGCGGGGAAAGAAGCGCGAAAGATGAGACATCTTTTAATTAAATATGGACATTCCATCTATAGTAGAGTAAAAAAGAAATTCAATAATCGTAGCAATCAAAAAGAAAGCTGAAGAAAATGGGCACTGCAGACCTCCACATCCACTCCATTTATTCTTACGACGCCACCACCACTGTACGGGGTATCTTAAAACAAGCTGCTGATGTTGGGCTGAATGTCATTGCCATCACGGATCACGATGAAGTTCGCGGTTCGCTTGAAGCGCAGCAACTCGCGCCGCAATATGGCGTTGAAGTGATCCCCGGCGTAGAAGTCAGTACAAGTGATGGGCATTTGGTGGCTTTGTTCATCAAGTCCCAACCACCCGCCGGAATGACCTTAAACGAAACATTGCTGCATATTGGCGAACAGGGTGGTATTGCCATTGCGCCTCATCCTTTTAACAACCTGCCTCATAGCCTTTCCATAGAAGCCGTGCTGGGTGCGCTAACCGATGAGCGTGTGAAAGGTTTCTTGAAGGGAATTGAAACGCATAACATGGGTACGCAAAATTTTGACCGGGTTGCACAAAAACTTTCGATCTACTTGCCGCTGGCAAAGATCGCTTCGAGTGATGCGCATATTTATTGGGCAGTGGGAGCAGGGCGCACAAGTTTCTCTGGCACCACGGCAAGAGAACTACGCATGGCGTTGGAAACCAATACGACCGTGCCCATACCCTATGAAGGGGAGTCTTCTTCAAAAGCCGTTTTGAGTTGGGTGCGTCGGATCATGATGCGCCAATTCGGGTATGCGTCAGACGCGCGTTCTGCATCCACCCCTGTTGATACTCAACAGATCAGCAATTCTACGCTGATCAAGATCAAAAATAAAAACAAACGGGTCAACAAGTAGTTGACCCGTTTGTTTTATGGTCTGACTTTTTTTAGAAACCCCGGGGTGTTCAACTCACGTTCAAGCAGATAGGTGAAGTATCCCTGCATGAGCGTTTCTGCCTCTTTCTGAATCTCAAGCCCGGGTCTTGCGCGAGAAGCGTCTTTGTAACTTGAACGTTGAAAATGCCGCAGGTATTTGAGAGTTTCCAGCGAGATCTTGCCCAAGTTGGGCAGCCCTTCCCCACAGCGCGGACAAACCACACCACCCGCAAGAAATGAAAAGAACTGGTCCTCGGGGCGTATCTCACGACCACAATTCACACATTCAAACAATTGAGGGCGAAATCCCACGGCATCTAAAAAGCGCATCTCATAATAACGGAGGGGTAGCCAGGCATCGTCTTCTTTTTCAAGCCGTTCAAGCGTTTCCACCAGCAGCCTAAAAATGGAAGGGTTCGCACCTTCATCTTCATACGAAAAGCGCAATAACAACTCAATGGCATATGCCGCATGTCCGGTTTTCATCAAGTCATCATGCAGGGGCAAAAACGCATTGACCGTTTCCACCTGTGTGATGATGAGCAGGTCACGACCTTTGGCGAGTTGCACCGTGATATATGTAAAAGGCTGTAAATGCCCAGCCTTACGGGAAGTGACTTTACGCGCTCCTTTTGCAAGCGCGCGTACCATGCCTTGCTCACGCGTGTAGAGAGTCAATAGGCGGTCCGCCTCGCCCCAATCGCTATGGCGTAGAACAACAGCAGACGCGCGAAAGGAACGGAAATCGGTCATGAAAGAGTACCGCCATTATGCGTAGCTGGCATTATGGGTCAATCACCAAATGCTGTGGTGTAAACGCTTCGGGGAGCAGTTCGTTTACTGTGGTTTCTTTGACTAGCTCTCCCTTGCCATTGCCGAACAAGACGATGGCATCCAAAGCAAACTCCGCCATCACCTGCCTGCATCCGCCACATGGTGAGCCACCATTATTTGTAACAACAGCGATCACCTCGAATTCGGTTTCACCTTCAGAGACTGCTTTGAAGATCGCAACCCGTTCCGCGCACATGGTTTGCGGATACGAGGCATTTTCTACATTGACGCCAGTAAAGATCCGTCCGCTTTTTGTGCGTAACGCCGCACCGACAGGATATTTGGAATATGGAACATACGCCCGGCGACGGGCTTCATTTGCAAGGTCGATCAATGATTGTTTTTCTTCTTGAGAAATGGTCATTTTTCACCTGTTATTTCTTTTTGGGTTTCCGTTCGATCTTGCGTATGGCGCGCGCGGGCATGCCAACCACGAGAGTATCTTCCGCGACATCTTTTGTAACGATAGAGCCTGCTCCCGTACGTGCCCCCGCTCCAAGCGTGATCGGCGCCACCAGCATAGTATCGGAACCGATAAAGACATCCTCACCAATTGTAGTGGGATGTTTTTTCTCGCCATCATAATTGGCTGTGATCGTGCCCGCACCGATATTGGTATTTGAGCCGATCTGCGCATTGCCAATATAAGAGAAATGTCCCATCTTGACACCATCGGCAAGATAGGAGTCTTTCACCTCACCAAAATTACCCATATGAACATGATTACCCAAATGCGCGCCTTTTCTCAGCCGCGCAAAAGGTCCCATGTCCACATCGTTTTCAAGGATGGCACCTTCGAGCGAAGAAGCAATGATCTTGCAGCCGTTCCCGATCTTCGTATCACTAATCATCGTGTTCGGACCGATCTCATTTCCTTCACCGATCTCCGTCTTTCCAAAAATATACGTGTTCGGCAGAATGACTGTATCTCTACCGATATGTACATCTGCTTCGATGTACGTAGAGACAGGGTCGATCATCGTCACACCATTGAGCATATGTGTCTGGTTGATGCGCCTACGCATGGCGGCTTCCACTTCAGAAAGATGAATGCGAGTATTAACCCCGATGGTCTCTTCAATATCTTCCATCACAGTGGCGTGTACAGATAAACCATCTTTCGAAGCAAGCTCGACAATATCGGTAAGATAATATTCACCCTTTTTCGGATTTTTCGGAATACGCTTGAGTGCATCCCAAAGCCAGCTTGCATTAAAGCAGTAGCCACCCACGTTCAACTCTTTGATCTTAGCCTGTTCGGGCGTCGCAACATATTCCTCCACAATGGCTTCCACCGTGCCATCGTCCTTGCGGAGAATACGCCCAAACCCACGCGGGTCATCTGCGATCACAGTCAACATCGAAATCGGACCTTGATTGTGCTGCTGAGTTTGCACCAATTTTTTTAACGTTTCCCCACGCAGCAAAGGCATATCAGCATAACAGACGATGACCAAGTCCGTCTTATCTTTGAGAAGGGATTCTGCCTGCATGACAGCATGCCCAGTCCCTAACTGCGGCTCTTGCAAGACGGTTTGAGCTGATTCTCCCAAATAGGCTTTTACTTCATCCGAGCCATGCCCAACTACGACAACCGGCATCTCGGTAGTTGCTTGTGCAACCGCGTGCAACGCGTGCCAGATCATGGGCTTACCAGCAACCGGATGCAAGACTTTCGGCAAGGTTGATTTCATACGAGTGCCCTGACCAGCGGCAAGCAATACAGCTGTTATTTTCATTCATCACCTCATAAAAAAACAGGATTTGTGCGGGGTACAACTTGCTCCGCTACAAATCCCGTTTGAGAAAATTGCCCGCTTCCGCGGACAGGTCTGGCTGGGGCACCTGGATTCGAACCAAGATCCACAGCTCCAAAGGCTGGTGTGCTGCCATTGCACCATGCCCCAGTGCGGGCAAAATTGTATCACAATTTTATTTTTCGCCAGAAATTAACCCCATCTTTTTGGCTTCTTCCAGCGAGATCACTTCAGGGTTAACAGATTTTCTGCCAAGGTCCTGAGCTGCTTCGTCCCAGAAATCGTCAGTGTTGCTCTTCTTCTTTTCCTGCCCACCCGAGGCGTTCTTAAGTAAGGCTTCCATTTCGGGGGCAGGTGTGGCTTTGGCGAGTTGATCGGTATGTTTCTTGGGAAGTGGCACGGTCGGCGAAGAAACCTGAGCCGCTTTTGTTTTCAGTTCACCTGTAACGCCCATCGACGTCAAGGCTCGTTCCACCTGCCCACGCAGCGAGACTAACCCACGCACGGTTTCGAGAATTTGATCTTCATGTGCCAATCCCTTCCCCGCCACCAATAGTGCATAAAGTGGCGTAACCGGGATGAACAACAGATCGTGGTCACCACCACTGAACACATGATACGACTCGATGGATTCTTGATGATTGTGGCGTGCCACTTTGAGGCTGGTGTTATGAAGCGCCATCAGCGTGGCGATCAAAGAAACTTCCATGCTGGGGTCGTGCAGTGCGCCGGTGCGGGCATTGATCAACCCGCGTTCATTCAAAAGAAAGACGGCATCTGCGTTGAAATCCTGCCGGAAATTAGCCAGCAAATCAGAAAGGCGGGTATGCGTTTCTTCAGTCTTGCCGGGGACGCTGTGTTCGGGAGGGAAAATGGTTTGGACAAAGCCGAGCCCACGCTCGACCGAATCCAGAAAATCTGCGATGGGTATGGGCTTGTCAAAGATGGAGTAGGCGCCCGTGTTAAGCATTTCCTCGCGCATCTTTCGATCGGTCATGCCGGTAATGAAGATCACTTTTACTTCTGGGTGGCGGGCACGGACTTTGTGCATCAACTCAACGCCGCTCATGCCGGGCAATTTGTAATCCGTAACAAGCATATCGATCTTATGGCGCGAAGATTCAAGCAGCGCCTCCTCGCCGGATTGCGCTTCAAATATCTTGATATCGGCATTTTTGAGGGTATCTAATGTGGCGCGCAATAGACGAAGAATATCGCGTTGATCATCCACAAGCAAAAGATTGCGAACCATAATGACCTACTCTCTTTTGGAGGCGAACTCGCAAAAGATAAAGAGATGGATTTTATAAAACCGACCACATTTCAATAATAATTTGTTGGATTATAGCAAATTTCGAACCCGGCGCCCTCATCAATTTTGACAGGTTTCATCAACGCCAATCGCCTCGATATTCCAAAGTAGGTTGGCGGTTGGGTCAAGGTCAAAACCACAAACACCGATGCGTGCAGCGGCGATCCGCAGGCGTGAATATAAAGGAATGGCGGGGAGTTCATCTGCCATAATGATCTGGGTTTGGCGATACGATGCAAGATAAGAGCTATCTTCCCCCAGTGCTAACTGAGCAGCCTGACAGGCTGCATCATATTCATCGTTACGAAAGCCGATGATATTTGATCCGCTCCATGCGTTGGCTTCGGTTGGGATGCTGGTGCTGCTAAACCAGTTGCAAGGTGGTTCAATGCCTTCGGCCCCAAGAGCATACTGCGCCAGGTCGAACTGACGCCCAAAGAGCGGACCTACCGGACCCGGCGCGTACAGGTCATTTGGAGAAAGGAATTCCACGTTCAAGCCAATGCTACATTCTGCCAGAGAAGCTTCGAGGATTGCCGCAACTTGTCGGCGTTGTGCAGTGGATGTAGTCTGGTAATTCAATACCAGCGGTGTGTTGTACGCCACTCCACGCACATTGATGGCTCGCCGCGGTGTAGCCGGGTCTTCATCTACATCGAGCCAGCCCGCTTGTTCGAGCAATGAGATACCGATCTCGGGATCGTATGGAATGGCGGATATATTCGAATCAAATGCGGGATGATTGGCAGGCAGATAGGATGTTGGGATATCCGTCAGCTCGTAAAGGACATTGGTTGAAATCGTTTGTCGGTCGAGGCAGTAGGCAATTGCCTGACGTGTAAACTTATCGGCAAAGACATCTTGCCTGTCTTTTGTGAGGTCGTAGCCATTATCGTAAGAGGCAGGGACGATGCCCATGCCAAGCCATTCCATGCTCATACCGGTCGTCACGAACATTTGTGCCTGACCCGTGGTTTGCATTTCTTGCAACAAGCCAACATGATCTTCGAGATTAATAGTAGGGTCGATCAAGTCACAGCGACCAGCGATCAATTCGGACAGAGCCAGGTCTGGGTCGGGGATGAAGCGGAACTGAACTCGATCCACTTTGGGGTATCCATCTCGAATCCGATAATAGTATGGATTCTTTTCCAACGTGATGCTTTCACCGGGTAGCCATTCGGTGATTGCAAAGGGACCCCATCCAATCGGCGCGCGCGAAGAAAGGTCAACATCAGGTAATTGATCGGCTGGGAATTCGCTCCAGGCATGTTTTGGGGCAGGTTGCCAAACGTTCAGGAAATAAGTTGAGTCGATGAATCCGGGGATGCCGAACCATTGCAGGGTTTGTTCGTCGGCTGCTTCGTAGGTTTGGGTGCGGTCGATCAAATAAGAATTGAGGTTTGCCTCGCGCTGAAGATTGAATGTGTAAATCGAATCGTCAGCAGTGAGCGGCGTGCCGTCAGACCAGGTCAGGTCGGGGCGTAAACGAAAGGTGACAATCATTTGATCCATTTCAAGCGCGGAGACACCATCATAAGTGATCGCACAATCGTCATTGCGGCAACCCGCCGGGCGGACGCGCAACCCGGTTTCTAACTGGGTCAAGTTTCCATCGGCATCTACTAAGGTTGCACCAGCCTGCACCGAGACAGTGACAATTTGAGCATCTTCATTTTCTAATGAGGGCAACTGTGTGAGGATAACAGGTTGATATTCGTAGCTAACACTATCAATGGGACCTTCGTAGATCACAGCCAGCACGCTGCGGGCAGCGGAGTTCAATTCGCCAAACGGGTACAGGCTGTTGGGCTCTTGCCCCATACAAACAGTAAGTAGATTTTGCGAAGTTACCTGAGGAGTTGGCGTGGCTTCGGTCTCTGGGTTCGAGGCGGGGGTTGGGGTTTCAGTTTGAGCAGGTGTACCCAAACAGGCTGGAATCACAAGAAGACTAAAGAGAAGGGTATAAGGTAAGTAGGCTTTTTTCATGTTTCCTGCCTGTGCAAATGTTGACATTGGATAATTATAACCATTATCCAATTAGGTAATAAAAAAGAGACCGTGGATACGGTCTCTTTTCAAGATCAACTTTTTATTCAGCCAGCAAGCAAGCCACAAAGTGACCGGGGCGAACCTCTTTCAACTCGGGTTCCTGTTGCGAGCATTGCGAAACAGCAATCGGACAACGTGTATGGAAGCGGCATCCCTTGGGCGGGTTGAGTGGACTGGGCACATCACCTTTAAGAATGGTGCGCTCACGCTTGACATTCGGATGAGGCACAGGGATCGCAGAGAGCAACGCCTTGGTATAAGGGTGTAAGGGCTCACGATACAGTGATTCGCGGTCAGTCAACTCCACCATCTTGCCGAGGTACATCACAGCAACGCGGTCTGAGATGTGTTCGACAACGCTGAGGTTATGAGCAATAAAAAGGTAGGTGAGACCGAATTCCGATTGCAAGTCTTTGAGAATGTTCAAAACCTGTGATTGGATGGAAACATCCAACGCAGAGACCGGCTCATCACAGACGATGAACTTGGGGTTTAATGCCAAAGCACGCGCAATCCCAATGCGCTGACGCTGACCACCGGAAAATTCATGCGGGTAGCGGCGGGCATGGTATTCCTCCAAGCCCACTTTCTTAAGCATATTGATGGCAATCTCCCAACGATCCTTGGGGCGACCGATATTATGGATCTGCAAACCTTCCATCACCGATTCACCAATGGGCATACGCGGATTAAGAGAGGCATACGGGTCCTGGAAAATGATCTGCATGTCACGGCGTAGAGGCTTTAACTCACTCTGGCTCATTTTCAAGATGTTCTTGCCTTCAAACGAAACCTCACCTGAGGTAGGTTCCACCAAGCGGAGCAAGGTGCGCCCGACCGTGGTTTTCCCACAACCAGACTCCCCCACCATGCCCAACGTTTCGCCTTGCTTTACGGCAAAGCTGACTTTATCAACAGCCTGAACCCACGCGGTAACGCGTTGCAGCAAACCTGTACGCACAGGGAAGTATTTTACGAGTTTATCCACGACCAAGATATCTGGTTTGTCTTGCTTATTGACTGTATTCATGAGCGAATTATCCTTTTATTTACCAGATTTCATGGGGGCGGTATGCCCATCAGCATCTTGATACAGCCAACAGCGAACCTTATGACCATCGGCAACTTCGATCAACGCGGGGTGCTGATCTGTACAAATGGAAAGGTTATTTTCCACCCGGGCACGGCAACGCGGAGCAAAGCGACAGCCTTGCGGCAGATTGATCAGGTTGGGTACGCTGCCAGGGATGACATCCAATCGCTCACGGAGTTCACCCAGCACAGGGATGGATCCAATCAAGCCTTGGGTGTAAGGATGATGCGGTTTATCAAACAGGGAAGCCACAGGCGATTCTTCCACGATCTCACCGGCATACATCACCACCACCCGGTTCGCCATTTCAGCAATTACACCCAAATCGTGTGTAATCAGCATCATGGCAGAGCCAAGTTGTTTTCTCATATCGCGCATCAGGTCCAAGATCTGCGCCTGAATGGTCACATCAAGAGCCGTAGTCGGCTCGTCGGCGATCAATAAATCAGGCACACACGCCAGCGCCATCGCGATCATTACACGCTGCGACATACCGCCAGATAATTCATGTGGAAATGCCTCAGCACGTCGTTCTGGTTCAGGAATACCGACCAACTTCAAGAGTTCCACCGCGCGCTCTTCACCGGCTTTCTTACCAAAGTCCTGATGAATGTTCAACACCTCAGAGATCTGATCACCCGCCCGAAATACCGGGTTCAGCGCAGATTGCGGCTGCTGGAAGATCATCGAAATGCGATTCCCACGCACTTGCATCATCTCTTCTTCTGAAGCGGTCACCAGATTTTTACCGTCAAAATTGATCTCACCCTCCACGATCTTACCGGGAGTACTGATCAAACGCATGATCGAAAGCGAAGTAACACTCTTGCCACACCCCGACTCCCCCACAATGCCAAGCACTTCGCCAGGAAAGATCGAAAAATCCACACCATCCACAGCATGAACAACGCCGTCTTCGGTGTAGAAATAGGTCTTAAGATTTTTTACTTCCAACAGTGGTTTTTGAACGCTCATTAAGATGACTCCTAAATTAGGATTGGTCGATTATAGCAAACAATCGTCAAACTGGATGAAATCACCGCTTCGCTCCCGAACTCGAACTGGGTTCTCACCATAAAACTTAACCTACTACTCTGTAAAAAGAACCTGTAACCATGGTTGCCCATGGTCACAGGTTCTGATAGTACATGCAATACAACTAGCGATATTTATCCTCGTCGTCCTTTTTGTGCCCCTGCTTCACGCGCACAAACGCAACCGCAGCCACCCCCAGGAACAAGCCCAAAGTCGACAACCCGAACGATAGAAAGTTCAGAAAAATAGTGGACTCAACCACCTGCATCGCCATCAGGAACGGCATAATGCAGCCGAACAGCATCATCCCTATCGACACCACGATCACACGCTCAGGATGCTCAAAGATAAACATTTATTTATATAACCAACAGGCAACGAAATGTTCGTCCACCTTGAAATCACCCGGTTCTTCCACATCACAAAGATTATCGATCTTCTTCGGGCAGCGCGGGTGGAAGCGGCAACCGCTCGGTGGGTTCACCAAACTCGGTGGTTCGCCCGCAGGCAGCTCACGATACTTCAAAGCATTATTCGCATCCGGGTCCGAGGTGGCATCCATCAAGGCTTCAGTGTAGGGGTGCTTCGGGCTATGGACAAGAGAATCCACGGGAGCCTTCTCCACCACATTGCCTGCATACATCACGAACACCCGCTCAGAGAAATAGCGGACAGTCGAAAGGTCGTGGGTAATGTAGATCACAGCGAGGCGATATTTTTCCTGCAAACCGCGCAGTAACTTGAGAATTTCCACACGTACTGAGGCATCCAACATCGAGACCGGTTCATCTGCCACAACCAGCTTCGGCTCAAGAATGATCGCGCGGGCGATCACTATACGTTGTTGCTGACCACCGCTAAGCATATGCGGGAATTTGTGCAGAAAATCATCTGCCGGGGTAAGTCTTACTTCTTCCATCACCTTGCGCACACGGCGTTCTCGTTCAGCAGCATCTCGAATGCCATTGATGATCAACGGCTCTTCCAGAATGCGCTGAATGTTCATAAAAGGTGCCAACGCCCCGAACGGATCTTGTTGAACATAACCGATCTTGGAGCGATACATGCGTAGGTCTTCGGCATGGAAGGCGCTGATATCTTTATCTTCGAAAACTACATGTCCTTTGGTTGGCTTATTAATGCCAAGGATGGTCTTCATCAAACTGGTCTTACCGCATCCGCTTTCACCCACAATGGCGATGGTCTCACCATAATGCAGATCAAAGGTCACGCCATCCACAGCCTTTACATACCCGGCATGTCCGAAACCAAAGCGACGCAATTCAAACCAAACATGCAAATCCTGAATTGAGAGGAGCACTTCTTTATTTTGTTCTGTCATCTTGTTGACCTCGTAATGATATTTTGCTTAACCTGTCAGGATGCGTACAGCCAACACTTGACTTGAATGTCGTTCACGTTGAACGCAGGCGGTTCTTCAGAACATTTGGCGAATCGCTTGGGGCAACGGTCTGCAAACCGGCAACCCGAAGGCGGGTTAAGCAGGCTGGGCGGCTGACCTGTAATAAATTCAGGTTCCACATTAGCACGTAAACGAGGCACGCTTGCCATTAACATGCGGGAATATGGATGAAGGGGTTCATTAAAGAAGCGATGCGCATCACTAACTTCAACGATCTGCCCGGCATACATCACCGCAACACGGTCGGCAAGTTCACTAGAGGTGGCAATATCATGTGTGATCAACACAAAGCTGACTTCAAGCTCTTTCTTCAGGCGCTTGAGAACATTGAAGATATTTGCCTGGGTCAAAACATCCAGCGCCGAGGTGGGCTCGTCGAGGATGACAAGGGCAGGTGCGGTGACGAGTGCCATGGCAATCGCCACACGCTGGCGCATGCCACCGCTCAATTCAAATGCATAGCGGTCGAGAAAATCCACAGGCACGCCCACATTTTGGAACATCTTGGCGGCTTGCACCAGAGCTTCTTCTTTTTTGACCCCAAAGTGTACGGTCATCGGTTCTGCAACCTGATCCCCCACTTTGAGCACGGGGTTAAGCGAGTTCATGGCTGCCTGCGGGACTAGAGACATGCGCATCCACCGCACGTTCTGGCGGAATTGCTCCTCGTCCATAGACATGATCTCAGTTCCCTCAAGATAGACTTGACCATCGTAACGGCTCACATTTCGAGGCAACAAGCGCAGAAGCGCTTTGGCTAAGGAACTTTTTCCACAGCCAGATTCGCCTAAAACGACAACAGCTTCTTTATAGCCAAGGTCGAAAAATACGCCATCTACCGCCTGGACAGGTCCCTTCATGGTATTGAAGTGCAATCGAAGATCTTTGATACTCAACAATGTTTCGGTAGGCATGTGCTAAACACCTCGCAGGCGCGGATTGAAGATACGATCAAGAGAGAAACCGACCATGGCAAAGGACAGGCCAGTGAGCAAGAGGATAAAGGAAGGTTCCATTACCCAGTAATATTGTCCCTGAACAAGAGCGCCATTGCGGTAGCCATCGTAAATGAGCTTGCCCCAAGTCGGCAAGACGGGGTCACCCAAGCCGATTAAGGTCAATGAAGCTTCAAGGAACACGTTCGCCGGGATGAGAATAACGAGCTGAGGGATCAGAAGCGGAATGATGCGTGGAACAAGATACTGCATAACAATGCGCATATTGCTGGCACCATACGCACGCGCCGCTTCTACATAAGGCGCTTCTTTAATTTGCAGGAAGATGGCGCGGAAGCCCTTAATGGCACCGCCAAAAATACTCAAGGCAATCACACAAAACAGAATCACCCAGAGGCTTCTTGAATAAAAGGTACCCACCATGATAAGGATGGAAAGGAAGGGCAACACGAGATTCACTTCGGTAATACGTTGAATGACCTCATCCACCCAGCCGCCATACCAGGTGCCGAACGCGGCAATGATCATGGTGGTGAAGGTGGTGCCGATCGCTGCCAGCAAACCAAATGCCAGCGCGATGGGAGCGCCCCACATCAAAGCGATGGAAATATCGCGGCGGCGGTGATCGGTGCCGGCCCAGCCGTATACTTTTCCATACACAACCAGTTCCGCATCGACGGTGGAATTCTCTTCGAAAGCCACACCTTCAACGATGACCTCGTATTTACCCGGCACAGCAGTTAATTGCTCGGTATCGGAAGGTAGTTGCATGAAAATACCCTGTTCTGGGCTGTTACCTTGCAGGCGACGCTGAAGCTTTTGATCTTGTGAGAAGCGATAAGTCTGGGTCTTGCCGACGGCAAAACTACCGACTTTGATCTCACGTCCATCGGGAGTGATGATCTTCACGGAAACGAACGGCTCTTTTGATTCAAATTCTGAGGTGAAGAAGAGCGAAACTTCCTGGGGGAAGTCTTTGGAATTATATTCGAATGGGAAGGAGATCAGTATCTTGTTGGTCTCATTCGAATATTCTTCAGTCTTTGTGCCTTCATCGGTAGCGCTATTGAAGATGAAGGTTTCTGGCAGATCATCTTGAAGGAACCAGTTGATCCATGTGGGCTGAGCCGTCTTTGGGGTCTTGTACCATACGTTCTCATCGCCGCGCCACAGAGCGATCGCCTCATTATAAGGGAGGGCGATAACAGTATAGATCGAGAAGGCAATCAGCAGAAAAATCAACACCATCCCAATAACCGCGGACGGATACTGGGAAAGGTCTGAGAAAAATCGGCGAATGTTACTCATTGGCTAGAACTCTCATTTCCGATCTTGACACGCGGATCGACCAGAGCGTAAACGAAATCCAAAAGAAAGACGGTGATGGCAAGCAAGTAAGCAAAGATCACCGTCGTGCCTACGATCACTGGGGTATCGAATAAACCAGCTGCGATCAAGGTCGTTCTACCCAAGCCTGGCCAGTTGAACACGCCTTCAAAAATGGGCGCGCCCCCCCATACGCCGATGAGAAGAAAGGCAAAGTTGGTGATATTGGTGGGGAGGGTGGGGCGCAAAATGTACTTGCGTTCCACATCACGGGAAGTTAAGCCCTTGGCTTTTGCCATTTCCACATAGTCTTCACTGGAATAGATAAGGAAAAACGTGCGGTTGTTGTAAATAGCAAAGGTGACCTGATTTAAGGCGATCGCCAGGGTCGGCAGGATCATATGTTTCAGCATGCTGAGCCCATATTCGATCCGGTTATCAGGTGGGGGCACGTCTACCATACCGCCAAAGGGTAATATCTGCAGCACCGAAGCAAAAATCACGATGAGGAAGATACCGTAGAACCAGGCTGGCGTCGCGGACATCGGTGAGGTGGCGACAATGAAACGGTCTATCCAACTGCCGTAATGGCGAGAGAGCGCCAACGCAGCGTAGAGAGTCGCAAAGAAGAGGATAATGTTCGTTGTGCCGAACAGGACAAGGGTCGAGGGGAGGCGTTCCAAGACGATAGTCCGTACCGAACGGGACCCATTATCCGCATTCATGAACTCGGCAAAGCCAAGGTTGAGGGTCAGAGCGTCTTTGAGAAATGCAACACTGCGGATCGCAAACGGACGATTGAGACCAAGTCGTTCTTCTTCATTCGCAACACGCTCGGTGATCAGTTGAACTCTCTGGTCACCGGTCAAATTCTTCAAGCCCGCATCGTTCATCACTTGTTGTTGGATCGTCTCGCGGATGTCTCCGCGTCGGATCTCATCCACATAACCGCCCATATTTGCGATGAGAATAGTCAGGTACAAACCCACCACGACTGTGAATGCCATTGTGATCAAGCGCAGGCTCATATATTTTGCCACGCGCCAGACGGCACTTTCTGATGCCTTTTTCTTGGCAACCACAGGGACGGGGGACTGCAAAGTAGATTCTGCCATGTCTACCTTCCTTCCTTCCATTTTGTTTACATGAATTTATGTCGATCTGAGCAAATCGAAGACAGCAGTATGTTATTTCTGTATTCGCTTCGCTCAGAAGCACATAAAGCCGAAAAAAAGCCCGGTAGAGGTTAGACCCCTACCGGGCCACGAGCTTACTTCAGCTTACTTGACGGTCACGAACTCAAAGCTGGAGAACGAAGGAATGCTCACCAGTTTGCTGACCACGGCGATTTCGATGCGGTTGGCACCGGCTTCAAAGCCGCTGGTTACATCCGCGCCGAGGGTCACCGCGTACTGTCCATCTGCAACAGCTTCCGCATCGCCGCTGGCGACGAGGTCATTGTTGGAGTTGAAGACGAGGTACTTGACGGTATCGATATCCGCTGCGGCGTAGGGCTGGTCGTTGAAGGTTACGAAGACATCAAAGGCAGCTTCCTGTCCGGCAGTTACCGTTCCGTCGCCGCTCAGATCAACAACGGCAACAGCGGGTGAACTAAAGCGAGACCACTTGTCGGCAAGATCGGGGAAGTTCTCGTTACGTTTGAGAACTGCGTTGCCTTCGGTGGTAAAGACCTGATCCAGGTAGAACGGACCAGTGCCGATGGCAAAGTGATTGTGCGCGTCAACCCAGGCGGTCAGGTTTTCATAGCGGGCAGTCGCTTCTTCAGCGGTGATGAACTCACCAAGGGTCGCGGCGTAGGGGATGGTCCCATCAGCCAAAGCCTGGGCAAGGTAGGTCTTCTGGATGTCGAGGGTAGGACCATCGATGAAGTTGGTCCATTCGACTTCGAGGGCGGTGGCCTTATCAACGGTGAAAGCGATTTCGCCGTTGGATTCAGCCAGGATAGCCGGGGTCAGGTTGTGCCATGCGCCCGAGCCCTGAGTGAAGAAACCAAGTCCATCAGAAGGATACCAGCTGAGACCAAAGGTTTCTGCATCGAGTGCATACGCATCGGTGTAGGTGCTGATCACGAGCGGGTCGGTGGATTCGATCTGAACGCCGCGGAAGGCAGCCTGGAAGGCTTCCAAACCGGGAACGAGCGTTTCATCGTAGATCGCAGATTCGGGCTTGGCGGTATCAAAGAGCATGATCATTTCCATCACAAAGTCAGCCGCAGAGATCGGGCTGCCGTCATGCCAGGAAACGGTGTCATACAGGTCGGCAGGGTAAGTCCAGGTAACTTTGACCAACGAGGTGACACCTTCGCCAGCCGGGATGAAGGTCTGAGCGGCGGCATCCCAGTCAGCCCATGCGTCCGCAGGAACCGCGATTGGATCCGCCTGGAATTCGAGGGACACCCAATCCAGAGTCTTGGTGATGGGTAAACCTTCCTGAGCGGTGATCTCGAGCTTTTCGGCGCGTTGCGGCCAAGCCAGACCGGTGTAAGGATCAGCCATGCTGGCAACGTCACCAGTGGCGCGTTGGATCATGCTGTCGGAGATCCAGTTGGAGCCGGCAATCGGGTTCCACGGATCAATGAAGTTGTCGTTCAAAGCGATGCGAGCGGTGCCGCCTTCGCCTTCACCCATACGGATGGTGTAGGGATACAGGCGGGAGCCTGAAACACCACCAGCGAGGTCAGCAGCAACGGTCACTTCACTGCGCTGCGGGAAGAAAGCCTGGGTATCGATCAACCAGGTGTGGTAACCGTTCTGCATAGAGAGATCAATCGCCTCTTTGAACAGTTCGCCGCGTTCATCCATGGAAGCAAATTCATTGTTCCACAGTTTGGAAGACACATCATAAAATTCCTGGCTCACGTTGCCAGTGGTCGGGTTCATTTCATTCACACCGAGACCACAGCATCCGCCGAAGTCGGTGTAATAGAAACCGAAGTTGGTGCCATCATCGCGAGAGATCGCGGTGTTGATCCAGCCTTCAGTATAGATGTGGAACTGACCTTCATTTGGATCACTGCGTGCCCAAATGGGGGAAGCTTCGGAACGGCTCTTGTACTGGCGATCTACAACGAAGCCAGCGGTTTCGAGCTGATTAGCAGAGTAATCACCAATCGGAACGCGTTCGTCTTCGGTGCGGATCACTAAGATGATCGTGATGGGTTCATCATTGACAGCCCATTTGCCATCTGCATTCTTGGTCGCGCCAAGGGCTTCCATTTCAGCAGTGATGACTTCGATAGCCTTCTCGGGATTGTAAGCATATTTCGCTTCAATCGCGCGGTTGACTTCGATATAACGGGCATAGTCAGGGAATACACTCACCAGGGTGGAATACTTTGCAGCGCCCAAACCGCCAAAGATTTCCTGAATGATATAGTCGCGGTCCAGAAGCATGTTCATGGCTTCGCGGATCTTCGCATTACCAAACGGGTTAATGCGTCCATCTGTGAAGGTGGCAACTGGGTTATAGAGCAAACCAAAATTCAAACCATAGGAGGTCGCATATTCCAAGGCAGCATCACCCTGAACGGTTTTGAAGTCATCGGGGTTGGTGTTGCCGTCGGCGCAAAGATCTACATCGCCAGCTTGCAGCTGGGAGATACAGATCGCATTGTCAGCCTGTTCGGAGAACACGAGTTCATCGACCCAAGGGCCCTTGCGAGTCACAGGTTCGGGGGTGGGGGTGGGCTCTTCAGTAGCAGCAGCCTCGGTGGCTTCAGCCGGAGCATCCGTAGCAGCAGGAGCTTCTTCGGTGGTGGCCGGAGCGCAAGCTGCGAGGACCATACTGGCAATCACCAGCAAGCCAAGCAAAGCAAACAATCGGTTTCGTAACATTTGTTTTCTCCTCCAAGAAGAAAATTTATGGGGGTTGATTTTCGAGCACAATAGGAAAGAAACTAGCGCGTTAAACGTATTTCCCGATAGACCACCTCCTGTTCGAAGAGAAATAAAAAACGCTTTTCATAGTAGAAGCAAAAGGAATTATACCTAATTCTCTAGTCAAGTCAACAGGAGCACTATAAATGTGAAAATGTTCACCCAATTTTCCCCCATAGAATTACCAAAAAACCCTACTAGAGAACTGTTTTCAACCTCAATGTGATAAATTTCAAAAAAAGTTATGACAAAAATAACGCAAAGCTCCGCCTCAACCGAAGCCGAAATCTGATTCTAACCATTCAACTTATTTTAGTCTCAGACATTCACCTGCCATATCTCGTTGACAATCCCCCTCCCCTGCCATAAAATTTATAAAATTAAATGTTTCAGGAGACATTATCATGTTAAAAGAATTCAAAGAATTTGTCATGCGCGGCAACGTGCTTGACCTCGCCATCGCTGTCATCATCGGCGGCGCGTTCGGCAAGATCGTTGCATCACTCGTCAATGACATTCTTATGCCGCTCATCGGCGCACTGTTCGGTGGAAGTAAATTCAGCGAGCTTTCGTCCTTGGTCAATGGCGTCCCGATCGTCTGGGGCTTGTTCGTACAGGCAATCGTTGACTTCCTCATTGTTGCCTTCGTTATCTTCATCATCGTCAAAGTTGCCAACAGCCTGAAGAAAGCCCCTGCCCCAGCCGACCCCACCACAAAAGAATGTCCGCACTGCATTAGCACCATTTCTATTAAAGCTACGCGCTGCCCGAACTGCACCTCTGAGTTGAAGGCATAACACCTGCTCCATTGACCGTCTCGGGTCTGAATATTCACCCAAATGCTCCGATAAGGGTCAAGTCCCTGTCGGAGCATTTATAATGTCTCCACCATGAATTTGGATTTCATCAACAAACTCAACCCCCAGCAGCGCAGCGCGGTCACAGCGGCGGATGGACCTGTTTTGGTCATCGCAGGTCCCGGGTCCGGAAAGACGCGCGTATTGACTCAGCGCATTGCCTATCTCATTGCCAACGAAGGCGTCCGCCCGTGGCAGATCCTCGCCGTCACATTCACCAATAAAGCCGCCAAAGAAATGGATGAGCGCGTCAAATCCATTTTGAACGAGCAGGCGACCGAAGGCATGATGCTCGGCACCTTCCACTCCATTTGCGCGCGCATCTTGCGGCGTGAGTCGGAGCATTTGCCGGTTGCACAGAACTTCGTCATCTTCGATTCAGACGACCAGCAAAGCTTAACCAAGTCCATCATCCGCGAGATGAATTTGAATGATAAGTTATATCGCGCACAGAGTGTACATGCTTCGATCTCGCGCGCCAAGAACGAATTGATATTGCCGGATGATTATCCGATCAACACCTATCGTGATGAAGTCGTAAAGCGCGTGTACACCGAATATCAAAAACGTCTTGTCTCTAGCAACGCCGTGGACTTTGACGACATCCTCGTCTACACCGCACAGTTGATGGAAAACAACTCAGCCGTGCGCGACAAATACGCCCAGCGTTTTCGCCATGTGCTCGTAGATGAATTCCAAGACACCAATCTTGCACAATACGCGTTGGTAAAACATCTCGCTTCGCATCATAAAAATATTTTTTGTGTCGGTGACCCTGATCAATCTGTGTACGGCTGGCGCGGCGCGGACTATCGCAACGTGCGCAGACTCGAACAAGACTTCCCCGACGCGCAGACTATTTTGCTTGAGCAAAATTATCGCTCGCATCAAAATATCTTAGATGTTGCCATGGGCGTGATTGACCGTGCCAGCAATCGCAAAAAGAAACGCCTCTTTAGTGACCGCGGTGCAGGCGAAAAAGTTTTCTTCTACGAAGCACGTGATGATTATGGCGAAGCTTCTTTCGTTGTCGATACCATCGCGCAACTCGTTGCCTCTGGTGATTTCGAGCCAAAAGATTGCGCCGTGATGTATCGCACCAATTCCATGTCGCGCTTACTTGAAGAAGCCTTCTTGCAAGCACGCCTTCCTTATAAGCTCGTCGGCGCACAACGCTTTTACGGACGCCGCGAAGTCAAGGACATGATCGCCTTCCTGCGTCTCGCCCACAACCCCGCCGACGAAGCTGCCCTTGGGCGCATCATCAACGTCCCGCCGCGCGGCATCGGCGAGAAGACGTTGACAACCTTACACATGGTTGCGCGGCAAAACGACACCAATGCTGGGTTTGTGCTTCTCAACCTTGCACACGGCGCCGAGTCTAATTTCTATAAATCCTTCACGGGTCGTGCCGCTTTGCCACTCGCAGACTTCGGCGGCATGTTCGCCAACTGGCACGCGCTGTCAAAGACCGCCACCGTTGCTGAACTCTTCGACCGTATTGTCCTCGACATCAACTACAAAGCCCATATCGTTGAAGATGACTCAGAAGAAAGTATTGATCGTTGGGAGAACGTGCAAGAGTTGAAACGCCTCGCACTCGAGTATTCCACTCGTTCGATTGATGAGTTCCTTGAAAACGTCGCGCTCATCGCTGACCAAGACACACTCACCGACGCCAACGCCCCCACCCTGCTCACGTTGCATGCCGCCAAGGGTCTTGAATACGGCGCGGTCTTCATCGTTGGTCTTGATGATGGCATCATTCCACACAGCCGTTCCTTCGACGAGCCTGAGCAAATGGAAGAAGAGCGTCGCCTCTTTTACGTCGGCATTACGCGTGCCAAAGATCGCCTTTATCTCCTGCGCGCCATTCAACGCGGCGGACGCGGCATGGCGGAAGAAACATTTCCTTCGCGCTTCATGGATGACATCCCCCACGACTTACTGGTCGGGCGCACCCGCACGGGACGCTCGATGCGCGGCGCACCGACCGACATCAAATGGTCGCTTTCCCCTTCGGGGACGCAGCCGACTCCGACCCAGTCTGCTCCTGTCATCCAAGCCTTATACAAAGCTGGGACTCGCGTCCGCCACCCCATGTGGGGCGATGGTATCGTGCTTAACTCACATATTCAAGACGGCGATGAGATTATCGATGTGGTCTTTGAGTCGGTAGGTATTAAAAGGTTGGCAGCAAGTTTGGCGAATTTGAAAATCATTTAATCCGTCATTGCGACGAAGACGAAGGAGAACTCCCATGCAATACGTAAACCTCGGCAAAACTGGATTAAAAGTCTCACGCCTATGTCTCGGTATGATGACCTATGGCTCGAAGACCTGGCGAGAATGGGTGCTGACAGAAGAGGAAGCCAAGCCCTTCGTAAAGAAGGCTTTGGATGCGGGTATTAACTTCTTTGATACCGCGGATGTATATTCCCTTGGCGAAAGCGAACGTATTACGGGTAGCCTCTTGCGCCACTTCGGTGTAAAGCGTGAAAACGTGATCGTTGCCACAAAAGTCTTCTCCGCCATGAGTGACGAAGTCAACGACCGCGGACTCTCCCGCAAGCACATCATGGATGGCATCGACAAATCGCTCAAGCGCCTGCAAATGGATTATGTAGACTTGTATCAGATCCACCGCTGGGACTACAACACCCCCATCGAAGAGACGATGGAAGCGTTGAATGATGTTGTCCGCGCGGGGAAGGCGCGTTACATCGGAGCATCGTCCATGTTTGCGTGGCAGTTCGCGAAGGCGCAGCATGTGGCTGAGATGAACGGCTGGACGAAGTTCGTCTCGATGCAGAATCACTATAATCTTGCCTACCGTGAAGAAGAGCGTGAGATGATTCCGCTTTGCATTGATCAAGGCATTGGTCTCATCCCATGGAGCCCTATGGCACGCGGATTCTTTTCGGGCAACCGCAAACCGGGCGGCGGAGGCGAAACTGCCCGCGCCAAGAACGACCCATTTGCCAATGAACTCTACTTCCGCGAGGGAGATTTCAAAGTGGCAGACCGTGTGCAAGAGATTGCCAAAGAACGCGGTGTGAGCGGATCACAGGTGGCGTTGGCTTGGGTGTTGTCTAAGCCTCATATCGCCTCCCCCATTATCGGGTCCAGCAAGATCGAGCATTTGGATCAGGCAATCGCCGCATTGGAGATCAAACTCACCGAGGATGAAGTCAAACATTTGGAGGAATACTATCAGCCCCATCCGGTGCTGGGACATTCCTAATGTTCTATCGCTTTCTTTATCTTGGATTCAAAATCTACTGCTTTATCTTTCGTCCCATCCGCATGGGAGTGCGGGTGGCAATGATCGAGAATGATCAGGTGTGGTTAATCCGTCATACGTATTTGAATGGTTGGTTCCTACCGGGTGGCGGGCTTAACAAATGGGAGGCACTCGACCAGGCAGCCCGGCGTGAAGCCCGCGAAGAGACTGGCGCGGAGTTGGGTGATGTTTCGTTGTTGGGTGTATTCACCAGCTATAGGCAGTGGAAAACCGACCACACGGCTGTGTTCTTGTGCAAGGATTTCAAGTTTGTGGGCGGGTCTGATGCAGAGATCGCAGAGTTGAAGTTGTTTCCCATCATGCAATTGCCAGAGAATATATATGACCTACATCAAAACGTATTGAAAAAGTACCTTGCGGGAGAGATCCGTTCGAATGTTGGTGAATGGTAGTTTAGACAACTATTGCAAGATGGCGGGAAAGATCGTTATGATTTTTTTCAGACGGTATAATAAGAAAAAACTTAGGAAAGTTGGACATGTAAACCCATGACAAAGGAAACCATGAAGATCGTGATTCCGATGGCAGGCTGGGGGACACGTATGCGCCCGCATACGTGGAGCAAGCCCAAGCCGCTCGTCAGCGTGGCGGGTAAGACTTCGCTTGAACACCTGATGGATATGTTCAAGACCCTACCAGACCCCGAAAACGCCGAGTTCATTTTCATTGTCGGACCTTATCTCGGTGAGTTGCAAGTTCCCGCCTTCATTAAAGAAAACTATCCCAACTTGAAGGCGCATTTTGTCGTTCAGCATGAAATGAAGGGACAGTCTCACGCGCTCTGGCTTTCGCGCGAGTATTTGACGGGTCCCATGATCATGTGTTTCTCAGATACCCTCATGGAGACAGACTTCTCCTTCCTTAATAAGGAAGAAGCGGACGGTGTGGCATGGGTCATGCCTGTGGAAGATCCGCGCCGCTTTGGGGTGGCGGAACTCGGCACAGACGGCTGGGTGAAGCGCTTCATTGAAAAACCGCAGAGTATGGACAACAACCTTGTGGTGGTAGGGTGCTATTACTTCAAAAGCTCCGAGCAAGTGTTAGCTGCCATTGACGACCAGATGAAGCGCGGTGTGATGCTCAAGAACGAATATTTCATGACCGATGCCATTTCCATAATGATCGAAGGCGGGGCGAAGGTGCGCACGCAGAATATCAGCACCTGGCTGGATACGGGCACGATTGAAGCAACGTTGGATACGAATAAAGTCCTGTTGGAGAAAATCGGTTCACAGGTTGGCAAGTTTGAAGGTTCGAATGTTGAGATCATTGAACCGGTTGCTATTCATGCCAGTGCAAAAATCAGTAACTCAAAGATAGGTCCGTTCGCGTCCATTGGGGCGAATTGCAAGATCGAGAATTCGCAAATCGCAGAATCGATCATCGAGCCGGATTGTGAGATCAAGGATGCGGCGTTGAATCACTCTTTGATTGGCAAACAAGCCAAAATTAAAGGAAGAGGCGATGGTCACGTCATGCAGTTAAATATTGGGGATACGAGTTCGGTCGAGTTATGAATCAGATGGAAGCGGTTGAGTGCAGGTCCGATACGGAATATGCGGAGCGTCCGCTTTCGCTGATGTGGCAGGGACGGCGCCATGAAATTGCGGAAATTTTTTCACGTTGGCATGGACCTGGTGAAAAAGGATTTTGCGTTAAGACGGTGGAAGGTTTGGCATTTGAATTAACGTACCAGGAAATCTCAGACGACTGGCACGTACAACCCTTATAAGGAGGCTCAATGCAGGAAATAAATTCAGTTCAACGACTCTCAAAACGTGTGGCGGGTTTGAAACCCAGCGGCATTCGAAAATTTTTCGACATTGCCGCGACGATGAAGGATGTGATCTCGCTTGGCATCGGCGAGCCCGATTTCACCACACCCAAACCTATTTTGGATGCGGGTATTCGGTCGCTGCAAAACGGTGAGACGCATTACACCTCGAACTCTGGCAAGATGGAATTGCGCCAGGGGGTTGCCGACAATTTGAAGAAACTTTATAACGTGAAATACAACCCCGTTGATGAAATCATCGCCACTGTCGGTGTTTCTGAAGCGTTGTATCTCACGTTCACTGCTGTGCTCGAGCCGGGTGATGAAGTCATCATCCCCACTCCATGTTTTGTTTCGTATCAAGCGGAAGTCATCCTTGCGGGCGGTGTGCCCATTGAGATTCCCGGGCGGCTTGAGAATAACTTTACCATTGACCCGAATGACATCCGCAAAGCGATTACGCCGCGCACAAAGATCATTTTTATTGGTTATCCATCGAACCCCACCGGCGCAGTCGCTCCGCGTGAGGTGATGATTGAGATCGGCAAGATCGCCGAAGAATTCGACCTGCTCGTCGTTTCGGATGAAATTTACGATCGCCTCGTTTATGACTTTGAGCATGTCTGCTTCCCAGCTTTGAGTGATAGCCTGAGAGAGCGCACCGTGTTACTTGGCGGCTTCTCGAAAGATTATGCGATGACCGGCTGGCGCATCGGCTATGCCTGTGCCCCTGCGGACATCATCGCTGGCATGGTGCGTATTCATCAATACACCATCATGTCCGCGCCAACCACTGCTCAAGACGCCGCCATCGAAGCCTTGAAGACCGGCGAACCCTATGTGGCAGAAATGGTCGCGGAATATGACCGCCGCCGTCGCTTATTGGTGAGTGGATTGAACCGCCTCGGTCTCTCGACCTTTGAGCCGAAAGGTGCCTTCTATACCTTTCCCAACATCCGAGCCTCCGGCATGGACGATGAAACTTTCGCCGAAAAATTATTGCGTGAAGAAAGTGTTGCCGTAGTTCCAGGCAACGCCTTCGGACCCGGCGGTGAGGGATTTGTGCGTATGTGCTATGCCACTTCCTACGAACAGATCGAAGAAGCCCTGCGCCGTATGGAAAAGTTCATGAGCAGGCATGGATAAGTGCAAGAAAATAGTGAATAGGTAATAGTAAAAAGTGGACGGGCATTTCGCCCGTCCTTTTTTTATCCGCCTGCGATCTTGGTTTTGTAGCCGAGCTTTTGCAAAACTTCTGCCATACGTTGACGATGTTCGCCTTGAATTTCGATCATCCCATCTTTAACCGTCCCGCCTGTGCCGCATTCTTGCTTGAGTTTCTTGGCAAGCGTTTTCAAATCTTCCTCTGTAAGGACAAGGTTCTTCACAACGGAGACCACCTTCCCTCCCCTACCACCTGACTCGCGGTGCAGATAAGCCGTCTGCTGTTGCGGCGGCAATGACCTTAAATGAGATGACGCTTGTTCTTTCTTTCGCTGATCTCCATCAGAGGTGGACCAAACGGTGCGATTATTATTAGGCATGCGGTAATTATAAATTCTCTTTCAACCCATTGGGGGATTTGTCCTTAAAATCCATCAGGTATACTGGGTCAACTTAACTCAGAAGGAGACTTTATCATGACAGACAAAAAGGCAGTATCCCCTGAAGGCGCAACGATTTTAGGAGCCTATTCCCCCGGGCTGATCAGCGGCGGATTTTTATTCATCTCCGGTCAGGTCGGTCGCGCCCCCGATGGAACATTAGGGGCAACCATTGAAGAACAAGCCAAGCAGACCATCGAGAATATGGGCGCCATCCTTCGCGCCGCAGGTTGTGACTATAAAGACGTCGTCAAAGCCACGGTATACATCACCAAATCTGAATACTTCCTGCCATTCAATACGATCTACTCCGAATATTTCCCCGAACCGCGCCCGGCTCGCGCCACGGTTCTTGCTCAATTAGTAGACCCTGCCCTGCTGATCGAAATCGAAGCCATCGCCAAACTGCCATAAATAATTCAGACCACAGACAATAGACGATGGACCACTGACCATGGTCTATCGTCTATTGTCTATTCACCGGAGCCACAATGAATCTTCCCTACATCTACATTCTTCAATCTCATTCATCACATGTCATCCCAGACTTACAAAAACGCTACGAGAATCGCTATCTTGTACAAGGCGCAGGCTCCGGCGCGGATGTGCTCTCGTCCCTGCAAAAGCATCGCGAGAATAACGAAGATGTCGCGCTTCTTCTTGTAGACCAATCCCTGCCTGACATGCCCGGTACGGACTTTCTCGCCAAAGCCGCCAAATTCTTCCCTGAGGCACGCGAAGTTTTGTTCGCGCAGGCAAAGGATACTGAGTCCGCCATCACCGCCATCAATCAATTGGGCATTCATTATTATCTCGTCCAGCCCTGGCAGGCAGCCTATGCCGCGAAGCTCGACACTCTGCTCGAAGATTGGCGTGCGGCGATCCAATTGCCTTATATGTACGTCAAAGGCATCATGGACACACACATGGCACGCATCCGCGAGGACTCGAACTTGCATGTTGCGGCTGAGATCGTCGCCCATTCCGGCGTCAGCGATTTGATGGTCGTGAATAACAACGGCGTTTTTGTCGGTGTGCTCTCCGAAGGCGACATTCTCCGTGCGGCATTGCCCGATATTGACGAGATCGTCGAAGAAGGCGGGACGCTCGAATCAGCTTATCAAGTTTTCCTGCGTCGCGGTGCGGAACTTTCAGATCGCCCCATCGCTCCGCTCATCATCCGCGAACCGATCACACTGCAACCAGAAGATCACGTTGCCAAAGCCACAGCCATTCTCATCAGCAAACAGATTCGCTTGCTGCCTGTTGTAAAAGACGGACGTTTGCTCGGCACCGTCTCTCGCGCCAACATCTGTGAAGCCGTCGTCGGGACTCTCTAATATGACCCAAATGATCCCCACTCGTCGCGTCATCATTGAAGCCGAAGCGACCAACCGCAAACTCGGTCATGAAAACTTGGGCTTCCTTTCTCTTTCGCATGGCTTCATGCCCATCGAAATGCCGCGCCTTGCCTTGGCAAAGTCACATCAAATTTGGGATGAAGTCGCAGCAGAGTTACCAGAACTCTTCCGCACTCTCGGCTTGCGTCGCCGTTTGGATGAAATGCCAATTCTCGATGCGAGTGAAGCGTCACTACCTGATGGTGACCTCTATCGCGCCGCATCCATCCTCGGCATTTTCGCGCATACCTATCATTACGTCGAACCGAAACCGTATCACGCCGTTCCAGATTCTGTCCTCATCCCTTGGGCAGAGGTCAGCCGCCGCTTGCATCGCCCTGCCCCACATTTATCTATTATCGATCTTAACATTTACAACTGGCGTTTGGTCGATCTCAACAAACCCGTTGTGATGGAAAACATGCAATTATTGATTCCCATCGTGGGCAATGGCGATGAATGTCGTTTTCAATCCACACCGAATGAGATTGTCGCACGCTTCACGCCGTTGATCGAGATGGTCATCCGCGCGCAGGAAGCTGTAGTAGCCGATGACCGCCTCGCACTTAAACGCGAGTTGACTCTCCTCTCAGACGCATTCAACGACCTGACCTACTCTTCTTTTATGAAGGTCAACCCCAACGCCTATCACCCACTCTATGTGGACCCAGTCGTTTGGGGCAAGACCGTCGCGCCGATTGCAACTCCTTATCAAACAGGCACATCTATCCCCGGACCCAGCGGCACCGCCATCCCAACCTTCACTCTCATGGACATTTTCTTTGGGCGCGGAACCTATGGCACAAGCATCGGTCACGAAACCGACCGCATCCGCGCATGGTTCCCGCCGCATTGGCAAGCCTTCCTAAATGCCGCCGAAGAGATCTCCGTTCCAAAATATGTCCGCACTGTCGACGATGCCGAACTGACCGGCTCCTTCCAACAAGCCATGGACTCTTACTCCGGCGAGACGGGCCTGCTCGGTCGTCATCGTCTTAAAGCCTACGGCTTCCTCGACCTTTCTTTCAAAGCAGGTCGCAGCCGTACCCTCGGTGGTTTCGATGGCGGTTTCGAAGACCGTCTTTGGGATCGCATGGACGATGAACTCGAAAAGGCACGTCAGGAACGTTATGCAAAAACGCCTGCCACTTGTCATTTCGTGCGCGTCAAAAAAGTGCAGCCGCTTACATCCGGCGGCGTCATGCCAACCAACCGCGTTGTGTTGGATACGACCGGCACCGGGTTGAGATATCAGCCCGGGGACCGTTGCGCAATTCTCCCGGAGAATGATCCGGAGCTTGTCCAAAAAACGTTGGATGCCTTACACGCCACCGGCGACGAGCCCATCCCGCTTAATGCTGTTTGGCGCACCGCTGTTCAACTGCGTGATGGTCATCAAACCTCGGTCATTCTTTCGTTGCGCACCTTGCTCACTTTCGGTCGCATTCGTCCCATCTCGCGTTACATCGCCAAGATTTTGTATGAAGTGACGCACAACGAAACGTTGCATCGCATTCTCGAAGCGCGCGCCGAAGACCAATGGGAATTGTGGGACTTGCTCAACGTGCTCAGCAAAGGCGGCTTCAACCCCAAGCGTTTATGGAAAGCCACCCTCGGCGAACGCGAACACATCACGCGCATCGTGCCGCCCGAAACCTTTCGCACCTATTCGATCTCGTCCATTCAAGCGGATGACGCCGCGAACGAACTTCACCTCACCATTGGCGGACTCATCTACCAGACTCCCGACACCGACGTGTCGCGCGCCTCACTCCGCGCCGGAACCTGCTCCGCCTACCTCAGCCGACTCGGCTCTGCAAGTGATTCGCATCCGCGCCGCGTTTCCATCAAAGTGATTCATCCGCCGCGCTTCAGCCTCCCTACAGATATCAACAAGCCTGTCGTCATGTTCGCGGGCGGTTCGGGCATCGCTCCCTTCCGTAGCATGTTGCAAGCGCGGACAGGCGGTGAGAATTGGTTGTTCTTCGGCACCCGTTCCCGCGCTGAACTTTATTATGAAAACGAATGGGAAGCACTGGTTGCGTCTGGTCAATTAAATCTGCAAGCCGCATTCTCACAAGAAGATCTTCAACTCAAAGTGAGCAAAGGAAAATTTTCTTTCGCCAAAGGCAAGCGCGGACATATCGACTCAGTAATGCTCACACCAGAGATGAAAGACAAACTATGGGAGTTGATCCAAGGAGACGCATTCTTCTACATCTGCGGGCGCACCGGCTTCGCCAAAACCGTCATGGACACGATGCAAAGCATCATCAAAGAACGCGTGGGCGAAGAAAATGGACGCGAGCTATTCTATCGCCTCGTTGGGGAAGACCGCTACTTACAAGAAGTCTTCACCACCTACGGCGGCGCGCAATTCGAGCAGGAAAATATCTACCCCGCTTCTGAAGTCGTCCTGCGCAACAGCCCCGAAGATGGACATTGGTTAATTGTTAACGGACGCGTCTATGATGTGAGCGAGTTTGCCCACCTGCACGCGGGCGGATTGAAAATCATCCAATCGTATGCAGGCATGGATGCGACTCTCTCTTATAAAAAGATCCAGCACGATGTGAACCCCGAAGTGGATTCACTGCTGGGCATGTATCAACTTGGCGCGGTGCGGCGTTTGAATTTTGGCTCGGGCGGCGGCATTGCCATCACCCCGCGCGGACTTCAATTCGTCTCACTGACCGAGTTGTATCAAACCTGGGTACGCTTCCTGTATACCGTCGTCGAAATGGAGAATGCCCTCATCAACGATTACAGCATCCGTAATGAACAGGTCACTCACGACGAAGTCCGCGGCAAACCGCGCTCATCGTTATACCGCACTCAAGTGCTGCTCAGCACGCATGAGCGTTTCCTACGCGAATATCTCGCCAAAGCCAGCGGACGTCCGCTTGAGTATCTTTGGTCTCTTACCAGTGGGCTGTGCTCCAACCAACAAGACCACCGTTGGATAAGTGGACAGATCGCGGCAATCGAAGCCGAGTCCGCCTCTCAATATGCCAAATCCATTGGTAAGGAAACACTAGAAGTTCTCGACACCTTAAGCACCGATGAATTACCTAGGCTTGAACGTCTCACCGACACCCTCGCTCATGCAGACCGCGAGTTCCTCAAGCAAATGAAGTTGACCTTGCGAAAAGGCGTACAGGTCTTTGAGAAGTATGAAGGCAACACTCTCAATCATGGAAAAGAAGAATTGCTTGAGATCGCTCAGTCCCTGCCACAGGTTTTAGTGAACTATTATGAAGAATTGAAACCGGTTCTGGCAAAGTAAACTGTGTTCAAATTCAATAAAAAGTGACAGTCATCTTTGAGGTGACTGTCACTTTTTAGATTTCTAAAAACATATCCTGGTTTTCTCAGGTTTCCATTGCTTGTTTCAATCGCTGCAAGTGATCCCCATCTTCTTTCTTCAGAATAGATACGACTAATGGGAGCATGAGTTTTTTGACGCCGTTTGCTTTAATCTCGCACACCAAGC
>JAFLCE010000026.1 GCA_017303655.1 Anaerolineae bacterium
GCCCGTCCCAACCCTAGACTTCATCCCCCAAACCCTACCCGCCACACCGACATCCATGCCTTGATACAATTGCTTGACGTCTTTTGAGTGTTAGAAGGGAGATTTCAAATCATGGAGAGACTCAAAGAGAACAAACCACTTCGATATGCGCTTAGTGCGCTCCTTTGGGTGTTCCTTTGCTGCAGCCTACCAAACGTACTGTTCTTTTTGTCATTGTGCATCAGAGAAGATATTTTTCGTCCTCCCCACACCAAGGTACTTGTTTCTGCCTGTAAACAGCCTTTCGCCATCGGTGTGCCCGGTGGGGAAGATGTTTTCATTTATGAAGGACGAACAGACAGAATGTATTTATTGAACTTGCGCACGGGAGAACAAAGGAAAATACCTGATGATCCTCTTTTCCTGGATAAAGGTGTGTTTCTGAGTTCTGATCTGGTTTGGCTGGAAGGAAGTTTAGTAAGACCTGGCGAGCCTAATTATCGTCCTCATTACATTTTAGATTTAATAAGTGGGAAACGATATGAATTACTCGACCTTGATGTCCTTCCCCGCTTGGAAGGTGGGAAATTTGACCCTAAAAATTATGCCTATTTTCAATCTGCCCAATATATTTACATCAATCATGAAAGAAGAACTCTTATTGCATTGCCATCTAATTTTCGACAACAACCGGATAAGAGTGTAATATTTTCTGAATTTTCATTGGGTATTCAAAGCGAAATACATCAGCATGGAGCTCAACTTGACGCGCTAATGCAAGGTCTTGGACTGGAATACATCACTATTGATTTATCACTTGAATATACCGATGTGCCCTCACCGACGGGCAGGTACACTGTTAGAAATGATGGGGTTTATGAAACAACTACAAACTCAATAATAATGACGCCTCAATATGCAGGAAGCACCTACTCTCTTAAGGATTATTTTAAGGGATGGTATTACGACGAAACCGGGCTTGTTGTTCAAGAAGTTGAACCTTTTTTATTTAGTCATCCTTTCCTCGGTTCTTACTATCTTATTCCTAAGCCTGTCCTCAAGTTACAATTGCCAGTAATACCGTGACGACTCAACTCATTAGCTACACACAACTAACCATTTGAGTTTACAGAAGGGAGATTGCATAGCATGAAGAGACTCAAAGAAAATAAATCGCTTAGATTTGCGCTGGGGGCGCTTCTTATGGTATTTCTCTGTTGCTACCTGCCGCAGGAAATATTATTCCTAACACAGTGCATGGAGCAAGACCGTGAAATCCCTCCTCACACAGAAGTGCTCGTCTCGGCTTGTAAAAGACCTGTGGCAAAAGGCGTGCCCGGTGGGGAAGTTTTATTTGTAAATGAGAAAAGAACAGGAAGAATATATCTTTTAGATTTGCGTACTGGAGAAAAAACAAAGATTTCTAATGCGCATTTTCTATTTGAAAATGGAATATTTCTTAGTTCAGATTTAGTTTGGCTGGAAGGCAGTAGAGGGAGACCAGATAATAGTCCAAGTTATCGACCTGACTACATTCTTGACTTGAAAGATGGTAAACAATACGAAGTTCTTGATTTGACTTGGCTACCGCGTTCTGAAAATGGTTATTTAGACCCTCAATATTATTCCTATTTTAAATCTGCTGAGCGTATTTTTATTCATCACTCGAAAAATATTGTAATTGCTTTATCCTCTGATTTTCGCACCTCTCCAAATGGACGAGTAGTTTTATCTCAGTATGCTCTTGAGTCAGGGGCAGATTATGAAAATGGTAAGGCTATTGAAGAACTCATTAAGGGTTTTGGGTTAAGGTATGAAATCATAGATATTTCAACTACGCTCTACAAAGATATTCCATCCCCTACAGGTAATTATCTTATCCGCAACGATGGAATTTATAGTTCAGAAACAAATCTAATAATTGTAGATCGTGAATATACGGGAGGGCATTTTATGGGTGGCTACTTCAAAAGTTGGTATTACGATGAAAGTGCAGTAGTGGTTCAACAAAATTCAAGCTATTTATTTATTTCCACACTTGGACCTCAGTTTTTTCTTATTCCGTCCCCCCTGCTAGTTTTAAGACTGCCTGAACTATGAAATGTGTAATTGTGGTGATTACTTTTGTTCGTAAAGCAAAAATCGTTTGGGTTTAGAAGGGAGATTTCAAATCATGAAAAGACTCAAAGAAAACAAACTGCTTCAATTTGCGCTTGGGACGTTGCTTTTGGTATTGCTTTGTTTCAACTTCCCAAACTTGCTGTTCTTTTCATCATTGTGCATCAAAGAAGATATTTTCCGCCCTCCCCATACCGAAGTGATTGTCTCTGCCTGCAAACAGCCTTTCGCCATCGGCGTGCCCGGCGGGGAAGATGTTTTCATTTATGAAGGACGAACAGACAAAATGTATTTATTGGATTTGCGTACAGGAGAAAAAAGGAAAATACCTGACGACCCTCTTTTCGTGAATAAAGGCGTGTTTCTAAGTTCTGATCTGGTTTGGCTGGAAGGAAGTTTGGTGGGACCTTATAACCCTGATTACAGTCCTCATTATGTTTTAGACCTAAAAGAGGGTAAAAGGTACGAGTTATTAGATTTAACATGGGTTCCTCTTAAGGATGGTAAATTTGATGTTCAGAATTATTCTTACTTTCAATCCGCAGAGCGTATATATATCCATCACAATAAATTAGTCCTAATTGCCTTATCGCCTAATTTTCGAGAACAAGAGGGTAACGATGTAATATTCTTTGAATCCACATTAGGAATTCAAAGCGAAACACATCAGGATGGAGCTCAACTGGACGCGCTAATGCAAGATCTTGGACTGGAATACATCACAATTGATTTGTCGCTCGAATACACGGATGTACCTTCGCCGATGGGGAACTATACTGTCAGAAAGGATGGGGTGTATGACCTAAAAACGAATTCAATAATTATGACGCCTCAATATGTTGGAATGAAATTCTCTCTTAAGGATTTTTTCAAGGGATGGTACTATGATGAAACTGGGCTTGTTGTTCAAGAGGTTGAACCATTTTTATTTAGTCATCCTTTCCTTGGTTCTTACTATCTTATTCCTAAGCCCGTCCTCAAGTTGCCATTACCAGTAACACCATGACGAATCAACCCGTAACCAACCCCGCACACATCTTGACAGTCAGAACATCTGTGCTATACTCTCGGAAATACTTAACCTACTTAACCCTAATCTGAACTTATACTTTCGCGGTTAAGCAACAAAAGGAGAACCAACTCATGGCCAGAAAAAAAGCAGCAGCTTCAGAATCTGCACCCTCATCAAATATGGATAACGCCAAACGGGCTGTTTTAGATAAAGCCGTCGGCGATATTCTCAAACGTTACGGCGACGGCTCCATTATGCGTCTGGGCGAAGCCCATGCCATGATCACCGAGATCATCCCAACCGGCTCGCTTTCCCTCGACATCGCCCTCGGTGTCGGCGGCGTTCCGCGTGGGCGTGTGGTCGAAATCTACGGACCTGAGTCTTCGGGTAAGACCACCCTTTGTTTACATATTGTTTCCGAAGCACAAAAGAGTGGTGGCACCGCCGCCTTCATTGATATGGAACACGCGCTCGACCCCGTCTATGCCGGTCGCCTCGGTGTGGATATTGACAACCTGCTCGTCTCTCAGCCCGATACCGGTGAACAGGCGCTCGAAATCACTGAGACCCTCGTCCGCTCTGGCGCTGTCGATGTCGTCATTGTCGACTCCGTGGCAGCTCTCGTTCCGCGTAACGAAATCGAAGGCGACATGGGCGATGCCAGCATGGGTATGCAGGCACGTCTCATGTCTCAGGCGCTCCGCAAACTCAGCGGCGCCATCAACCAGACCAAGACCACTGTTATCTTCACCAACCAACTCCGCCAGAAGATCGGCGTCATGTTCGGCAATCCTGAAACCACCACGGGTGGTCAGGCGCTCAAGTTCTACGCCTCCCTGCGCCTCGACGTCCGCCGCATCCAGTCCATTAAGATGGGCGAGGAAGTCATCGGTAACCGCACCCGCGTCAAAGTCGTCAAGAACAAAGTCGCGCCCCCGTTCCGCACCGCCGAGTTCGACATCATGTTCAACGAAGGCATCTCCAAGAGTGGCGACGTGCTCGACCTGGCGACCAAGTTTGAGGTCGTTACGAAGCGCGGCGCGTTCTTCTCCTATGGTGACCTGCGCCTCGGTCAGGGACGTGAGAACGCCAAGGATTACCTGCGTTCCAACCCCGACCTGATGAACGAGATCGAAGCTGTCATCCGCCAGAAATCAATGTCCGGCGAAATTACTCTGCCCATTGATATGGGCGATGGCGGTGGTGGCGAAGAAGCCCCTGCCTCGGTTGAAGAAGAAGCGTAAAATAGAGTGGACACGGCAACGTGTCCACTTTTTATATGACAATACTTCGCTTCTTTCCCCGCTCTCTTCTGTTCCTCCTCTCGATCTTTCTCTTCGCTGTAGCTTGTTCTCCGCAAGTCGCTCCCACGCCTTTCCGCCCGCCGACAGCGATTCCGCCAACGCAACCCCTGCCAACCACCACACCCATCCCCGCTGCACTCCCGGCAACCTTTACACCGATTCCCACCTTGCCGAACATTGCCTCCACAGCAGAAGAAGCTTGCACCAACGCCCTGACCTTCATCAATGATGTCACCATCCCCGATGGCACAACCTTCGTCCCGGGCGCATCCATAGATAAACAATGGCTCGTTCAAAACGACGGCACTTGTGACTGGGACTCGACCTACAAATTGAAATGGGTAGGTGGGTATACCTTGGGCGTAGCAGAAGAACAACCGCTGTTTCCCGCCCGCGCAGGTTCCCAAGCCACCTTGCGTATTATCTTCATCGCTCCCACAGAGTTGGGCACGTATCAATCCACCTGGCAAGCTGCCGACCCCGATGGGAATCTCTTCGGCGATACAGTCTTTATGGAGATCGTGGTGCAATAATAGTTACATGATATGGATAAGATTCAAAGATCGCTCAAGTATTTTCTTTTCCTGATAGCTATAGTCTCCCTTTCAAGCTGCGGACCTGCCCGTTGTGACGATGATAGTGGGGATGAGTGTCTGCGGATTTTGTTTGTTGGTAATAGTTATACATTTTCAAATGACCTCCCAAATACCTTTGCCAACTTGGCGCGCTCTGGCGGTCACCCAGTGGAAGTTGCCATGCTTGCCGAAGGCGGCGTCGGGTTTGTGGAGCATCTCAATTCACCGCAATTTTCATCTACGCTAACATCCAGCGTGTGGGATTATGTCGTGTTGCAAGAGCAGAGTCAGACTCCCTCCATTGAAGCATGGCGGACTCAATCCATGTACCCCGCTGCTAGAGAACTGGTTCAGCGGATCCGCGCGACCTCTGCCCAGCCGATCTTCTTTGAAACCTGGGCACATCGCGGCGGCTTCCCTGAAAATGGATTGTCCAATTACGAGGCGATGCAGTACGAGATCAATCAAGGCTACAAACGCATTGCCAGTGAACTGGGGGTACGCCTCGCGCCGGTGGGACTGGCATGGTTCCGTGCTTTGCAAGCAAACCCGGGCTTGCAACTCTGGCAGGAGGATGGCAGTCATCCCTCCGAGCAAGGGACGTACCTCGCTGCTTGTGTTTTTTATGTTACTTTTTTTAATGAGAGCCCAGTGGGTTTAAACTATCGTGGAAATCTATCGGAAGAAGTCGCGCTTCAATTGCAGGAAGCTGAGAATAGTGTTTTCGTCAACCCATAATCATATTTTTATAGGAGATTGAACATGCCTGATCAAACTGAATTCCCGCTTGTCTTCGAAAGTCTCAAGTCCATTCTTAAGCCCTATGCCAAAGCCATGACCATCAAGCAAGATACAGAGAATGCCTTCTATCTTGATGCCCCCTATAGCGAAAAATGGAAAAAGGACTTGTACTTCGGCTCGGTTCATATCAAGAAGAACTATGTCTCTTTTTATTTCATGCCGGTGTATATGCATCCTGATCTGTTGAAGAACATCTCGCCGGAACTTAAGAAGCAAATGCAGGGGAAATCTTGCTTCAATTTCAAGAAAATAGAAAAACCCCTGTTCGAAGAGTTACATCAACTCACCAAACAGGGATTTGAACGGTTCATGAAGGAAAATTATTCGTAAGCCGCCTTCAATCTATGATTCCCTCGTTTGCTCTTAATGAGCGGATCAAGTCTGCACCGCATTCGAGTTTTTGAGCAAGTTTGCTTTCTGGGTGAACTACGCGCCAAAAGGGTGTTATTTCGTCGAAGCTTTTCCCTGCTTTGACGGCTTCAAAGGCGGCTTCGGAAACGACGCGTAAGAATATGGGTGTAGAGGCGGGGCAGGCAGAGTCTGCTTTATGCTTTTTGGCAAGAGCAGCGCGTAATTCCTCGATGCTGACGGATTTCCCTGTGGGGATTTTACGAATGAACTTGTCAATTTCGGCGGGCGAAGAAACTAGCATGGTTGTTCCACGTTTTAGCCCTGCGAAATCGAATGAGAGCAGTTTTACTTCAGGCTTGCGGTCTGATTGAAATTTTTCTTGCCAGGTTTTGGGTTTACTGGGCATACGTGCCTCTCTATTGGGTGCGGGTTCCGGTGACCAGGCTGATTATAACGATGAGCACGTAGAACGAAGCCACCTGCGCTGCATACTGCGATACTGGCATCTTGTTGAATGGAATGACTGTGAATGCATCGAAGAGAATACTGATCATTGCCGCGCCAAGCCCAAGTAAAAGCAAGTTTGGAATACCAACCGCTGCCTGAGGATTGGCGGTGTAGAACCATTGAAAAAGAAAGAATGAAGATAGGGTTAATACAACAACCATTACTAGCTTGAACACCCAAAAACTCACGGCTAGTTTGCCATCTCTGCCGAAGAAGGGGAAGCTGGCTACGAAGGGGATAACCCAGATGAGAAATGAGATCAGTAGAAAGTGTAGGGTGGTTTTCATGTTTGTTGCTCCTTGCCCCGCATAATACATTCTTTCACCCGCCTCGTATTGTAAAAATCGGTCATACTTTTAATTGAGCTAAAAACTCTCTGGGGGTGAAACCTGTGAACTGCTTAAAGTCGCGGATAAAATGCGCTTGGTCGTAATAGCCGTCCCAGCGGATTTCTTGTTCTTGCAGCATGATCTGAAACGCAGATCGAAACCGTGCCACGCGCTTGAATAAGACTGGGGAAAGCAATGTCAGTTTTTGGAACAATCGACGTTGGTGGCGGTCTGAGTATGACAGGCTTGTCTTATGGGCAGAGGCGGCTGCGATCTCAAAAAAGTTTTTATCAAAATCTTCATTGAGAGTGCCGTCAATGAACGCTTTGAACTTTCTCAAAGAGCGTACCGAGTCATGGATAGCGAGTCCGCGATTGCGGGCTTCTAAAAGCCAGAAGTAAATTAAATTGACCCAATCAGCGTCGAATTGGGCATAATATGTTGCACGGGATGGATCTTGTCTTTCGACGAGCGCAGACCCATCCCAGATCTTAAATTGCATTCCGATCCAACGGGTGCCGGGGGCAATCTCGAAATCTGTATAGGATTTCCCTGCGTAAACAAGAAAAGGCTCTACATCGGTCGTGCCCGAAAGGTCGAAGACAAAATGCAGGTTGAAGTCTGGCACAAAGCGCAAGGTCAGGGTGGAGGTATCGGTTTGATCCAATGCCCAGATATTCGAGTAGGGTAGACCAGCTTCGGGGGAAAGATTATGGAACTGAAGGCTGGTTGAAGGTTTCAGGCTGGGGATAAAGAATTCTATTGTGCGCAGCATATCGCGAGTGTACTTGACAGTTCGCCGCCCGCCAATAGTGTTCAGTTGACTTTCATGAACCCGAACAGACCGAACATGCCGCGCATGAATTTATGTCCGCCATCGGGGTTGAGGTATTGGTTGGGGCAGGAGCCGGGGATGACGGCGATGCCGTTGGCTTTGCACACGTCCACTGCCGAAGGCGAGACGCTGGTCATGCTGGCGGCGAGACCGGGCTTGGTGCCCATCATGCAATGCATCCAGACGTGTTTGACGCCCAAGTCCACGCATTGTTGGACGATCTGATCCGTCACTTTTGGGTTGGTGAGCATGAAGACCGCATCCGGCTTGGTTGGCAGAGAGGCTAGGTCGGGGTAACAGGTGTCGCCTTGGAAGGAAGCGATGCGCGGGTTGACGGCGAAGACTTGATAGCCCGCATCCTTGAACTTTTGATACGCCAGATTGCAACCGGTGTCGCGCTTGTCTGAAACGCCGACGACGGCGATCCGCTTTTGGGCGAGGAAATTCTGAACCATAGTATCGAGTGTTGACATTGGACATTCTCCTTTACTGATGGAACCTACGTCGCCATGTGCGGCTGGTTGCATCTTATAAAGATTATAAGGAGAATGGGCATGCCTTCAATATGACGAACATCCCGAAATCGGCAGAATTTCTCTTACGAAATTTTTACGCTTTCCGGCTATAAATAGGGAAATCTTTCATCCTTCAGGAGGCAACCATGGCAGATGCCCAACAATTTACTTTTAAAGCAGAGACCAAACAACTGCTGCATATTCTTATTCACTCGCTGTACAAGGACCGCGAGGTCTTTTTACGTGAGCTGCTCTCAAATGGCTCAGACGCGATCAACCGCCTGCGCTTTGAAATGCTGACGAATCAAAACGTACTCGACCCGAACGCGGAGTTGAAGATCCATGTGAAGGTGGATAAAGACAATCGCACCATCACGGTTCAGGATACCGGCATCGGTATGACGCAAGACGAGCTGGTCGATCATCTCGGCACGATTGCCCAATCGAGCGCGCGCAAATTTATGGAGGCGGCAAAAGAAAATAATCAAGATGCCTCCGGTTTGATCGGTCAATTCGGTGTGGGTTTCTATTCCGTCTTCATGGTGGCAGAGTGGGTGCGGGTCACCTCTCGCTCCTTCCGCCCCGAAGCCCAGGCTGTGACCTGGTACGCCACTGGCGACGATACTTATCAGATCAGCCCGGCGGAGATGACCGAACGCGGTACCCGCATCGAAATTAAACTGAAAGAGGATGCGGCAGAATTTGCCGAAGAATACCGCCTGAAGAACATCATCAACAAACATTCAGATTACATCGGCTTTCCTATTTATGTGGGTGACGAAGAGAAACCGGTCAACAAGCAGACCTCGCTGTGGCGCACGGCTCGTAATGAGATCACTGCCGAGCAATACAAGGACTTTTACCGCCAGACCACGCTCGATTTTGAAGATCCGCTGATGCACGTCCACATGGTGACGGATGCGCCGGTGCAGTTGTATGCTTTGCTGTTCTTCCCGGCGAAATCAGAACGCAATATGTTCTCACTCCGCAAAGAAGATGGCTTGAAGTTGTACTCGCGAAATATTTTGATCGACGAATACAACAAAGATTTGCTGCCCGAATATCTGCGCTTTGTGCAAGGTGTCGTGGACTCTGAAGATTTGCCGCTCAACGTCTCCCGAGAAACTGTTCAGTCAAGTGGACTGATGCCCAAGCTCAAGAAGGTGCTGACCAATCAGGTCATCAAAGAACTGGAAACGTTGGCGAAGAAAGACGCCGAGAAATACGCAGCCTTCTGGGGCGAGTTCGGTGTGTACCTCAAGCAAGGCATCGCCGCTACTCCCGCCGATACGGATACCATTACACCGTTGCTGCGTTTCAAGACCAATACCAACCCCGAAACCTGGTCTTCACTTGATGAATACGTTTCAAGAATGAAGGACGGGCAGAAGGTTATCTATTACATCGTAGGTGAAGACCCCAAGGCTGTGCTGCGCAGTCCGCATTTGGATGCGTTCCAGGCGAACGGCACCGAAGTGTTGCTGCTCACCGAGCCGATGGACTCATTCATGCTGATGGGATTGCACAAGTTCAAGGATTATGACTTGAAAAGCGTCAGTGGGGCAGAGGTCGATGGAGCAGAGCAGCCCAAGGCGGAGTCTGAGGCGGAGAAGATTCCCGAAGGTGACTTCAATGCCCTCGTCGAAACATTCAAGCAAGTCCTCGGCGAGCGAGTCACGGATGTGCGTGCCAGTAGTCGTTTGGTTACATCCGTTGCAAGGTTGGTGGATGCGGATGAAAATTCCAACCCGGAACTTCAGCGTGTGTATAAATATCTCGGCAAGGAATATGAAGTGCCGAAGAAGGTGCTGGAGTTGAACCCTTCGCATGACATGTTGAAGAGCTTGCTGAAAACCGAGGGCGAGTTACAGACCATCATCATTGAGCAAGTCTTTGATAGTGCATTGCTGGTGGAAGGCTTGCACCCCGACCCTTCGAGCATGGCGGCGCGTGTGCAGCAGATCATGGAAGCGGCGTTGAAAAAATAAGGAAAATATTCCAATGGGTGTTTTCCCCCATTTGTAGGAACTTATCAAAAGTATAGAAACTATTCTGTTGCAACTATTCTGCAAGGACGTATGTAAGCATGGGTATGCTATAGTCATTGCAGACATCCGATAAAGGCAAACCCGGTGAAAACCGGCGACGCAAAGCTATGGGTCTACCGTCACTGCAAGTGACCATGACCGCCAGGCCGCCGAAGACTACATTACTGCAAATGTTCACTTGGCCTGGCTTTTCATAAGCCAGGCTATTTAATTCGGATGGCTGTTTCAACCTTCAAGTCGTATCCAACACTACTCTAAGGAGAAAAGCCATGTTCAAAACTTTGAAAGTCCTGTTCGTTCTGTTTGCTGTTCTTGCCATCTCTGTTGCCGCCTATGCGTTTGCCGCATCCAACACCGTGCCTGACACCAAAGCTGGTGACGGTACGGGCGCGGTCAGCGGATACACCGTCACCAGTGTTGCCTATACTTTGAATGCGACCACCCCTACCACCCTCGACATGGTTTCATTCGATGTGGGTGCTGCCGCTACTCAAGTTAAAGTGCAGCTTGTAGCAACTACCGGTACCTGGTACACCTGCACACTTGATACCGGCACGGTCTGGGAATGTGATACCACCGGCTTGACCGTTTCGACGATCGACCAATTGCGCGTGATCGCCGCCAGCAACTAGCGCTGACTGGCGCCTCCTGATGTATACCGGGTCTGTTCCAAAGAAGATGCTCGTTCCCGAAGGTTGGCGGGCGGACGCAATGGAACAGATCCGGTCTTTATTTGAGATCAAAGGTATTTCATGAACGGTCGCTCATCCCTTATGGTTGTGTTCGTCTCGATTACAGCCTTGCTCCTTTTCTGGGTAACTTTTTTGCCTGCACAACTCGGCGGCTGGGTGACCTACGTGATTGTGGATGGCATCAGCATGGAGCCGGGATTTGTGTTCGGTGACCTGGTACTCGTCCGCACGCAAACGGACTATGAAGTGGGGGATGCCGTGGTCTATAAAGATGAGTCACTGGGTGGCTATGTCTTTCATCGCATCGTTGACATGGACTTGGATCGCTACATCCTTCAGGGTGATAACAACGGCTGGTTGGACTCGTATCACCCGAGCCGTGACGAAATCGTTGGTAAACTGTGGCTGCATGCACCGAAACTTGGACGTACAATCGAATGGATGCGAACTCCGCTCAATTTGGCGCTCGCGATTGGGCTGTTGGGAGGTGTCTTTATGTTTGACTTATTCAATAAACCGAAACAAAAGGGAACGGACAACAGTTCGTCCTTTCAGATGGGCGTTTTTCCACAGACTGCCTTGTTCTCTTTGGGTTTGTTGGCATTACTCTTTTTAGGACTTGGAATTTTTGCCTTTCTGCGCCCATTAAATCAACCTGAGGAAAATATCTCGTATCAGCAGGATGGTATGTATTACTACTCTGCAACGGGAACGCCCGGTGTCTATGACACAGACATGGTCCGCTCGGGGGAGCCGGTTTTTACAAAATTAACCTGCTTTCTTAATATTGGCTATACCTACAATATTCTGGGCGACCGTTTGCAAGGTGCGACGGGCACCTATAAAATGTCTGCGCGCATTTTAGATGAACAGGGCGGCTGGCAGCGCACACTTCCATTGAACGGCGAAACGGTATTTTCTGGAAACACATTCTTTACCATGGCGACCCTTGACTTGTGCCAGATGGAGTCACTGGTTCAACTGGTGGAGAAGGAAGCAGGCTTGAAACAGGTCTCTTATACGTTGGAGATCGTCACGGATGTTTCTTTCGCCGCAACCGCCGAAGGGAATTTTGTCAGCGATTCGTTTTCGCAGGTACTTCCGTTCAAGTATGACAAAGTCCAGTTTTATTTGGCGGAGAATGACCCGCAGGTGGACGCGTTGTATTCTACGACGCCCGGGTTGGTGGAGAGTTCCGTTTTGGAGCCGAATACGATTTCTTTCCTAGGACTGACGGTTTCCGTTTGGGCGGTTCGTATGGTTTCCTTGCTTGGCTTTGGTGCTGCGTTGATCGGTCTTGGGATCATCGGCATCGGCTTGTATCGCGCCGCCAGCCAGAGCCAGGAGGCTTTGACTCAGTTGAAGTACGGCTCGATGTTGTTAGATGTGATGGAGCAGAATCTCGCGCCAACCTCTTCCATTATTGACGTCGCTTCAGTAGATGATCTGGCGCGGCTCGCGGAACGACATGGGACGATGATTTTGCATACGTCGCGGAATTTTTTGCAATTTTATTTTGTGCAGGTAAACGGTGCCACATACCGCTACGTTTTCAGTACGGGTAGGAAAGGCATCGAGGAACCCGATCTGCTCCCGGCGGAGAAGGAAGCGCCGATTGAGGTCAGGTCAACGCCTGCGCTAGAACCCATCTCCAAGCCAGTTCAGAAGCCTATCCCTGAACCAATCCTTGAGAATGAGATTCTTCCTTCACAGCCTGTGCAGGATGAATTTTTCGAGATGGAAATACCAAAGAAGGTTCAAGAGCAGGTGGAATACATTCTCAAGACTGGCGAGATTGAGTTTGTGATGCCGCCTCAGGAAGCCGTGATGTTGAAGCAGGTCAGGCTATGAAGCTCTTCCGCTGGTTGCTGGTCGGAGTGTTCGCAGTTATCGTCGTTACATCCATGACGGCGATTGCTGCTGCGAATACGGTTCCGCCCTCGCAGGTGGATGATCAATCGGTTTCGTATAACGTCAATCATCTCAAGCCTTCGGCATGTTCAGGGATTGTGCTGTCGAACCTGGTGACCGGCTCGGGCATAATGACGGGTACAGCTGGCAACGACTTGATCATTGCCTCATCGGGCGCGGACGTGATCGATGGCGCAGGCGGCAATGACTGCATCCTTGGCGGCGGGGGAGCGGATACCATCACCGGTGGCGATGGTAACGATGTTTGCTTGGGCGGCGCAGATGCAGATGCGTTCATAGCATGTGAGAGCGAAGTGCAGTAATAGAGAAATGGGAAAATCATCTGGGGAGAAAAAATTCCTTTGGAAGAAACAGGCAGAGGGTTGTCCAGAAGCGGACAATCCTCTTGTTTTGCGTGTAGGCAGTAACTGTAGTCGAAAATCCCCTATAAACCAAATAAATTTAAGATATACCAAAATATTTTGTATTACACCAAAACTATTGACTTAAACAAAAATATTTGCTATTATGCAGACATTGGAGCCCCAAATGCCACAGATCCCTCAATCCTGCCCTAGCTGCGCTTCCCCGCTTGTCGTTACCCAGCTCACCTGCACCTCGTGTGGCACCGGTGTGGTGGGCAAGTTCGAACTTTCGCCCTTCTTTCGCCTCTCAAATGAAAGCTTGAAGTTCCTCGAGGTTTTCGTACGAAACCGCGGGAACGTCAAAGAGATGGAACGCGAAACGGGCGAGTCGTACTGGACGATCCGCCGCCAACTGGACGAAGTCATCACCGAAATGGGCATCGAAGAAGAGCCCAAGCAAAGTGACCTCTCCACCAGCCGCCAGGAAATTCTGGCACGCCTCAGCCGCGGCGAGATCAACGTGCAGGAAGCCACCCAACTTCTCTCTCAACTCAAAGGAGACGCCTCATGAACGGACACAAAGAACGCTTAATGGTTTTGGATATGCTCGCCGAGGGCAAGATCACAGCGGATGAAGCTGAGGAACTTTTCAAGGCAATGGAAGAAGTGCCGGAAGAAACCCCCGCCTCCGACTCGCCCAAGCTTGTTCCCGGTTTATCGCATTTATCCAAGCTGTCAGCTTTATCTTCTCTCTCTTCACTTTCCGCACTTTCGGGCTTATCTTCGCTCTCCCCAGCCGACCCCGAAAGCCCGCGCAACACCCGCACCCGCGAGCTGCTCGGTGCCCTCAAAGATGCCGGCATCGACCACATCACCACCAGCGACTTGCAGGAAATGAAAATTCATAACCTCACCGCCGACTACGTCCGCGAAATGACAGGACTCGGCATCAAACCCGATGGCATAGGGGAGTGGATCCACCTGCGCATTCATGACGTCTCTCCGCGCTATGTGCGTGACCTGCGCAAAGCGGGCATCACCGATCTGGGCGTGGAAGAGATCGTCGAATTGAGCAGGCAGGGCGTCTCTGCCAAATTCATCAACGGATTGGCTGAACTGGGCATCAAAGACCTTGACACCGACCAGTTGGTTGAATTGAACAACCACGGCGTTTCGCCAAAATATATTGCAGAAATGCGTGCGGTTGGGCTAAGCGACCTAGACGTCGACGAATTGATCGAACTGGGCAACCATGACGTTTCCCCAAAGTTTGTCGCAGAAATGCGCGCACTCGGTTTCACCGACTTGGATGTAGATAATCTGGTGGAACTGAGCAACCACGATGTCTCACCCAAGTTCGTGGCGGAATTGCGCGCGCTTGGCTTCAAGGATTTTGATATTGACGATTTGGTAGAGCTGAGTAATCACGATGTCTCGCCCAAATATATTGCCGAAATGCGAGCCGTGGGTTTGAAAGACCTCGATATCGATGAACTGATCGAGTTGCGCAATCACGATGTCAGCCCAGATTTTATTGGTGCTATGCAAAGCCTCGGCTACAAAGACCTGGATGCCGATGAACTCTCTGACTTGCGAAACCACGATGTGACGCCTGATTTTGTCGCCGCCATGCAAGATGTGGGTCTCAAAAACCTGGACACCGCTGAACTGATCGACCTGCGCAACCACGGTGTGACTCCCGGCTACGTGCGCGGGTTGGTGGATGCTGGGTTGAAGAATGTTGACGCAGACGAGCTCGAAGAACTAAAGACTCACAACGTCACTGCCAAGTTCGTGCGCGAGATCTACGAAATGGGCTTCAAAGATGTGGAAGTGGAAGAACTCGTAGAGTTGAACATTCATCACGTCACTCCGCGTTTTATTCGCGATATGCGTAACAAGCTCGGCGAAGACCTGACCCTCGCGCAGATTCTCGAGATCCGCTTGCACGGGCTGGATGAAGATATGTTGGAAGAACTCCGTTCGGCAGGAGTCAAAGTGAAGGTAAAGGCTTAAGAAATGCAAACAACCGCCCCATAGAATGAGGCGGTTGTTTTTTATTTAATTCAAGTTGCCACTCAAAGGAGGATAAAATAGCGCCATGAATATTCAAGACGCCTATAACGAATGGTCGCAACTGTATGACTCAAACGTCAATCGCACGCGCGATCTGGATGCCGAAGTGACACGCCTCCTGCTTAAGGGACAGCGGTTCCCGTCCATTTTAGAGATCGGCTGCGGGACGGGCAAGAACACCGAATTTCTCGCCACACTTGGAGATGCTGTGTTGGCATTCGATTTCTCTGAAAAGATGCTCGCCAAAGCCCGCCAAAAAGTGACTGCAAGTCACGTCCGCTTTGAGCAGGCGGATATTACTCAGCCCTGGAATTGCGCCGATGATTCTTTTGACCTCATCACCTGCAATTTAGTGTTGGAACATATTGAGAATCTAGATCACATCTTCGCCCAAGCCGCGCGGACCTTGCGCAGTGGGGGACAGTTTCTTCTTAATGAACTGCATCCCTTCAAGCAATATGGCGGCACCAAAGCCCGCTTCGAGCGCGGCGCGGAGATTGTTGAAGTGGATGTGTTTATCCATCACATCTCTGAGTTCATACATGCCGCCGAAAAAAATGGACTCAAGGTATTAAAGTTTGACGAAGTCTGGCATGCAGAGGATGCAGGCAAGCCGCCGAGGTTGGCGTCGTTCGTGTTTGGGAAGGATTAATAAGCTGCCAATTATTTCTCCGCGCCGGTGACGAGCACGCCCTGCATGAAATATCTTTGGGCAATGAATAAGACGATCACAGGCACGATCAACATCAAGACCGTACTGGCTTGGATGACGTTATCAATGCGGATTAGGGACTGGTAATTTTGCACGGCGAAGGAAACCGGCATCAGGTCAGAATTCGAGCCGAGGTAGATTGAGGCAAGGCGGGTTTCATTCCACGTATAAAAGAAGTGCAGCAGTGCTACAGTAATGACCACATGCCACGATTGTGGCAGGATCACCGACACCAACCTGCGCAGCGGACCGGCACCGTCGAGCATGGCAGCTTCTTCCAGGTCGATGGGGAAGCTCTTGAAGTTCTGGCGCAGAAGAAAGATATAAACGGCATTGCCAAAGAAGAGATGCAGTAATAACGGGTAGAGCGTGCCGCGCCATTGCAACACACGGATATAAATGTAGAAGGTCGGGATGAAGGTAACTTTTTCGGGGATTAATATTGTGGCGATCAGAATGTAGAAAAGTAAATTACCGCCCGGTAAAGTGAAGCGCGAGAAGCCATACGCGACAATAGTGGAGGAGACTAGGACTCCGATCTCGCCGATCAATGCCACCAGAAAGGTGGTGCTGACCATTTTACTGAACGGCAGCGAATCAAAGATGCGGGTGAAGTTCTCCCAAGTGGCGTGGAATTCATACACACCCACTAGTGTACGCCAATCACCCTGCCAGGTGATCAAGCCGCGTTCTGGTTGCTGCGGGTCGATGAGCTCACTCGAAGTGGGACCCGGGTTAATGAGCGCCCATTGCTCCACGCTCCCGTTGACAGGGACGTTATAGAGCTGGTACTCGCTTCCTTCATATACATAGGTTTTGATGCGGGCGGGGTAGAGTGGCGCGTTCTTATCGCCGAGCTGTTCGGTGGGCATCATGGCGGTGACCATGATGAAGAAGATCGGGGAGAGATAGACCAACAAAATCACCCAGACGAAAAGATTGTATGGCAGCGCGTCCATTAGTGCTTTGCGGCGAAGTGTTGTGCTCATACTTATTTATCCCGTTCGGGGAAGTACACCCAATATTTCGATGTGATGAACAAGATCAGCACCAAGGACATGATGATGACGAAGAACACCCATGCTAGGCTGGAGGCGTAACCGAGTTTGAACATATCCAACAAGACAAAGTTGACGTAGCCATCATACGTGGAGAAGCCATTACGGAAGCGACTGCCACGGTCGAGCAAAATCGCGCCGCCGAAAACCGAGGTGAGGTTAAGCACCAGCGAGAAAAAGATCGCAGGGGTGATCAACGGCAATGTGATGCGAAAGAAGCGCGTGGTTCGGTCTGCGCCATCGATCAAAGCCGCTTCGAAAATTTCCACGGGGATGCCCTGCATAGCACCGAGCATGATCAGGATGCCCGGACCAATTGTCCATAACGAGGACAGGATAAAGAGCGGCTGAGAGGCGCCGCGCGTCGCAAAAATATTGAGTGCCTCAAGCCCAAGCGGATTTAAGAACAGGCGGTTCAGCCAACCCGTGGCTGGGTCGATGTAGCCCTGCCACATGAGCGCCGCTGAAAATGCAGGGATGATGCTCGGGATGAAGAAAAGCGTGCGGACTAGATTCTTCTGCCACAAGCGCCGATTGCCGAGAAGTGCTGCAACCAGGATTGAACCAAAGACTTGTATGGGAATAATGATGAAGGCAAGTTTGAGCGTATCCACCAAGGCTTGCCAGCCTTGTTCATCACGGAAAAGGATGGCGTAATTTTCTGTTCCGGTGAATTGCACCAGCTCGGGGTTGAGCAGATGAAAGTCGGTGAACGATAAGGTCAACGAGGCAAGGATGGGTACGAGTTTGAAGAGCAATAGCCCCACCAGCCACGGTGCGACGAGGATCAGCCCGACCCAGGGTTTGAAGCGGGTCTCAAAAGAGACCTTCGGCAGTGCGGGTGTTTTATTTTGCATGAAGGCATCCATGTGGAAGATTGTCAGGCATCATATCTTATTTGCGGGAAGTGTGTGTTATGAAATTGTCCGCCATCGGAAAGAGCAAGCTATGGAAGCTTGCTCTAGTTAACCGCACTGCTGTGCCTCGTTCATATCTCCTGAATGACGATTGAAGCGAAGGGGGGAGTACTTTCTAGTTCTTCTGATGGGTATTGCCCCATTTTTCCATGGCTTTGAGGATGGGGGCAAGGGTATCGCCTTTGGAGGTGAGTGAGTATTCCACTTGCGGAGGGACAACCGGATAGACTTTACGATTGATGATGCCGTCCTGCTCCAGTTCGCGCAGTTGTTGAGTGAGCATTTTTTGGGTGATCTTGGGAATGGATCTTTTCAATTCGCTAAAGCGTTTCTTGTCTTGAAACAAGATCCATAAAATGATGGGTTTCCATTTGCCACCGATGATGGAAACAGTGGCGGTGACCGGGCAGAAATAAGTTTGATCCATGTTTGGTATCCTTTTGGGTACTATGGCACAAAAAAGTGCGTACTTCCTTCTTCGACAGCTGGATTATATAATGCATCTCGTTGACCGGCAAGTTAATCATGGAGTTCAAGGAGAAGATATGTCTACGCTCGAAGAAAATAAAGAGATCGCTCTAAATGTTTCGCGTGCCATTTTGAATGGAAAATGGAATGAGTTGGATACGCTTTTGGATGATGGCTTCACGTATACAGGGGATGGCTTTCACTTCAATAAGAATGAATACATTGGTTTTATGCAGGATATGAAAGCTGCTTTCGCAGGCTTAGATATGAAGTTCCCGAACATCGTGGCGGAGGGACAATATGTTTCCATTCGCTTTGTTTCGACGGCGGTGAACACGGGCAGTTTTATGGGCGCGCCCGCCAATAAAAAGAACCTTGAAATTCACGGCATCTTTATGCGGAAGATCGAGAACGGCAAAGTGATGCAGGAATGGCAGACGACCGATCTGCTGGGCGTGATGCGCCAGATCGGGTTTGGGGCGTTGTTTGGGTATGCGCTCTTTGTGGGACTGTTCAAGGTAAAACAGAAGCCGCCGGTTCGTAAGGCGTGATAGTTGAAAAGAGAGAGTCACTTGAAAAAGTGACTCTCTCTTTTGCCAAGATATGTAGTTTTGCGAAATAAATGTAGGATTACTTTGCCGCTTCTGCCATTTGAAATACCATTGGGCTTAAATAGGGGATCAGCCACACCAACCACACAAAAATGCTGAATTTGTGAAAGCTGACGATCATCTTCTCATCCTTCTTCAAAAGGACAACGGTTGCCCAGATCGCGTGGACGAACATCAGGGCAATGGCAAGCACACCTGAAAAGCCGTGGATATCGTAGCTCATGCCGCCCACAAATTCGAACATTAAGCCCGTGCCCCAGGTGTCACAGACCAGACCGAACCAAAAGAAAACGGTATGCCAAACTTTCAGCCTGCCTTGCAGCCTTTCGCTCCAGACCCCAATGGAGTAGAAAAGCAAAGCTAAATTGATAATGATCACAGCAGCGGGATTCATCGGTATTTTTCTCCAGACGTAGTTTTATGCCTGAAGAAATTATAAGCATCTTCCAGGAAAACAGACCGTGTCAAACATCACTGAAAGTCAATGCAATCACTACGCTGGGAGTGAATCTTCTGTCAATACTTTGGCGGGCGGCGCTGCCCAGTAGAAGCCAAGGATGATGATGCCACCTACCGGAATGAGCAGACCGAATAACCACCAGGCGCTGTTGTTGCTATCGCGCAGGCGACGTGCACCGACTGCCAGAAAGGGCAACAAGGTGGCGATGGAGTAGATGCTGCCTGCGGTTTCACTTAAGTAGGTGACTGCCGAGGCGGAGAGCAGGATAAAGAGGGCAAACCACCAAAATTCGGGGCGTGAGGCGCGCCCTTTAAAATCCGCATATTTGACGAAGCATATGCGGATCGCTTCTTGAAAGGTAATGGATTCTGCTTGGTTGGGCGTTTGAGTTGGGGTGTTCATTTCGATCTCCTTGCCGATTCGAAAGACGGCTTCTTTGAACGTGGATTTCGCCCAGCTCCATAGAGTGGACGTGCCGCTATTTTCGTTGCCTTCGCCCGCCGCCGCAACTGTGGATTGCCTCAGGTGCAGCACCAGTTCCATGCGTGAGTTGACTTGATGCTTGGCGTAGATATTTTTCAGGTGGAATTCGACGGTGCGTTCGGTGATGCCGAGCGCGTGGGCGATCAGCTTGTTGCTTTTGCCTTCCAGTAAAAGATCGAGCACATCTTGCTCGCGTTTGCTGAGTGGATTTTGGGGTGTCATACGAAGTTCCTTTCTACTAGTCGTTCTATTATATGTGGAATAAAAAACTGTTGAATAAGGTGATGATGTGAATATAAAAAGGTGAGTTTGTTTTTAAGAACAAATGGGACGCTGATTCACGCAGAAAACGCTGATCTTCGCTCTTGTCAGCGTTAATCAGCGTTTGTCTGCGTCCTAAATTCGGGGTTAATTATGTTTAGATATTACGGTAACACATAGGCATGTTCATTCATATACGCCTCAATTTCTGCTCGGGTGAAAACATAATCCGCGGACTTGGCGTGCATGCTATTGGACACGCCCATGTTGCCAACCGTATCGCCATTCAAGGTGACCGTCGCGGTTTGGACGTTTGCATTCGCGAACACGGTCAATAGGATTTGCTGACTGGCAGCGATCAAGGTGACGTCGCCCACGCCAAAATATTCGCCTTGTAAAAGGATCTCGGCGTGACCTTTACTAAAAGTCAGGCTGACAATTTCGAGCTTGTCGCCCATCCAACCGTTGCGGCTGTCTTGGAGTGCCGCCTCCAACGCGGACCTGAGATTGGCAGCCGGTTCTGAAGCCAAAGCCGCAGCGGACGGGGTTGACGCGAGGATGTACGTCTCTGGCATGACGACGATGCTCCCATCCGGGTATGGGATTGCCTTTGGGTCGACAAAGTAGTAGTAAACGACCTGCTCTACAGCAGGGACGGTTGTGGTGATGGGTTGTACTGGGGTGGGAGATGGGGGCGGAAGGGAAGGGGTACTGGTAGGCGGAACTTCAGTGACCGTGGCAGGGATTTCTGTGACTGTACTTTGTATCGGCTGAGCGGCACATGCGAGCAGACTGAGGAACAATGGGATAAGCGCAAGTGTTTTTTTCATTTTCGTCTCCATAGAGATAGGACGATGAAGGGGCTGGCGTGGTTCCTGCGCTTTTGGCAGGGATTTGGCTATTTTCACATATAAATCCTCTCACCGGAGGATTTAAAACGAGTCTAGAGAGGTTTTAAAAGACTTCTAAATGTTTTTAAAAAACATTTAGAAGTCTTTGGGAAAACTATTAGAAGTCTTTGCAAAGACATTTAGAAGTGTTTTTGCGTATAGACAGTTGATTCTGGGAAACTTGTCAGGTTCAAATTAAAAACATGTACTGACATCTTTTAAAAGATGTCAGTACATGTTTGGGAAAATGTCAGTACATTTTTTAAAAATGACGGGTCATTTTTGCCGGGAAGGGAGAGGAACTCGGTAAACCTGACAGGTCTCACGTGGACGATGACTAACCAAGACCTCTGCGCGGACATAAATCATGATTAATCAATTTCTCACGGAAAAGCTATAGATTGCCTGCTCTCTCGCGATTCCTGCCTCGCACAGTATATTGAAAATATACAAACTCTACTTCTTTAATTTCTTCTCAATTGAAACACCATAGGCTTGAGAAAGCCGCTCATAGTAATTTCTAGTCATGCTTCGCCAGCTAAAAAACGATAAAGTAACTACTGCTATACCCACAAAAACTCCAAATACTGTTATCCAATTAAACTGACCAAACAATCCATTAATATTATTGACAATAAAGCTAATAATAATGAGAGCAATGTTTAAAGTTGTTGAACGCGCTATTCTAAGACGACTTCGAATATATTCCAGATATTTTGTTATTCCATTATCTTGAGTCATAATGAATAAGCGCATTTTCCATACGGGAACGGTTTTGTTTGTTATTGCATTTCCGCAAATCTTATTATCTAGTGGTGAAAAAAGCGTATCAGCTATTCTGTCAACAATTATCCCTAGCGTATAAGAAAAAGCTAATATCAGAAGGGTAGTTAAATTCTCCCAGCCTTTAAATGTATTAAGGCTTATCCAACTTAAATCTACCAAGGCTATAAAGAACAAAACAAACCATATCAAAGCCTGTAGTCCAATAATTAGTATTTCAACAAAAACAACGGTTGTAGCCATATAGGATCTCCGGTTTTATAAAATCTATTTCAAAAGCATCAGTTCTTATTGCCAAATCCAAATTAATGTTCTAAAATCATCGCAGTTGTTTAATAACAGCTGCATATTTGAATAGCTAATTATAAGAGCAATACAGAAAAGGGAGACTAATTGCAATGGCAAAGTTTTCAGATACCGAAAAGAAACTACTTGAAAGCATTTCTGATGATCGCTTATTAACTAGCCTAAGTAAAATCCGTGAGGCGATGGAAGACATTTGGTCTTCAGATGCTCCCCGTATTATCCAAGATTACACAGACCATGGCGTTGAACATTGTAAACGTCTTGCCAGTTTTGCTTCTAAATTACTTGAAGCAAACGACGGAAGTCCTCTTTCGTCGCAAGAAATGTATTTGCTTTTGGCGAGCATATATCTTCACGACATCGGTATGCAATGTGATGTCCTAAAGTTTCCAGAAATAAAAGCCGTCGCTGAATCCTTAGGGGCAAAATTCGACATTGAATTTCAAGCAAAGACAACCAGTAGTTACACCATTGAAGAGCAAATCTCAATTCGTAAAAATCACCAATTCTTATCAATCTCGTGGATTGACTATGCTCATCGAACAGGCAACACTACACTTGGGTTAGCAGCTAAGACTGTTCCTGAAGAATTAGTCGATGACCTAATGGATATTTGCAAGCATCATACAAAAGCACCTATTACTGACTGTCCAATGACTTTTAAGTTTGATCCAACTCAACGAAAACAATTAATAGCTGCATTGTTGCGTTTTTCTGATGAGCTTGACATTGATGGACACCGAGTGAATCTTGAAGCCATTAAGAACTATTCGCTTGACCCGCGAAACAGTGTTTTTTGGTGGTTGCATAATCGCACAAAAATTATTTTCGTTACTCGTAATGTTGTTTTAATAACCATACGTTTGAATCCGGAAGACCAAAAGCAGCATGGTTCTTTTGTTCGCACCGCTTTTATTAGTGAATTTCAAACAAAGAATCGCCCTACCTTAACTGTATTAGCAACTAATGGCATTCCGATTGATATTAGTGCTCAGTCCAACATTATAGAAGATAATCGTAGCGATCTTTTGCCGCTAGATATTATTCAAGCATTAAAAATAATGCAAAAGAAAAAGAGCCCCTTATTTACGTTAGCAGAAGAAGTACGGATATGGCTACAGGCGATTCGGTATGAAGTAAGTGAACCTCATTACCGTGGAGATCAAGGGATTGACATGATTGCGACTTTGGATCAAGGGACGTTGAAACAACGTGTGTTAGTACGCTGCATTGATGGGGAAATAATGACTAAGGATGTTGATGAATTAGACAAAATACTTGATAGAAAAACTCCACAAGGCTGGCTGATAACGGATAAGCGCGTTTCCGAAAATGCTAGGTCGCGAGCAGCAGAGGATGATGCCTTTCGCGTCTTTAATCTTTCGGAATTTTTGCAACAGTTGGTTTGGAAACCATATTTTGATGCGCTTAAAGCACTGGCTGAAAAAGATAGTATTCCTGAACTATATGTAGACTTGGCTTGTTACAAGCAAGAAATGGACGAAAAAGGAGAAGAAAAGAATAAAGAAAAACATGAAAGTTTGGATAGTTATATCGATTTGTGGCTAAAAGAGCGTGGAAAAGTACATATTTCTCTTTTAGGTGAATTTGGTACAGGAAAAACATGGTTCTGTCGCCACTATGCTTATCGACAGTTAAAGCGATACCTTGAAGACCCTGCTAATGAACGATTACCTCTACTTATTACACTACGATCGTTTGCTAAAGCTATGACGTCTCAGCAACTCATAAATGATGCATTACTTGAGCAATACAAACTTCCCTTTGTGGGAAGTGCGTATGAGGTTTTTCAGGAAATGAATCGTCGCGGTAAGTTGCTGTTAATCTTAGATGGGTTTGATGAGATGGCGCGACAAGTAGATTATCAAACTGTTGTAGATAATTTCTGGGAACTTGCGAATTTAGTTGAGGAAGGTAGTAAGGCTATTCTTACTAGTCGCACAGAATATTTTCGTTGGGCAGAAGAGTCTAAGAAAATATTTAGCGGTGAAGAATATGGACGAGGAACTATTGTATTGACGCCTCCAAAATTTGAGGTATTACACCTTGAACCATTTAGCCCTGAGCAAATACGTCAAGTTATCATAGGGCGAATTGGGAAGAATAACGGTACTGCTATTGCAGACAAAATCTTAAAAGCGCAAAACTTAGCTGAAATGGCGCAAAAACCCATACTAATTGAGTTGTTACTCGCAGCTTTAGATGAAGTTGAAGGAGATGCGCTTGAGAATCCTACACAAGTTTATCTCTACGCTACAAACAAACTGCTTTTGAGAAATATTGATACACAACGAACATTTACTGCAACATCTGACAAAGTTTTTTTTCTATGTGAGTTAGCTTGGGAGATGATTAGGAGTGGGGAGTTGAGAGTCCATTATGCATCTATTCCAGATAGAATAAAGACCTACTTCGGCGAAAGAATCAAAGATCAACATGAATTAGATACTTGGGATTTTGATTTGCGCAGCCAAACACTGTTGCACCGAAATGCGGCTGGATACTATGAATTTGCCCATAAAAGCTTAGCCGAATATTTTGTTGCTTTTAAGTTTGCAAATGAGCTAGGCTGTTTGGCAAATGTTTTTAAAAATACTTATTGCGAATCGAATGGCAAGCCTTGCGAATTACCAGGTGCAAAAACGGATATTGCGTTCTTAGTCGAAACTTTTGGAACATTTAATTTGGCATCAGAGCAAGCACAGGCCGTACGAGATCTAATGTTAGGCATGATGGACAGGAAATTACTTAAGCGCTTGTGGAAGATTATTACGTATACAAAAGAAAAAAACTTCGATGAAACGAAATATCTTGGAGGCAATGCGGCAACACTTCTTAATAAATCTAAAACCTCATTTGCGAAGGCGGATTTAGAAAATACGATTTTATGTGAAGCTGATTTATTTGGTTGCGATTTATCGACAGCACGAGTAAAAAATTGTAATTTAGAAAATGCAAAGTTGAATAATAGTAAATTCACATCAATGCTACTAACCTCTGCAAAATTGAAAAATACAGGCATAACCATCTACGTGCATGGAAAAAGCAAAGCCATGGCAAATATTCCTGATAATACAGATATGATAGAGATGAGTGAAAAACAAAGTGATATTATTCATCACATTATACCTGCATTAATGAGCTTATTGGGCGCACGCTCTGCAACTAGCAATGTTAGGCATATTAACGGTGAAGAATTTATTGTCAGAACCAATCTAGGTGTTAGCAGTCCAGTAGAGTGGGGGAAAAGAAAGAAAGATTTAATGAAAAAGGGCATATTAGAATCACTAAAGTTTAATGATTATCAGGTTCTGGGGGCAGCAATAGATAATGATGAAATAAACGAGCTGAAGAGATTAATGCCCGAATCTTTCAAGGATGAATATTTCAAACTCCGTTAATGATCTTACTTATCAACCTTCTACCCTCATGTCCTCGTACTCTCACCTGCCCCACCGCCCTTCGGCGGCTCCCAAAAAATTGGACATGTTACACATAATTGACATGATAAGTTTTTCTTTCCTATTTGGCGCGAAGCGGGCAGGAGGAGGTCAAAACCCTTCTGCCACGTATTCACCCCAAACGCCTCTCAGCGTATTGCAGATCTCACCGAGGGTCACATCATTCTCCACACATTCAATGAAGAGAGGCATCAGGTTCTCGTATATACAAGGTGACTTTCTTTGTTACTTCAATTCGTCGGTCTCTTGAAAATGAGCCGCAAGGTGGTTCCCACTTCGCCCATTGGGCTCATCCCAACCAGCTCCCAGCCTTCTTGCCCAGATTGATTTAGAAAATCCGTCAACGTAGGTCTGCCCGCGTAGGTGGTGACAAATCCGCGCAGTGCCGTGCCGATCATGGCGCCATTGACTTCAAAGACCTCGTGATTGTCCGCGAGTGCATACAAATATTCCCAATTCTTCATGTTCTTTCGTTCCTTTTATTATTTTTTCAAGTTCTCAACCCAACCCCCTCCGCCCTTCGGGCACCTCCCCCAAATCCGACAATTTAGACTTTTCTTATTATCCGAAATTTTCATCGTCGTATTTGGGGGAGGACGGGTGGGGGCGGTCTAAAACCCCTCCGCCACGTATTCACCCCACACGCCTCTCAACGTGTTGCAGATCTCACCGAGGGTCATATCGTGTTCCACACATTCAATGAAGAGCGGCATCAAGTTCTCGGAGCCTTTTGCGGCTTCGACCAATCGTCCGCGCAACTCGGTCACTCGTCCCTCATCTCTCGCCTCGCGCAACTTCCTTAACTTTTCATGCTGTCCCAACTCAATCGACGTGTCAACCTTCAAGCGTTCCAAGGTCAGAACTTCATCCACTGTGAATTGATTGACACCTACGATGATCTCTTCTTTCCTCTCGATGGCTTGCTGTGCCGCATACGCCGCGTTCTGAATTTCATTCTGCATAAATCCGCGTTCGATGGATTGCATCGCTCCGCCCATCTCGTTGATCTTGGCGATGTAATCCAGTGCGCCTTTTTCAATTTCATCGGTGAGATGTTCGATCAGATACGAACCTGCCAACGGGTCAATCGAGTCCGCTACACCGGATTCGTGCGCGATGATCTGTTGAGTCCGCAAGGCGACACGCACCGATTTTTCAGTCGGCAACCACAGGGCTTCGTCCATGCTATTGGTGTGCAGAGATTGTGTTCCGCCTAATACAGCCGATAAGGCTTGCAAGGTCACACGCACCACATTATTTTCCGGCTGTTGAGCAGTGAGGGTCGAACCGGCTGTCTGCGTATGGAAGCGTAACTGCCATGAAGACGGCTTCTGTGCCTTGAAGCGTTCACGCATGATGCGTGCCCACATCCGTCTCGCCGCGCGGAATTTGGCAACTTCTTCGAGCAGGTTATTGTGCGCGTTGAAGAAGAACGAAAGCTGACCCGCGAAATCGTCAACGTTCAGTCCGGCTTTGAGCGCCGCTTCCACGTAAGCAATTCCGTTCGCGAGGGTGAACGCCACTTCCTGCACGGCGGTCGAACCGGCTTCGCGGATGTGATAGCCCGAGATCGAGATCGTGTTCCAATACGGCACTTCCTTCGCGCAGAACTGGAAGATGTCGGTGATCAGTCGCATCGACGGGGCAGGCGGGAAGATATACGTCCCACGCGCCACATATTCTTTGAGGATGTCATTCTGGATCGTGCCGCGCAGCTGGTGCATGTCCGCGCCCTGGCGTTTGGCAACCGCAATATACATCGCCAGCAGCACGCCCGCGGGCGCGTTGATGGTCATCGAAGTCGAAACCTTATCTAATGGAATCTGATCGAATAACTGCTCCATGTCTTTGATCGACGAAATGGACACACCTACTTTACCGACCTCTCCCTGCGCGATGGGATCGTCCGCATCGTACCCAATTTGAGTGGGGAGGTCGAACGCAACCGATAGCCCCGTTTGACCTTGTCCCAGCAAATAGCGATAACGCTTGTTCGATTCTTCCGCCGTCGAAAAGCCCGCATACTGGCGCATCGTCCAAAAGCGTGAACGATACATCGTCGGCTGCACGCCACGAGTGAAGGGATACTCTCCCGGAAAACCGATGTTATTTAAATAATTTTCATCCGTAGGGGCGGGGTCCCCCTGCCCTGCATTCCCCGGCATCGCAAGGCGCGGCACTTCGATTCCCGATGAAAGTTCAAAGCGCTCCCTACGCTCCTTGAACTTCTCCAAAGACTTCTTGAGTGTAGTTTCTTTCCATTTATTAAATTGTTCGCTGAGGGTCATAGTCATTGCCTTTTTAAAGATTTTTGGACGCTGATGAACGCAGAAAAACGCAGATTTTTTCTTTTTTGATCAGCGCAATCAGCGTTCATCTGCGTCCCATTAGATTCTTATTTCCTTGAGTAAACCACTATTTCACTTCCATTTGTGTAGATCAAAGACTTTTGGATGCTGATTACGAAGCGCGCAGGAAAGCACAGTTTTTTTCTTTTTGATCAGCGCAGTCAGCGTTCATCTGCGTCCTTATTTGTTTTTAGTTTATTCTGCGCAACCCACCATTCCTTGCGTGTGTTGTCAAAAGACCGTCTTTTCGTTTCGGGCTTTGGTCCAAAATTCAACAACAAGCCAACTTCATAAGGGGTCGCTTTCAAGTAATTCAATAGTTGTGCTTCATGCTCATCAGCCAAATGCTTTGTGGCTTTGATTTCCAAAATAACGAGTTCATTGACGATCAAATCGGCATAATATTCCCCAACCTGTTGACCCAAATAATACACATTGATCGGGAATTCATCGTCTGCTTTTATGCCGCGCCGTTCCAACTCAATCATCAGAGCCTTGACATATACCTTCTCAAGAAAACCGTAACCCAAAGCGGAATATACCGCGTAGAAAGCGCCAATGATCTGTTCTGTCAGATCAGAATGTTTATAAATACCCGCACTGTAGGCAGTCTTTTTATCCATAATTCCTCCAAATCAAAACATCAGCGTCATCAGCGTTTTTCTGCGTCCCAATTTATCTTTCTCCAAGTATAAAGCCAACCTAAAATTCATCCTAGGACAAGCAGCACGCACAAACGAGTAAAAAGTCATCAATCATCTTCCTGTGCTACACTTATCGAAACAGAGGATTTATGGAGATATGTTATTTACTTGCTTTCCCTGATTCAGCCGAAGGAAAGGTCCCGCCGCCTGAGCAGTTTACAGGGCTGAAAGATGCGCCCTACTTCCAGCCGGTGGATATTGACCTGGTAACCTTGAGTGAAGAGACGATCATAGTAGAGGGCTATGCGGTTTCAGTCTCGCGTCAGCGTTACGATGACCGCGTGCAAATGATCGAATGTCATTATGACCTGAAAGATCCTTTTGACTCATCGGTACTCAAAGACCGCACAAAGATCCAGCAATCTTTGCAAAGCCGCTTTGTGCCAGATGCCTATCGCGTTGCTGGCATGTACGAAGAATACAGCATTCTGCTGGTGCAAGAGATCAAAACCACGCCCGATAAATGGCTGGAGAAAAATGCAGTTGCTCTTGCCACGTTTATCCGTTCGCAGCGCGAGTCATTGGATAATATGGAGATCGAAGAACTCTTGCAAGCGCGTGTGCATTATTCGGCGCGCGAGCTCACCATGGTGGACTGGGAAGGCGCCGTCATCATTGCACCCAATGCTGATTATCGTTCGGATATTGCGCTCATCAAGATCGGCAATTATCAGCTCTTGCGTTATCGCATGTTAGACCAGTCGATTGAAGAAATGCTCGATAAGATTCGCGAGACTTTCTTTGGAAGCCGCAAACGCTTCCGCCCCACGCGCGGCATCATCAGCCAGATCGCCCAGCACAAACTGGAGATCATGCTTGATTTTGAACGCGCCGAACAGAACATGCTGCTCATCGGCGATTGGTACACCGCCGACCTGTACGAAGCCATTCATGAACAGTTCTACCTCAAGGATTGGAAGGAAAACGTAAGTACCAAGCTCGATAATCTCGAAAGCATCATGCAAACCATCAAGGACAATCTCTCGATCTCATGGGAGAATCTTATGGACCGCATTCAACTTTTCTTGTGGATGGTTATGCTGCTCGGATATCTTTATTTGTATCTGCTCGACGCAGGCTGGATCACGATGCCATCCAAATGACGTAGTGGAGGTTTTATGGTTAACAAAGCACTCGCGCTTTTATTTGTAATTACGATTGGGTCTGTTTTGCTGGCGTGGCAGTTTCTGCCTGAGCCGGTGGCAACCCCCTTGATCGGTGGTTCTTGCAATGTGACCATGACCGAGATCGTCGCCAGTGCCCAAGGGGATGTATACGCCATGGATGAATCCGCCGCGGACTACGTTGCGCCTGATTTTCTCTATTTGACCTCGTACTCGGTGGAAGGGGATTCCATTACCGAACCCGTTCTCGAAGATGTACCTGCCGCGCTGGAACCTCAGCAGTCCGATTTGGCGTTGCAACAGGAAGCCTGGCAAGTCTTCACTACCCTCATCCCACCCGCAGACCGCGACATGGTCGTGGAATTCAACGTCTTCACCGATGGATACTCAAACACCCTTGCAGCGGTGGGGCAGCTCTCAGAAAGCCCTACCGACTGGATGTTGGAAGTTGACGTCGCTGACCTGGAAGATAAAGACAGCCTGATCTTCACCATCATCCACGAATACGCTCATCTGCTCACCTTGAATGCCGAACAAGTCGAACCAGATCAAGAACTGGTGGATGATCCCTTCAATCCTGAACTGCAAATTGAAAAAGGCGCAGCATGTACCTATTACTTCACCGGCACGGGTTGTAGTTATAAAGAATCCTATATCAATGTCTTTTACGAACGCTTCTGGGTGAATCTTGAAGAAGAATGGTCTGCGATAGACGTGATGCAATATGATGAAGATGCCAGCTTGGAATACTACGCGGCTCTGTATGCCTTTTATAAAGCACATCAAGACCAGTTCGTCGATGATTATTCCGTGACCCATCCCGCTGAAGACATTGCCGAGTCCTTTACTTATTTTGTTTTCACCCCCAAGCCCACTGGCAACTCCATTAAAGAACAGAAGATCGCATTTTTCTACGAATATCCCGAACTGGTTAAGCTTCGTTCCGATATTTTGAATGGTGCCTGTTCCCTCGACTAGGGCGGAAGGGTGGGTATGGTATCCTTGGCAAAATTGATGAAGTGACCTTACGCAGTAGGGGCGCCCAACCGTAGTCCAGTGAAACTTTTGTAATGGGCGACCCTTTCTTTTCGATTGGAGCCAAGCTATACCCTGACGGGTCGCCCCTACGCTGAAATCACGTAAGGTAAGTTATTGATGAAGGAACCTCCATGCCGAGATTAAGATTACTATTTGCTACATTTACCCTATTGCTCTCCTCCCTTGCCTGTGTCACCTTAATGGGAGAAGACCCCGCCGCCGTCAACGACCCTGGCTTTGTGCAGCAACCCGACCTCATCCAGCCGCCCACCGCGGTTCCTGTGGCAGAGGCGGCTTCCTGTCCCCTCATCACCGAACAGATCGTCAGCCAGAACTCTCCTGCTGACCTTTCAAATCAATTGGATAGCGACTTCAACAACTCATCTGAGGATGAAGAAGAGACCACCTATATTGTCACCTATCGTGTGTCTGGTGATGAGATCAGCGATCCCTATTTTGAAGACGTCCCAGCGAATCTGCAAGATGAACAAGATGACACCGCCGCGCATCAGGCACTGTGGGATTATTTCACGGCACTTATTCCGTTGTCTTATCGCCCGACCCTTGCCGAATTCTCCGTCATGACCGACGGCACCGATAACGTTTTGGCGGCTGTGGCGCAAACCTATGATGACCCGAATCTCTGGGGGCTCGAAGTAGATATTGCCGACACCAGTGACTACTATTATCTGTCCTTCACGCTTGTGCATGAATATGCTCACTTGATGACTCTCGCGCCCGATCAAGTAACGCCCAGTCTCGCCATCTTCAACAACCCCGATGACAACGACATCTATTTAGATGAAGTCTCTGCCTGTTCCAACTTCTTCCCCGGCGAAGGCTGCTCCAATACCGATTCATACATCAATGCCTTTTACAACGAATTCTGGACCGGCATCTACGACGAATGGAACGAGATCAACCTCGAAGAAGATGAAGACCTATACTACGAAAAACTCGATGACTTCTATATCAAGTATGAAGATCAATTCCTCACCGATTATTCCGTGACCCATCCCGCCGAAGATATTGCCGAAGCCTTTGGCTTTTTCGTCTTCGCTGAAAAGCCCGCCGGAGATTCAATTGCCGAAGATAAGATTCTCTTCTTCTATAATTATCCCGAATTGGTTCAACTCCGCGCGGAGATTCTCTCGAACCTGTGTGCCAACTTCCCACAATAAGATGAAGCGCCTCCGACTCCTGCCGTGCTTGTTTCCTGCCTTCCAACCTTTTGCTTTGCCGATGGTTTCTCTTAACCTATGAACTCAAAAACCAAGATCCTCTTCGCCAGCTTAGGTGTGTTGACCTTTACTCTGGCATGCGTTTCCATGATGGGCAAATCTCCGACCACGGTCACCTCACCCGATGAGTTGACCTTCCCACTACCAACGCCCACCTCAACCCCCGCGCCGATCGCCTGCCCGGTCATCACAGACGAAGCCATTCGCCTGGCATTGGTTGAAAACGAAACCAGCCATAACCATATTCTGGATAAAAACGTTTTGCTGGTCTCTTATTCCATTGCGAATGAAGAGTTGACCAAACCCAACCTTAACCCGTTCGCAACCGATTTCAAGGAACTTCAACGTGACCGTGAGACTCACACTAAAGTGTGGAATTATTTCCGCGCCATCGTCCCTGCGGAGCGCAGAGATTTCCTAAAGGAATACATCGTCATCACAGATGGGGAAAGCGGCATTTATGCGGCGGTTGGGCAAACGGAGGATGCTCCCGACGAGTGGGCGTTGCTGGTGGATATCGTCGATACGGAAAACGATCATCAACTCACCTATACCTTCATCCATGAATATGCCCATCTGCTGACGTTAGGACCCGACCAGGTGCCGCCTGATCTTGAAATCTTCAAGAACCAGGAAGATAGCGCTGTTTACTTTGAGGCGCTTGCCGATTGCTTCACCTACTTCACCGGCGAAGGCTGCTCGAACCCCGGCTCATACATGGACGATTATTACAACGCCTTCTGGCTCGATATCTACGATGAATGGAACAGGATTGAATTTGAGTCGGATGAGCAGGAATATTATGAAGCGCTTGAAGGTTTCTACGAAAAATATAAGGACCGTTTCGTAACCGATTACGCCGTTACCCGTCCCGAAGAAGATATTGCCGAGAGCTTTTCCTTCTTTATTCTCGGTCCCAAACCCGCAGGCGATACCATCGCCGAACAGAAAATTCTCTTCTTCTATCAGCGACCTGAACTGGTTGCGCTGCGCGAAGAACTCTTGGAAAATATCTGCACGAACTTCCCACAATAACCCACTGATGAAAAATATTCCTATTGTTGAATCGTATTGGGTCGAACCAGACCTTTTTCTGGCTGGCGAATACCCCGGCAGTTACAACCCGCCAGAGATGCGCCAACGCATGGATGCCTTTCTTGAGTCCGGCATCCGCACCTTCATTGACCTGACCCAGTCGCATGAACTGCTTTCCTATGAATCCGCCTTGAAAGAACAGGCGGGTATTTTCGACTTTCCGGTTGCATATCATCGCTTTGCCATTCGCGATCACGGCATCCCTTCGACAGAGACTATGCAACTCATCCTTAATACCATTGATGACGCCATCCAGAATGACAGCCCGGTTTACGTCCATTGTTGGGGGGGGATTGGTCGCACCGGCACGGTGGTGGGCTGCTATCTTATTCGGCATGGCATGACGGCGGAGAAAGCACTTGCGAAGGTGACCACGCTTTATAGAACCCGCCCGCATAATCACTTTATGCCCACCTCACCCGAAACGGACTCGCAAATTGAGTTCGTACGCAACTGGCGCGAAGCTCCATCGTCTGGGCACAAGTCGAAGCAGCGTTTCTGCGAAGGCTGAACCGGCTGGGTTGAAAAACCATTGCAAGCTCTGGTCAATGAAAAGTACGTGTTAGCATTGGCTCCAGCGGAGGTGCGGTTTGGGTGCTGAACCCTGCCAAGTTCCGGCACGAGGCGCTCCGTCAGAGGTAAGACTTTTGTATGGGGGAACTGTCTGGAAATAAGCAGTATAATTTTCAAGACAGTTGGAGGCATTTTGGAAAATTTAGAGCAACAACCGCAGGTGGAAGAAGCGAAACCCGCGGAGGAAAAAACAGATCGGAAGCGTTTCACGATGGATATTGTTGAAACGCTTGTACTTGCCGTGATCTTGTTCGTGGGTATTAATGCGGTTTCTGCCCGTGTGCGCGTGGATGGCTTTAGCATGCGCCCGACTCTCGAACACGGCGAATTTGTTCTAGTGAGCAAATTGAGCTATCTGTTCGGCGAGTACCAGCGCGGCGATATTATCGTCTTTCACTTCCCGCTCGACCCCGAAGAGGAATTGGTCAAACGGGTGATCGGCTTGCCGGGTGACCGGGTGTTGGTGCAGAATAGTCAGGTGTTCGTTAACGGTGTAATGCTGAATGAAGATTACATTGCCCAGGCGCCTTTGTATTCTGGCGAATGGGTGGTGATGGATGGTCAGCTTTTTGTTCTGGGTGATAACCGCAATAACTCGAACGACTCGAAGGATTGGGGTTTGTTGCCGCAGGAAAATGTGGTCGGCAAAGCCGTTTTGATCTATTGGCCCCCGCCCATGTGGAATGTGCTTAACCATGCTGAGGTCAATGCTGCCCAATGAATATTGAAATGAACGAACTCAACGAGTCTCTTTCGCCCTGCCAGGAATGTCATGCCGGGGTGCTTCAGCCGCGCCATGTGACTTACTTTACATGGCTGAGCGGTGAACTGATCACTGTGCCGCATTTCCCTGCTTGGGTCTGTGATGTTTGCGGCAGACGCCAATATGATGAACGCGCTATTCTGTGGTTGAACATGATCCTAGACCCGAACGCTGGGAAGCCAACTCCTTCAACTCGACGTACCCCGCCTCGCCCTCGACCTCATACCGGAATTCGCCCACCCCAACCGGAGTCTTAGGCTGTAGCCATGTCACTTGATTCTTCTCCCCGTACCTACCGTTTTGTCCTCGCCGATATTTTGACTTCGGGCTATCGAGTTGCGGGTAAGATCGCGGTGACCACGCACGGCGCGATGGGGTATATGAATGATCCTACACACTCGCTCTTGGAAATTCACGATGCGCGTATGGCGCGTTTGCACATGCCCACAAAATTGGTAGATCATTTTGAACTGGTACGCACGACAAAAAGTAAGATCCATGCCATTTGCTTGCCACGGCGCGAAGACTTGGGTCCGCAAGGCATTGTGCGCGGCGGCTTCAACAATGTGACCGAATACAACGTCCGCCTGACGACCTCGATGTTTGAAGTGGATGGCACGATGGAACTGCCCGGGCGCTTCGACTTTACCGCTTTGGTGTCGGAAGGCTCGCGTGAGTTTTTGCCTATCTTCAACGCCACGGTGACTGCTATTCTCATCCCCAGTTTGCGGGTGCAGAGCGCGGGCGTCCTTGTAAACCGTAAATTGGTAGACCTGGTGGCGCTGCTCACTCAGCGAGTGAAACCTGAAATCACTCCCTGAAATTTCTTGACGCATTCGAAAGTGGGTGATAAAATCCGCCCGCTTAAGAAATGCCCCCATCGTCTAGTGGACTAGGACGCGGCCCTTTCACGGCCACGACCGGGGTTCGAATCCCCGTGGGGGCACAATTTAGCAGCAATTAACCGCCTGAAAAGGCGGTTTTTGTTTTAACTGCTTTATGTCATGCTTCGCGATAGCGACACATTCACCGCAGTGCAGTGAGCATCTCTACGATTATCTCAGAGACCATTCGCTATGCTCAAGATGACAATCTATCCGCTACCATATTTCATTGGTATAATCCCGTCAGTTCGTTTTGAAAGACCCGCGCAAAGATAAGTAATTCAGCAACGGTACAGAGAGCTGCCGGACAGTGTGAGGCGGACCGCCAGAGAATGAAATCCACTTTGCCAGCGTTATTCTCGGAGAGACGCAAGTCATAAGAGAATCGGGAGCGCCCGTTAGCGCGCATCCAAGGTTATGCTTCGGCATAACGAAAGCAGGTGGCACCACGAGACGCCCCTCGTCCTGCAAACGGAATGGGGCGTATTTTATTTAATGCCTTTGACCGTAGGGGCGACCCTTCCAGCGGAAGCAAGTCTACGAACTCGACCTTGGCGGGTCGCCCCTATAACGGAAGGCAAACAATAATGCACTCGGAGGTGCAACATGCTCGATATCAATTTGCTTCGTGAAAACCCTGACATTGTCCGCAAGGCGCTGCAAGATCGCCAGGACAACCCCGCGCCCGTTGACTCCATTTTGAAGTTGGACGAGAAGCGCCGGGGTCTGCTCAATGAAGTGGAGCAGCTCAAAGCAGAGCGCAACGTCGTCTCGAAAGAGATCGGCAAAATGAAAGACGCAACAGAGCGCCAGTCCAAGATTGAGGCGATGCGCGTGGTGGGCGATAAGATCGCAGAGTTGGATAAGGTCGTGGCAGAGGTCGAATCCGAATTGAATTACCTCATGTCCACGCTGCCGAACATCCCAGATCCGCGCACGCCTTACGGCAAGGATGACAGCGAGAACATCGTCATCAAGACGGTAGGGGAGCCGCGCACGTTTGACTTCACCCCGCTTCCACACTGGGACCTCGGACCTGCGCTCGGCATCATTGACTTTGAACGCGGCACCAAGCTGACCGGTTCCCGTTTCTATGTGTTGCAAAAAGCAGGCGCGCGTTTACAACGCGCCCTGATCGCATGGATGCTCGACCTGCACATCCGTCAGGGATATCAGGAAGAGTATCTGCCCTTCATGGTCAAGACCGCCACGGTGTATGGTGCGGGTCAACTGCCTAAGTTTGCGGATAATCTTTACAAAGACCACGAAGAAGATTTGTATTTTGTGCCGACAGCAGAAATTCCGCTGACCGGTTTGCATATGGATGAGATCCTTGACGAAGCCACTTTGCCAAGACAGTACACCGCATACACACCTTGTTTCCGCCGTGAGAAGATGAGCGCCGGGCGCGATGTGCGTGGCATCAAACGCGGACATCAATTCGACAAGGTCGAGATGTACGTCTATTGCAAGCCGGAAGAATCGGAAGCCATGCACCAGAAGATGTTGAAAGATGCCGAAGAAACATGTGCGCAGTTGGGCATTCCGTACCGCGTGAAGCAACTCTGCACCGGTGATATCGGTTTTGGCGCCACCATGACATACGATCTTGAGTTGTGGGCTCCCGGCTGTAACGAGTGGCTCGAAGTTTCGTCAGTTTCGAATGATACCGACTTTCAATCACGCCGTGCCAACATCAAGTTCCGCCCAAGCGATGGCGGCAAGGTCAAATTCCCGCACACGCTCAATGGCTCTGGCTTGGGCTTGCCGCGTGCTTTGATCGCCGTGATGGAAAATTATCAGCAAGCCGACGGCTCCATCGTCGTCCCTGAAGTTCTGCGCCCGTGGATGGGCGGCATCGACGTCATCACACCGTGACGGTGAAGAACCAAATGGGTTAATATCCGTACATATATAAACTGTAGGGGCGACCCGCCCATTGGGAGCGAATGATCCTGATGAATCTTCTAGGGTCGCCCTTACTATTTCCGCTGCCTTTTCTTTTATAAGGATATAAGGAGAAAACATATGGATCCCGCTTTTTGGGAATTGTTCGGGCAAGTGCTTTTGGAAGTATTAACCTTTGTAGTACTGATATTCGGTTTGCTGGGTCTGCTCATGCCGGTTTTCCCTGGTCTCACTGTTATGTGGATCGCGACCTTAATCTATGCCATTGTGCAGGCTGGCTTGGGCAATATGACTTGGGTTGGCTGGGTCTTGTTCGTGCTCATCACTCTCTTGATGATCGGCGGCAACATCGTAGATAACATCATCATCGCCAAACACATGCGCGATAAAGACGTGCCCTGGAGTTCGATCCTCTGGTCCTTCGCGGCGGGAATCCTTGCCAGCTTGTTCTTTACGCCCATCGTTGGGATATTTGCTTCACCTGTTGGGCTTTTCCTGGCGGAATGGTACCGCCTTAAAGACCGACCCGCAGCGGTTGCCAGTACCAAAGCTTGGCTCACCGGGTGGGGCTGGTCTGTCGCCGCGCGGATCGGCATCGGCGTGGTGATGATCCTATTCTGGGGACTGTGGGCGTGGGCAATCGGTTAAGCACAATCCCCTCCTGTATGATATAAAAAAACCATAATCACGACGGGGTACAACACCCTGCATAGGGTGTATTATCCGGATAGTGATATCAACGATTATCAAAAGAGGAGAATTATGGATACCTTTCGAGAAGTTCTTTCCACTGTAGGGTTTGTGATCCGTGCTATTGGATTTCTTTTGCTTGGCTTGGGCGTCGCCCGCTTCATGCTGGATGCGTATTACAAAGCTGTCTGGCAAGTGCAGATCACCCTCGCGGTTGGGTTTTTCCTCCTGCTCATCGGGCTGACGAATTATTCCAGCCCGGCTTCCATGGGAACCTTTGCCATTGGCGCAGGTATCGCTTTGATGATGCAGTTTATGGGGAAGAAGGAAGAAGTGAAAGAAGAAGAGCACGCGGCGAAAAAGAAATAGGAAAGATGAAGAAAAAGGCTTGACCGGTTATGGTCAAGCCTTTTTTGTTATTGCTTTGCCTTTTGCACTGCCTCAATCAACGCGGACTTAAACTTTTCTCCCGCATCATCTTTCCCCAGTGGCAAAAAGATACTTCCAAGTTCGCTGGCATCTGTGAATTGTCCATTCACATTCATGCCTGTGTCGGGGATCATTTTATAGAACGAGCTTTTCTCGTAATCTTCCACCGTGAGCTCCCGCAACTGCATAGACTTGATATACAGCGCGTTCTGGTCTACGTTATCCGCAAGGACAAGCCAACGGTCGGTTAAGATAGCGGTTTGAATCAACAACTTCGGACCCGGTCCGCCGCCGAAGAGTCCCTTTTTGATTTTTTCGGAGGTGGAGACGATACACATCACAGGATTGGCGAGAATATCACCAAGGCTATGCTTTTCAATGTAGGTTTGAATGCTTTGCGTCACATTGGTTGGAACTTCCCCGAATGCGATCTCTTTTGTGGAACGGTTGTAATCACCCATGGTATTTTCTCCTCTTAATAAAAAGACCCTAAAGGTTTTCAAAACCTTTAGGGTCTACTGGTTTTTGTATTAGAACGAAACCGGCTTGCTCAACAAAGCAGTCAGCAACTTGACCGAATTCTTCAAGTCTTCGTAATCCACCATCTCCGAAGCGGAGTGGATGTAGCGGCATGGGATGGATAATGCCCCAGCCATCACACCTGCGCGGGTGATCTGAATGGCGCGCGCATCGGTGCTGCCCATCAGCAAGACTTCACGTTGGTAGGGGAGCTTCACCTTCTCCGCCGTGTTAATCATCCATTCAACTACGCGCGGGTCGGAGAGCATACCTGGGTCGCGGACTTTTACACAGGGACCTTTGCCCAACTCCATCGCCATTTTCAACGAAGCAGGCGTATCGCCCGTACCAGTCACATCAATGGCGATGCCGATCTCAGGGTCAATGCTATAGGCGGCTGTACCTGCTCCGCGCACGCCAACTTCCTCTTGTGTTGTGAATACAAAATACAGATCATGCGGCGTGGACTTGATCGACTTTAATGCTTCGATCAGCACGACCACACCGGCACGGTCATCCAGTGATTTGGCAACGAGGCGATTCCCCATTTCCATGTAGGAGCGTTCGAACGCGCCGAAATCACCGACCTTCACTGGGCAGTTGCTACGGTTGGTCGCGCCGACATCAATATACATTTTGTTCAATGCGGGCGCTTGATCAACCGCTTCCAATTTATCGAAACCGACCACACCCGTCACGCCATTCAAGAAGCGGATGCGTGCCCCGAGCGTATAGCGCCCGAACACGCCGCCATTGCTGGCGAAACGCACAAAGCCGTTCTTGTCCACATGGCTAACGATCACACCGATCTCATCCATATGAGCCGCAAGCATGATGCGTTTGGAATTCTTTGCAGCCACGCTTGGTTTTTTGCGCACGATCAGACTGCCCATGGCATCCACGCGCACTTCATCGGCGTAGGGCTTTACTTCTTTTTGAATGATCTTGCGCACAGCATCTTCGTGCCCGGAAGGTCCGTAGGTTTCGGTGAGAGTTTTTAGTAATGATTTCATGGTTTAGATTCCCAACGTAAAATTTTCACCGACAGCATAACTCTTGCCGTCTTTGTTCGTAAAGAGATGCGCTTTGGCTTTGCCCATCACGCTCCATGGTTCGTTCAACCTGCCAATGATGGCGGTCTCTTCATCCACGCCGATCATGATCTCGCCGTCTCTCAATCGGCGGCGCAGCGTGGCAACCAGCGGCTTGCCAAACAAGGGCATATTGTTGAAATGCGGCAACAGCGATGCAATCGGCAAGATTCCAAAAGCAGATGTGGAACGAATTCCCGCCGCGCGAAAATCTGGCATCTCCTTGCCGAGGACCATGGCGCCTGCCGAGCACCCCGCATAGGCTGCACCGCGCGCCCAGGCTTTTTGCGCAGACTCCCAAACGAGACTATCTTTCAAAGTTTGATACAGATAATTGGGATTCCCACCCGAAAAGTAGATGAGGTCCGCCTCTTCCACCGCCATGGCATGATTCAAATCGTTGGCAGTTGCCTTGTCTGTGACTGGCACAGCCTGAACTTCTGCACCAAGCTTGTTGAAATGCTCCACGCCCATGTTCGACCAACGCGCAACACTCTTTGGTCCTTCCTGCCCCGCCGCCGTTGGCAGGCAGACCACGCGCGGCTTGCGTCCATTTGCACCGCTGTTAGCGAGCAGATAGGCATCCACCTCGTTCATCACGGGTAGATATTCACCAGAACCAAGTAAAGCGATGAGTCCATTCATTATTTATCTCTTTAATAAAGCCGGGGTCATTTCTTGTAGCGCAACATGCAATAAATTGAGCGTATTCTTCCAATCATCCACGCGCGAAACGCTGATGGGGCTATGCGTATAGCGATGCGGAACCGAGACCGAAACCACAGGCACCCCCGAACGTACTTGTTGGATCGCACCTGCATCTGTGCCGCCGCCACCTGGCTGCCTGAACTGATATTGAATCTTGTGTTTCGTCCCAACCTCAGTTAGAAAACTAACGAGGCGCGGATCACTAATGACGGGGGAGTGAGCCGGGTAAATCGCAGGTCCCAAGCCAAGCTTTGTGTTGTAGGTGTAGTTCTCTCTGCCTTCATAATCGGGCAGGTCGCGCGCGGGCGTTGAATCAATGGCGATGGCGAGGTCGGGTTCGAAAAAGTATCCAGCCACGGTCGCGCCGCGCAAGCCGATCTCCTCTTGTACGCTAAAGGCGAGGCAAAGTTCAATGGTATTTGGCGCGTTCTTGAGCAACTCGATCAAGATCGCTACCCCGATACGGTCATCAATGGACTTGGACATGATCGACGGACCGACGCGCTTGAACTTCGTTGCAAAGGTGGCTCGGTCGCCTGCCTTGGCTTTGCCATCGGGTCCCAAGTCAATACGCATGGATTCGACATCCACGGTGTGACTGCGTTCCCCAGCATCTGTTAAATGAATAGGCTTGGCACCGATCACACCTGGTGTATGGTCTTTGCCGACGATGACTTGTTTGCCGACCAAATGACGTTCATCAATACCGCCGACCGTGCGAAACTGATAGAAGCCATCGCCGTCGTCTTTCACGATCATGAAGCCGACTTCGTCCATATGGGCATCTAGCAAAACGCGCAATGGTTTGCGTCCCGTGCCCTGCTTGCGTACAAGCACACTGCCGAGCGCGTCCACTTTGACTTCGTCGGCGTAGGGCTTGACTTCTTCCAAGACGATACGGCGCACTTCGCCTTCATCCCCAGAGACGGACATGGCGTTGCAAAGTTTTTCGAGCAATTTGATTTGAGTTGTTCCAATGGAAAGCATCAGCTAATCCCAAACAATTCTTTCAATGAAATCTGCTTCAAGCGAGGCGATGAATTCAGCCAATAATCGCCCGGCGCGTTGAATGTCTTTTATGGCAACCAGTTCAACAGCTGTATGCATGTATCGCTGGGGGATACTCAGCACCATGGTGGGGATTCCCTCAGCGGTGAGTTGCAATGCGTCGGCATCGGTGGATGAATATTCTGGCATCAGGTCATCGGCGATGGGAATTTCGATGCGTTCGGCAACTTCTTTGAAGCGCTTATACAAAAATGGATGTACGCTAGGTCCGATGCCGAGAGTGATGCCTTTGCCCAATGCAAAGGTTTGGTATCCGCTGGCACCTGCACCTTTGCCGAAGGTCATATCGACTGCCACGGCGATGGTGGGGCGAAGTTGAAAGGCGCTGGTATAGGCGCCGCCGAACGTCGTTTCTTCCTGCACGGTGGCGACTGCCCAAACGTCCCATAAATGCGATTTGGATTGAAGTTCTTCAAGGCAGATGGTGAGCGCGGCAACGGATGCGCGGTTATCTAGAGTGTGACCGCTTAACGTTCCGCCTGTGAGTTCAATGGGTTCGGTGCCAAACGAGACTCTGTCGCCGATGCGGACTCGCTTCGAAACTTCGCCCGCAAGCAAACCTGTATCTACGAAGAGATACTTCATCGAGACCACGCCACTACCTTCGCCATCAGGCAGGAGATTGGCTGGCGGCATGATGATGACGCTGTATAGTTCTTCTTTCGTCCCTGAGGCATGGACGATGACGGGTGTGCCCGGCAGGACGCGTGCATCAATTCCGCCGATATTGGTTATGTACAAGAAACCGTCCACGATGCGAGTGACCATCATGCCGATGGCGTCCATGTGGGTGGCGATCATCACAGAGGGGCGAAGGCTTTTCTTTAGCGTACCCCGCTTCAGTCCGTGGACCGAGGCGAGGCTGCTTTGGGAAAGCTCATCTACCAGCGGAGTCCACTGTTTTTTGATGAGTTCTGCCGCGGGGGTTTCATCCCCTGAAAGGCCGGAAACAGAGATCAGGTTTTTTAGGAAGGGAAGAATATCGCTCATGGGCTGCCGAATGCGGTTGGAGATGCGGTGAGTGTGCCGGTCGGTGTGAACGTGGGGGTTGCTGTTGGTGTGGCGGATGGAATGAGAGTCGCCGTGGGTGTAAAGGTGGGCGTGAATGTTGGCGTATTGGAAGGGATTAGTGTGGGTGTTAACGTAGCTGTAGATGTGGGCGTATTGGTGCTTGGCTGGAAGGGTGT
>JAFLCE010000027.1 GCA_017303655.1 Anaerolineae bacterium
GACGCTCTTCCGATCTGGGGACCTCATCGGCGAAATGAGCCTGATCGATAGTGTCGGTCGCTCCGCCAGCGTGGTGACGCTCGAAGACTCGCTCATGTTGTGGATGGACAAGACCACCTTCAATTACATGCTCGATAACTTCCCGCCTGTAGCGCGCAATCTGGTGAGAATCCTCTCTGCCCGCGTGCGTCTCTCTGACCAGATGATCCAATCGCTCGCCACACTCGATGTCAACGGACGAGTGGCACGTCAACTGCTGGCGTTCGCGGAACGGTATTATCAAGAAATGGACGGCGGCATTAAGATCCGCATCGCGCTGACCCAAAGCGACATTGCCGACCTCGTGGGCGCATCGCGCAAACGTGTGAATCAGGCAATGGTCTTTTTCAAGGAACAAGGTCTGGCAACGACCGATGCCGATGGTCGTATCCTCATTCAAGATAAGGCAGGTTTGGCGAAGTTTTGTAGTTGAGATAGTTATATAGTTAGGTAGCTTTGTAGTTTAGTAAAGCCGTGGAGTTTTAGCTCTGCGGCTTTTTACTATCGAACTACCCAACTAAGAACTACCAAACTATAATCCGCTTATGACTGACTACAAATTCTTTCACCCCACCGAAGTCCGCTACGGGGATTTGGACCCGCAGGGACATGTTAACAACGCAAAATACCTGACGTACTTTGAGCAGGCGCGTGTCTACTATTTCATTCAACTGGGATTGTTCAGCAAAGACCAGTCCTTTATGGAAATCGGCGTCATTGTGGCGGATATTCACGTCGCCTACCAGTCTCCGACTCATTATGGCGACCCGATCAAGACCGGCGCAAAAGTAACCAAGATCGGCAACAAGTCGATGACGGTGGAGCAGTGTGTGATGAATGCTGAAACCGGCAAAGTGCTGGCAAGCGGCGAAGTGGTGCTGGTCACTTTTGATTATGAAGGCTTGAAGACCATCCCTGTGCCGGATGATTGGAAGAAGAAGATTAGTGAGTTTGAAAGTTTATAACAATCATGTCATGCTGAGCGATAGCGAAGCATCTCTACCAACGGGAGTAGAGACCCTTCCCCCTACGGGGACGCCGCGCTACCGCTCAGGGTGACACATGAAAAGAGAATCCCATGTCCCTCCCAAAAATTGACGAAACGTATTTCACAAATTTCCTCGTTGACCTGCTCAATATCCCTTCGCCGACGGGTTTTGCCAGCGCGGCAATTGACTTCGTGGAAAAAGAACTTTCCAAGTACAAGCAATTGAAATTGAGTCGCACACGCAAAGGAGCGTTGGTTGCAAAATGGGAAGTGAAATCTGACCTTCCTCCCGTCGCGTTGACGGCTCACGCCGACACACTTGGCGCGGTAGTTAAAGAAATTAAAGGCAATGGACGCTTGCGCCTGAGTCGCATCGGCGGGATTCAATGGCCGACTATTGAAACGGAAGGCGTGTGGGTGTTCACATCTAAAGGCGAAAAGATTCGCGGCTCGGTGTTGATCGATGTGGCATCTGGTCACATTCACAGTGGAGCTGACATGCCACGCGATGATAAACATCTCGAAGTGCGCCTCGATGCAAAAACTACATCTGAAGCCGAGACACGTGCCTTGGGAATCAATATCGGCGATTGTGTGGCGTTCGATACTCGCACCGAAGTGACAAATGGATTCATCCGCTCGCGCTTCCTCGACGACAAGGCTTGTGTGGCGAATCTCGTCGCAGCGATCAAGTCGATGGTGGAATCAGGTCAAAGTCCGGTGCGAAGCGTGTACTTCCACATTTCCAATTATGAAGAGGTCGGTCACGGCGCATCGGCGGGCATCCCTGATGATGTGGCGGAGTTGGTCACGGTCGATATGGCAGTCGTTGGCGAAGGTCAGGAGTCTGATGAATTCCACGCAACCTTGTGCATCAAAGACAGCGGCGGACCGTATCACGAAGGCTTGAATAAAAAGATGCGCGGCATTGCCGAGAAACATGGCATTCCATACAAGACCGATGTCTATCCATTTTACGGCTCAGACGGTGAAGCCTTCTGGCGTGCAGGCGGTGACGTGGCGCTCGCGTTGATCGGTCCCGGCATCGACGCTTCACACAACTACGAGCGCGCCCACATGGACGGCTTGAACGCGACGACGAATTGGATCATGGCGTATCTTTTGGAATCTTAACAAAACGCTAAGGTAATAAATCGGATGGGTATGTTATCTTTCCAGTGAAGATAGGAATCAGATATGACCCTCGACTCAATTGAAGCCAAGATCGGCTCGCTCGCCCCAGACTTCAAACTGCTCGCCACCAACGGGCAGAATGTTTCGCTGACAGATTTCCGCGGCAAGAACAACGTGATCGTGTTCTTCATCCGCGAAACGACCTGCCCGCAATGCCGCACGCACGTGGCGCAGCTCGGCAGGATGTATGAGCAATTCAAAGAAGCAGGCGCCGAAGTGATTGTGATCCTTGGCGAAGATACAGAGAAAGCTAAGGAATACGCGGATGGAATTGGTTTGCCTTTCCCCATCCTCTGCGACCCAGACCGCGCCGTGTATAACTTGTACGAGCTTGAAAAATATTTTCTCCTTTTTCAACGTACGGCTTCCCTCGTTGTGGATAAGGATGGCATCGTCCGCTATTTGAAGCGCACTACAGTGCCGAATGTCTGGTTACAAGAGAGTCGCGAACTGCTCGGCTTCATCCTCAGTTTGGATGAAGGTCAGCCGGTTATGTAAATCTCAAAGCCTCGCATATGCGGGGCTTTTTGTTTTTAAATGGGGCGGGGAGACCCCGCCCCTACGAACCATTCCCTATTCACTATTCTCTTCTCAAACTGTATACTTGACCTATGAAACTAGATGCCGCCCTGCCTATCGTTCAACTGAAAGAGATTCCCGCCATTGCGAAAGCCGCCGAAGAGATCGGTTTCGCCGCGTTGTGGACTCAAGAGACTCAGCATGATCCCTTCCTGCCATGCACTTTGATCGCGGAACACTCTGCAAGCATGGACTTTGGGACCGCCATCGCCGTGTCGTTTGCGCGCTCGCCTGCCAACCTCGCCTACACGGCATGGGACCTAGCAGCACAGTCGAACGGACGATTCATTTTAGGTTTGGGCACTCAGGTCAAGGCGCATATTGAGCGTCGCTTCGGTATGACCTGGCCCGAGTCGGTCACGGGGAAATTGCGCGAGCAAATCCAAGTCATCCGCGCCATGTGGGACTGCTGGCAGAACGGCACGAAGTTAAATTTCCGCGGTGAGCATTACAAGATCACACTGATGTCGCCCTTCTTTAATCCGGGCAAGATCGAGAACCCGAATATTCCAATTTACATTGCGGGAGTCAACACTGGCTTGGCAAGACTCGCAGGCGAAATGTGTGAGGGATTCCACGCGCATCCATTTAATAGTCCGCGTTACATGAACGAGATCATCTTGCCCGCGCTGGAAGATGGCTTGCAAAAAAGCGGACGCAAACGCAGTGACATCACCGTTTCGATGACGCCTTTCATTGCCACCACGCCCGAAGAAGTGGGCTTTGTGCGCATGCAGGTTGCCTTCTACGCATCGACTCCATCCTATAAAGCCGTGATGGATTTGCATGGCTGGGGTGAGATCGCTGAAACCCTCTCTGGTTTTGCCGCCAAAGGCGAATGGCATGAAATGCCCATGCTCGTCACCGATGAGATGTTGAACGAGTTCTGCCTGATGACCACGCAGGACAATCTCGCCGTAGACTTGAAGAAACGCTTCGGCAGCCTCGCGGATCGCATCACACTTTACACACCCTTCGTCCCCGGGGAAAAGGATGCATGGTGGAAAAATTTGGCGAAGGCGTTTAATTCGTAATAGTCCTCCACTTCGACAAAAAGGATGATTTATGGAAAATGAGGTAAAAACCAGGTTTCTTGAAAATGTTACTTCCAAAATTGGAAGACCTGAAAAATTCGGAAATAGCCGTTCCCTTTTCAAAATTCAAGGAAGTGATATTCGGCTTTATTTACGCTATTCAAAGGTTCACGAAAGAAAGATTGCTTTTTATGGCTTGCGAGATATTGATTTAAAACAGATCGAAGGTTTTCCATCTTTTATTTGTTTTCTATGGGAAGGACAAAATGAGCCTTTAATGATTCCCTTCTCTGAATACGAAGAAGTCTTCAAGTCCGCTACTCTTGCAGACGATGGACAATATAAAGTTTTGTTATCTCTTCAAGGCGACACAACTGAACTCTCCATCTCACGAGTAGGCAAATTTAATGTTGATGGGTTTGTAGGTTGGAGCCAGGCAGAAGCCATCAGGAACGCATCTGGCAAACAAATAATTCCCGATTTAACACATTCTCAAGTCCAGACACTCTTAAGTGCAATTGGAACTCATAAGAACTACGACATTTGGATACCTCCAATTGATCGAGCAAAACTGGATTGGTCATTGACCAAAGAAATATCTCAACGAGAAATATTACCAAATGGATTTGAACGTATATCAGATATATTGGGCGAAGTTGACGTAGTCTGGCTGCAAAAGGGAAGCAATGAAATCAAAGCTCTTTTTGAAGTAGAACACACTACACCTATTTACTCTGGGTTACTTAGGTTTAACGATATTCATTTAGGAGCACCAAGCCTTAAAGCAAGATTTAGCATCGTAGCCAATAATGAAAGACGATCTTTATTTATAAAACAAGTAAATCGCCCTACTTTTCAAACAAGTGGATTAGGTGATCTTTGTACATTTCTTGAATACGCAGATGTTTTCAATTGGCACAATCGGTTAGGAGGTCTAAATGTCCAAAAAACTTCAAGATAAAAAATGGATAGTAGTAGAAGTGCGTAGCGGAATTCCTATTTCAGTTAATATCTTTAGCAAATTAGGACTAGCAGAAAAATATGCTGCAAAACTACGAAAGACAATGAATTTAGAAAAGGATGAAACGGGAATATTTCCTATTGAACTTTAACACCAGCTAAGACCAGCATGCAAATCATGCTGGTCTTCAAATCTAAAACCAATCTCCAACCGGGGGAGATGCAACACAAGCAACTTCATGCTTTCATAAATAAAGCGTGTAAAATTCCCCACCGAACCAAAAACCATCTCAACACGAATCCGACACCTTTATGCTGACCCAACTTGCCGCAAAACTTCAACACTCCGCCCTCTGGCGACATCTGCTTTTTCTCTCCGCCACCTTCCTCACCATCCTGCTCATCGGCTACAACTTCGGCACCTTCGACGAAGCCATGCACATCCCCTTCCTAAAATCAACCGTCGACCCATCGCTCTACCCCGGCGACTCGATGATGCAACTGCATCGCATCTATTATTCATATTTTTGGTCCTTCTTTGTACCTGCCTTGCAAAACGGCATCCTCGAGCCGGTCTTATTCATCGTCCATTTTGCCAGCATCTACTTCACCTTTTGGGCACTCTGGAACTTAAGCCAAACCCTCTTCCACAATTCACTGGCATCCATGTTCAGTGTCGTCGGGTTCATTGTGCCGCATTTCGGCTTCTCAGGCTTCCCCGTCTTTGAGATCGCGCCATTAAGCCGCACATTCGTATTGCCATTTTTATTGTTCGCCTTGGATCAATTCTTCAAAGGACGCATCCCATTCGCCTTTTTCATCGCAGGTGTGATGTACAACATCCACGTCGTATCGGTCAATTTTATTTTGGCGATGTTCGGCTGGGCATGTCTGATGGAATTCAAACGCATCGGACTCCGCCGCATCCTGTTCGCTGCCATTTTGTTTTTTGTTTCCGCCTTACCCGTCCTGCTATGGAAAGCAGGCGGCGACCCGCTCGATCTCTCCCTGCGCCCCGAATGGGTCGACTTCCTCAACCGCACCCTCTTCCTGCATCTGTTCGACATGGTCCGCCCCGACTACCCCGGCAGTTGGGCAATCGCCTTCGCTGGTCTGACCGCCATCGCCTTATTCTTCATCGCCCTGCCTTCCACAGAAGCTGCAGGCATTAAAGTCACTGCCAGAAACTTCATGGTGGCGGGCATCATCGTATTGATCGTACATGTGATCTCGGTGTACTTTTTGCCGATCACCATTTTGATCCAGTCACAAATTTTGCGCATGGGCTTGTGGATCATTATCCTCGCCTATCTTTTCTTTGCTAATCATCTTGCCAAACTGATTCAAAGCGGCAGCCTGCCATCCGTCAACACCTTGTTGCTGGGGATCGTTTTTATTTTCTCGCCATCCTCTGTGCTCGTATTGGCAGCCTGGCTCTTATCGCGGCAGATTCATCGTCCGCGTTTGCTACGAGCATCCCTCTGGGCAGCACCATTCGTCATGGCGGCTTTATATATCGTCGTCTGGTTCATGGGCTTTTGGCAGCCGGGCATTTACATCTACGGCAAGCCCAGCCCGTGGGTGGATGTGCAACAATGGGCGCGTGAGAACACTGTCAAAGAAGCGCGCTTCATCACACCGCCTGAAAAATGGGGCGTGCAGGAATCAGACTGGCGCGTCCACTCCGAACGTGCCAGCACCGTGACCCTTTCTGAACTTCTGGTGGCTGCCTTTCAGCCCGGCTATGAAGTGGAATGGCAAACCCGCTTCGACATCCTTGCCCCCGGCGCGCTGGCTCAATTCGACGGCGACTACTTCCATAACGTCCAATTTACACGTGACGCATACTACAGCCTTACCACCACGGACCTGGTCCACGCCGCCTGCCGATTCGACTCGCAGTACATCGTCATCGAAAAACCACATACCCATGACCTGCCAATTGCATACGAAAATACAGCCTTCATCGTGTATGATGTCAGCGCACAGACTTGCCCATAAAACATCTCAAAAGGACACTCCATGAACTTTAACGATTATCAACAAAAATCTCGCGCCACCGCGCAATATCCCGCCATTGGGCATGCTGTTATTTACCCGGCTCTCGGTCTCGTCAACGAAGCAGGTGAAGTGGCAGGCAAGATCAAGAAAATCTTCAGAGACAAGCAAGGCGTTATCGGTGAAGCAGAACGTGAAGCCCTCAAAGCCGAACTCGGCGACGTGCTCTGGTACATTGCCCAAGTCGCCACGGAACTTGACCTTCCGCTCGATGAAATTGCCGAAGCCAACATCACCAAACTTTTAGACCGACAATCACGCGGAAAAATCCAAGGCGACGGCGATAATCGCTAATCTCGCATGAAAACATTCGTGATACTTTTCTTCGCTATTTTGAGTGAGGTCATTGCCACATCCTCCCTGAAATATTCAGAAGGGTTTACCAAACCCATCCCCAGTATCATCGTTGCTGTAGGGTACGGATTATCCTTCTATCTTTTATCCATCGCTTTAAAAACCATGCCCATCGGCGTCGCGTATGCCATTTGGTCCGGCGTGGGGTTGGTGCTGACCGTCATCGCAGGAATCATCCTTTGGCGCGAAACACTGGACTGGGCAAAGGTCACCGGTATCGCACTTATCCTTGCAGGCATCGTACTCATCAACGTCTTCTCAAAATCAGCAACACATTAAATCAAAAAGAGGCAGATGTGTAAAATCTGCCTCTTTTTGATTTAACTACAAGATTCTCTTTTCAATCGCCACGCCGTCATCCAACTCACACCGGCATCGTCAAAACGTTGAACTTGTTTATCGAAGCGATATCTTCCGCGTCCGCGCACGATAAAGACGCCACCGATCATAAACACAAGCATCGAACCCGCTAAGACCACTCCCAAAAACGGTGACGAGGGCATACGTGTTAACACTTCTGAAACCGCGGCAGCCACCAAACCAACATACGACCAGTTCATGAATTCATAATGCAATTCCAGCCAGCCCTTGCGTGGATAGCGCAAAAACGCTGGGACGAATCCTGCGATCAATGTGATGAAACTGGCAATGGCAGCGCCATGAAACGGACCGAAATGCCCCGTGAGCCGGTAAATAAAAAATGCTGAGATGTTCAAGCCAAGCATGTTGAAGAAATACGCATATCCCACTGTTCGATGCAGTCGTGTACCTTTACGCGCAAGCACCACCCACAAGCCAAACACCAGCGCCGAAACCGAAGCGATAATATGAAATGTAGCAGCAAACTGAAGCATGTCAACTCCTTTGTGAAGGCTGCATCATATGCCGAATCAAAAAGGAACGCACCCTGCCGGAGGATGATTTTTATCTCACCACAGGATTGCCCGAATCCGCCGCGCCCCATTCCGTCCACGAACCATCATAGACAGCGAGATCTTTATGCCCCGCCTGTTCCGCCGCCAACGCAAGAATGCAAGCCGTGACTCCTGTGCCGCAGCTAAAGATCAATTTTTTATTTTGATATTGCGCGAACATCTCACGCAAAAGCGCAGGGGATTTCATTACGCCGTTGGTTTGAGTCTCACCAAAAGGCAGGTTGACAGCGCCGGGCATATGTCCGCCTCTCAACCCTGCGCGCGGCTCTTTTTCTTGACCTGCGAATCGTCCCGCTGACCGGGCATCCATCACGCTGAAAGCGGAGTCGTTCAAGGCGTGGGTCACGGTATGAGAGTCAACGAACAACCCCGGGCGCGGATGTGAAGCGAAGTCTCCGCGTGATTTCGGAGTCGCGAGAGTCGCAATCGTTTCGTATCCGGCATTCATCCATGCAGGCAAGCCACCATCAAGCACCGCCACGTTAGCATGCCCCATCGCGCGGAACATCCACCACGCGCGCGGGCTGGCATACACGCCAACGTTGTCGTACACGACAATGGCGCTGTCTTTGTGGATACCCATCTTTTGCATTTCTTCGGTAAAGAATTCGGGCGTGGGCATCATGTGCGGCAGGGACGTGTTGTGGTCTTTGATCTCGTTATCGTAATCAAAGCGCAGCGAGCCGGGTATGTAGGTGGGCGTAGTCGGTTCAGAGACACCGATATTCGTCACCGGTTTCATGCTGGCATCAAGGATGATGAGATTTTCTGCCGCAAGATTCTCGGCCAGGAATTGTGGAGAGATGAGTGAGTTGGTTAATGTGATGTGAGACATAGGTTCCTCTTAGGGCTGTTTCTTAAAGGCTCTTTTACCACGGAGGACACAGGGATCACGGAGAAATCTTAAAAAAACTCTGTGGTCTCCGTGTCCTCTGTGGTGTATGCTTTTCTCTTATGTTGCAGTGGCGAATAGACACTTAAGGTATGCGCCTTCTTTATATTTTATTGGATGATCCAACGCGTGACCAGTACGTTCAATTTCCTCCAGCGGACGGCCCGTCTCACGAGCAGACTGATGAATGGCGTCGAAAAATTCAACGGTGCTGACACGGCTGGAGCAAGAGGCTTGCACAAGAATGCCACCGCGCTTTAATACGTCGAGTCCTAAATGTGTTAGACGGCGATAGGCAGCCAACGCGGGTTCGACCTGTGATTGATTCTGCGCGAACATGGGCGGATCAAGAATGACGATATCGAACAGACGACCCGATGTTTTCATTTGCGCAAGCGCTTCAAAGGCATCTTGATCAAGCGTTTCAAATTTTGCATTTTTTACATTTGGCTTGTTTTGATTATGTTTAATGTTTCGTAACGTGGCTTGTGCGGCAGGCGTACTAAAGTCCACGCTGACAACTTCTTTGGCACCGCCATCGGCTGCATACAATGAAAAGCCGCCGGTGTAGGAAAAAACATTCAGGACCGACTTGCCTTTGGAAAGTTCACGCACACGCTCGCGGTTCTCACGCTGGTCGAGGAAGAAGCCGGTCTTTTGCCCGTTGATGGGATCACACTCAAAGGTGAGACCATTTTCCTTGAACAGGATCAAGTTATCGGGAGTCGGAGGCGTAAGCGTCATGCCGTCGCTGAGACCGTGTAAATACTCCGCTTGTTTGTTGAGCGAGCGGTTGAGTCTTAATATCAAACGATTAAATTGTTGCGTTTGTTGCAAGGCAGTGCAAACATCTTTGAGGTGCGGAACCCAGGCGGGCGAATAAATTTTGAGGACGAAGGTTTCGGCGTAGCGGTCGATGACCAGACCGGGCAGTCCATCATTCTCGCCGTGGATGAGACGATAGCCGTTGGTCTCTTGTTCTTTGAGCGGCGCACGGATGGCATCGGCTGTTCTTATTTTTTCATAGAACCAATTCGTGTCAATTGTAGCGGGTTTTATCTTTTGCAGAACACGCACACGGATGGGCGAAGTGGGGTCGTATAAGCCAACGCCAAGGAAATGGCGTTTGTCATCGAAGATGACGGCAAGGTCACCGGGCGCGCCTTCGTGACTTTGCTCGGTAATGGACTGATCGAATATCCAGGGATGTCCCTGTTTGAGGGCGCGTTCGGCGGGCGAAGTGATTCGCAATGCAATACGTTGCGAGGATGGGCTTGGCAGTTGCGAAAGTGCGGCGGGAAGTTCTGTCATTGAGGTTGCAAGTATCTTACTATAACTCAGCCGGTCTTCATAAAAAGACAAGCCGCATCTTTGCAGGTACGGCTTGTCCATCGTCCATGGTCAATTATCCACGGTCTACTCGATATGCCGCACTTCACCACTGACCGAAATACTCTCGCCAACTTTTGATGTGAACGAAACATTTAAGCGCGAAGGCACGCCCATATCTTCACCTTGCAAGATGGTGAACGTTTTCGTGCCCTGCCAGTTAATATCGCGCAAATACCCCGCCAAGGCTGCCGCGGCTGCGCCGGTTGCCGGGTCTTCATAGACTCCGCCTGCCGCGAAGGGATTGCGCGAATGAATGACCGAATCCGATTCTTGCCATAACAAACTGATGGTGACCAGATTCTGCTCCGCCATCAGCGCGCGGACTTCGTCGAATGGATATTTCATGTCCGCGAGAGTCTGGCGTTCCTTAAAAAAAATGATTAAGTGAGTTGCTCCCGCTCCCGCAATGCGGACGGGGAAGCGCGCATCCAGTTGGTCTTTTGTTAAATTGAATGCGGCAAGGATTCGGTCTGCATATTCCTGTGGCGCATCTTTCGACCAGGTCTCTGGGGATTGCAAGGTAGCAGACATCCCCAAGCTTGATTTTTTCGCACTGACGCTGATCGTGCTGTTATTGAGAATTAGGTTATATGTCCCTTCGCCAAAGCGTTCACCAAGGGCTGCGCCTAACGCAATGGTGGCATGACCACAAAACGGAACTTCCAACTCCGGCGCAAAATAACGGACTCTCCAGCCGTCATTTTGTTTTACGAGAAATGCCGTCTCCGAATAGCCAACTTCCTTTGCGATGGACATCATCTCTTCAGCAGAGGGCATCGAGTCATAGAAAGCGACTCCGGCGGGGTTGCCGCCAAGTCCGTTCTGGGAAAAGGCGGCGAGTTTTAGGATAGTCATGAGTACTCCAAAATCATTATGAATCTCTTTTACTTTGCAAAAATCTGAATATCTCTTTTATTTCTTCTGAGGTGAAATATTTTTTGGACACCAATATCTCGGACCCGATAAATTCCACAATAATATGTTTCTTCGTTTCATTAAATCTCGTCATAGCATTCCATGTATAGTCATTTCGAAAAACTCCACGAACATCAACAATAAAAGATTCTTCTAAAAATGATATGCTTTCTGTAATAGTGTTACCTTGTTGAGAAAAAATCGCATTTAGTTTATTTCTCAACATAATGTAAGCTAGAAATTCTCCAAGCAAGCGAATTGCAAAAATTAAACTCCAAAAGCCACAAAGATATATTGCACCTCCAACATAACGGTTTTTATAATAAATCTCCAATCCTAGAATGATCAAAAAAGCAAGAATGATAATTTGCGACTTGTGATCATTGTAAAAAAACAAAGCTGCCTTTTTATCTCTTGCATCACGGGTAATTATTTTTTGAATCGCACTCATGAGAACTCACCTCACCTGCTGTATTGTTTTCATATTCCAACAAAGTCACACAAAATAATGCAGTATTATACTGCTCGAAATTTAAGCAGGTTATATTATCAAAGCCGCGATATTGCTTTGGCGCGGCTGCCACCGAGTCCGTTCTGGGAACAGGCGGCGAGTTTTAATACGTTCGTCATGGTATACCTCCAAAGTTTTCAAGTAGTAAACTGTTGCACACAATTGTAAACTTAAAACAAACAGACCGCAGTCTACCTATACATTATCCCTGCTCTTCCCTCTACAAAAAAATACGATATGATATTTACACCATGGAAGACCTTCAAATCGCTTACTACTTTGCTGTGATCATGATCGGGTTTGCTGCACTTGCCATTTCAGGTTTTTGGGCAGTCAAGACTCAAGATGCCAGCCTGCGGAATTTTTGCATTCTCTACGCAGCCTTCACACTCATGCTCATACTCTCTGTGCTCATGAAATACCTGACTCTAAACGTCGAAAGTTTTTCTGGCAGGTCGTGGTATTTACTTTCCGGCATATGTCAGGTGGTCAACTACGGGGTTATCGTCGCCACCGCAAATTACTTCCTTGGGTTAAACCAAACACCCACCAAAAAACGGATCGCAATCTTATTCTGGTCCACAATCTTGATCTTTATCGGTTTCATCTTTTCGCCCCTCAGCACCCGCCTGGACGACGCCCAAAACATCATTCACCTTGAATCTGGTTTTCAGATTCTCAGCATCTGGTACCTGCTCTCATTCACCTATGCCATCGTTCTGGGTTTCACCGCCCTGCAACAAGCATGGAACACAGACAAACGAAACTTCACCCTCGGCTTGTTGATCTTCGCAACATTCGGCTATATAGAATCCCTACTTACCTTTTCGGAAAATCTGAGTACATCCACTGTATCTCTCACCATCGAAAACGGATTGCTGTTCAGCTCGATCCCATACATGCTATACGGATTTTTCGTCATCCGCCACTTCCTGAGCTTCGCGCCTCCGACTCCCACTGAGGTGGATACACTTTCAGAAAGCTTTCTCTCCGCCCATGCCATCACCGACCGTGAACGCGAGATCATTTTAAAAGTCATCGAAGGCAAAAGCAATGCCACCATCGCCAGCGAGCTCTTTATTTCACTTGCCACGGTCAAGACCCATCTGCATAACATTTACACAAAGATCGGCGTAGAAAGCCGCTTCGATCTGCTTGCCAGGGTCCGCTCTGCGAAATAGACATCTACATCCAAAGTTGTAGGGGAAATCTAGAAAAATACATCCGAAGTTCGATTTTCGATTCCACCTCCATACGAGATGATAGGGAACAGGACGAGGTTCCACTCGTCCGCTATCTCATTGGTAAAAGGAAAAGAAGATCATGCAAAATACAACCACTTTAGAAGCACAACCGACCACCACCAAAAAGACCTCCAGTTGGAACAGGACTGGCTGGGGACTTATGTTCCTACTAGCTTTACTGTTATTTGTCATCGTCAGCCGCTACCTCACACTCGACCCCGAAGTCTACTTTCCTGAGCAACGCGATGTCTACATTGCAAATACCGGCTTCCTGCTCATGCATATCGTCGGCTCCATGCTCGCCCTCCTCATCGGACCGTTCCAATTCCTTCCAAGAATCCGCACCGGGCGTTTTCTCAATGTCCACCGTTGGCTTGGGGGAATCTATCTGTTGGGAATTCTGATCGGCGGCATTGGCGGACTCTACATGGCACAACTTGCTTACGGCGGAGTCGTCACTCACCTTGGTTTCAGCGCTCTTGCGCTCCTCTGGCTATTCAGCGGATTTATGGCATATAAAACCATCCGCAAAAAACAACTCGAGATCCACCGAAAATGGATGACCATCAACTACGCTCTGACCTTTGCCGCTGTCACCTTGCGCCTTTGGCAAATCGTCTTCGGCATCAGCGGCTTGGACTTTCTCACTGGCTATCAGATCGTCTCATGGTTATGCTGGGTTCCCAACCTGCTCGTTGCACTCTGGATCATCAACCGCAAATAAAAAAAGGCAAGCCGCATCCATAAGGGATGCGGCTTGCCTTTTCACTATCAACTATTCACTGTTCTACTAATCGATCTTCCCCGTCACCATTGCCAACTTCAATTCACCGATGGCTTTCGTGATCTGAATCTCACGCGGACAGGCTTCGGTGCAGTTATACGCGGTATGACAGCGCACGGTACCATCCGTCTCAGCGAGAACCATCAAACGCTGACTCGCGCCTTCGTCACGGCTGTCAAAGATAAAGCGATGAGCCGTCACAAACGCGGCGGGACCGAAGTATTCATCGTTCGCCCAGAAGGACGGGCACGCCGATGTACACGCGCCGCACAAAATACACTTGGTCGACTCGTCAAAACGGGCGCGCTGTTCAGGCGACTGCAAGCGCTCGCGTCCATCTTCAGGCAGCGGCGACTCGTTGATGAGATACGGCAACATCTTCTTATAGTTATCGAAGAAGGGTTCCATATCCACGATCAAATCTTTCTTGACCTTCATGCCCAACACCGGCTCGACGGTAATATTTTCGCCCACATCGCGCACAAGCGTCTTGCATGCCAAACGGTTACGACCATTGATGCGCATCGCATCCGAACCGCAGACGCCATGCGCACACGAACGGCGGAACGCCAACGCGCCGTCGGTCTTGCCCTTGATATGCTCAAGCACATCCAAAATGCGGTCATTCGGGTCGGCTTCGATTTTGTAGGTCACATAATTGCCGCGCTGGTCTTTCTCGGGGTTGTAACGGAAAACTTTGACTGTAACTTCCATGTTAACCTCTAATAAACTCTGGCTTTCGGTTGATGTTTCGTGATAACGACCGGCTTGTAATTGATCTCAAGCTTTCCATTCTTCTTCGCGATCAAGGTGTGCTTCAGCCAATTGGAATCATCACGGTCAGGATAATCTTCGCGTGAATGTCCTCCACGGCTTTCTTTGCGGTTCAACGCACTGGCTGCCACCACTTCCGCGATCTCAAGCAGGTTGCCAAGCTCCCACGCATTCAAGAGCTCAGTGTTGAACATCTTGCCGGTGTCGCTGACTTTCACATCCTTGAAACGCTTCTGAAGTTCATGCACCTTTTCAAGCGCCGAAGCCATGTCCTTCTCGTTGCGATAAATACCGACATCCGCGAACATGACGTTCTTCATTTCATTGCCGATGTCGTAGGCGTTTTCCTTACCGGATGCAGACTTCAACGCCTCCAACTCGGACCGGATGGCTGAGTCAGCGTTCTCGGGCAGTTTCGTCCACTCAGCCGACTTGGCATGTTCTGCTGCGCGCAGACCCGCATGTTTACCGAACACGACGAGATCAAGCAACGAGTTCGTCCCCAAACGATTCGCACCATGAACAGATACACAAGCACATTCACCCGCCGCAAAAAGACCGGGAACGTTCGTACCTTTATCGTCCACTACCACTTCGCCATACTTGTTGGTGGGAATACCGCCCATCGCATAATGAGCCGTCGGTTGAATGGGCATCATTTGGGTAACAGGATCCACTCCGAGGTAGACGCGGCAGAAATCCACGATGTCAGGAATCTTCGTCAGAACGGTTTCACCAGTAATAATTAAGGGAGAGCCGTCTGGGTTGGTGCGTCCATCTTCGGCTGCAAACTTATTCACCGTCTCAGGGCGGATATCCAAATAGACATAGTTCTTGCCATCGATACCGCGACCTTCTTTGATCTCGGTGTAGATCGCGCGTGAAACCACATCACGTGAAGCGAGGTCTTTCACGGTCGGCGCATACTTCGGCATGAAGCGTTCGCCCTTGCCGTTGATGAGCACCGCACCTTCGCCGCGCGCGCCTTCGGTGATGAGAATGCCAAGCTTGTAAATGCCGGTTGGGTGAAATTGGAAGAACTCCATGTCTTCAAGTGGAAGTCCCTTGCGCAATAACATCGCCGCGCCGTCGCCGGTGTAAGCATAGGCATTCGAAGTCACTTCAAAGATACGACCAAACCCGCCGGTGGCAAACACAATGGACTTGGCATGGAAGGTATGCAACTCACCCGTGGCAAGTTCAATTGCCACAATGCCCGCAGCCTTGCCGTCCACCATGATGAAATCGAGCGCCTGATATTCGTCGAAGAAGGTCACATCATTTTTGATGCATTGCTGATACAGCGTCTGCAGAATCATGTGACCGGTACGGTCCGCTGCATGAGCAGCTCTTCTCACGGGTTTGCCGGTTTCATTATTGGTGTGCCCGCCAAACGGTCGCTGTGAGATGCGTCCGCTGGGGGTGCGGTCGAAGGGCAAACCCATATGTTCCAGTTCCAGCACCGCAGCGATCGCTTCATTCGTCATGAACTCGATAGCATCCTGGTCACCGAGATAATCGGAACCTTTGACGGTGTCATACATGTGCCACTCGGGTTTGTCTTCTTCATAATTACCAAGCGCCGCAGAGATGCCGCCCTGTGCCGCGCCCGTATGCGAACGGGTGGGATACATCTTGCTAATCACCGCAGTCTTCGCCGTCTTGGAGGCATATAGACCCGCCATGAGTCCTGCTCCGCCGCCGCCAATCACGATCACTTCAAATTGATGAACATTTGCCATGAATAATTCCTTTATGCCGTCCAGATGATATACAACCCGGCAGCCATTACAACAAAGAACATTGCCATGTTGCCGTAGCGGACCCAATTACGACCCGTGGCAGAAGCAACATAATCATCCAGGATCACGATCACACCGTGGATGCCATGTGCCAAGCCAGTAAGGAACATGCCGCTCGCCAACACACGCCAAAAAACACTTGCCCATGGAGCAATATCTGGCACGTTGGTGTATTCCACATGCCCAGGGTTCGAGATCAATGCCCAGCGTACAACCTCAACAAAGGTCATATCGTTCGCTGCGCCCATCATGATCGCGCCAACCACCGCAACGAAAATGAAGAAATACATACCCAACGCAGTCAGGCGGGTGAAGACCCACATGAAGGTCTCAAAGCTCATGCCGCGTTTATTGAGGGGGACGATTCGAGGTTTTGCCTGTACGCTGCTCATTACAACCTCCCGATCGCGGTGGTGACCACACTAATCGCTGCGAAACCAAACAATATAATGAATACAACCCATTCGATCATGATCGCAGTGCGGTGATACGGAATTAATTTCTGGGGAAACAAGTCGAGAATGGTGATGCGCAGTCCGTTCAGCGCATGGAACAAGACGCAGAAAAGAATGAAGATCTGGAAAGGCGGACTCATATAGATGTCGTTAATGAAGTCGCCAATTGCCCAGCCTTGCTTCTCGACGAACGTTGCGAGAATATGCGTAGTGATGAAAATTGCCATTCCCGCCCCGCCAATGCGGTGCAAGATAAATGTCAAATAGGGACCCTGTCCCTTATACCGCAGTGCAGTCGAGAGCGGTACATTTCTTTTCAAGCCCATTGAAGCCTCCGATTGAAATAATTGGAACGTCCTATTTTACTCTCTGATTTCCTGAATCGCGAGTTAAACAGTGCTAAGTGAAGTTGGACAAATGGCTATACACAAAATAAATAAGCCGTATTCTTAATGATACGGCTTATGGGTTACCAGCGAGTTATGCTACTTACTTTGTTACCGTCCGTGGCGGCGGAGCAAACTCTTCGATCTGCTTGACCACATCCGCTAGCGGCATGACCTTTGAGAGATGCTTCTCCTTTTTACCGAAGCCAATGCTGTCCAGCACCAACGTGCGCTTCAACAACTGGATGCCAAGAGCCGGGTCCACACCTTTGGGACAGGCTTGCGAACAAGCCCCCGCCATGTGACATTGATACGGTCCATGGAATGCGTCCAATGCAACAAGGCGTTCTTGCAAACCACAGTCACGGCTATCGACCGTGTAACGGTAGGCTTGAGCGAGGGCTTGAGGTCCAAGAAAAAGCGGATCTGTTGCCACGGTAGGACAAGCCGCCAAGCATAATCCGCATTTGATGCAGAAGGTGAATTGGCTGTACTCGTCGCGCTGTTCAACAGACTGAATGAATTCACCCGTCGGTTCATCAATTTCTTTTGAGTTGGTATGAATGATGAATGGTTTGATTGCCGCGTGCTTTTCGATCAACGGTTCTAAATTTGGCACAAGGTCTTTGACGTTGTCATAGTTCGGAAGCGGCGCGACCGTGACCACATCGGTATTCAAATGCAACACCTGAGTTTGGCAGGCGAGCATGGGCAAGTCATTGATGAACATGCCGCACGATCCGCAGACTCCCATGCGGCAGGATGAACGCCATGCGAGAGTCGGCGCCTGTTCAGCTTTGATCTCGTGCAATGCTTCCAACACAGTCATGCCATCGTGGACGTTAAGTTTATGCTCCTCCCAATGCGGAGCCGTGTCTTTATCCGGGTCGTAGCGGCGAACTTTGAACGTGATAAGTTTTGTATCAGCCATGTCTATACTCCGGGGTGGGAGAATGTCCACCAGGTAACGTAGGTGCCCAATGCAAAGATCGCAATGCCAACCAATAAAATGCCCCAATCCACAACCTTCGCCAATACAGGCGAAAGCGGCAACTCACGGATAATGCCGCGCGTGCCATACAGTCCGTGATACAGACCCGCCGCCAGCAAAAGGATATACACAACCAATTGCGCCGTATCCTTGCCGCGCGCGATCATCGCTTCGAAGGAACGGGCTTCTTCCACACTCGTCCCGAAAAATACCGGGGCATAATGCTGAACCGCAAAATGCGCACCAAGCAAAATCGCAATAATGGGGATCACCAAAAGGTGTAAAGACCAAAGACGTGTTTCGCGCATGAGAAATCTCCTAACTTATTCAACCGCCAAGCACGCTAAGAACGCCAAGAAAACCTTTTTTCTCTTCGCGCCCTTTGCGCTCTTCGCGGTTAATAGGTTTTACTCAAAGAACAAACTTGAACCGCCGAGTGCCATCAACAGACCCGCTAAGAGCATGATGATATAAGTCAACGGGCGGTGCTTCATAACGGATGATTTATATGGAAATATAGGTTCCTGCGGTTTACCGAGGAAGAAGCCAAGTTCCACCAAAAGCAAGCGCGTGCCATTCATGGCGTGGAAGACCGCCGCCGCAAACAACAAATATTCGATCACTTTGAACGGCGGCGATGCGAACAATGCCATCAACCCCGCCCAGGCTTCTTCACCGCGCATCCGGTTCGCTGTTTCAATAATATGCAGCACCATGTAAGCGATCAAGCCCAACCCCGAAAGACGGTGACCGATATACAAGTATCGTTCAAAAGAATATTTACCCGCATACACCCAGCCTTTGAGTCCGAGTCGATTTTTATAAGCCGTAGGTTTATTCGTTGCCATGATTAGTACTTCCTTTCAACAGGCTTCCACATCGAAATATCCACTTTGCTGTAACTCAGCTTCGGACCTGCTTCGCTGTAATCTGCCATGGTGTGCTTCAACCAATTATCATCATCGCGCACTTTGAAATCGCGCCGCGCATGTCCACCGCGAGATTCGGTTCTTGTCAACGCACCAAGAGTCGCCACTTCGGCCACATCGATCATGAAGCCGGTTTCAATCGCGCGTTCCAAATCGGTGTTGTAACGCAGGCTTTTATCCTTGAGCGAAATTCTCTTGTAGCGTTCCTTCAACTCGCGAATTTTCTTCAAGCCCGCTTCCATCTGCTCACCGGTGCGGAAGACGCCCATCGTGGCATCGAGATTTTTTCTCAATTCTTTGCGGATCTGGTAATGGTCTTCTGTGCCAGTGGATGCGATCAACGCCTCGATCTTCCCCCATTCCTGTTCTGCCGTCTTCGGCATTTCCGGCATCGACGCATTCGCGCAATAGCGAGCCGCTTCTTCACCAGCCACACGTCCCCACACGAGACATTCCGCCGTAGAGTTCGCGCCGAGTCGATTCGCGCCATGCAGAGATACACACGAAACTTCACCCGCCGCCCAGATATTTTCCACAGGTGTATGTCCTTTGATGTCGGTATGGACGCCGCCCATGGTGTAATGTGCCACCGGGCGAATCGGAATCGGCTTCTCGATTGGGTCAAGCCCAATGTGTTTGATGGTCACTTCCCGGATGAGTGGGAGGCGTTCCAAGATTTGTTTGCGTCCGAGGTGACGCAAATCCAAATGGATGTAATCCAAACCTTCGGGACCAGGAAATCCGCGCCCGGCTTCGATTTCGGTCATTTCTGAACGAGAGACCATGTCGCGCGGAGCGAGTTCCATCTTCGATGGGGCATACGCGCCCATGAAGCGTTCGTCTTTATTGTTGAGTAACGTCCCGCCTTCACCGCGGCAGGCTTCGGTCATCAGAATGCCGCTGGGGATTAATCCGGTTGGATGGAATTGGATGAACTCCATATCCTTGAGAGTCAACCCGGCGCGATATGCCATTGCCAAGCCATCGCCGGTGACAGTTTCAGAGTAGGTTGTGAAACCGAATATTTGACCCGCTCCGCCCGTCGCGAGGATGAGCGCCTTGCCGCGAATCAAAACGAACTTGCCATTGATCATGTCGATCATAGCCAAGCCCGCGAAACGATTATTTTCTATAAGAATGGATGTGACGAAGCCTTCATCATAACGATTGATCTTCTTCGTATGCTTCATTAACGTGTCATACAGGGTCTGCATCTCAAGGTGACCGGTCTTATCCGCCGCGAAGACCGCCCGCGGATAGGTATGCCCGCCGAACGGACGCTGCGCAATGTGCCCATCTTCTGTGCGCGACCAGGGGATGCCCCAATGGTCGAGGTGCAGAATTTCCTTGGGCATCTCATGCACAAAAAAATCCACAACGTTTTGGTCCGCCAAAAAGTCTGAACCTTTGACCGTATCCCACGCGTGGAGTTCGTAACTGTCGCCCATGTCCTGTCGCATCACAGCGGCTGTCCCGCCTTCGGCTGCGACCGAGTGAGCGCGCATCAATTGAAGCTTTGATACGAGTGCAATATCCAACTCCCCCTTGCTTTGCTTGGCAGCTTCCAGCGCAGCTCGTAAGCCCGCCAGACCCGTGCCCAAGATGATCAGATCGTGATTATAGACTTCCATGTATTTCTCCTCGTAAAACGATGAAGAATCACCAAATTAGATTTTATTGTAGGATTTTTAGAGGTGTTTAGTTAGTGATGATTGTCACCGAATGGGAGGACGGATTGTCAAAATATGGACGATGGGCAGTTAATCCTATTTGGCTACAAAGACTAGAATGGGGCATAACCACACAACTTTCAGTCTCCCTGTTTCAATTCAGTACACTATAATTCAAAAACTTAATCCGTCGTTTCGTCACAACATATTTAGGAGAGATAGTCATGACTAGCATGAATAGGCTAACCCGTTATTTTGCGCTTGTTGTTGGGGTTGCATTTATCATGGCGGGCGTTGCCGGCTTTATTCCCTTCTTTACCCCGCCCGCACCCGCAGATGCTCCGCACCTGACCATGGATTCAAACTATGGTTTTTTGCTCGGGATGTTTCCCGTCAATACACCACATAGTATCTTCCATTTTTCAGTTGGGGTCTTTGGTATCTATGCCTTTCGCACGTACTCACTATCACGCATGTTCTCCCGCTTTCTTGGTGTGACTCTTGCCATCCTGACCATTATGGGAGCCATCCCGCAACTTCACACCAGTTTTGGCTTTTTCCCGTTATACGGTCACGACATCTGGCTGCATGGGCTGGAAGCCGTACTTGGTTTGTATTTGGGTTTCTTCGCCCATGCAGATGAGCAGGAGACGAAACATGTTCGACAAATCGCCCAATAATCTGCCAGTCCCATCCTTCCTTCGGCTTGTGACAGGCATCGAATGCTGCGTCGTTTTTACGGCAGCATTTTTATTGTTCTTCCTACCTGACTTTGCTGAAACGGTGTGGGCGTGGTCGATCCCTCCCTTCAATGCCCGCTTCGTCGGTGCGATCTATTTCGCAGCATATATTCCCCTAATTATTTTCTGGCTACACCCACGTTGGATGCCGGGAAGACTAGTACTCTGGCTGATCTTTGTATTCACCAGTCTGATCATGATTGCCATGCTCATACACTGGGATGCTTTTCTCTGGGAACGTCCTGCCACTTACATTGTCTTTTGGCCGCTTTACATTTTCCTGCCCGTCAATTCAGCCATCTTCCTTTACCAGTCGCGTGGAGTTGAAATCTCGAACGCAACAGATATATCCAGGAGTTGGCAGATAACCCTGAAAGCCTTTGCTTTGCTAACAGGTGCATATGGTTTGGCGCTATTATTCATCCCTGAACTATTGACCCGTTTCTGGCCCTGGACTGTGGATGCCTTCCACGCCCGCATCTATGCCTCAGCCTTTGTCACACCCGCCGTAGGCGCCTGGATCATTGCCAGTAGACGGAGCGCCGCTTCGGAAATCCTTATCATTGGATTAAATCTGCTGGCAGGCGGTATACTGCCCATTCTTGGAATACTCTTAGCAAACACCAGTGTGCCGCCGGAACGTCAGATCGACTTTAACAACCCTGGCACTTGGGTTTTCCTCCTGATCTTCCTGATGACAGGCATCATGGGCATGATGCAAATCATGTTGGCATTCCAAAACTCAAACAAACTGGAGAACAAATGAAAACAGACAGCGGACTTGAATACATTGAAGTGGAAACCGGAACCGGCGCCCAAGCCACAGCGGGCAAAACCGTCAGTGTGCATTACACAGGTAAATTTCAGGATGGAAGCGTCTTCGATAGCTCCATCCCGCGCGGCGAACCGCTCGATTTCAAACTCGGAGCGGGTCAGGTCATCAAAGGCTGGGACGAAGGCATTGCGCTGATGAAGGTCGGCGGCAAAGCCCAGCTCATCATCCCTGCGAACCTCGCCTACGGCGAACGCGGCGCAGGCGGAGTCATTCCCCCAAATGCGACTTTGGTCTTCGACGTTGAATTGGTGGCTGTAAAGTAGGGGCGACCCGTCAAAAACGAATATCACCATGTTACGCAAGGAGAGGGTCGCCCTTCCGAGTAAAATAAAAAGGTCGGGACTTTTCAGTCCCGACCTTTTTATTTCTGTGCTTCTTCTTGCGTGGACTGTACAAATGTTATCGTCCGTCCGATCCACCAGACCAAGCCAGCCCCGATGGCGAACAAGACCATGTTCAATGCAAAAGGCAAGGAACGGTCAATTGCCGAGAGTTGACCGGCAATCCAACCAAAGGGAGAAATCACGAGGATCAACGCCACATATACCATCGCCGTGACCCGAGCGCGCTCGTGGGAGTCCATCGAAACCGCCAGCAGGGACTCTGCCATTGGGTTGACGAATGCCGCAGCGACACCTTCCAAAATCACACTGAGCGACAACCACAAAATAGATTGAGGCGGCATAAAGACCAATAACGCCTGGCTGGCAAAGAAAGCGCCGAAGCCCACCCAAAGCGGCATGCGATAATTACGAATGTTCGTCAGGCTTGGACCCAGCAAGAAAAACCCGGCAGTCATCACGATGGAGCGTAAGGCGACATAGATTGAGATATCAGAATCCGCGAAACCCAGCTTGGTGGTAAACAGCACACCCCAAAAACTTCCGCTGACCGTGGTGTAGATGTTCGTGATGATCATCAAAGACAAGGCGGCGAGAATCGGTTTGGAATGCAGCACCTCAAAGAAAACCGTACGATACTCACCCAATAGTTCAGGGATCGAGCGCTGCTTCGTTTCTTGCATGCGTTGCACGCCGCGTACGGTCTCATGCGAATAGATATACAAGATGATGGCTTTGGCGCTCAAGACAACAAAACCAAAAATGAACAAGCCGCGTACCGCGGGGATCAAGCCGTAACGGTTCACGAACCAGCCGCCGATGGGCGCAAAAAAAGCGGAGCTGACCGCGAAGATCATGATCCACGTCCAGATGTGCACGAGATGTCGTTCTTCAGCGTCCTCGACCATCAGGCAAGTCCATGCCGTATGAGAGATGCGCCATAAACCGTTCATGGCGGCAGCCGCAGCAAAATAGCGGATGTCCTGTGCGACTGCCCAGATCAGGCAGGGAATGCTCCAGCAGACCAAGTCACCGATAAAGAGCGAAAGCCGCCGCCCGAATTTATCTACAAGGACTCCGCTCAGCAATGCAGAAAAGACCTGCAAGACCAGCCCTAAACTGGCAATGCTGCCGATCTGTTGATCGTTCATGCCGAGCGCGATCATGTAGACCGAGAAAAACGGCGCGAATAGATTATAGGGAATCCCAAACATCACTTCGGTGAGTACCGTGACGCGCGGATTGCCCTTCAATTCAAACAAGGACTTCATAAGCGGGTGAGTTGTAAGCAATGACATGAAAAGATTCTCCAAAAGCCGTGTGACTATATCGTATATTTCTCTTCTTGCCAATTAAGTACTGTCAAAAATGAGGAAAACTAGCAGGCACCGTGTGCTTCTCTGCCGAAAGCTCTTGACAGGCTATTTAGCACGAGGTATTATACAAACTGGTTATTTAACCATTTAGTTAAATAAGGAATTGAAATGGAAACCAAGGAAACAAAATTAGACCGAACTTTTGCCGCGCTGGCAAACCCTACAAGACGAGCCATTTTGGCACGCTTGGTAGATGGTGAAGCGACAGTCAATGAACTTGCGGCACCATTCAATATGAGCCTACCCGCAATTTCCAAACATATAAAAGTTTTAGAACAAGCCGGGCTAATCACCCAGGGTCAAAAGGCTCAATACCGCCCATGCGTGATAAATGTAACTCCGCTAAAAGAAGTATCAACATGGACGGAACAATATCGCCATATTTGGGAAACCAGTTTTGACCGAATGGAAAATTACATCAACCAAATAAAGGAAAAGGATAACGAAAATGAGTGAAAATGATCAGATCGTAATCGAACGTATTTTCAACGCTCCAACAGGCTTGATCTGGCAAATGTGGACGCAACCGATACACTTTCAAAACTGGTACGGTCCCCAGGGTGTAAAAATACCCGTCGCTGAAATGGATGTGCGTGTGGGCGGTAAGCGCCTGGTATGCATGGAAATGCAGACTCCAAAAGGAGTCATGAAAATGTGGACGACGGGCGAGTATGTTGAGATCGTTCCCAATAAACGCCTCGTCTATACGGAAAGCATGTCAGATGAAAACGGCAATGTGATGTCTGCAAGTGACATGGGAATGCCTGAAGATTTTCCCACGACCACACAGGTCATTGTGGAATTGGAAGACTTGGGCAATCGTACAAAGATGAAGATGACTCATGCAGGTATGCCAGCCAGCCAGGGCGCTGGAGGCGGTTGGGAACAAGCATTTACCAAGATGGAAACTTATATCCAAACGGTCGATTCCAATAAATAGTCGAACTCAGTAATATCTTGAAAATGCAAATAAAAAGGTCGTGACTGAAAAGTCACGACCTTTTTGATTTACAAATTTTCGAACTTACGCCATGTGCTTGATGATCGCATCGCCAAACTCGGAGCATTTGATCTCCGTGGCGCCGTCCATCAGGCGGGCAAAGTCGTAGGTGACGGTCTTGGCGGCGATGGCGCCTTCCATGCCTTTGACGATCAAATCAGCAGCTTCACCCCAGCCCATGTAGCGCAGCATCATCTCACCCGAGAGAATGACCGAGCCGGGATTCACTTTATCCAGATCAGCATACTTGGGTGCGGTGCCGTGAGTCGCTTCGAAGATGGCGTGCCCAGTCACGTAGTTGATGTTGGCTCCCGGAGCGATGCCGATACCGCCAACTTGAGCAGCCAACGCATCGGAGAGATAATCGCCGTTGAGGTTGAGGGTGGCGATCACATCATAATCGCGCGGGCGGATGATGGTGAACTGCAACGAGACATCTGCAATGGAGTCTTTGATGAGCAGCATCTTCTTCCACTTGCCTTCGCCGTGGGTATCCCACAACTTCAGCGCTTCTTCCACTTCGGCTTTGATCTCACCTTGTTGTGCGGGGCTCATCATATCGAAACCGGGGTCGATCAGCTTGGCGTTATCTTCCACGCTCAAATTGGCATTGCCTTCCTTGTTGCCAAGGATCCAGGTCTCGCGCTCGGTGACGATCTGCCCGCGGAATTCACGTTTGGCGAGGGCATAGCCCCAATCCTTGAACGCGCCTTCGGTGAACTTCATGATGTTGCCCTTGTGGACGAAGTTCACGCTGCGGCGATGATTGTCCAACGACCACTGAATAGCGGCGCGCACGAGGCGCTCGGTGCCTTCTACAGAAACTGGCTTGATGCCAAGCCCTGCCGTATCCGGGAAGCGCATCTTGGCGTATTCCTTGGGGAAGGCTTCCTTGAACAGTTCCTTGAATTTCTTATTTTCTTCGGTGCCGTACGCGAACTCAATACCGGTATAAATATCTTCAGTATTCTCGCGGAAGATAACCATGTCTACATATTCGGGATGGCGCACCGGCGAAGGCACACCCTGATACCAACGCACCGGGCGCTGACAGACATACAAATCGAGATTCTTGCGCAGGGCAACATTCAACGAACGGATGCCGCCGCCGATGGGCGTGGTGAGCGGTCCCTTGATGCCAACCAAAAATTCGCGGAAGGCTTCATTGGTTTCTTCGGGCAGCCAGCTCTGGAACATCTTGAAAGACTTCTCGCCCGCGTACACTTCCATCCAATGAACTTGGCGTTTGCCGCCGTAGGCTTTTTCCACCGCCGCATCGAGCACGCGCACTGAAGCACGCCAAATGTCGCGTCCGGTGCCGTCACCTTCCACGTAGGGGATGATTGGATTGTTAGGGACGTTCAACTTCCCGTCCTGAATTGAGATCTTCGCCCCGCCTGCGGGGACTTTAACGTTTTCGTATGCCATGTCTATCTACCTCTTTTGACTTTTGTTTTGAAATTATCGTGCGGATTATACACCCGCCTCTCACCCCGCCCGCGCCTGATTCGGGTTTCTGAAAGTTTTTTCTAAGCCCAAGCTTGGGCTATATCACCCAAATCCCGAAGGTATGACATGAGTATAGAAATTACGGGAATAAAATTTCAAACCCCGAAGGGGTGGCATTGTTTTCAGCGCCAAAATTCCTTGACATCAACGTAAATGGGCGTAAAATTCTGCGCAATGTTAACGGATAAATTTCGACATTCATTCCTGCATCCACATTTCTTTGGAATGGTTGCCTCTATTTCATGAATTTGGAGAGTCGCTTTCGGCGGCTCTCTTTTTTTATCTCAGAAAGAGGAGAATGCAAATGGCAACAAAGAATAGCAAGACAAAGCCCAAGGGGAAGAGTCAGCCTACAGGGACGAAACAAGTTGAGGTTAAGCAAGAGGCGGCAGCATCCGGTGTGATGGGCTATCTGCCCGATGACACTCCGCCCGTTGGCGCGATGTTGAGTCTCGGCTTCCAACAGGTGCTGACGATGTTCCCCGCCACTGTGCTGGTGGCAGTGTTGACGAAATTCGATGTCGGCGTGACCTTGCTGGCATCTGGTTTGGGAACCATCATTGCCCTGTTGGTTTCAAAACGTAAGATCCCCATGTATTATGGCTCGTCGTTTTCTTATATTGCCGTGGTGGTGACGGCGATGAGTTTGTATGCGGGCGATTGTTTCACGAGTGACGCCGCCTATTGCGCCGAAGGGGTGCGGCTGGTGCAAGTGGGCATCATCGGCACTGCTGTAGTAGAAATTTTAGTGGGCTTGCTCATCATGCGTGTAGGAAAAAGCGCTCTGGATAAAATCCTGCCCCCCATCTTGACTGGCACGATGGCAGTCGTAATCGGTATTGCTTTAGCAGGTGCTGCCTTGGGCATGGCAAGCGGAAACTGGCTGGTCGCGTTCGTGACCTTAATAGCCACAGTTTTGTGTTCTGTCTTTTTACAAAATAAAGGTTTACTCGGAATGCTGCCGATTCTGTTGGGCGCAGTGATCGGTTATGTTTTCTCAGCGGTGCTCGGTGTAGTGGATTACAGTGTGATCGCCAATGCGGCTTGGTTCCGTGTGCCCGCGATTACATTGCCCGCTTTCGGTGACCCGCGCGCCTGGGAGCTGGTGGTGAGCATTTCATTGATCGCGATTGCCACCATCCCCGAATCGACGGCACATCTGTATCAGATGAGTCTGTACATTGACACCCTCGCCGAAAAACTTGGACGCAAACCCTACAACATCAAAGAACTCATCGGCTTGAACCTCGTTGCCGATGGCGCAGATGACCTCGTGGTTGGTTTCCTCGGCGGCGCGGCAGGCACGAACTACGGCGAAAACAATTCGCTGATGGCGATTACCCGCAATTACTCCATCCCGGTTTTGATGACGGCTGGCGTGATGGCAATTCTGCTGGGCTTCGTCGGCAAATTGGCGGGATTGGTTAACTCTATCCCCGTCGCCGTCACGGGCGGACTCGCCATCTATCTCTTCGGCGTGATCGGCATGCAAGGTGTGGCGCTCATCCAATCCGAAAAAGTGGACTTGTTCAACCCGAAGAATCTCGCCATCGGGTCGGCGATCTTGGTCTGTGGCATCGGCGGCAACCTCGGGCTTGAGAATGGACTGTTCCCCTTCATGGTGCCGGTGGTATTCCCGCAAGGCATCCCTGCGATCGTGTTCGCCGCCATCGTGGGCATTGTGTTGAATTTGATCTTCGTAATTTTCAAGAAGGATTAGTGATATACCATAGACGATGGACGATTGACCATGGTCTGTGGTCAATCGTCCATCGTCAAATCAAAAAGGTGACTGTGCCATCCCGGCATCAGTCACCTTTTTGATTCCATGCAAGCAGCAGACTACGAGGTCTTCTGCGATTGCATTTTATATTTCTTGATCGCGTTCCAACCGACAAGCATCTTCTCTTTTTCATCCCACAGGCGGAAGTACAACGACTTCAAACTGTCACGAAAGGTAAGCGGCTCGATCTGAAATTCAGGGTTTTCCTTGTGGCATTGCTCCAGCTTGTAATTCGGGATCTTCGGGCTCAGGTGATGGATGTGATGGAAACCGATATTCCCGGTGAACCACTGCAAGACTTTGGGGAGTTTATAGAAGGAGCTGCCGTCCATGCCGGCGTTGAAGAAGCTCCAACTCTGATGGCGTTCCCAATAGGTCGGTTCGAAGTTGTGCTGCACGTAGAACAGCCACACACCCGCACCGCAAGCCATGAGCAAGATGGGAAGTTCCACCATCACATACGCCTGCCAACCAATCAGGTGGATCGACCAGCCGACGAAGCCTAGCAGGGTGAGGTTCGTCCAGATCACGCTGTTCTTCTCGCGCTTCCCGGCATCCTTGTCCCAAAAGCGGTGACCGACTACGAATACGAGCGTCGCTCCAATGGTAAAGAGGATCATGGGGCTGCGCATAATGCGATAGCCGATCTTCTTGTACCACGGCGAGGCGAGATATTCTTCCACCGTCATGGTGTACACGTCACCAATGCCACGGCGGTCGAGGTCACCGGCGGTGGCGTGGTGAATGGCGTGAGAATGTTTCCAGTTGTAGTAGGGAGTCCAGACTGCCGCGCCGAGTAAAAGCCCCATACGGTCATTGGCAAGTTTGCTCTCGAAGAACGAGCCGTGGCAGCAGTCATGAAAGATGATGAACATGCGCACCATGAATCCGGCGGCAGGAATGGTCAACAGCAAGGTCAGCCAGTAGCCCACTTGCAGGCTGAGATATGCCAGATACCACAGCACGAAAAATGGAATGACCGAATTAAAGACCTGCCACAAACTGCGCCAGGTTTCGGGGTAGGCGTATTTGGCAACGATGGATTGCCATTTGAATTGTTCAGTGCTCATAAGAAAACCTCCGAGGTCTGAGTATGGTGTATACAACCTTATTTTGAGACTGCCGTTACGCGAATTTCCTGTATTAACGAAAATTGCCGCCCCTTCACGTCTCTACAAATATCATACTGCGAAATAATAAAAATTGTCTGTGAATAAAAAATCTGTTTACAGTTGCCCTGGTTTCGTCTTATACTGGCGGCATGCTAAAACTCCCCGGTTTGATCGACCCCCACGTGCATGTACGCGAACCCGGCGCCACTCATAAAGAGGATTGGGACACCGTCACCCAAGCCGCCCTTGCCGGAGGTGTAACAACCATCCTAGGCATGCCAAACACAAAACCTCCTATCTTCGATGAAACGACTCTCAACCTTGCGCTGGATGCCGCCAAAGCGAAAGCCCGTTGCGACTATGGCCAATACATTGGCGCAGGTCCTGATAACGCGGAACTCGCCGCCTCGCTCGCGCCGAAAGCTGCCGGGCTAAAGATGTACCTTGACTCCACCTTTGGCGAATTGCGCCTCGACGATATGACCCTGTGGATGCCACACTTCCAAAAGTTCCCCAAATCTGCGCCGATGGTGATGCACTCTGAAAGCCGGACGTTGGCTGCGGCGATTTTGTTCTCTGCTATCTATGATAATCCCGTTCACATTGCGCATGTTTCTTTAAAAGAGGAAATTCTGCTCATCAAAGCTGCAAAAGAGAAGGGCATCAAAGTCACCTGCGAAGTTTGTCCGCATCATTTGTTTCTTTCAAAGGAAGATATCCCCGAAATCTCACACGGACACCCCGGTAGAGGCGAAGTCCGCCCACGTTTGGCAACAAAAGAAGATGTCCACAGCCTGTGGACAAATCTGGATGTGATCGATTGCTTCGCCACAGACCATGCTCCGCATACGCTTGAAGAAAAAGATGGCGAGAATCCGCCGCCGGGCTTCCCTGGGTTGGAGACGATGTTGCCGCTCTTGCTTACTGCCGTGGACGATGGACGATTGACCATAGACCATATCGTGCAAAAACTCTATACGAACCCCAAACGCATCTTCAATTTGCCTGAACAACCTGAAACCTGGGTGGAGGTGGATGAGAATGCAGTCTATGAGATCAAAGCCAGTGAAAGTTTCACCCGCTGCGGTTGGACTCCCTTTGAAGGCTGGCAGGTGAAGGGCAAAGTCCGCAAGGTGGTACTACGCGGCGAGACGGTTTTTGAAGATGGAAAGGTTCTGGCAAAGCCCGGCTCGGGCAGGAATGTGCGAGATTCGTGAAACAGATGAATCCACAGCCTGATTCTGGGCTGTGGATAAGCGATTGGGCTGATTCGCCATTATTTGTAGGATTGCTATCCGAAATATCAGGTAGACACCCCACATTTTGGGTGTGTTGTTTAGACAAGAAAGCCCTTCCCAGACCTCAAAACTGTGGATAAGTGCCACTTATCTGTGGACAACTGCCCTCTCCTGTGGACAACATTGCCATTTATGAGAGAAAACGTCCGACAACTTATTTGGGTCATACCCCCAAATATGGGGGGCACATTATGCAAAACCCGAAATATGGAAAATGCCGAAAAAGTAGGTGCCGAGTCACTTGGGCTGTGGATAAGTTATCCAAACAAACCCACAGGTGCGATTCTTTCGAGGTTGGGCAATCAACCAAAGGCGTAGGGTGAGGCGCGTGTACTTCATCCAGATATGGGGGGTGAGTCGTGTTATCCACAGTATCCACACCCCCTACTAATATTACGAATCCATAATGATACTTATATACCACTTGAATCCAATAAGGGTTTCCTATACAATCCACAACGTAAGTCCGTTCCCATCTTAGCCAACCTTGGGAGGTTGCCATGGATATGATCAAAGTTTCAGCCAACTCCCGTACCTCAGCCGTCGCCGGTGCGATCGCAGGGGTCATTCGAGAACATAAACGGGCAGAAGTGCAAGCCATTGGTGCAGGCGCCGTCAATCAGGCGGTGAAGGCCTTGGTGCTTGCTACGAGTTATTTGAAGAACGATGGCATCGATGTGATGTGTATGCCTGAGTTCGTGGATGTGGAAATTGAAGATAAGGTGCGCACCGCCATTAAGTTGGTAGTTGAACTGCGTCCACCTGCTCTACAATCTCCAGTTCCTCCAACGGAACCCGACATGTAGCTTTCAAAGGTGACAGCCTTTCGAAGGGCTGTCACCTTAACTTATTAGTTTAGCGGTTCCAGGGTGGATTACGTGTACCCGCGAAGGGTATAATTCTGCGTGTGGATGCTCGCTCACGCCCCGCTGTGGGCTGTTTCCACGCCCAAGCTTCTCATGACCCATCGCAATCGGTTCTCTCGCTTTGTGCTTTTGTTACTTACCCTACACACAGTTTTGTAGTGGTTTTTTTTATATTTTGACTTAGAGAATCAAAAAAAGGGAGTAATGATGTTTTCTTCTAATCTAAACCAAAAAAACAAGAAAAGAAATTTATTAGTTCTATTTTGTCTAGTTTTTACTAGTGTTATTCTTGCTTGCGGTACTACTCAAGTTGTCGAACCAACCTTGGATGTTGGACTCATATATACACAAGCTTATGAAAGTGCTATAGCTGACTTTGCGATTAAATCAACTGAAACAGCTTTAGCACTACCTACTCAAACACCTATTCCAACCGTTACCGCCACTTCAATTCCAACTAACACCCCGGTTTGGATGGGGATAACTAATGCTTTATGTGTGCCGGTCGAAAACATTGAGACTGCAAAAGTAGTTGAGATTGTGGACGGAGATACAATTAAGGTGCTTTTAGCGGATAAGGTTTATAGTGTAAGATATATTGGTATTGACACCCCTGAAACGGGTGGAGAATTTTATAATTCGGAAGCAACTCAAAAAAACACTGAGCTAGTTTACGGGAAAGTAGTATCACTAGTAAAAGATGTTTCTGAAACAGATGTGTACGGACGTCTTCTAAGATATGTAATAGTTGATAATAGTTTTGTGAATCATGAATTAGTTCTGAATGGATATGCCCGTGCTTCATCATATCCTCCAGATACTGCCTGTGATCAAGGTTTGAAAGTTGCTGAGCAAACAGCACAAACAGCCTTAATTGGAATTTGGCAAAGTCCTACTCAGCAACCACAGTTTTTAGTTTTACCTACTGACAGTATTTCTGGAAATTGCGATCCTTCTTATCCTGGTGTATGTATTCCGCCTTCACCACCAGATTTGGATTGTAAAGACATAAGTTACAGGAGATTTCAAGTTTTGCCGCCTGACCCACACCGTTTTGATGGAGACGATGATGGAATAGGATGTGAAAGCTGAAATATATATACCCTTAATTCAATTTCAATATTTTTATCTCGATATGTCTTTGAAAAAAAAATTCCGTTCACTCTTCACATTTTTCCTCCTTGCTGGCGTACTTGCAGGGACTTTCATGTCGTCTTATGAAGACGTAGATGCAAGTCATTCGAGAGCCTTGGATGAGTTGAACATTTTCATTAGTGAATTTCGGTCACGGGGCTTGAATGGAGAATCTGATGAATTTATCGAGATTTTCAATGCTTCAGGAAACACCATTACTTTAAACAACTGGGGAATAAGAGCATCTGAAGGATGTTCCAACATTTCTCTTCCAATTACTGTTTCTCCAATAAATGTGACTCTTGCCCCTGGACAGTTTTATCTGATTGGTAATTCCATTGGATATTCTGGCTCTACTATATTAGATATGAATTTGACTGGTTCAGATTTAATTCAGGATACTGGGGGTATCGCGTTAGTTAATGATTTGGGAGATATCATTGATCAAGTTGGTATGTGTAATACAACAACCTATAAAGAAAATACTCCTCTTATTGCTCTTACTACCACAACCAATCAAAGCTATGAGCGCAAATCTGGGGGGAGTGCAGGCAGCTGTAAAGATACTGATAATAACGCCGTAGATTTTATTTTTAATTCATCTACGAGCAACCCACAAAATTTTTCAAGCCTAGCTATTCCTTGTTTGGCTGTGATAAATGTCAACTCTTCTGTTGTTAGTCCTGTTACATATCTTGATACAAGTGGCGCAGTTATAGATATTCAACTAACTTTCAGTAATGTGGTAACAGTAACCGGTTCACCAACTCTAACAATCGAAACTGGTACAACTGATAGAACGGCAGTATATGCATCTGGTAGTGGCACGAATGTATTGACCTTTACTTACACAATTACTGCGGGTGACAACACAACTGACTTGGATTATGCCTCTGTGAATGCTCTTGCCTTAAGTGGAGGTACTATTATTGGTGCCAGTGGTGACGCAGTTCTTTTGCTGCCCAAACCTGGAAACACTGGCTCATTGAGCATAAATGAAGATATCAGTATCGATAATACATCAGCTACTCCAAGCTTAGCTTCTTTTTCACGTCAGGCTCCTACTGCTCAATATACCAATGTTGACAAACTTGTTTTTCGGATAACCTTCAATGAGGCAGTAACTGGTGTCGATGCATCAGATTTCGTTGTGAATGGACTTGTTGCGCCTACACTTGCATTTTTGAAAATCGAAAATGGCAGAATCTATGACATAGAACTAACCAATGGTGGTCTAGCTGGATTGAATGGAATTGTAAGTCTGGATCTAAATACTCCTCATGGAATTACTGATATGGGTGGAAATAATCTTCCTAATACCCAACCTGCTATTGATGATCAGTTTAATGTGGATAATACATCTCCCTCAGTGGTCATAAATCAACTTGGTACACAGGTTGACCCAACTAACAGCCTACCAATTGTTTTTACGGTTGTTTTTAACGAACCGATCGATGCAACGACCTTTACGGTATCTGATATTAGGCAAAATGGCTCAGCACTTGGCGTAGTTTGGAGCATTACAAATTCTGGTGATAATCAGAACTTCACTTTGTCTGCTATTGCGGCAAGTGCAGGAACACTTGCCCCCAGTCTTAACGCAGGTACAGATGCTTTACCTATTGTGAGAGATAGAGCTGGCAATCATAATACGGCTAGCACCAGCACCGATAATAGTGTCACATTTACTGATACCGCATCTCCCACCCTCACTATCAATCAAGTAGGTACTCAGCTAGACCCGACCAGTGCCTTGCCCATCAACTTCACTGTTCAATTTTCCGAACCGATCAATACTGCCACCTTCACAACCGCCGACATCACCCAAACTGGCACAGCGACGGGCATTGTTTGGAGCATTATCAACTCTGGCGATAATAGGAACTTTACGCTTTCGGCTACATCCTCTGGGTATGGCACCATCATCCCATCCATTGCGGCGAACCGCATAACCGATCTTTCCGGTAACAATAACACTGCCAGCACCTCTTCCGATAATTCAGTCACCTTTGCCGCTTCCAGCACCCGCTCGGTCATCATTAATGAGGTTGCCTGGGCAGGCACAACCTCTAGCCTGACTTCTGATGAATGGATCGAACTATATAACACCACCAATTCAACCATCAACATCACCGGTTGGACGTTGAAAGCAGCAGATGGTTCACCTACTATCACCCTTAATGGCACAATCGCTGCGGGGGGATACTTCCTGCTTGAACGTGACGATGACAATACCGTCTCTGATTTTCCGGCAGATCAAATCTATACGGGTGACCTTTCCAACAGCGGCGAAGCCTTATCTCTGCTCGATGGAGCGAATGTTGTCATCGACACTGCCAATGGAAACGGCGGCAGTTGGCCCGCCGGGAGTTCATCTACGTATGGAACGATGGAACGCAATGGCTCTTCCTCAGATAGCGATAGCAACTGGCATACGAATACGGGCGCCAAGAGAAATGGCAAGAACGCAAATAGTGGCGATATTATAGGCACTCCAAAAGCCAGCAATTCTGCATCTCCCACCACAACGCCCACCCGCACACCCTTACCCACCTCCACGCCAGTCCCCACGCGCATCGTCATCGACCCACGTCCCATCATCAACGAGATTCTTGCACGCCCCGGCTTTGACTGGAATCAAGACGGCGTAGTGGATGTCTATGATGAATTCATCGAGATCAAGAACCTGACCGCCATTGATGTTTCCCTCAGTGGTTGGAAGCTTAACACTGTGGATGGCTCCACCTATACCTTGCCGGATGTCACTCTCAAACCCGGTGAGCGCATCGTGTATTATGGCTCGCAAACTCGCATCTTGCTCAGTGATGGCGGCGAGACCTTACGTCTCGTCAACCCAAGCGGCAAGATCTACGATGCCTTCACCTACGAACTTGCTCGCGCCGAAGACAAATCCTTCTGCCGCCTGCCAGATGGCACACCCGGCAACTCTTGGTTCGAAGACTGCATCCCAACGCCCTATCTTAGTAACACGCGCGAAGGCAAAGCCCCTATCGCGCCCGATAATGGCGCTTCTCCCGTCTGCAACCTGCCCGATACCATTCCGCTCGATTTCTTCATCCCCGAATGCAACGGCTACGGCGCCGACATTTGGAATCCCTTCTATTGGGATTTCACCAACTGGCTCGATAAATTATTCGTCCAACAAACTGACGAGAAATGGCGCACCTTCATTGAGTAAAATAAGACCCGAAAGGAAATCAAAACCTTTCGGGTCTTTTTATAACAAGGATAAACTATGGAAACCTTCTTCTCTTTTCTTGAAAAACGCGTCGACGACTCTTCCTCCCTATTGTGCGTTGGACTCGACCCGCACATCTCCGACCTCCCAAGTCCTACCGCCGCCTCCGCGCTGACCTTCTGCCTGAATCTTGTCAAGCAGACCTCTCGTTACGCTGCGGCATTCAAACCCAACGCCGCCTTCTTCGAAGTCTTCGGCGCTGAGGGATGGACGGCTCTCAAGCAGGTTATCGAAGCTATCAACGAAGAATCCGACCGAATGGGTTCGCGCATCCCCATCATCCTGGATGCAAAGCGGGGTGACATTTCCTCCACAGCCGAAGCCTACGCCCAATCCGCTTTCGAATCCCTTGGCGCAGATTGCATCACATTGAGTCCTTATCTTGGCAAAGATTCGATTGAGCCATTTCTTGGTCACAAACAAAAAGGCGTGTTCCTGCTTTGCAAGACCTCAAACAAAGGTTCCGGTGACCTGCAGGATGTAGTCCTTGCAAATGGCGACCCCATGTATATCCACGTTGCAAAACTTGCAGCAGCATGGAATGATAAAAATAATATCGGTCTAGTCGTCGGGGCGACGCATATCGAAGTGATGAAACAAGTCCGCGCGGCAGTGCCCGACCTGTGGTTTCTTGCACCTGGCGTGGGTGCCCAAGGCGGCGAATTGGAGATGACGCTCAGATCGGGTCTGCGCGAAGATGGCAAAGGTTTGCTTCTGCCGATCTCACGAGCCATCTCGCGTGCCGATAACCCCGGCAACGCCGCGGCAGAGATCCGCGATGAGATATTGCGAATCAAACGCGAGTTGAAAAAATAGGAGACACTATGACAAACCAATTACGAATTACGAACCACGATTTAGCCGCGCTCGCTGATGGACTTCTCGAAGCAGGTTGCATCAAATTTGGTGAATTCACACTTAAGTCCGGACTCAAGTCTCCCATTTATATTGACCTGCGCTATATCATTTCGTTTCCAAAATTGCTGGAGCAAATCGGTGCGGCGTATTTGCCTTTGCTTGAAACTCTGCAATTTTCGCGCATTGCGGGTTTGCCTTATGCTGCCATTCCAATAGCGACTGCCATCAGCCTCGTGGGAAACTATCCTATGATCTACCCGCGCAAAGAAGTGAAGACCTACGGCACCAAGGCTGAGATCGAAGGTGAATATCATTCCGGTGAGACAGTGGTCGTGATCGATGATCTCGCCACGACCGGCGGCAGTAAATTCGAAGCCATCGAAAAATTGACTGGCGTGGGGCTGGTGGTGAAAGATGTGGTCGTGCTGGTGGACCGTCAATCTGGCGCGAAAGAGTCTTTGGAGCAGGCAGGCTACAACCTCCATGCTGTGTTGACCATTACGCAGTTGTTAGATCATTGGGAAGCGAATGGAAAAGTAGCAAAAGAAAAGATCGAAGAGACAAGAGCCTTCTTGAAACAATCGTCATGACCTGGCAAATATTTTCCTCTCAATCTCCTGAACTTGCTGAATTTGCAAGCACGCGGCTTCATAGCAAGGTCGCCTATCTTGCCACCATTCGCAAAGATGGTTCGCCGCGCGTGCATCCCTTTACACCGATTATTGGTGAGGGACATTTCTTCGTATTCATGGAACCGACCTCGCCCAAAGGACATGACTTGCGCCGCGATCCGCGCTTTGCCATTCACTGTTCCGTTTCTGATACGAGCGGAGAAAGTGGTGAAGTCATCGTCACGGGCAGGGCGGAATTTATTGAAGATGCAGGTCTGCGTGCAACAGCTGAGAGAGTCTCACCTTATAAACCGGCGGCACGCTATATTCTTTTCGAACTCCATCCCGAAGCAGTCACCACAACCGAATACCCAGATGGCGGAAGCCCTATCCGCACACATTGGAAGATCAACGAGTAGCTGACCTTGTATAACTTTCTTCGTCCTCTTCTCTTTCGCCTCAACCCCGAACGTGCGCATGTACTTACACTTCAAGCTTTGCGCATGTCCGGTAATTTCCCCATTTCACGCAAACTACTTGAACTCATGTATCAAGCGCCATCTAAGCCAGTCCAACTCTTTGGTTTGACTTTTAAGAATCAAATCGGCTTAGCGGCTGGCTACGATAAAGATGGGCTTGCGATTCGTGGATTAGCCGCTTTAGGCTTTGGGCACGTCGAGATTGGCACGGTCACGCCCAAGCCGCAGCCGGGGAATCCGAGTCCGCGGGTGTTTCGTTTGGTGGAAGATGAAGCCGTTATCAATCGCATGGGCTTCCCCTCGCGAGGCGCAGAATTTGTGAAGAGGCAATTGAATAGAAGATCGAACTGGAACACAATCCTGGGGATAAACATTGGTAAGAATAAAGAGACTCCCAATGAAGCCGCGGAGACTGATTATCTTGCTCTGTTGAAACATTTTGCACCCTATGCCGATTATCTGACGGTCAATGTCAGCTCGCCGAATACGGCTGGGCTGAGAGAGTTGCAGGAACGCAAGTCGCTTGAGAGTCTGCTTCTGCATTTGCATCAACAACGCATAGTGGAGCAGGAACAGCTAAAGAAACATATTCCTATTCTGGTGAAGTTATCGCCGGATATGACTGAAGCCGGGTTGGATGAATCACTTGAAGCCATTTTGAATACGCATATGGATGGAGTCATTGTCACGAACACGACTCTTGGGCGCGAGGGGTTGAGATCGAGCTATCGGGGAGAAACAGGCGGGTTGAGTGGCACTCCGCTCAGGGTTAAGAGTGAGGCGGTTCTTCGTCAAACCATAAAATCTGTAAATGGGAAGATTCCTGTGGTGAGCGCGGGCGGCATCATGAATGCGGATGATGCAAAACGCCGCCTCGAGATGGGGGCGGCGCTGGTGCAAGTCTATACAGGTTTGGTCTATCGTGGACCGGGCTTGGTGCAGGAGATCGTCAGAGCGATCTAGGGTTGTGCCGGGCGCAGGATGGGGTGCGGCGCTTCATTGCGCTCGACAAAAAAGCGGTCAGGCAGGGGAATGGGTTCTATCTCACGTTGAGTGGAGATCGAATCTGTGGGGATCAGATAAAGGTTGATCGGGCTGGTGCTACCGAGACGAATATCTTGAAATGCAAAAATAAAGTGGCTGCTATCAGGGCTGAATGCGGCATCACGATAACAACAATTGCCTTCGAAGGGCGAGGCGTCTTCGGCTTTGTGGGTGAAGGCGCTGTAGAAAAACAGGTCGCCAAAGCCATTGTTGCGGACGTTGCTATTGATGAAGAAGAGTAGGTCGCCGTCCCAGTCGAAGTTGACGATCTCGTTAGCAAACTCAAAGCGACCGCTTGGGAATTCATCGACGATGGAAGTGGGAATGGCTTCGCAATTTTGGGCATCTACAATGCGGATGGCGTCGGCAAAGACACCTTTGGAGTTGGCAATAAACTCAATGGCAAGGCGTTTGCCATCATCTGACCATTGAATATCTTTGACAGGAATTGCGTTATAGAGACAGCCGTCCATTTCCAGTAGGGCGCTGCGGCGGGTGGCAAAGCGTAGTTTTAGCAGATCATACGGCACGATGAAAAGCTCACGGTTCACGCTGATGGCAACTAGTTTGCCGTCTGGTGAAACGCTGAAGCCTTCAAAATATTCCGCTGAAACATAGTTGATGACGACTTCTTCGACTTCGTTTTCAATATTGACGGTCTTGACGGTCTTGCCAGACATGTAAAGAATGGTGTTGCCGTCTTTCAACCATTGCAAATTGAACTTTGGAAGTTTATCGTTGGTGAGTTGTTTGCGATCACTGCCATCCACGTTCATGACCCAGATGTCATTGTCGCGCAGGAAGGCGATCTTATCCGCGCCGCCGATGATGGGCAAGTTGCTGGTGATCGCTTGTGTGGCGATCTCTGGAGTGCTGGTGACAATGGGTGTGGCTGTCCATTGAATGACAATGGGTGCGAGAGTTTGGGTAGCGGGTCCGCTAGTGGGTGGGACTGAGGTGTTGGTAGGCGCCGCGAACATCCCTGCCAACATTTCACCGCCGCCGAAGAAGTAAGCCCCACCGCCGAAGACGAGGAGCAAAATCACGCCGCCGATGATGGTGTATGCAGGGTTGCGCCGTCGGGTTTGGATGGAAGTAGCCGAGTCTGATTGCGCGGCTTTTTGTTTTTTGACTGTAGCCGTCTTATTAAAAGGTGACACTTTTACGGTGCTAGGCACCATGGACTCGGGAGTTTGTCCGCGTAGGAAAGCTTTGATGGTTTCGACCAGTTCCACTGCAGTCGAGAAGCGGTCTTCCGGGCTTTTTGCCATCGCCGTAGAAATGACTTTTTCCATCCAGACTGGCAGGCTGGGGTTGGCTTCGAGAATACGTGGCACGGGCTCGGTGATATGTTTGATCGCCAGCCCAAGTGGAGTATCGGCTTGATAAGGCTGTTTGCCGGTCACCATTTCATAAAGGATGACGCCCAGCGCGTAAATGTCGGCTCGTCCGTCAATGCCATCACCGGAAGCTTGTTCGGGTGCCATATACGCCGGTGTGCCGATGATGGCGGAGCCGGTCATATTGCCAGAGACATCGCCCTGAGTGAATTTGGCAATGCCAAAATCTGAGATGAGCGGAATGTTCTTGGCACTAAAAAGGATGTTGGCGGGTTTTAAGTCGCGATGGATGATGCCTTTGGAATGCGCTTCATCCAACCCCGGCGCAATCTGCTCAATGATCCTGACAGTTTCTTCAATGCTGTAGGTTTTGGCTTTAATGCGTTCCGAAAGCGACCCCCCGCTCATGTAGCGCATGACGAAATAAGGCTGATTGTTCTCTTCGCCTACATCATAGACCGGCACAATGGCGGGATGCTCCAACTGGGCGATGATCTTTGCCTCACGTTCGAAGCGCATTTTGAATTGCGGGTCGGCGTGCAGCATTTCAGGCGGCATGAGTTTGATGGCAACCTCGCGCTCGAAGCGCGGGTCATAGCCCCGGTATACAGTGGCAAACCCACCCCGCCCAAGTTCACCTTTGATTTGATAACGCCCGATTTGCTCTGGAACAGCCATAGTCAATAAGTATACCGAGTCAAAGTGCCAATGGCAAGAAAAAACCCTTACAAGATTGATTTGGACTTATGTTGTCATGCTTAGCCCGCCGGTTGCTTCCATCCAGTCGGCGATGAGCTCCACAGCGGTGTTGATGTCGTTGTTTGAAATGTCAATCTCGATCTTGGGCAGGGTCGAATCTGCAAATAATTTGCGGATGAGCACTTGTTCTTCTACGAACAGATTCAAGTCATCATATTGTGATGGGTTGCCCGAGACTTTCAACCGTTCTGCGCGGGCGGCGGCAAAGGATTCGGGCGAACGAGTCAGCAGCACAAGCCTGAAGTTGAGCGGTTGCAGGCGTTCTTCCAGCCAGCGGAAGTCGTAATCTTTTTGATAGGTCATGAGTTGATACATGCGCGTGGAAAGGTGAAAGCGATCCACGATCCATGAATAATATTTCTGTAGTTCAAATAACTTGACCCAGGTGGCGTAGGTCTCCATGGCAAGTGCTTCTTCCTGCGGCTCAAAATTGATCAACCCGCGCCCCCAGGGGAAGTTGGTGAACGCACACCATTCCCCGGAAATGAGCGGCGAATGGTACTTGTATTTGCGCGGACCCACAATACGCGGGTGTTCGTTCAATGCAAAAGCGATGTCGGTTTTGAAGGTCAGGCGGGTGCCTTCCAGAATGATTTTGGGGGTTAATTTGCTCATAACGCGATTATACGACCGCAAAAGCCAAAAGATTCTGATAAATTTCTGAAATGATTCGGCAAGGTACTTGTGGTATATTCCCCACAAGGTAAAAACTATGGAAGACAAAATCACGATTATCGAAGGACCGCCCCCGATCTTTGAGCACGTCAACGACGGTTGGGCAATGGGCTTGAACGAAAGCCCGAATCTCTCCATCCCTGCACTGACCCGCCTGCGCACCTTTAACGGTCCCGCCCTTGTGCAGCGCTGCTACACTGCATGGAATAACAAGACCTCCATTCACCTACATTACCGCAATGAGACCGGGCTCGAACAAACCGCACCGATCCTCGCTGCCCGTAATGTAGAAACCAACGAAGGGCATGTCTTGCTTTTATGGGTATATCTGGACGGCGAAACGGTGGAATACGAAACCGATACAGACGACGACCAGTTCGACGATTACCCCGGCGAATAAGAAAGGATTCAAATGACAGTCACCTCAAAAGTGACTGTCATTTTTTAACTCACATGACAACGCTTCTCTCCTCACTCCAATCTGGTTCATTAACCCTGAGCCTTAACCGCCCCGAACGCGCCAACGCCTTCAACTTTGAAATGACCACGGCATTGCAAGATGCCCTCGCCGCTGCCGAAAAAGATTCGCAGGTGCGTTGTGTGGTCATTACCGGCAATGGCAAAGTCTTTAGTGCCGGGCAGGATATTACTGAAATGAAAAAAGGCGGCGGGGATATTTCGTACGCAGAGCACTTGGAAAAAACATACAACCCGCTCATTCTACAAATTCGAAAGATAGGTAAGCCAGTCGTTGCCGCTGTCAATGGAGCTTGTGCAGGCGCGGCATTTGGAATCGCTTTGGCTTGTGATTTGCGTATCGCCCATACAGGCTCATATTTTGTCGTTGGGTTCAGTGGCATTGCGCTTGCGCCGGATTCTGGTGTTTCACTGTTGCTTCCAAAACTCATTGGGCTCGGGCGGGCGCAGGAATATTTCTACACCAACAAACCCATCCCAGCACAGTTGGCGTATGAGTGGGGCATCGTGAATCGGCTGGGGGGATTCAACTATCAGAGTGTATTAAGCCAAATGGTTAGCGACCTGGTTCAAGGTCCGCCTGAGGCGTTTGCTTTAGGGAAGCAGGCGTTCAACGAGGCGATCCTGCCCAATCTGGCAGATGTCTTAC
>JAFLCE010000028.1 GCA_017303655.1 Anaerolineae bacterium
ATGTGGCTGGACGACACGAATTTTTCTCCACAGCCTCTATGACCAATATCTGGTGGATTCGCCGCGACCTGCGCCTGACGGATAATGCTGCGCTTCACGCCGCGCTCGAAGCGGGTGCAACCCTGCCAGTCTTTATCCTCGACCCGGCTCTTGAACACTTATCCGCACGACGCCTAAACTTTCTCTATGAAGGCTTATCGTCATTGGATAAGGAACTTCGCAAACTCAACTCCTATCTGATCGTTCGTAAAGGCAAGCCGGTTGATGTACTGCGGCAACTGTTCAACGAAGTCAAAGCCGAAGCCGTGTATGCTGAAGAAGATTACACGCCCTACGCCCGTCAACGTGATGCGCTGATTCAAAAGATCCTGCCACTAAAGTTAATCCACGGGCAGACGGCTCAACATCCAAAAAACGTTCTCAAGCAAGATGGCAGACCCTACACAGTCTACACACCTTATTCAAAGACCTGGAAAGCGCAACTCCCAAAAATAAAACTATACCCAGCGCCGAAAACCATCGAAACCCCAACCGGGATTCGCACCGAGCCGTTGCCAGAATTCACGCCAACCAAACTCTTCCCTGCCAGTGAGCAGGAAGCTCTCACCCGGCTCGAAGAATTTGCGCACAAACGAATCCACGAATATGCAGATAACAGAAATCGCATGGACTTGGATGGCACTTCTGCCCTTTCGCCTTATTTACGTTTCGGCATGCTCGGGCTACGTCAAGCTGTTCAACTTGCAACCTCTAACCTAAAACCTTCAACCTCAAAAGGCGCAGAAATCTGGCTCAACGAATTAATCTGGCGCGAGTTTTATATTCAGATCCTATATCATTTCCCATATGTCGCGCGGACAGCCTTCAACCGCTCCCTCGCGAACATTCCGTGGCGCAATAAAGCTTCAGAGTTTGCTGCATGGAAGAGGGGCGAAACAGGTGTCCCCATAGTGGATGCGGCGATGCGTCAACTCAAAGAGACCGGCTGGATGCATAATCGCGCCCGCATGATCGTGGCATCTTTCCTCGTCAAAGATTTATTGATCGATTGGCGTTGGGGTGAAGCCTGGTTCATGGAAAACCTGCTCGATGGCGATATTGCCGCCAACAACGGCGGCTGGCAATGGACGGCGGGCACTGGCACCGATGCCGCACCATACTTTCGAATCTTTAATCCCATACTGCAAAGCGCCAAGTTCGACCCGAATGGAGATTACATTCGCAAGTGGGTTCCTGAACTGCGCGGAATCAATGCCAAGCAAATTCATGCCCCATGGGAATATGAGCTACACATTGCGGGCTACCCAGCAGAACCAATCGTGGAGCGCGACATTGTAAAAGAAAGAACCTTGCAAGCGTACAAATTTTCAAAAGAGGCTTTAAAAACATGAACCAAGAGAGACTTGCACAACCACGGTCCGCGCAGTCTGCATTATGGGGCGGCATTGCTTTTTCGGCGGTGTTCACCCTGTTGATTTGGCTGGCCAACCCGCTGCTAGATCGCTTCGTAATCGACCCAGGTGATGGGACGATCATCTTCTACGATTGGGTATTGCTGGAACATACTTTTTGGGGTCGCCTCACTGCATGGGGATTTTATGCCTTGCATCAATTAACGTTGTGGGGGCTGATTTATTATGCTCAGAACAGCGTTAAGAAATATAGCTCTGGCTTGCATCCGGTAAATATCTGGGCACTGGCAGTGAATGGATTCTTTATCGTGTTGCATTTCATCCAGACCCACCTTTGGTATGACGCGCTTGCGATGGATATGTCCTCGTACACCTCGCAGGGCTCGGTCATTTTAATGTTGTGTGTCATTCTCATCATCGAAAACAAACGACGCGGTATGTTCTTCGGCAAACCTGCGCCGTTCTCAGAACGGGTTGTGTCGTTCGCCAAAAAATATCACGGCTACCTGTTCGCTTGGGCGGTCGTGTACACCTTCTGGTTTCACCCCATGGTCAGCACCCCTGGTCATCTGGCGGGATTTTTCTACATGTTTCTGCTGATGCTGCAAGGGAGTTTGTTCCTGACTAGCATTCACGTCAACAAGTGGTGGAAACTCACTCAAGAAGTGACCGTGTTCTTCCACGGCACTTTGGTTGCCATCTTTCAAGGCGCAGACTTGTGGCAAATGTTCGCTTTTGGCTTCGCAGCCATGTTCGTCATCACCCAAATGCACGGGCTCAACCTCTCGCGCCTCACGCGCTGGCTAATCGGGCTGGGATACGTCATTGCCGCAGTCATCGTCTTCAATGCAGACTGGGCACAAATGAATGCGATCATCCGCATTCCCGTCATCGAATATGCCGTGGCAATTATATTGGCTGGGCTGGTGGCACTTGGCTTTTGGGTTGCAGACCGGTTCAAAACTAGCAATCCGAAACCGCAACCCGAGTAAGCGATTTGTTTTTGGAAATCACCAATGAAATCTGATATTCCTACCTCTTCGGGAAAACGCGACCTTTCCATCTCGATGGAACGCGCCAACCTTGGCGTGCTTTTCTTTGCGTTGCCGGTTGTGATTATTCAATTTCTTTTATTTGAGTTTATCCACCCGGATGCAGACGCATCCATCACTTGGAATTTCCTTTTCTTTCTGTTGGTGGTCATCGTTGGGATCATCATTCACGAAGCCATCCATGGTATTACCTGGGCAGGCTTTGGGCGCAAGCCTTGGTCTGCCATTAAGTTCGGGTTTCAACTGAAAACATTGACGCCCTACTGCCACGTCAAAGAGCCGATTGAGATCAATGCCTATCGCATTGGCGCATTTATGCCCGGCTTAATCGTCGGCATTCTGCCTTACATCTACAGCCTGATCACTGGCGATGCAAATTGGTTTTGGTTCGGGCTGATACACACTTCCTCCGCAGGCGGTGACTGGCTCGTATTATGGCTCATACGCGAAGTTAAAGCTGGTTCACTAGTTGAAGACCATCCCACCCAGGCGGGATGTTATGTTCTCGAAGGATAATTGATGAAAAAAAATAAATTCACTCGCATTGCAGGAAGCATTCTGCTCATCCTCCTTGCCATTCTGTTAATCGGACCGTTCCTTGTGCCCGTTCCGCCGTTGGAAAATACAGTTTCTGCCGTATCACTGGCAGACGAAGACAGCAAGTTCATTGAAGTGAACGGCGTCAATGTACACTACAAAACATATGGCGAAGGCGAACCCACCTTCATCCTTCTGCATGGTTTTGGCGCAAGCCTATTCTCATGGCGCGAAGTGGTTGAACCCTTAGCCGAATACGGAACTGTCATTGCGTATGACCGTCCAGCCTTCGGGCTGACCGAACGCCCAATGGAATGGGAAGGTGAAAGTCCTTACAGCCAGGACTCACAAGTGGAACTCGTCATCGGGTTGATGGACGCGCTTGGTGTTGAAAAAGCAACACTGGTTGGCAACTCGGCAGGCGGAACCATCGCCATGTTGACTGCGCTGAAATACCCCGAGCGTGTGACCAGCCTCATTCTGGTTGACCCAGCCGTCTACGCAGGTGGAGGCACACCCGCGTGGATTCGTCCGCTGTTGGGCACGCCGCAGTTCGATCATCTCGGTCCGTTGTTTGCACGTCAGTTACAAGCACAAGGCACCGAGTTCCTAAAAACTGCATGGCACGACCCCAGCAAGATCACGCCTGAAATTTTTGAAGGCTATCAAGAACCACTGCAAGTTGAAAATTGGGATAAAGCCTTGTGGGAGTTAACCGTCTCCAGCCGCGAGAGCGGACTGGCTGAACGTGTGAGCGAATTCGATCTTCCAATCCTCGTCATCACCGGCGACGATGACCGCATCGTGCCCACCGAGCAATCACTGCGTCTTGCCGAAGAACTCCCCAATGCCGAACTTGCAGTCATCCCACAATGTGGTCATGTTCCACATGAAGAATGCCCTGCGGTCTTCATGCAAGCCGTAACTGAATTTTTACGATGACGAAACCGCTACCACCCGAAGCCGGGCGCGACGCTCTGCAAGCATTCTTGCGCGAAGGCTCTCCGCTGGGTCCGCTAAAAGTCATGGCGAAATACGTCGGGCGCTTTTTTCAGCTTCCCATGCAGGTCTTTCATCCCTACATTGTCTTTGGTCCCGAAGCGAATCGCAAAGTGCTCGTCACCGAACGCGATAAAGTCCTTTGGCGCAACACCGACCCGGTGACAGATTTACTCCATCACGGCGTTTTGATCGTGGATGGGCAAGAACATGATCACTACCGCGGATTGATGGAACCCGCGCTTCACCCTTCGATCTTGCCTGGGTATACCCCATTGATCCTTGACCACACCGAAAAAGTATCCTCCCAATGGAAAGACGGCGAGGTCGTGGATATGTTGGTCGAAAGCCGCAAGATCGCTTTGCTCATCATCATGGACACGCTCTTCAGCAAAGATGTCTGGGATGATATCCCACATATCTGGAAGCCCATCCTCAAAGCCATTGAATACATTTCTCCCGGTGCGTGGATCCTCTGGCGCAAGATGCCACGCTTTGGGTTTCGTAAACCGCTGAAACAGTTGGATGCGTATTTATTTGGAATCATTGAAGAAAGACGAAAGAAGAAAGAAGCAAAATCAGATCTGCTTCAACACCTGATCGACGCCGGGCTCACAGACCAGATCATCCGCGACCAGATGTTGACGATGATGATCGCCGGACACGACACATCAACGGCTTTGCTGGCTTGGGTCTTTGCCTTGCTCGGTCAACATCCAGATATTCATCAACGTCTCGTGCAAGAAGTGGATACGCTCGAAAAATCACCTCTGCTCGATCAGGTTGTCAAAGAAGCGTTGCGGCTTTACCCACCCATTCATATCGGCAACCGGCGCATCGCCGAAGACTTAGAATTTACCGAGGGCACCGTCCCTGCTGGTGAGCGCTTGTTTTATTCGATCTATCTCACCCACCACGACGAATCCATTTGGGAGAACGCGGAAGCTTTTCAACCCGAGCGATTCGCTCATGGGCGTAAGACGCCGCCTTTCTCCTACGTCCCATTTGGCGGTGGGCCGCGAGCCTGCATTGGCGCGGCGTTCGGTCAGGCAGAGGCGCGGCTGGTTATCGCATTTTTGCTTAAGAACTATAGTTTTGAATTCACTCAACATCCCATTCACCCGCATATGGGCGCTACGTTAGAACCTAGACCGGGTGTAAAAATGAAAGTTACAAAGAGATTAGTGCCATGACGTACTTTGAGTTTCTTTTACGATTCCTCGTTATTCCCATCATCATCTTTTTAGTTATCACCTGGTGGGACAATAAAAATAAGCGCCCCACGCCGGGTTTTCAAAATGGTCGCGCCGTATGGGCTGCCATTCTTGTCCACGTCTTGCTTGCCGTCACTTATACGACTCCCTGGGATAACTACCTTGTTGCAACAGGCGTGTGGTATTACAACCCAGAGTTGGTCACAGGCATCGTTATCGGCTATGTGCCGATTGAAGAATATACATTCTTTGTCCTTGAAACCATTCTGGCAGGGCTATGGTGGTGGTTCCTAGCTCGTCGCATACCCGAACCTACAGAGCCACTCAAAGCATCCAAAAGCGGGCGGCTTATCGCATTCGGCGTTTTGCTGGTCTTGTGGTTTATATTCACCTATTTATTCTTCCTCGGCGGCGTGGAATGGACCTATCTCTCCATTATCCTATTTTGGGCGTTGCCCGCCATCTTCCCGCAATTTCTCTTCGGGGCAGATATCCTCTGGCACTATCGTAAATTGGTCTTTACTGCCATCTTCGTACCCGGCTTATATCTTTCATTGATGGATATCATTGCACTCACGGATACGACCTGGTCGATTTCAAAAGAGCAGACGCTTGGCATTCTCTTTGTAAATATTCTGCCACTGGAAGAAGTGCTTTTCTTTTTCATCACCAATGTCCTCATCGGTTTCGGCATGACGCTCATCCTTTCCACGCTGGGCAGAAAACGTTTCGAAGATTGGAAATCTAACAAATTCAAAGGTCTACCATGAACAACACTCTCAAGCAATTTAAAAAACAACAATATCTGAACATCGAGACATTCCGTAAGAACGGACAGGGCGTAAAAACTCCGGTCTGGTTTGCACAAGATGGAGACACACTTCATATTTGGACGGGCGTCACCTCTGGCAAAGTGAAGCGAATACGTAATAATAAAAGTGTCCGAATCGCTCCATCAACCCCATCTGGCGAAGCGCTTGGAGAGTGGGTTGACGCACGAGCCATAGTTTTTGATTCAGAAATCAAAGTCAACGAAACTGAAACTCTGTTCAAGAAAAAATACGGCGTAATTTTCAGAGTATTAAGCAGCTTCAACAAATGGCGAGGCGGAAAGTACGCCTCCGTCGAAGTGACCTCGGGCGAATAACAAAACGGGACCTGGCTGGCAGGTCCCGTTTTATTATTCATTCACCAAATCGTGGATCCATTTTCTCGAATACACCCGCCACCCGCTGACAAAGGCTTTGGCAAGCTCTTCCAAGGCGACCATGAGATATACGTAATAAACTGGCAGGTGTAATACAAAAGCGCCGATATAGGCAGCAGGGACTCCAATCAGCCAGATGGAACAGACCTCCATCAGGAGGGCAAAGCGTGTATCGCCGCCTGCACGCAGCGCGCCAATGAATGTGGAAAAGTTAAACATACGTATCCACAAGACGGACCCCATCATCAACATCAACATGCGGACGTTGTTTTCGCCGCTGGGAGACAAATCATACAAACCTACCACTACATCACGCAGCAGGATGACGATCAGCCCGACTGCCCATGCGAAGAACATGCTCAGGATCACCACCCGGCGCACGGTCTCAAACGCCTCCTCCTTTTTGCCCGCCCCGATCCGATTCCCCACCATGACGGCGCAAGCATTCCCAAGCCCCATGAACACGACAAAGGCAAGCTCCTCAATGGTGGCATTGACGTTAATAGCAGCAATTGAGTCTGTACCGATGCGGGCATAGATGGCATTGTAGGTGGTGATGCCAAGCGACCAGAACATTTCATTGGCGAGCGCGGGCAGAGTAGTCGTCAACACACGGCTGAAAAATGGCAGGTCAAAGGAGAAAAAAGTCAGAGGGTTGGCGGCAAGCGGAGTCTTTTGAGTGTAGACAAGGATAAGGATCAGGATCAGTTCCAAAGTCCAGCCTGCGGCGGTGCCGATAGCGGCACCTTCCACTCCGAGGGCAGGGAATCCACCAAGACCAAAGATCAACATATAACCGAGGATAGTCTTGAATAACAATGCGGCGACAGTGGCGATGACGGTCAATTTGACGAGGTGAATACTGCGCAGTGTCGCAACATAGGAAGTGGCAATAGCAACCGGGATATAGGAGAGCCCAACGATCCGCAAGTACGAAGCGCCGATGTCAATCACTTCCTTGTCATTCGTGTAAAAGCCAAGTACAACGCGCGGCATCAGGGTTGCCGCCAGCGTAAACAACAAAGCAATGGCTGAGGTGATGAGAATGCTCATGCCGAGCACTTTACGAATGGGACCCACCTCCTGCTTGCCCCAAAACTGGGCGGTGAAGATCGCCATGCCGCTGGTGAGTCCGAAAAGCAATAAGATAAAAACAAAGAACACCTGGTTGGAAAGTCCCAACGCGGCAATGGAAGCTTCGCCCAACTGACCGACCATGATGACGTCGATCATATTGAGGGAGGCATTGATCAACTGTTGGAAGGAGATCGGCAATGCGATGGTGAGCATTTCACGCAGAAATGCGCGGTCTTTGAGAAAGGAGAGAGACATAGGGAATTCGTAATTGGGAAATCGAAATGAAGAAAGAAGAAAAAAGAAAGAAAAATGTCGTTGGGATTTTAGCTATGAAAATCCCAACGACTATTTGGCTAAATAGCTAATTTTCAGGCGCGTCACGGACGATATACAAAGGTCTGCCTTTGGCTTCATCATAAAGACGCCCAACGTATTCACCCAGAATGCCAAGCGAGATCAATTGTACGCCGCCCAGAAAAAGCACAGCGATCAAGGTAGTGGCTTGCCCAAAGAAAGCGCCGCTTCCGGCAATGCGCATGGTAATTACAACCGGAATGGCAAGGATCGCAACACCTGCAGAGAAGAAGCCAAAGAAAGTTGCCACCTGCAAGGGGAAATAAGAAAAGCTAGTAATGGCATTGACCGCCAACTGCAGCATTTTCTTGAATGGGTACTTCGTCACCCCAGCGACGCGCGCCGCACGTTTATAAGTCACGCCAATCTGCTTGAAACCCACCCAGGCTGACATGCCGCGTGGAAAGCGGTGACGTTCATTCATTTGTTTCAACACGTTCACCACTTTGCGGTCCATCAAACGGAAGTCACCGGTGTCGACGGGAATTTTCACATCCGTGATGCGATAGATGAGGCGATAGAAAAGGGAAGCCGTCCATAACTTGAACCAGGATTCGCCTTCGCGTTCGCCGCGTACGGCATAGACAACTTCATAGCCTTCTTTCCACTTTTTTGCAAGTTCGAGGATGACCTCTGGCGGGTCTTGCAAGTCAGCATCGATGATGACAACCGCATCGCCGCGGGCATAGTCCCACCCGGCAGTGATGGCAACTTGATGACCAAAGTTACGAGCAAAGATAACCGGGCGAATAGTCTTATCTTTCTCTGCCAGCGCGCGGATCTTTTCTGTGGAGCCATCGGTGGAGCCGTCGTCTACCAGGATAAATTCCCAAGTCTCCCCATTGGAATCCATGACCTCTTTTACGCGCCGGTAGAGTTCCGGCAGGTTGTCGATCTCGTTATAAATCGGCGCGATGATCGAATACATGATTTTCATGAGTTCTTCTTTTGTTTTTCCTTTACAGGGAATTTAAGCGTCTTTTTTTTCAATGTCTCGGGCGGTGCTTTGAATTGTTCTTCGCCATCATCACCAAATGGAGCCAGCCCCAAAATACGGCGGCGTAGATATTCCATGATAACGGCAATGGAAGCTAAAACCGGCACGATCAACAATGCGCCGAGGATGCCCCACAAAATAGTGGCGGTCAAAATGGCGATGAAGATCAACGCCTCGTTCATGTGCAGGCTGCGCCCCATAATGATGGGACGTACAAAGAAATTCTTGGCATTGATCAGAACAACATATAAGACCAACGCGATCAACCCAACCAACAGGTTATTCATGGTTGGGTCGGGAGAAAGACGAATCCAGGAAGAGCCTTCCAGCAGGGCGACACCAATCGCAATTGCCGCTGCCACGGTCGGACCGACATCCGGTACGAGGGTGAACAAACCAGCGATCACGCCCAATACCAAAGCGCCGGGGATTCCGATCGCTGTCCAGGCAATCGTAAAGACGATACCCACGACCACCATCAAGACGATCTGTCCGCGCAGGTACGCCATCCACACATTACGCAAGCGGGTGTATAACTCACTCATCTCAGGTTGGTATTGCTCCGGCGCAAGATGGATCAACCAACTGCGCATGCGGGGCCATTCTGACATGAAAAGATGTACACTCACAAGAATAATCAAGATCCACAACACATTGATGGATGTTGCCTCAAGCAGTTCAAGCGCTTCTTCGGGCAAAGGCGACAACATGTTTTCTTGAAAATGCCCCAGACTTTCACCGACCTGTTCCAAATGCAAAACAAAGCCACCCATTTGGATCGGTTCAGAAAGGAACCCACTTAATTCCTCCGACAACTCAAGAATATCCTGTGCCACCAGTTGAATTTCGTCGAAGAAGATCGGCGTCAGGACGGAAGGAATGCCCACCAATACGATCAACGCCGAAAAATAGACCACATTCACAGCTGCCCTACGTGACATACGCGTACGTTCCACCAGGAATACAACCGCAGGGCTGATCAAATAGGCTGTGAACGCGGCAATGATGAACATCGTCACCGCTTCACTGGCATAGATCAACAATGCGACGATGCTAATAAATATAATGATCCCCATCGTATAGCGAAAGGGAAGACTCCATTGATCTGTTCTATTGTTCATAATATCTTTTTCACCGCTTCTAAAGTAGGTTCGATCACCGGCGCAGGCGTGACAGCCTGCAATGCCGCCCGTACATCTTTCAATCCACTGCCCGTATTTATGACAAGGACGGGATCTTCGCTTCCCACCACACCCAGGCTTGTTGCTTTTACCAACCCGGCATAGGCGGCCGCCCCAGCCGGTTCGGCAAAGACACCCTGCGTGCCGAGTTCTGCAATGGCTTTGATGATCTCCTCATCAGACACCGTAATATACGTTCCATCTGTATGCATAGCCGCCCGCACCGCACGGACGCCGTCACGCGGCAAATCCACTGAGATGCTATCGGCAATGGTTTTAGCAGAGACGGCTTGAATGATCTCCGTCTTGGCGTGAAAGGCATTCGCAATCGCAGCCGAGCCTTCTGCCTGTACACCAATGATGCGCGGCAGGTTGGGAATCCAGCCGAGTTCATGCAAGTCCTTAAAACCTTTGTGAATGCCAGAGATGATGTTGCCATCCCCCACTGAGACGATGATGGTCAAGGGAGGGTGATCTTCCAACGCACTATCTTTTTTATGCCAGTCACTGTGGGCTTCGATCCACCATTCCCAAATTTCGAAGGCTGCAGTCTTTTTTCCTTCAAGCGTGAATGGATTGTAGCCCGTGTTGCGGCAATACCAGCCAAATTCATTTGCGGCTTTCACCGTGAGGTCGAAAGCGTCATCGTAACTTCCATCCACCAGGATCACTTTCGCACCGAAGACGAGCAGTTGTGCTACCTTCGCCTGCGGAGCAGACTTGGGCGCAAAGATAATGGCTTTTTGCCCGACCGCCGCCGCCATGCCCGCTAACGCTGCGCCAGCATTGCCTGTTGAAGCCGTGACCACTACTTCTGATTTGATCTCGCGCGCGCGTGTGACCACAACTGCACTTGCCCTATCTTTGAAAGATGCGGTGGGGTTACGCGATTCGTCTTTAAGCCAGAGATGTTTCAGGTTTAGTTTTTCGGCTAATCGTGGCAGGGCAAAGACTGGGGTCCAGCCGGAGGCGTGTAAAGGCGTAGAGTCGCCTGCGGGTTCATGAACCGGCAACAGGGGCAGATACCTCCACAACGAAGTTTCCGTCCGCGAGGTGATATCTTCAGGCTGAAATTTTTTGCGAATATCATCGTAGTCAAGGACGACGTCTAAATTGCCGCCATCCTTCGGGCAGGTGTAGGTCACCTGACCTGGCAGATATTCCGCGCCGCAGATCGAACATTTATAGCCGGTGAAATTTTTCATAGCCCCGTAATTTTATCAGACCTGCAGGGTCTAAGACCCTGCAGGCTGGAGGTTAATCTCTTTCAAATGGAACACCCAATGCCGCCGGTGGCGATGCCCGCATGGCGCGCAGCAGCTTGGACAGGAATTTACGGGTCGTTTCTGGCATGGCAGCCAACGTCCGTTCCACCCATTCGGCGTTGCCAATGTTGACAAGCAGCAGTGTGAGAATCATCAATGGGAACGGTGCGACTTGCAGAACTTGCGACGGAACCGCCGTGAAGACGGATTGCAAGACCAATCCCAACCATTGCAAGAAGGCGAAGAGATACGCACCAAAAGCAGCTCGAGCGGGATTCCAACCGCCGAAGATGGTGATGGAAAGGGCGATCCACCCGATTCCATCCAAGCCGGAAATTGTTCCCATCCATCCGGCACGGACACCCAGTGAGTAGGCTGGTCCTGCCAACCCGATCAACGCACCGCCGATGACAGTGTACACATACCGCATCACAGTGACGTTCGCACCGCGGATGTAAGCCGCCGCCGGTTTCTCGCCAATGCCTTGCAACATCAATCCAGGGCGGGTGCGATAGATCCACAACCAGGCGAGAAAAATAGCAAGGAAGCTGACGTAAGTAATAACCTCCTGACGAAAGAGAAGCGGACCAAGGATGGGCAAGTCTCTCAACACAGGGATGGGAGCCGCCTGCAAGCGCGGACCCGGCACGCCCATAAACGGGTTACCGAGGAAGTAGGCTAGGTCACGGCAAGTGAGTGCAAGCACGAAGCCAATCGCCACTTGAGATTGTTTAAGGGTAATACTGGCGAATGCTACGATCAAGGCGACAAGCCCGCCGATCAACATCCCGGCGAGGAAACCAAGTAGTAAACTGTTTGTAGAATAGGCAACCGCAAAGCCGCTCATTGCTGTCAGAAGGATCGTGCCATTCATAGACAAGTTGATGACACCTGCACGCTCGGAGAGCGTCTCACCCATGACCGCAAATACGATCGGAGCTGCCGCAGCCAGCACGCCCGCCAAACCAACGAGAAGGGTTTCTTGATTCATAAATGCCTCATACCTTCTTTACGAATTTTTGACGAACGCCTTCAGTCAGCAGGACGAACAAGACCAACACACCCTGTAACACGCCTGATAACGAAGAGTCCAACTTCAAAACAATCGGCAACTGAATACTGCCAATATTGAGAGCCGCAAAGAACAAAGCCACGGGGATCGCCCAGATCGCCTGATAATTGATCAGCATTGCCACCATCAAACCAAGATAACCATATCCACTTGAGATGGATGGGATCAGGCGATAATAAACGGCAGTCACTTGCAATGCCCCGGCAACACCTGCCAATGCACCGCAGATCAGAAATGAATAAAGCGAGTACTGCCAGGTGGGTATGCCTAGCAAATACGCCGCGCGGATATTTTTGCCAACGGCTTTGATCTTCAAACCAAAGTAGGTGCCGTTCAAAATGAAATAGACGATCACAATCGCAACCAGCGCAATGACCAAAGCATAGGGACTGATACGCAAGTCTGGGATCTGCGGCAGAGAAAAGGCTTCTGGAAAAGGCTCTGTCCCGCTCATGGATGCGACGCCTTCGCGCTTCCATGGACCGAAGATGAGGTACAAGGTCAACGCCGTGGAGACGAAGTTCAAACCCAAACCGCCGAAGATCTCATTCACACCGCCAAAGGTTTTCAACATACCTGCAAAAGAAGCCCAAATGGCACCCGTGATCATTCCGCCCAAAATAGCCAATGTGATGATGATCGCCGGGGAGATGGTGCTATCTACAAATTGGCGCAAGACCCAAACGGTACCGATCGCGCCTAATACGATCTGACCTTCCACACCGATATTCCATAATCCGGCTGAAAAGGTAATGAGCAAACCTGCCGTTACTAGCAGCAATGGCACGAAAGAGACCAATACCTCTGCAAATTTACGCGTCGAACCGATAGACCCTTTGAGCATGTTCGAAAATGCATCCAAGGGAGAGGCTCCAACTGCTACGAGGATCAGAGAGACAAACCCCAGCGCCAGCACAAAGGCGATCAACTGAAAAACGAAGCCGCTCATTCGAGACTTAAGCATGAGAGCCTCCTTCAGCGGGCCAACCTTTGCCGCCGATCAATTGCCCCAACTGCTCAACACTGGTAGCCGTTGCATCAATGGGCGCAGAAACTTTACCGCTGAAGAAGACCAGAAGGCGATCGCTATATTGCAAGACTTCCTCCAAGTCTGACGAGATAAAGATGATCGCTGCGCCATCTTGCTTGCAACGATCTTTAAGTTTGCTCCAGATATAAATGACCGATTCAATGTCCAAGCCGCGCGTGGGGTGCTCCAACAAAACCAGTGACAATGGAGTTTGCAACAATGCCAACTCTGCACGTTGCTGATTACCGCCCGAAAGCGACTCGACAGTGCTGGTAGGTGTACCGCGGATATTAAAAGATTTGATGCAATCTTCCGCCAAGCGTTGACCATAGGCTTTGTCAATGAAAACGCCCTTCGGCTCTTCCGCCAGGACGAAGTGATCGGTCAGGCTCAAGCCGGGCACCAAGCCTTCTTCCAGTCTTGCGGCGGGAAGGAAGTTGACGCCCTCATGTTTAAAGGCATGATACGGCTTGCCGGTCAAATCCTTGCCTTTGAGAAGCACCTTCCCACCAACGGGGCGTACTAAACCTGAACACGCTCGCATGAACATGCCTTGCCCGGAACCTTCCAACCCAGCAAGCCCAACAACTTCACCGGCGCGTAAATCGAAGTTAATATCATTGATCTTAAGGCGTGTATCTTCGAGAGAAACATGCTGCAGCGAAAGGACAGTATCTCCTGTCACCGCAGGCTGCCGCTCACCCAATGTGACGGCTTTGCCGAACATCATCTCCACCAGTTTTGGTGTTTTATATGGCGGCTTCATCTCGCCCACCAATTCACCGCCGCGCAAGACGGCAACCTGATCACACAGACTTTCCACATCCTCAAGCTTATGCGAGACAAAGATGACGGTCATGGCTTGTTCGGGGAATTTTTTAAGCGTAGCAAATAATTTTTCTTTTTGTATGGCGCTAATACCGGTTGTCGGCTCATCTAAAATAAAGATACGTGCGCCAAGGAATAATAATCGCATGATCTCCAATTGCTGGCGTTCGCCAACCGTTAGAGAATCCACGTAATTTTCTGGGTCAAATGAAAAGCCGTATTCTTTTGCCAGCAGGTTGAAATCTTGTGTGGCATTTTTACGATTTGGGAAAAAAGAACCAGGAATGCCTAGTAAAAAATTATCCAGGATCTTCATCGGCGGAAAATCCAGTGGGTCCTGATGCAACATCCCCACGCCATAGCGAATAGCACTGGCGGGAGAATCCATAAAGACGGGTTTGCCGTCTAATAACACTTCACTGCCGGGATCCGCCTGAATAAACCCGGAAAGGATTTTCATCAGGGTGCTTTTGCCGGCACCGTTTTCCCCCAAAATACCCTGAATCGTTCCGGAAGGGATCGTCAGGTTTATGCCTTTATTGGCATGGGTCTTTCCGAAATGTTTGTGAATATTCTTGAGTTCAACGTTCATGGGCGGTCAGGATCCTCCATGATGGAAGTATATAAAATGCAGGGGCGCGGTGTGCCGCGCCCCTGCAAATGGGACAAACGTTATTCGGAAGCGCTCAAGCCTTCCATGCCTTCGAGCAGTTGCGGCAGGTACCAGACCTGCTGGTCAGAAGCAACTTCCCCGTCGGCGAGGTAGGCGGTGCCGTCCTGCAAGTTGACAGGACCGGTCCAGAGGTTAAGTCCGCCAGCGAGTTCGGCGATGAATTCATCCAAGACAGCGGCATCATCAGCGGCGAGTGCGGGACCCTTCTCGAAACCAACAGCAGACGTATCGAGGTTGTTGATGTTCGCCCAATCGGGTCCAACCCAAAGGAATGTAGACTGCCAAGAGCCATCCTGTGCGGAGGAGATCGCCTTCACATATTCCGGACCCCAGTTGAAGTACGGAACGCCCAAGCAGACATCAGGGGCAGCGGTACAAGCAGCGACATAGTCGTACGCAACGCCAGAGACAGCTTTGCCTTCGGCTTTGAGCTTGGCAGCTTCGCCGAGGTTGACAGGGTTGTCGATACCGGAGATGACAACATCATAATCAGTGGTGTAGAAGTCGTTGGAGACCTGAACGGGGTCGAGGGTCACACCGGGGATGTTGAACCAGAAGCCAATCCAAGTAACTTTGAATTCGAGAGAAGCAGGATCATTACCAGCCTTCTCATAGCAATACTTCGCGCCAAGGTAGGCGGAGGCAGCCAAGCGGCGGGTTTCATCGTTGATCAACGGTCCAAGATAACCGATCTTGCCGGTTTCAGAAGCGAGGGCGGCGGCGCAACCACCCATCATCTTGCCGTATTCCATGCGACCCATGATGTTCATGAGGTTGGGGATCTCTTCGTAGGCTTTGCCATCCGGCCAAACCTGATCGCCAGACGCCATGATTACCTTTACATCAGGATTCGCCTTGGCAAACGTGGTGGAAGCATCCTTCATATCATCTGAGTTGAAGATGATGAGCTTAGCACCCTGTGCAACCAATTCTTCAGCAAGCTGGTCGGGGGTGGTGCCAGGGCGGTCGGCGGGGTTGACCTTGTCTAAATAGAGCATGGTCGCGCCGAGTTTTTCTTCCACATACTTACCGGCTTCATAATGAGCCTGGCTCCAGCCGTTGTCGTTGTACGGACCAACAAGCAATATACCAAACACAAATGGTTCACCAGAGGCGGCTTCTTCTGTTGCGGCAGGTTGACCACCACAAGCAGAAAGGACAAACATCAGGACCAACGCCATTACGGCGAGGCGGGTAAAAATTGTACGCATATTTCTTCTCCTTTGAATATAGGTTGACGAGACTGACAGGGGCAAATTGGCGTCGAACCTCCTTTCAGTTGTCTAAACAATTCTACCAAAATATTCCAATTCGTGAAGAAAATAACAAAACCGCTAAGGCTGACACTCAAACTCTCGGGTTGCATCACCCACTGCAGAAACCTGCTCGGGCACACGCTCCGTTTCACGCTCGATACGATCCCACAACTTACACAACAACGGACCCACAAATGCCTTCGACACTTTATAAGATGCCTGCGACAATTCTACCGCCTTTTCCCAATCGCCCGTGTGAGCAAATCCTTCAATATAAACAAAACGCTCCACAGGGTCATTTGGTGTGTCGTTCAATTCAAATGCCAGATCAGCAATGCGGATGACTTCGTCCCAATCTTTTTTCTGACGTGCCAACTCTGCCTGCTCAAAATAACTGCACCAGTCTGAATCAGCGGCTCGATATAACCCAGCCGGTAACTGATTCTGTTTCTCAAGCAGAATCACACTCTGATTCGACGCCCAGACCGCATCGCGCACCGCAGGTGGCAACAGACGATTATCCGCTTCCACTTCCACGTCGATCACACGAAAGCAACCCGGCGGCTCGAAGTTGACAACGAGGATGTTATCCGTATTCCCATAAAACGTCGGACCGATGTAATACAGCTGATGCGGTAGACCGGGCTCGATACTGGGCAAGGTCTTACCCACGCGAATGGATGCAAAGTACAACATCACGTTCATTTCGCCCGACGGACTGTATATCCAGTTTAGCGGGCCCGTCAAAGAATTATCAGAGTAATATGTCACTGGAATGTCATTAGATAATAGGATGGTGCCCGGCACTAAACCGGGAATCCGCTCGCTCATTTGGGTAAACAATTCCTGCTGAGTCAGCCAATCTCTGCGATAGATATCCTCCAACTGAAAGTGACGGCTGCCAGCAAAGCCAACCAACAATGTGATCAGGATCAATTGCACACGCTGATTTTTTATCAATGCGACCAAACAAGCCAGCAAAATGCTTGACCCTAGCATGAATGGCAGCATGAAACGGTCTTGCGAAAAATTGAACTGAGGGATATTGCCGATCAACCATACGGATCCGCCAGACAAACCCCAAAAGACCAGCCCCACCCAACCAGCCTGGCTTGCAAAGTCACTGCCGTTCGAGTCTTCTACTTTATACGCGAAGAGATAACTCCCAGTGATGAGAATGCCCACGAATAACAGGATCAACATCAAAGACAGGGTGAGCGGTCCAAATCCGGTAGTGCCAATGGTGAGAAAAGGCAACAGCCAAGCTTCAAATACGGTACGCCAGAAACTGAGCAGGATTTGATTCAGGAAGTATAAGATCCCGGCGAAGAAATCCGCTTTTATTTTGTCTAATAGAACATAGGAATAACTAGCGTTCTGGAACTCGAAGAAGAACATACGCCAAAACGTAATGCCGAAAAAGATAGCCAGATAAGGCAGATAATAGAGAATAGTTTTTTTTGCACGCTCTTTAAAGTTACCCGGTAGGAGTTGATAAAAAAGCACCAGCCGTCCAAATTCGATAAAATAAAAATATTCCATCGTCAGCAAATTAACTGCAGCCAATAAATAGGATGCCGCAAAATAGAACCAACGTCGTTTTTCATCTTTGATAGCAAGGATGGAAAAATAAAGCGACAACAAAAATGCCGAAAGCACAATATAGAAATGACTGTACATCAAGGCGATAAATTGTTGCCCCATGCCGGGGTAGACAAGGAAGAATAAACTTGCCCACAAAGCAGGTTTGGGATGCGCCGGATACATGGCACGCAAAATCTTCCAAAGCAATACGGCGGTGACCCAACGCAAGAGAATGGCAAACAACTGCCACGCCCATGGGTTCGCACCGATAATGGGTAAGGTTAACTGATAGATCATGCCCCAAAACGGACGGCTGGTCGTGAAGGTCTTGGTTAGCATGGCAGGACCTAGACGATAATAGATCCAAGCCCAGGGGAATTCATCCCAATAAAAGCCGCGCTGCCAAAAGAATAAGACATAGGTCAGCGCGGCAACCAGCAGCAAGAACCAGACCGTACTGCGCGGAGTGAATTGGATGTTGTTCAAACGGTCAGTTATTTTTTTCATTGGAACAATTGTAAACGCATCCGCTGCCGAAGTTGGCAGCGGAAATATATCGTCTATGGAACAATCCAGGTACCCGTTTCGCCTTTGAGCGCGCGCCCGATATTTTCGGGGTTGGTGATGAGAGCTTTACCATTTGGCATGGCTTCGAGATACCAAATAATCGCTTGAATCTTTGGTGCCATGGAGCCTTTAGCAAAATGTATTCCTTCTGCCAGATAAGCTTTGGCTTCGGCAAGAGTGATCTGGTCTAACCATTTTTGTTCGGGCTTGCCAAAATTAATGGCAACTTTCTCAACAGCCGTTGAAATGACAAATAAATTAGCGCCAATAGAGCGCGCTAGCAATGAAGATGCATAATCTTTGTCAACCACAGCTGCTATGCCTTCATAATTCCCATCACCCGGGTCAATCACTGGAATACCGCCGCCACCTACTGTAATAGTGACGATTCCTTTTTCCAACAAGGTCTGGACGGTTTCCAACTCCACGATCTCTTTGGGTTGCGGAGAAGCGACTACACGCCTCCACCCACGCCCGGCATCTTCCACCACAGACCAACCTTGTTCTTGCTGACGGCGTTCCGCTTCTTCCTTTTCCATAAAGCTGCCAATGGGCTTGGCTGGTTTGGAAAACGCCGGGTCATTTTTATCTACCAAGGTTTGGGTAATGACCGTAACGACCTTCTTCTTGATACCACGCTGGTAGAGAATATTCTGCAAATTTTGTTGAATGGCATATCCGATCGCGCCTTGGCTATCTGCACCGCATACATCTAAAGGAACTTCGTGCATTCCAGCCGTTTTAGCAGCAATTTCAGAACGGCGCAAAATATAGCCAACCTGCGGACCATTGCCATGCCCGATGGCGACGTCCCAACCTTGTTCGATCAGATCGGCAATATGCAAACAGGTTTGCTTTGCCGCCTGATATTGGCTTTCTACGGTCACGTTCTTATCGTCAATAATGAGCGAATTACCACCAACGGCAATGACTGCGAGTTTGGTCATTAAATCTCCTTATGGGTAAGTAGTAGACAAGTAGACAAGTAGACAAGTAGACAAGTAGACAAGTAGACAAGTAGACAAGTCTGGAAGACTATTTACTTGGTTTCATTACTTGTATCAGATGCTTTATCCTCGTCGTTTAGGAAGTATGCAACCACGTCTTCACGAATGGCTTTATCACCATATTCCTTTGAGCCAGCGCGTTGACGTTGAACATATGCCATGTAGCCATTCAATGTCTGTTCCGTCTCGCGAATTAAGGAATAGAGAGACTCGAACATTGCATGATCAATATAACCAAGAACATTTGCGTTAATGATGTGCGACAGAGTCTCATTTAACTCTCCTCGCGCGATGGAATATTTGTATAGGCTGTCAAGGTAATGATAACGCCCATAACCTTCGGCAATATTTGCGGTTACGCTCTTTGAAGACCGCCGAATTTGAGCCGTAAGATCAAATTTTTCTTCTGGAGGCAAGCGCTTGACCATCTCCTGTATATCGGTAACTACGTGAAGAGCTAGTTTATAACATTCCAAGTCTTCAAAGCCACGCCTACCAGGTTGATCAGGCGACTTATACAAGGGTTTTCTTTCAGTCACACCTGCCTCCGTCCTATACTACTTGTTTCCTTGTCTACTTATTTACTGCTCTTATGACATCGTCAATGCCATAACAGCTTTTTGTGCGTGCAAGCGGTTTTCGGCTTCATCGTACACAACCGAATGCGGACCATCAATAACGCCATCGGTCACTTCGAGACCTCGATCAGCGGGCAGACAGTGCATATAAATAGAGTCATCCTTGGTCAGTTTCATGCGGCGTTCGTCAGTGATCCAGTCCTTGTACTTATCAATGAGCGCTTTGCCTTCTTCCTTACCAGTAGTGGTAAGCATGGGACCCCAGCTCTTGGGGTAGACCACATCAGCATCTTTGAAGGCTTCGTCCATATTATCGGTTACGTCAAAACCAACACCATATTTCTTGGCGTTGTCTTTTGCCTGCTGCATGATTTCAGGCATGAGCTTGAACTCTGGCGGATGCGCCAACACCACATCGCAGCCAAAGCGGGTCATCTGAAGGATGAGAGATTGCGGCACGGAGATAGGTTTGGAATACGAAGCTGCATATGCCCAAGAAACGACAACCTTCTTCTTCTTGAGGTCGCGTCCCTTCTTTTCTTGAATGGTCATCAAGTCGGCGAGGCACTGGAAGGGATGATACACGTCGCATTGCATGTTGAGGATCGGGGTGCGGCTCGCCTGTGCAACTTCGTTGATGTATTTGTTACCAAAATTCCAGTCACACTGGCGGATAGCAATGCCATCGAAATAGCGACCGAAAATTTCACCAATCTCCTTGGCAGTGTCGCCATGCGAGATCTGGGTGGTTTCACTGTCGATGAAAGCCGCATGTCCGCCCAACTGCGCCATGCCCGCTTCGAACGAACCGCGAGTGCGGGTGGATGTGAAGAAGAACAGCATCGCGAGAGTCTTGTCACGCAACAACGCATGAGATTCTCCCAGTGCGCGCTTGCGTTTCAAGTCCCAGGCTACATCTAAAACTGTTTCGACTTCTTCTTTCGAGAAGTCGAGGTCGCCGATAAAATCGCGACCGCGAAAATTGGTTTGCATATTTTGATCTCCTTATGTTTTTTTGTCGTTGAACATCAATACACGATCTGGTTTTCACTTTGGCACACGCAAGACTTCGCCATGCGTGAACCGTCCATCGTCCCAAAAGAGGCGGGCACCTTCGCAGTAATTCACCGCGTCGCCCCAGGCAGAAAAATCCGTTTCGGCAAGGCAGGCAACCACTCCCAATTCCACAACACCACCATGGTTAATCATTAGTGCTGAGCTACCTTCACTCATTCGTTCCATAATAGTAGTGTAGCAATCTACTAACTGATAGGCATACCGCGCCGCCGCTCCATCTTGTTTGACGATGACGGAATAATGATGGAAAGGCATGGGCCAGGGCGCCTCTCGCTCGACCTCACCGCCGTAGGTGTTCATCAGAACATTTTGCTCGCTGACAGCGAAACCCATGGCAATGGCAGTTTCATATGCGCGCGGTAAGGTGGATGTCGCCACAAACTCAAAGGGACCAATGCCTTGACCAACCTTACGAGCAAGGTTGATGCCTTTTTGATTCAAGTGATCACCGCCGATATGACGGATGGAATGCCGCCGTACTTCTAAAATTTTCATGTCGGTAAAATAATTATTTGATCAAACTGGGCAAGATCGCGTAGAACTCCGTTGCCTTGACCACATCATCCAGCGAAACAGAATCGTTGACGGTGTGTGCTGTCTCTTCATCGCCGGGACCAAAGCCGATGGAAGGAATTCCAGCCTTGCCAGCCCAGTAGATGCCGTTCGTAGAGAAGTTCCATTTGCCGGGTTTCGCTTCGGGCAAGCCGATCATAGTGCGAGCTTCCTGCCCAGCCTGCACCAGCGGATGATTTTCTTCATACGCCCACGCCGGGAAGTATTTATCGACTGGGAAGACAAAACCAGTATAGGAAGGCTCATCGTAGAAGAGTTCTTCCAATTTGACCGTGTCTTTAAATTCGGCAGGGATCAGATCTTCGACCTGCTTCTTAACCGCTTCTTTTGTTTCGCCGAAGGTCATGCGGCGATCAATGTAAATGATGGCTTCATCGGGCACAGCATTGATGGACGGTGTCTTGACATGCATATCACTGACTGTGATCTTGCCGTGACCAAGAAATTCATGGTCACCCAGTTTCGGCTCCAAGTCACGGATGCCTGCGATGATCGGCAAAAGTTTATAAATGGCATTATCCCCAAGATGATTGCTCGCCGCGTGCGCCGATTTGCCCTTGGCAGTCACTTTCATTTCGAGGCGACCTTTGTGACCACGGTAGACCAGCATTTTGGTCGGCTCGCCAATGACGACGAAATCTGGCTTGATCTGTGGATCTACTTCTACGAAGGTATTCGGTGCAATACCATCACACCATTCTTCCATGTTGCCAAAGTAATAGACCGTCCAACCATCCAGCAAGCCGAGGTCGCGCGCAATTGCAAGTCCGTAGATCATGCCCGGGGTGCTATTCTTTTCATCGCAGGCACCGCGCGCATAAAAAATCCCGTCCTCTACTTTGCCTTTGAAGGGATCCCATTGCCAAGAAGATGGGTCACCAATGCCAACCGTGTCAATATGTGAGTCATACACCATCACACGTTTGCCATTGCCAATGCGACCGATGGTATTGCCCATCTTGTCAAAACGGACTTCATCGAAGCCAAGTTTCTTCATCTCAGCTTGAACGCGCTCACCCACTTCGCCGATCTTTGAATCCATCGAAGGGATGGCAACAATATCACGCATGAATTCGATGATATCTTCCCGCGAACCTTCCACGCGTTTTTGGATTTCTTTTGATTTATCTGTCATAGTTATCTCCTTAAATTGCCACAGAGGTCACAGAGAGCTCTGAGATTTTTAATGACCTACTCTTCTCACAATATGGAAGTGGAAATACCCAGGGATAAAATAGCTCAACGAATAATCCACGATCTTGCCTTCGGTGTTGAACAACTGGGCATGGAAGTGCAGCAGCACATCGCCGCGTTGGATCTCCATTGGCTTTGCCACATCTGCTGTGGCGCCAATAGCGCTGACATTCGCGCGGGAAGAGGTCAGAGAATCGCCGCGACTCAGCAAAAAGTCCAGCACCGAGCCGTGGAAGTCTGAGGGCAGGTCTTTGGCGTGCAACACATCTTCGGGCAGCGTGTCCACGAGATAAGCGACGGGGCGGCTCTCGGCACGGATGACCCGGCGAACCCGCGTAAGCTTTGCGCCGACGGCGACATTCAAGAACGAAGCCATGTCTTCATCAGCCACAGTGGACTCGATGTTCAGATCGCTGACCGACACTTCAAGTCCTTGTCGCTTAGCGATGGTTTCGAGACTCTCCAACACTTCAAGCCCGCCATCCAGTGCTTGCACCTTGCCAACTACGAAAGTCCCAGAACCCTGTCTGCGGCGAATGAGTCCTTGCGTTTCAAAAGAACGCATTGCTTCACGCAAAGTAGCGCGCGAGACACCAAGTTGTTTTGCCAGATCAGGCTCAGAGGGTAACCTTGAACCAGCGGGCGTCTTGTTGATCAAAGTCGCCAGGTCTGCCTGCAATCGTTGAAAAGGGAAATTTGCCATATCGTCTCTCTTAATCTTCCAACACTGGGATGAAATCGAACTGGGTCACATCGACCAGACCCTTATCAGAAATTCTCAACTCAGGGATCACCACCAACCCCAACAAACTCAATTGCATATTCGGGTTATTCAATTCACTGCCGCACATCTTGAAGCCTTCCAACACGGTCGCGGCTTTCTTTGCCACCACATCCGCACGCTCAGTAGACATCAACCCGGCAATTTGCAATTCCACCAAGCCGATCACATTACCATCCAACACCACCACCTGACCACCACCGCATTTCAATAGCTCATTCGCGGCAACCGCCATGCTGGCTTCATCCGTGCCAACCACGATCATATGATGGCTGTCATGCGCCACCGTTGAAGCAATGGCACACTTGCGGGTAAATTCAAAACCACTCGTCAACCCAACCACTACCTTACCCGTCGCACGATGCCGTTCTACCAACGCGATCTTGGCAAGATCACGCTTTATATCCACTTTGACTTCGCCATCCTCAGCCTTGACCATCATCTTTAGATGACGAGTCGGCGCCTGATTCTCGATCACCCCGATGACATGCGCCTCAACTTCCGCGCCGGTAGCTGCTCTTGTCCGAAGGATAAAATCTTCAGCTGTGAGTTTTCTCTTCATCTTCACAGACTTGGTTGCCCATTGCGGATATTTCACCACCGGCAATTTGACCTGCCATTCGCCGCTCTCAGCAATGACTTGTCCCTTGGCGATGACCAGGTCGGCTTTGAAATGCATCAGATCTTCCACCAGCAAAATATCTGCCCAACGACCGGGAGCGATCATGCCCATCTCTTTGCTCAAGCCAAAATGCTCAGCGGTGTTGATGGTCATCATCTGGATCGCCGTCATGGGATTCAGTCCCTCGCTCACAGCGTGGCGAAGGACTCGGTCCATGTGACCTTCTTCGGTTAAGGTTGCGGCGTGTGAGTCGTCAGTGACGAGGAGGAAGCGGCGCGAGTCCAATTTTTTTTCGGTAATGGCTTTGACTTGCGCAGCAACGTCGAACCAAGCCGAGCCATAACGTAACATGGCTTTCATCCCCTGGCGGACTCTTGCAATCGCATCTTCCATGCGCGTGCCTTCGTGATCATCTTCCGCGCCGCCAGCCACATAACCGTGAAAAGGCAAACCGAGATCGGGCGAAGCGTAATGCCCGCCTATAGTTTTGCCCGCCGCATGCGTCGCGGACATTTCATCGAGCATCTTTTTGTCGCTCATGAAAACGCCGGGGAAGTTCATCATTTCACCCAAGCCGATGATGCCTTTCCATTTCATCGCCTCGGCAACTTCTTTCGGTCCGATGGATGAACCGGGAGTTTCCAATCCCGGCGCGGATGGCACACAAGACGGCATTTGCACCCAGACGTGAATGGGTTGTTTTTGGGCTTCATCCACCATGAGCTTGACGCCTTTGAGACCAAAGACATTCGCGATCTCATGCGGGTCGATGAACATGCCGGTCGTGCCACGCACTGCCACCGTCCGCACAAATTCAGTCACCGTCACCATGCCCGACTCAACGTGCATGTGACCATCGAGCAAACCGGGCACGAGATATTTTCCTTTAGCATCGATCACTTTGGTCTTCTTACCGATCGTATGGCTGGCGTCGCGCCCCACAAAAGCGACCCGCCCTTGCACGACAGCAATATCGATATTCGGGATGATCTCCCCCGATTGCACACTGACCCACTTGCCGTTCTTTATAACAAGGTCGGCATGGGCGCGCCCCATGGCAACATCAACTAGCGCCGTGGTAAGTTTGGTGGAAGGTGTCATACAATCTCCTGAACGAATTAATTGCCAACTCGCTGGATATATCGTTCCAGCAAATAATTATATTGACCGGTATTGAACTTCCATATCTCGGTCATGCGGTTCCAATCGTTCAACGGACCAGCAACAATAACTTGCAGTTTTTCATAGTATAAGGCGAGGTCTGGGTCTGCGATCTGGTTTTCGCCCGTTCCCAAGGTCTCAAGATAACCATCCGGAATTTCCCGTTCAAAGTGCCCGATCTCCCATTCCGAAACAGGGAGGCGTGCCAGCAAGGGATCGGACAAAGCATAGGAATCGATCACAAAAACGTTCGGTCCTTTTTTATAGCCGGGCTTACCCAGTGCCTCGGCAACATACACTTCTTCAAAACCGGTAAAGCGCCATTGGTTCCCAGCAAATGGTGAACCCCATTCAAATTCACGAAAACCATTCTCGACTAGGCTATTGTATTGACCCTTACGGTCATTGCCGAAATATTCCAAGCGCTGATCTGAGATGGCGTTGCGGTCGCTGATCGGATATTCAGGCAGGGCTGCTACCATGTTCGAAGACCAAAGCGGCGAACGGAGGGAAAATACTCCCAATAAAAGTACAACTGCCAAAGCCGTCCATTGATGCATCTTGACAGTTAGCAGACTGGAGGCAATCACTACAGAGACAAGCAATGGCGCCGAGAAGAAGCGGCTGCTGAAGAAATCTCCGCCAATACGCACTATATATGCCAGATAAAACAATACACCGATAAACAGAAGCATGTATTTTCTAGCCGGTTCAAAATACAAGGCTACGCCAGCCAATAAAATTCCAAAGATCGTGATCGTATCCCAGTTGATCGCATTCAAAAAATAATCAACCCCTTGAAGCATCATCAGGGAATCTGAAATACCTGTATTTAATTTTGCATAGGCGGTATTCGGAAAAAGAAAGCCGAAATAGAACAACGAAAACACTTCCCAGATCAGCATGGGAAGAAAACCCACAAAGACTTTAAAAGCAGCTTGCTTACGCTGACTGGACGTCCACCAGGCGTAGCCTAGTGCCGGTGCGATTATCAGAAAGGCATCAATACGATTAAGCATGATCAGAGATGAAATGAAAGACAAAAGCAGTATGTTCGGCTGCTCGGCAAGGAAGACTATGATGAAGACCACCAACAAAAGATGGGTCAATGGGTTTTCCAAGCCGGAGGTGGAAAAATCAATAAAGCCGTTCGAGAGACTTAACACCAAAACTGCCAACCCAAGTGATAAAGGATCAGGCTTTGAGATGTGGGTCAATAACAGGAAAACGGTCAGAACAGACAGCAGAATGGATAAAAAGAATGTAATGTAAAACAAAGCGTTGGGGACGCTGGGTAGGAACAATCCGCTCACAAAATATACCAACGCGATCAAGAATAACCACAAGGGATGCGTAAACGCCTGCACACGCACAAAGGGGTTATAGCCCAGCCCATACCCCGCCAGAAAATTCTCAACCACGCGGAATGTGATGATGCCATCATCTGAGATCCAGGCATTGCGAATCACCAACAGCAGGTATAAGCCTAGCAGCAGGGCGATCACAACTCTGGTTTCTTTTTGCAAATGCTTCATCAAGACTTCATCCGCTCCGGTTAGTGATAACTTCCTTTGGTTAATTCAATATCGTCCAAGGGACGGATATCAACTTCCTCTTTTTGCACGAACGTTAAAACGTTCGCGTAATTTTGTTCCAACGAATTTACACTATCAACGAACAGTGCTGTATCGAACTGCCATGCTAGAAAATGCGTGCGCTGGCGTTCGATTTGTTTCCAGTCTGCCGCATTGTGCGCGGAGTCTTCAAAGCGTTTGATCACACGTTCCTGCCAGATGTCTTCATCAGACACATAGGTATAGATCGGGCGAAAGCGGACATTGTACTTTCGCGCCAACGACTGGGCATGATGGCGGTCTGTGTTCATGAAAACGGAGTCAACGATCACGCTCAGACTCAGTTCGAGCTGTCTCTCTGCCAACCCAAGCAGGACCGTCACCTTTGAGTCCCAGAACTGGACATTCGGATTTTCGGGCAGCTCACCCACCACATCATCGATACCCAAGTAAGGGACTTGTAATTCGCGAGACAGCCGCTTTGCAAGGGTTGTCTTGCCGGTACCAGGCAGCCCTGAAAAAATGACGAGTGTCTGAGGCATGTTACCCAGCCAGCAATCGTTTGGCGGCTTTGTTATGCTTTTCGATCAACTTGCCCTGATCTACGGTCACGAGTTGACCTTCTTTCACAACGAACTTGCCGCCGACCACGGTGTAATCTGCATTGAAAGATTGACCGAACACCACAGCCGCGACGGGGTCATGCATGCCAGCATAGCCGAGCTTATTCAAGTTGATCGCGAAGAAATCAGCACACTTCCCACTTTCCAAGCTACCAATATCTTTGCGTCCGAGAACTGCTGCACCGCCGCGTGTGCCCAAATGCAAGGCTTCGCGGGCCGTCATCAATTTTCTATTTGGATCATTGGAAAGGGAATAGCCCGTCAGTCCTTCTTTGACTCGCGAGACGAGCATGGCATTTCGCACTTCTGCAAGGAGATGCGAGCCATCGTTCGAGGCGGAACCGTCCACGCCCAAGCCAACGTTGACACCGGCTTGGCGATATTCCTTGATGGGAGCGATGCCTGACGCCAAACGCATATTCGAGGTGGGACAATGCGCCACGCCGCAGTTATGCTTGGCAAAGACTTGAATCTCTTCATCATTGACCCAGACCGCATGCGCAAACCAGACATCCTCCCCCACCCAGTCCACTTGTTGCATATATCCGACGGGGCGATGACCGAACATCTGCATACAGAATTTTTCTTCGTCTTCGGTCTCGGCGAGATGCGTATGCAGATGCACGCCATATTGACGTGCCAACTTTGCAGACTGTTTCATCAAATCTGATGTGACGCTGAACGGCGAGCAAGGCGCAAGCACGACTTGAGTCATCGCGCCGGGTTTGGCGTCGTGATATTTTTCAATGAGACGTTGGGAGTCTTTGAGGATGTTCTCTTCGGTATCGACGACGCTATCAGGTGGCAGACCACCTTTGGATTCGCCGAGGCTCATCGAGCCGCGAGAAGCTTGCAGCCTGACCCCAACTTCGAGAGCTGCAGCAATTTCATCGTCAAGTTTGGATCCGTTGGGAAAGAGGTAGAGATGGTCTGAGGCGGTGGTACAGCCCGAGAGGGCGAGTTCTGCCAGTGCTGTTTGAGTCGACATAAAAATATCGTCGGGGTTTAATCGCGCCCAAATGGGATAGAGAGTCTTGAGCCAGTTGAAGAGGTTGGCATCTTGCGCGGCAGGGACGGCGCGTGTGAGGGTTTGGTAAAAGTGATGATGGGTGTTGACCAAGCCTGGCAGGACAACATGCCCTTTGAGGTCGAGCACTTCATCGGCGGTGGTTGGCAGATCAGCGATCTGCCCTACTTGTTCGATAAAGCCGTCGCGGATAAAAAGACAGCCCTCGGGGATTTCCCGCTGGGCGTTGTCCATGGTGACGATATATGCGTTTTTGATGAGGAGAGTTGTCATGGGGTAGTCGCTTAGTCCGGTAGTTCGTAGTTCGGATGTTCGGGCGTTTGCTCGATGACTAGATTAATTTGTCTGACAACTCAAAGTGTAGCAAAAAAGGCGGGGGATGTCAATTCAGGATTTGAAGCATTTGCAATACATTAGAAGAATTGACCAATGGTTGAAATATGTTCTGGTTTCGTGTATAGTGAAATTGAGAACAAGCTTTTACAGATAATCGCTTGCGAGATTATCTGATGCTGTAAGCGGCCATACACAGCATAGGACTGATCGTGTGGCAGTAGGAGCAGTAGCCGCGTGGTAAGCGTGTGCCCCAGCAGCAATGCAGGGAACCATGGGTTTGAAGCCCATCTGCTCGCCCTCGTAACTGTTTGGCAGGCGAGGGGCGTTTGTTACAAAGGACGGGTTGTATGTTAATCTTTGTCCAATACCCACTTGCAGATTTAAGGTTGTTTACAGGAGCCAATACCGGGCGTTTGCAATCTCCACTCTGGCCCGTACCAAAACCTTATCACGAGTTTGTGCGTTCTTTTGGGATGGTCCGAAAGCGGGGCAAGGGTGGTATTCAAGGTTGGATAGGCGAAAATGAAATCTGTGATGCCAAACATGCTGTGAAATTTAAGAGTCCCACAGTCATCTCATTTCCCCCAAGCTTTAATGGCAAAATTCAAAACATTGGAATTAAGTGTGTCTCTCGCCACTTTTATTTTGACGGAACTGCACTGGCAAAACTGGAATTGGTTTTCGTGTCCGACCCAAAATCAGTGCATTTAACCCCACAAGAATTCTCGTGCTTTTTTAAAAAATTTCTTGAGTGCCAGGTTGAAATCCCAGGGGCGATACATACTTCTCGCAAGACAAGCATCCAAAATCTTAGCAAGGCATTTACAGAAGCATATTTACATTCCACAACATCTAAAGAGTTCTTAGGCAGCATCGATTACAAGCACTGGGTAAAAGCAGGCGAGCCTTTGTTCTGGGTTGAGTTCAGCGAAAACGAATCCTTGCCTTTGCCTTCCAAAGCGCATAAAATTCAGACCAGGGCAAATGAGGAGATGAATTTCAATTTCTGGAATGTACCCACTGCAACCAACAGGGAATTAAATGGTTGGATCGTAAAACGTCAAACCGACGCTCAAACCGGAAATGAAATCAGCCGTACTGCTAGAATCATGCTGACCAGGTTGTCTGCCGAATATGAGGTATTCTGGGCAGTCTTGAATATGCTTGCACACACAAAAACCGATTACAACACAAATGACAAGCTGGTAAATGAGGCGCTTGAACAGCTACAGCGTTATTTCAATGAAGCCACCCGCCGGATATTCCGTTTGATGAGATCGGAAGGAGGGTTCTTCGAACCAGAAAAAATTGGCGATAATGTCCGTCGATCCATGGACAGCGTCATCCCCGGCCACGCAGAAGGTTTGATCCAAATTCTAGAACGCTTGCAAATCCGCCCGCAAGTATCAAAAAAAATCCAGGATGTCTTTCAGATATTTATCACGGAGGCAAATATGGGCAACATCTTTATCGGAAACAATAAAGTGACACAAAACACAACAAACAACCAGTACAACGTCAGCGGCGGGACGGTGATTAGTGATAACACCGTGACAGGAAACATCGAAGTACACAATGAGAACAAAAGTGAGCTAGATTACAAAAAACTTGCTGAAGAATTAAGGGCTTTACGGGACGAAATGCAGAACTCTGCAACCAATGGTGAGCATGCAAGTGAGATTGAAGAGGTTGAACTTGCCCAGCAAGCAGCTGAGGCGAATAGTAAGCCTGCTATTCAAAAAGCGCTAAAAAAAGCGGGCGGGTGGGCATTGACGGTTGCGGAAAAAATAGGGACACCGCTTGCAATTGCCGCTCTAAAAAATGCCATTGGCATACCCTGACCTTCCTAAGAAATTCTTAATCACTACAATAACCCGCACTGCCAAATAACAATTATGTAACTTGGTCTAATCCAGCGAATGACTTCACGCATCTACGCTAGGTTGAGATCAGCATCCTGCTCTTTCCGGTTACAGCAACCCATTGAAAAGGTTCGCACCTACACCATAGCGCTACGAAAACATCACTATGATACATATCAGCCTAATATTCTGGATGTGATTCAATAAAACATACGGGGTAACAAAGTGATAGTCAGCTTGCAGGTCAACGTCACTATTTAAAACACAAACTGTGTCAGAACCAAGTCCGTTATTCCACATAAGCCCTATCCACATTCTCCCAGGGAGAAACCACAAATTCAATCGCATTATTCAAGATCAAAATGTGAACGGGATCCGGCTCCACGAACTGCGCCCATAACGTCCCATCGTTGATGGCAGCATCCTTGCTGCTGATCAGGCTTACCTTCGTATTGGCCAACCCCGCATTGTAGAACGTGCGGTCACAGACTCCATTCAGCCAATAGATATAGTCATTGGCAGTCACCCACTCCGCCGAGGAATGAACCGAAGGCGCTTGCTCCGGCAATGTGATGGTGGACACAAAAGCATCGGCACCATCCCCGATCTGGGTGCGGATCACGTTCCCCTCGCGTTTATGCAACACTGTAGACTTTTTCGTAACGATACTTACCGGGTCCATGGAAAAAGTGGACGAGCGCGCATCCACGATCATGTAACGAGCCGTGTTCGTAGAATCTCGCACGAAAACCGACCATTCCGCTCGAACACCACTCACCAAGCCAGATACGCGATAGGCGTTGAGCGCCAGATAGTACGATGGTTCATCGATATCGAGGCAACGAACAGGAGTCAACGAAAGATTGGGCGGGATGCGCAGCTTTTGTACCAAATTGTCAATTTCAGATGACTTTATCCGATACACCCAATAGACCGAGGGCGGGTCCATTTCAACGGTGAATTGCACATGTGGCTGATCTTTGCCGAAGATGATTCGTAGCCCGGAATAGACCGTCATTTGAGAGTACATAAACCGTTTCAGAATACTCCGTCCGAGCCGCCCAAGTTTGGACATTTTTTTTGCTAATACCGGGTTTTCCATGAATAGACTCCAAAATTAGGTTTAAGAATTATTTCTGAGAATGTTGTTAATCATTTTTTGTATTCTGACAAATATAGTAAACTTAAATAAACAGTTGATTATTACACATTCGTGCGACTTTAGATGCGCTACCCTGTTGAATTCATACCTTTAAAGTTAGCGATTTCCGCGTACGGACAACCCGTCAAGGTTTAACCGTTTGCCAGCCTACAAGAAAGGGTCGCCCTTTGTGAAACGCTTCCATAAAATGTGGTTGGGTTGCCCCTACAGTTAAGAAAAATTTGTCTTTTCCCTCAAAAGGAGTTTATGAGCATCGCACCCCTAAACACAGATGACATCTTGAGACTTTGGTCTCAAACCTACAACCGCGAAGGCAAGCCCGATTGGTCACATATCTTCCCTTATTACCATGATGATATCGTGTTTCAAGATAGCATCCAACGAGTGGAAGGCAAAGAAAATTTCATTGCATTATGCGATCGTCTGACAAAGCGCTGTGAACAATTGCGCATGGATATTTCGTCCATTGCACAAAATAAAAACGAGATCTTCATGGAATGGAAGATGACCATGATCTTCAAGAAATTTCCCAGCACGCCCATGTTTGGCTGCACAAAACTCACCTTGGGTGAAGACAATCGCATCATCAACCAACGCGACTATTACGATCTCTGGGGCGATATCTTCAATGAGATTCCCTGGTTCCATCGTCCGTATAGAAAATTCATGCACAAATATTTTGGATAGGCGGCTTACACCTTGAAACTCCCTGAAGAACTTCAATTTATTGAAAACGCAAGAATGCCCCAAAAGACCACAACCGCCCGGTTGGATGGTCAAGTCTGTGTCATTACCGGTGCGACATCCGGCGTGGGCTATCAAACCGCAAAACGGATCGCGCAAGCGGGCGCTCATCTGGTGTTGGTGAATCGGAACGCAGAAAAAGCAGCGGCACTCAAAGCGGAACTCACGGCTCTTTCCAACGCCAGAGTTGATCTTGTCCATGCTGATTTTTCCAACCTCGACGAAGTTCAAAGTGCCGCGAGCCAGATCCTGCATCAGTTCCCCTCCATCCATGTCTTGATCAACAACGCAGGCATGCACATGACCACCCGCAAACTGACAGTCGATGGCTTTGAAACAGCATTTGCCGTCAATCATCTTGCGTCATTTCTTTTTACGCGCTTATTGCTTGAACGAATGATCGCTTCCGCTCCTGCCCGCATCATACAAGTCAACTCAGAAGGGCATCGCTTTGGCGGGTTGAAGTTGGATGATCTTAATTGGGAAAAACGCAGATACAAAGGTTTGCAAGGCTATGGCGCATCCAAGACCGCTCAGTTAATGACCGTTTGGGAATTAGCAGAGCGATTAAATGGAACCGGTGTGACGATCAATGCAGTCCACCCCGGTGAAGTCGCCACAAATATTGGCATGAACAATGGCATCCTCTATCGCTGGTATCAAAAATACTTACTCTCGCATATCCTAAAAGACCCCAAATTATCTGGCGAAGCGCTCTATTACTTTGCCGCCGCCCCAGAATTAAGCACAACGAGTGGCAAATTCTTCAACCTGACCATCGAAGAAAAACCAGCAGCTCATGCATTGGATCGGACAGTAGGCAAACGCATTTGGGAAATCAGTGAGGAATTAACCGGTTTGCACCACAAGATGATGGGTAATACAGTTTCCACCGCGGTGGAAAACCCCGGCTTTACCGCCGCTTCATAAATAAACAGGTGACAGTCACTTTGGAAGTGACTGTCACCTTATCAATACCCACATGCACAAACCACAAACCCCTGCCTTTGTTTTCAAAAATATTTACCCGGCATTTCGACACATCCTACTCTTGGGGCGCAGGCTCCATCAGTTTTTCATGACCCTGCTAACGTCTTTTAGCAAACGTCCAACTTCCTCTCCTGTTCTACCAGATACCTACATAGCCGCAAACACCTCAACGTTCGATTCTGAAATAAACCTCCATTGTCTGGAAGGTGAAATACCCGCCGATATTGAAGGTTCGTTATTCATCTGTCAATGCCTGGGCTCGCCCGAAGCGTATATGGTCGGAGACACCAACATTATCCGCATGGATTTTGACGGCAATCAACCGCGCCTAACGAATCGTTTCATGTGGACACCAACCGCAGTGGCGCGTCACAAACTAAAGAACACCCGTCACCGTTTTGACTTTTTCGGCTTCATGTACCTCTCGCCCGGGCTGGGCATGTCTTCCTACACAGAAGGACTGTATCTCCTGCCCGATGGGCGTTTAGCAGTAACCAGTGACGTAGACCGTCCGTGGGTCATTGAACGAGACAGTTTACAAGCCGTCACACCCGTTGGGCGAAGAGACGAATGGCTTCCCATGCTGACGGATAACGCCGGGGAAGTGATGGGAAGTCTGTTCGCTGGCTATAACAATTCCCATGTCTTGTATACTGACCACGAAAAAGGGGAAGTTTTTTTGGTCAACTATCGACTGAAGCCAAACAACAAAGAGCATCCGGTCAAGCTGATCCGCTGGGATGGCTATCATGATTTTGAATCTTGGGTCGTTGTAGATATTAATGGTGCTGAGATCGAAATCAAGCAAAGCATTCACGAATTGGTCTTTACCCGTGATTACATCCTGCTCGCCGATACTGCCTTTGTAGCGGGTACAGAAATGTTCACTCCGTGGAAGAGCGCAAAACTACCTCATGATAAAACGGTTGTCCATATTATCGATCGCCGCGATTTAATATCAGGCAAGAAAACCGTTATCTCAAAACAAATAGTAGTGAATAATCCCTGCATCCATTTAATTCCAGAATACGAAAACCCCAATGACCAGATAACAGTGTACATGCTCCATACGCCCGCCACAAATACGGCAGAAATATTGCGCAGTTATGATCGCGATCTGCATGGAAATTTATTTCCCAAACACCTGATCGGATATGGCACACTGCCCGTACTGGATCTGAGCAGTGTCGGCAAACATCTGATAGATGTTTGCCGAGCTGAAGTTATCAGGTCAAACTACATTTCTGAAATGCCGTATTGTTGGGGACCCTATCTTTACACCTACATAGGGCGGCAAACAAAACCGTTCCATGGGCAGGATCTATTTATTATGTTCAAAGGCTTTTCGCCAGATATCTTGCCCAAGCGAATTTTTAATGCCTATAAGGATGTCGGCACGCGTCAGGTTCCGCTTGAGAACATGGTAAATGAGGAAGGTATTCATCACAACAACTCGATCTGCCGGATAACGACGAAAGATTTTGCAATTGTAGACGCCTACGTTTTTCCAGACCGGGTACTTCTGTATACAATCGCAACTCTTGATTCCAAAAATCAAGACGGAGCGGGTTATGTCATTGCCGGAGTAGCTACAGGTCAAGCTGCGGACGAAAGTTCATCTGGGCATGAGTATTGGATCTTTAACGCCTCCGACCTGGCAAAGGGACCCATTTGCAAGCTGGGGCATGAGTCTTTAAATAATTCAACTCTCTTTCACGCAGTGTATATTCCCAAGACAGTTGCAAAAGAATTAGACCAAAAGAAAGCCTCATATCATGTTCCAATTCGGGAAGATTACCCAAAAGAAGAACTTGAAAAATGGGCTCCCAGCGTTTTGGATTGTTTTGAAGAAGTGATCTATCCCATGTATGATCATTCTGACCCTGCAGCAACACAACGAGCAAAGAAAATAGCCAGCCAACTGGCGGCGCAACGAGTTCGCAAAAAGTAAGGTTATTATTCACAAATGCTAACCATCCAAAAATCCCCCGCCCCAGCTAACGCCTTCCTCCATAAATACGCCTCCATGCCCGGAGCCTACACAGACTCTTACCTGACTGAAATCCCCTCGCAGGTATCCTTCTCTGATTACGCCTTCGCTTTTTACACCACACCTTTATTCAAAGTGGAGCGCCTGATCCTCTCCCTTACCGTGCGAAAGCCATCTACAGATGCACAGGCTCGCGAACTGGCAGATGGAGTCCGCGGTCAATTCGCGGCGTGGACGGTGGAAGCTCGCGACGAGAATCAGATACTGATGTGCGACTTTGCAGGCAGTACTCGCTCGTGGCTAATGACTGTCCCATCTGAAAATGGCTCATGTTTATACTTCGGGTCGGCAGTCGTTCCGCATCGCATTGCCCAAGATGGCAAACCGTCGCTGGGATTTTTCTTCACCGCCTTGTTGGGGTTTCATAAGGTTTATTCGGTGTTGCTCTTGTCCTCGGCAAGGTCCAAGTTGAGGCAAAACCACCATTTGCCTACACGAAGACCGTAATACGGTCACTGTCTTACCCTCGTCTTACCATCCTCTTACTATCCTCTATCCATCCTTCGACGCTCGTTCGACTGTCCTTCGACTATCCTATATCCTCGGTTTCGACTGTCAGAACGCCCCGCACTATAGTTGCGCCAGCGCAAAGACGAAACTCCATGCCCAAAGTATAAAGAAGGCATGGAGTCTTCATGAAACACAGCATTTTAATATTAGGCGGTATCTTGCTCGCTTTCGCAGCCTTGATCGTCGCTTACACCCTCACTCAAACCTATCAATTTAATGGTTACATCCTGCCTGAGCCAGTGAGAGCACCAGAGACCATGCTTCGCTCTGCAAATGGACCTGTCCGCCTTGGTGATTTTCAAGGCAAGATCGTTTTGCTTTATTTTGGCTACACCTTTTGCCCGGATGTTTGCCCCACTTCGCTGGCAAATATCAAGCTGGCATTGGGTGACCTGACCCCAGAAGAAGCGGCTCAGGTGCAGGTCATATTTGTTTCTGTAGACCCAGCCCGCGACACGCCCGAATCGCTCGCTCGTTACGTCGCCATGTTTCAGGATGATTTCATCGGTGCGACCGGCACCCGCGAAGAGATCGATTGGATGGTGAATGCCTTCGGCGCAAAATACACTGTCGAAGCACCCAATGCGGATGGAAATTACAATGTCAGTCATTCCGCGTTTACGATGGTGCTCGACCGCAGCGGATATTATGTGATGAACTGGGCGCACGGCACACCGTCCACAGCCATAAGCGCAGACTTACATCACCTGATCAACGAAGGGATTCCCGTCAGCGCACAAATCCTTGCGGGTCCCACCTACACGCCGGTTGTTTGCGCCGTCACACTCATACCGGCACACGTCCGCAATGGGCAATGGTTATATGAACATCATTGCGCTCAATGTCATGGCATGGATATGGCGGGCAACCCGCAGTGGCAGGTCGAACTGGCAGACGGCTCACATCTGGCTCCCCCGCTCAATGGAAGTGGGAGCGCGTGGACATATTCTCAAAGTGAGCTGCTGACCATCATCAAAGAAGGACGCAATCTCGATAAGCCCATCCACATGCCCGCTTTCAAAACCAAGCTTATGGATTGGGAGATCGAATTCATCTTTTCGTATGTTCAAAGCACATGGGATATCAACCAATTAAACTATCAACACGGATTCATGACCCTGACCCCCAACCCAACCGACACTCCTGCCGCGCCTCTTGCCCCGCTGATAACGGTCACGCCGTCACCATAGTTTTTGCTACACTGTCTCAGCCCAATAATGAGCGTTTACCCACACCCCGTTTACGAATGTAATGTGTGTTATGCTGAATGAGCAATAAGTAACTGGATCTCTCTGTCTCACCTTGACCGCCGACCCTTTTATAGGGTGGCGGTCATTTTATTTCCGGCAATGCCGGGTAATTACCCATCTGGGTAGAAAGCAAGGAACAAAATGGATATTCGAATTTATGTAGGCAACCTCAACAAGTCCACCACACAGGAAGAAATCACCACCCTGTTCACGCAAGCGGGAAGCGTTTCCGGCACCGAAGTCGTCATGGACAAGGGGACCGGTCTCTCGAAGGGCTTTGCATTTGTCTCCATGTCAGATCAAGCCGAAGCCGATAAGGCGATCAGCATGTTCAACGGATACGACATGTCTGGCAACGCGCTCAAGGTCAACGTCGCCAAGCCACGTGTCTAATCCCAATCTCGAAAAATACACCCTATCCCCGCCTCGCAAGCGGGGATTTTTTATAGCAATTGACAGTCTCTCAATAGACTTTGCCAGTCAGACCCTGCTATCCTGATGTCAACATAAGGAGAAACAGGTATGAAAGTCATCTCGATCTTTTTGGCATTAATTAATTTCTTAATGGGCGTCCTGCTCATCCTCTCCTGCATCTCCGCCAATGAGAGCTTCGCCTGGGTTGCATGGAAGACCGGAGCCGGAATTCTGGCAGTCGCCTTTGGCATCCTCACCTTCAAAGACAGTGCCCAACCGGTCAGCCAACGCAAGATGATATTGTATGGCTTACTGCTCGTCATCCTTGGCGTATCCGTGTTTGCATATGGCATTCATTGGTCTATCATCAGTGGAGACGCCAAACATACCGTCCTCATTGTAGGCGGCAGTTTCTTCTTACATGGCTTTACATCCGTATTGGGGGGTACAAACGAATAATCTGCTTACTTCATTTTCTTTTTTATGGATGCATAGCGCGAAATGAGATGTACCCACCAGGGCGATAATTTCGTTTTGACCTGCGCCTGCCTGATGACCATTCGCATCTCATCCGGACCTGTGAACGGGTCCAGCAACAAAACAGATGTCGCCACCTCAAACGCTCCATGCGCATCCGACCCGACCGTACCGGGCAAATTATGTTTTTCGGCAAATGCCTTCGCCTTGTGATTAAAGCGCGGATCCATGCAGCGTGAGTTGAAAACTTCAATGGCATCTACATCAGGGATAATCTCCAACAAGTCAGCTTCCTTCCAGCCGCCTTTGCGATGAGTATCATACGGATGCGAGACGCTGATGAACGCCCCTTGCTCCTTCAATCGTCTGATCGTCTCTTGCGGAGTCAACCCGGCGGGAATCTCCTCCTGCACGAATGCCGCCAGGATTTCCCCTCGGGTGGTCATAATCTCCTCCCCAACGATGACCAGTTCCGGGTCCAGAGCTTGAGCCGCTTTTGCTCCCACAATCGAATTATGGTCAGTGATGACGAGTCGATCCAATCCCTTTTGACGGGCTACACGAATCAGATCTTCTGGGCGGGTTAAAGAGTCTTTTGAAGCATGGGTATGGCAGTGAAATTCTAATTGCCATAGATTATTTTTGGGGACGATTGACACTTGATTCACCTATACAATTCCTATATACTAGGTAACAGTTTGATACTGGGCGGCATTTATAAATGGTAATGCCTAAAAAATCAACAGCACTGCTGAGTCGTTCACAACAATGAGGGAAGCATGGTAACAAACAACTACAACGACGAGCTCGACCCGATCTCCTTTTGGATTCTTTTACTACTATCTGGTGGTCAGCAATTCACGTTTCATGACCTTGTACGTATTATGAATCGTTCGAATGAAAGTGTCTGGGAGTCACTGCAAATTCTACAATCCCGGCATTATGCAAAAAATGCGCACGCCAAATTTATGATCGATTATGCCGGGGTGGAATACCTCAACAAACGAGGCATCCTTGCCGGTGAAGCAGAAGAGGAACCGAAAGCCAAGGATTTCAAACGCGGCTTCAAACCGCCCTTTTTCTTTTCCAGTTGGGCAGATATGTTCATCTGGCTTGGGGTGCCATTTGCGCTGACCCTGGCAGCAGTGGTCTTTTCTGGAAATGTAACAGAAGGATACAATTTCATCTCTACCGATAAGATCATCTCTCAGGTACTGATTTGGGTAGTATATACCCTTCTTTTGGGGCTTTATATCTGGCGTTCGTATCACCACATTTTGGAATATGAACGCATCGTGGTTTTCTTCGGCGGGAAGGCTATCGCCAAAAAAGGACCGGGGCGCATTTTACTGCTGCCCATTTTTCATAACCCCAAGCGAGTGGAGTTACGTGAACGCTCGCAAGTGATCACCAAAGAGCCCTGCCTCACACGCGACAACATGCTCGTCAACACCGGGTTCTACATCGCCTGGGAAATCACAGACCCGATACTCAGCCTGACCAAAGTCTCCAAAGTGGACGACTCAATGTCTCTACTTTCGGCTGCCGTCCTACGCGCCACTATCGCTGAGTTCATTTTGGATGAAGCTTTAGAAAGACGCCGGGCATTAAATACGCTCATTCAAACCCGCATTCAACACAAGGCGGAAGATTGGGGTGTGCAGGTCAATACCACCGAAATCCGCGAGCTCGAACCGCCTAATGGAGTCTTAAGGCAGATCGAGAACAGATTCAATGCCACACTAGAAAGAGATACCGAGATTGAAAGATCAAACGCGAAAGTCCGATCTCTGCGAGATTTTCTGACTATCGGTGAAGGCATGGCAAGGAATCCCATCGCCCTTAATTTAAAATATCTTGACACTCTCGAGAAAATCGGTGAGGGTGCTTCCACCAAGTACATTATCCCAATGGAATTGTTCAACATACTACAGGAAGCCCTACACGCAATAGGAAGCGGCAACACGCCCGGGAATGGCAATGCCCCCAGAAACGAAAACAACCCACCCGAGCAATTACCACCCGGTGGGCCTGTTCAATAATAAAAACTATCTAATTGTTCTATAAAATTATCTGGATGTGCTTCTAAGTCTTTGGATATCTTCCGGGGCGAGGAAGCTTTCTGGGTTTACACCTACTGCCAATGCCACGCTGGAAAGCGCAGCCGCAAAACCAACTCGATACTCATTGTCCGTACGTTGCGAACCATTTGCAGCGGATGCAAAATAGATGCTCATCAAAGTTCTGGCTATATCATCACGAAACCAGGGCTTTATATCAGTGACATTATTATTCATTTTCTTTCTACTCCTTGGCGTTCCAAAATACAGATTTATTTTATTATAGAACAAAAATTCGATAATTTCGTTACGGTAAGATATTCGTATTCTACCGCTCTATTTTGCGACAATCCTTTGCAGGCTATTTGCAGACCCCTTGCAAGCTCTTTGCAGCCAAACTGGGACAGATTGAAACGATTTTAACTGCCCGATTCTTCATTTTTTGATTTAGAATCAAGCGATAATGAGACAAGCTTTTAGCGGAATCGGCTCGTTCCTGCAAACACCTTCCGGCGTTATTTTATCGGTATCGGCTGTCTGGCATGCTATCCTTTGGGTGGTTGGAGTCGAATTTTCTTACCTGTATATTGGAATAGCCGTCATTGTGCTTATTTTTGACTTTGTGGTCGCCAACCTGCTCCTCGACCGGCTGATCTATTTCTATTCTCAATTCGTTCTCCCCGTGCAAACTGCCAAGGACCGGCAGGAAATCCATTCGCGGGTCAGCGGGTTCACCGGCAACCGTGGACCGACTCTCTTCGTTAAGAACGGGCGGGTGATCAAACATGAAGGGGAAACAGAAAAGCGCGGTCCTGGTGTGATCGTGCTGGATACTGCCAGCGCGGTAGTCATGCAAACAGATACGCAGATCATCGGCGCCGCCGGGCCAGGCATCCGCTTTACAAAGGGACGGGAATACATCACCGGCGAGATCGGTATCGACTTGCGCGCCCAATGGCAGTTTATTGGTCCGCTAACGAGTGATCAGCCTTTCCTCAAACCGGCACCGAACTCAGACCCCAAGAAATATAACGACCAACAAGCTCAAGCCCGCCGCCAACAAACGGCAGGGCAAACGCGCGATGGCTTTGAGATCTCCCCTACCATCAGCATCAAGTTCCGTATCAAGCGCCCCGAGACTTTTACCGAGTTTGAAAACGGCATACCGAAAAATAGATATAGCTCCACCTCTGAAAGCGGAGTCACCTCGCAATATGGGTATAACGCCACTGCCGTGTTTAACGCGATCTCACGTGAAGTGATGGAGCTGGGCACTGCCGATAATAAACGCACTCGCATGGAATGGAACAAACTGCCTGCTCATTTGGTCGTCAATCTTTGGCGCGAATATGTCCGCAAGTTTAAGTTGGAAGAATTATTTAAAGCCGAAGGTTTCAGCGGGCTGCAAACTATTGAAGACATGATAAACAAACGTGTCAAACGTCCGCTCGTGGTTGCGATGGATGATATCGGCCTGCCCACCGGCGAGGCGCTGCCCAGCCTTGAGCATCGTCAACTGGAAGAACGTGGGCTAGAGATCATGGACGTCCGCATTCATAACGTGATCTTCGACCCTACCATTGAAGAACAAACCATCCAGAACTGGAGCGCGGAGTGGTCCAAGATCGCGAAACGCGAAGAAGATTTATTGAACGAACGCGAGAAATTGATCGAGACCGGCGCTCACAATGATGCGGTCAAACAGTTTGCGCGGCTCGCCTCACAAAAATTTGATAACCCGATTGCAGCGGAAGCCGATATTTTTTCCACCCTGCAAGCTTTGATCGAACCCGTTCGGGAAGCCATCCTCATTGAAAGCCGTGCCAACAACCAGATGGAAGCCGAGATCAAAAAACTGGACGAAGTCTGGAAGTGGTTGCTCGTCCATAAATTGGATTCCTCCATGCGCCGCGACGAGGATCGCCAATGAAGCGTTCTAATTTCCAGCGTGACACCTTCCTCAAAGAACTCTTCGAACTGGATGATGACAGCGTCGAGTTCCGCAACACCTGGCGCGGGCGTGCCAATCTATTCGTATGGGCTGCCCTCAGCGGCATTACCTTGTTGCTTTTTATTTTCCTTGCCAAAGACAACCTCGGTCGTATTTCCATTCTGGGGTTGAGCGCCATAAAATATATACCTTTGATCATCGTCGTCTATATAGTGGCGAAAGCAAGAGCCGCCGCCTACCTAGCAGATGTGTTCGAGATCGAGGATGAAACCATCGCCTCCGACTTTATCGAAGAAATCGCCTTCAGTGATGGTTCAGAAAAGATCACCATCAACCAAGGCAAGATCTCAGAAAAAGATGAGGAATCTTCGCTCATCCGCATTGGTGGACCTGGCTACATCCAAGTCAATCTCGACAGTGTGGCGTTGCTCGAACGGGTTGACGGAACGCCCGAGATCATTTCTCCGCGTGGTGAACCGTGGAAAATGGGCAGGTTCG
>JAFLCE010000029.1 GCA_017303655.1 Anaerolineae bacterium
TTCGATTAGGTTCAACAGGAATGAAAGTATCACGCATCTGTCTTGGCTGTATGGGGTTCGGTGATTCAACACGCTGGATTCATAAATGGGTTCTGAACGAAGAAAATAGTCGTCCAATTATCAAAAAAGCTCTTGAATTGGGAATCAATTTCTTCGATACCGCCAATGTCTATTCGATAGGAGCAAGTGAAGAGATTCTCGGACGCGCATTGAAAGATTTCGCCAGACGTGATGAAGTAGTCATTGCCACTAAATTGCATGGCAAAATGCGTGAAGAGCCAAATGGCGGTGGGCTTTCTCGTAAAGCCATCCTAAACGAGATTGACGCCAGCCTGAAACGGCTTGGAACAGACTATGTGGATTTGTACCAAATCCATCGCTGGGATTATGAAACACCAATCGAAGAAACGATGGAAGCATTAAACGATATAGTTCGCGCAGGCAAAGTTCGTTACATTGGCGCATCTGCCATGTGGGCGTGGCAGTTTCAAAAAGCACTATACGTTTCCGAAAAGCACGGTTGGACTCGTTTCATTTCAATGCAAAATCATCTAAATCTCATTTATCGTGAAGAAGAGCGTGAGATGTTGCCACTTTGTCGTGAAGAAAAAATTGGAGTAATTCCATACAGCCCGCTTGCATCAGGAAGATTGACTCGTGATTGGTCTTCAGAAACCACTCTCCGTTCTGAGACAGACCAGATTGCAAAAGGTAAATACGATACGACCTCTGAAACAGACCAACGGGTTGTAGCGCGGGTTGCAGAACTCGCCGAGAAACACAAAGTTCCACGCGCTCATATTGCCATTGCTTGGTTATTACAAAAAGAGCCAGTGACAGCACCAATTATCGGGGCGACGAAAATTTCGCATCTGGAAGAATCAGTCAACGCATTGTCAGTTAAGTTGACCCAAGATGAAATTACATATCTCGAAGAACCATATGTTCCGCATCACATCATGGGTCATCAATAAAATATGTCATGTTGAGGGGCGTTTTCCCTGGCACCACCCTTGAGATGACTTGTAGAAAACAAATCCCTGCCCGAGCCCCACAGGGGCTTCCATGTTCTGAGCAAGGGCTTTAGCCCGGCGATAAACGAATAATGATTCATCCCTGCTCAAGCCGCCGCTCACACAATAAAAACGAACAACCCTCCCCAAACTGCAAAACAGTTCAGAGAGGGTTGTTTTATTGTAGTGAATCTAGCAGGTAAGCCGAAACCCTTAAGGCTTGCTACTAATCATAGGTCAATTCGGCAGTGTTGCGCGCCAGATCTTGAGCAGTTGCCGAAATTTGCGTCTGTCCGCTATTGGCTACCTGGGTAGTGGTCGTGTAATTCCACCACAAACCATCACCCGGCACAGCCTCACCTTCTTCAAGGATGCCGTTTTCATCGCGCACCACCACATGCACCTTGGCGACATAGGTATCATCTTGCGCCTTCACCTGAATCGTCTGCCCAATTTCGCCGCTCCAGCCGCTTATATCAATTTCATGCACAGTCGGAGCCTTGAACCAATCAGCCACCGCTACATTAAAGGCGCTCTTGGTCGTGCCTTCCGCCTTCGCAATATAGATCGGGTTCGTCTTGGCAGATTTAGCATACGCAATCGCCTCTCGAAAAGCCTCCTGGTGCGCCAGTTGTTCCGGTTGAAAGACCCGGTCTTGGCTAAATTTGGGTTTGTTGGCAATGATGGTCTGACCACCTTTTCCCTTACGAACGATGAACTGGTCGCCCACCTGACCAGACATTCCACGGACAAAGATATTGTTATCCACTATCATGATATTGCTCCTTTTTTATTGTTTTAGTTGATTTTTGTGTACTTCCAGTAACCCTAAGGTCATCCTATACTCATCCTATAGTCATCCTATACTGTAGCTATACTGTACCTATAGTCATCCTATACTTAAGGCTACGCGCTCCTTTCTGTTCCCAGCCCGCTATGTGAGAACCTTCCCCCATATCAATACAGATTGCTTTAAAGCAAATATCGCGCAGGCTGATCAGACCTGCACCAGAACTGGTATTGAATTCTTGCATCCGTGTATAAAAAATAGTCACACAGCCCAGCACAACCCCCAAGAAAAGACTCATACGATTCTTTTTCTCTGAGGTCGCTGTTTTACAGACAACTTCTGCAAGATGTGTATCGAAATGGACGAGAGTAGTGAGTTGACCCATGTTTATCTTTTCCCTCTACTGCGGGCACGACGTTTGGATCGCAACAAAATTTTACATGAAAAGTATTGCCGCATCATTTACAGGATTGTTAGAAGGGTCTGCATTTTTGAAAATACAAGTCAAGGGGTAAAATATGTCCTATTCCATCTCACGGAGCCCATCATGAAATATCTTCTCGGCATCGATCAAGGCACCACCCAAACCACAGCAGTCATCGTCAACGAACTCGGCGAGATGCTCGAAAAGAATTCGGCGCAGCTCCCGGCTCGCTTTCCGCAGGCAGGCTGGGTCGAGCAAGAGCCGGAGGACATCCTCCGCACCGTCAAAGAAGCCTGCGCTCCGCTTCTATCCAAGTATGAAATCTCTGCTGTCGGGTTTGACAATCAAGGCGAAACCTTTGTGGTGTGGGATGCAGAAACGGGCGAAGCCGTAACGCCCGCCATCGTCTGGCAAGATACACGTGGACAATCCATCTGTGATGCGCTCGCCTCAAACGTAGATTTAGCTTGGTTGCGCCAAACAACCGGGTTGCTGCTCGACAGTTATTTCTCCGCCCCAAAACTCAAGTGGGTCTTCGAAAATAATCCCGAACTCCGCGCCAAAGCACACGCAGGCAAACTCAAATTCGGCACCACCGAAACCTGGGTGATCTGGAAACTAAGCGGTGGCAAGTTACACGTCACCGACCCCTCTACCGCTTCACGTACTCTGCTTTTTGACATGAACAAATTTCAGTGGGATGAAAAGTTACTGCAATTATTTGACGTACCTAAAAGCATGCTGCCCGAAGTCAAACCATCTGCCGGTCACATCGGCAACGTGGATTTTGGCAACGGGAAACCACTGCCATTGCATGCCCTGCTCGTAGACCAACAAGCCGCCTTATTTGGTCAGGCTTGTTTCAAAGCCGGTGAAATGAAATGCTCCTTCGGCACCGGCAGTTTCCTGTTGATGAACATCGGTGATAAACCAAAGCTTTCCAACAACGGCTTGCTCACCACCGTCGGCTGGAATTTCAATGGGCAGACCGCCTACGCTTTCGATGGCGGCATCTTTGTAACAGGCTCGGCTGTGCAATGGCTAAGAGACAATCTCAAATTCATTCCTGACTCTGCTTCCAGTCATAACGCGGCGAATAATTCAAAAGACATGGGCGTAGTCGTCGTCCCCGCCCTGCAGGGGCTCGCCGCCCCACACTGGCGCACCGATGTACAAGGCGCCATGTTCGGCTTGAACCGCAGCACGACCTCTGATGACATTGTCCGCGCCACATTGGACGGCATTGCCTGCCGCGTATACGAAGTAGTCACTGCCATGTCACAAGACAGTGGCACTCCCCCGCCTTATCTTAAAGTAGACGGCGGACCGGCGGGCAACCCCTACCTGATGCAAATGATCTCGGACCTACTCAACCTCGAAGTGCGCGTGTCCGCTTCGGTAGAAGCCACCGCTATCGGCATTGCCAACCTCGCAGGCGTTTCAGCATTGGGAACAAGTTTTGAGCAACTCTCCAATGGCTGGAAGGCTGAAAAAGTGTATACACCGAGTATGAAGGCAGAGGAAAGAAAAAAGAAGTTAGAACGCTGGAACAAGGCGTTGGATGCAGTGAAGAAGTTCCACGACGATAGACCATAGACAATGGACGATGGACGACAGACGATCCTCTATCGTCAACGGTCTATCGTCCATCGTCAAAAAGGCATTTATGACAACAACCTACGACATCACCATCATCGGCGCAGGAGCAGTGGGCTGCGCCATTGCCCGCGAACTATCACGCTACGACCTAAAGATCGCACTCCTTGAAGCCAACTCCGATGTAGGCATGGGCACATCCAAAGCTAGCACTGCCATCTGGCATACCGGCTACGACGCCAAACCCGGCTCACTCGAAGCGAAATTGCTCAGGCGCAGTTATGCACTCATGGCAGAATACCTGCCCGAAGCGAATATCGCCCATGAAGTATTGGGCGGTCTACTGATTGCATGGAATCAAGAACAATTCGATACCCTCCCCAAGTTATTAAAACAAGCCCACGACAACGGCGAGATGGATGTGCGCATGATCTCGGCAGAAAAGATTCACGAGCGCGAGCCACATATCAACAAAGGCGCTCTCGGTGGCTTGTACGTCCCTGGCGAAGGGATTCTCTGCACCTTCTCCGTTCCACTCGCAATGGCGTATCAGGCGGTGGAGAATGGGGTGGAGTTATTTTTGAATTTCCAGGTGAAAGAAATTCGTCCATCGACGACGGACGATGGACAACAGACAACATGGTCTATCGTCAATGGTCAATCGTCCACCGTCCAATCCCGCTACATCATCAACGCTGCAGGCTTATTCTCAGACGAGATCAACGCCATGTTTGGAAAGACCAGTTTCAAGGTCACGCCGAGGCGCGGGCAATTGATCGTCTACGATAAGATGGCGCGTCCATTGGTCAAGCATGTCTTGCTGCCCGTGCCAACATCCATTACGAAGGGCGTGCTCATCAGCCCAACGGTGTATGGGAATATTTTGCTGGGTCCCACAGCTGAAGACCTGTCCGATAAAACTGCCACCGAAACAACAGAAGACGGCTTGAAATTCCTTCTTGAAAAAGGCAAACAGATCTTGCCGCAGTTATTGGATGAAGAAGTGACTGCCACGTATTCCGGTCTACGGGCGGCGACGGAACATAGCGACTATCAAATTGAAATGGATGCGGCGCTTCGCTATTTGTGTTTGGGCGGCATCCGCTCCACGGGCATTTCTGGTGCAATGGGCATTGCCGAATATGGGGTTGAGCTACTGCAAGATGCAGGCTTAGATTTGAAATTGAAACCGGAATTCAAGACCGTAAAATTACCGACGATTGGACAGGCGTTCACACGTCCGCACCAAGATGCGGAGATGATCGCCGCAAACCCAGCGTATGCCGAGATGGTCTGTCATTGCGAACGCGTCTCACATGGTGAGCTGATTGATGCGATGAATGCACCTATCCCAGCGAACAGCGTGGATGCATTGAGAAGAAGAACCCGTGCTTCTCAAGGACGTTGTCAGGGATTCAACTGCCACGCGGCGCTAACAAAGATGCTCACCACGGAGCACACGAAGACCACAGAGGTTTCTTTTGAAAAAGACTCGGTGCGCTCTGTGTCCTCCGTGGTGAAAGATGTATTGATAATCGGCGGTGGACCGGCAGGGCTTTCGGCGGCGATTGAATTAAAAAAGCAAGGCATCAAAAATATTCTGGTGGTAGATCGCGAACCCGAAGCAGGCGGCATGCCGCGCATGTGTCACCATACCGGCTTTGGGCGTGAGGATCTATTGCGCATGTGGTCAGGACCGAAATACGCAAAGTATTACCGTGATCTTGCCGAGAAGATGGATGTGGAAGTGCGCACATCCACGACGATCACAGGTTGGACAGATAAAAAGAAATTGGCATATACTTCACCGCAAGGGCTTGGCGAAATTGAAGCGGGTGCAATTTTGCTTGCCACGGGTGTAAGGGAACGCCCACGCGCGGCGCGCTTGATTCCTGGCAAACGCCCACAAGGAATTTATACGACCGGGTCTTTGCAGCGTTTTCTATATCAAGAGCATCTACCCGTTGGTAAGCGTGCAGTCATCGTCGGCGCGGAGTTGGTGAGTCTTTCAGCGTTGATGTCGCTGATGGGTGCCAAAATAGAATGCGCAATGATGGTGACAGAAGAAGCGAGTCACCAGATCGAATTTCCATACGTCGTGATGAAGTGGGCGCTGGCAGATATTGTTTCAAGAACACCAATCCTCACAAATACTCACGTATCAAATATCTTTGGTCAAAAGCGGGTTGCAAGTATCGAACTCACCCATAACGATGGCAGCAAACAACTCGTAGAATGTGACACGGTCATTTTTACCGGCAATTGGATCCCTGAACACGAGTTGGCACGCATGGGCGGTTTGGAAATCAACTCAATGACTAAAGGTCCGGTCATCGATAAAGATTTCAAGTCGTCTGTTGATGGGATTTATGTGGCAGGCAATCTGCTGCGTGGCGTAGAGACGGCAGACCACTGCGCCATGGAAGGTAAATGGGCGGCGCGGGCGATTAGGGGATTTTTGAAATAAGTTTTCTGTAATTGAAAGAGGAAAGAAGAAAGAGTTTTGCCTTCTTTCCTCTTTCAATTAATCAAATAAATTTTCTCGTATAGGAGAAGGTATGGCAGACGAATTATTAGACATAGTAAATGACAGTGATGAAGTCACCGGGCAGGCAATGCGTTCGGTTGTGCATCAGCAGGGACTTTGGCACCGTGGCGTGCATGTCTTTCTATTTAATGAGCAGGGTGAAATGCTCATTCAAAAACGCAGCGCAGACCGGGCGAACTCGCCGTCGCTGTGGGATTGCTCGGTGTCGGAGCATGTCAAAGCCGGGGAAAGTTATCTCGAAGCGGCGATGCGCGGTTTAAAGGAAGAGATGGGCGTGGAAGGAATCGAGATTTCCAGACGCGGGAAGATCCAAATGGAATATGGGGTCAATGACAATGAGATCAGTGAAATCTATGCAGGTAGCCTGAATGGGAAGTCCGTACAATTTGATCCCGGTGAAATTGCAGAAGTCAAATTCATGAGTTTGGACGATATTCGGACAGGTATCGTCCAGGATAAAGAGCGATATTGCTACTGGTTCGTCGAATTGATGAATTGGTATTTTGGGCAGGCTGCCAGGCTGAAAGTGATGTAATTCTAGGGTGGCATAAGGCAAATGGATAGAATCAGCCCAAAATCAAGAAAGAGGCGGGGCGAAGTCCGCACAACCTTTCTAGAATCCGGGCGTATATCCCCACAGGTTATTATTTAAAAGGAGTATCCATGAAAACGTTTCAAAGATTTTTGGCAATTTTTACCCTTGCCGCCATGCTCACACTGACGACCATCACCCCGGCGTTGGCATTTGACGGGCGGGGCGGGGATGTGATCGTGATCGAAGCCGGTGAAGTGATCGAAGATGATCTCTATGTAAGCGCAGGCGATTTCACCCTGGATGGCACCGTGAAAGGTGACCTGGTCGTTGTGGGTGAATTGATCGTCATTAACGGGACCGTGGAGGGTGACCTCATTGCGGCTGCCAATACCATCGTGATCGAAGGCACCGTACTCGACGATGTGCGCATTGCGGGTGCAGCGCTTCAACTTGGCGAAAATGCAGTGATCGGCGGGGACGTGATCGCCGCGGGCGCAAGCATGGAAGCCAAGCCGGGCAGCTCGATTTCGAACGATATGATCTATGCCGGTGCGCAAGCGTTGTTGGAAGGCTCGATCGGACGAAACCTGCTGGTTGGTGCTGGCGGATTGGAACTCAACGGCGAAGTAGCCGGTGACGCCACCATCGAAGTGGGCGACGTGGAAGAAGCGGGACCTTCACCTTCTACATATATTACCGACACACGCATCGCGGTGCCGAATGTTGCCCCGGGTTTGGTGATCGCCGAAGGCGCGAAGATCAAAGGTTCCTTTACTTACACTCAATCGCAGGATATCAATATCCCTGCCGGAACCGTGGAAGGAAAAGTGACTCGCAATGAACCGGTTGTGAATGCAGACGTTGAGATCGCTCCACCTACTACAGGTGAACTCGCCGCTTCTTGGATCTTTGACCTGTTTCGCACGATTGCAACACTGCTTCTCTTTGGGTTCTTGCTTGCCTGGCTTGCTCCGGCTTTCATCAAAGGTTTGTCTGAAAAACTTCAGACTCAACCAGTCCCCAGCTTTGGGTGGGGAGTAGTTGCCTACGCAGCATTCTTCTTTACCTTACTGTTAATCGTGGTGGCGATGATCGTGGGAGGCATTCTGTTCGGCATCATCTCCCTTGGCGGTGTAACAGCTACGATTATCTGGGTTGGCATCCTTGCCATCTTCGCGCTGATCGTTGCCTTCGTTCTATTCACCGGGTTTGGAGCCCAAGCGCTGGCGGCATGGATCAGCGGCAAATGGCTGCTGGGGCGCTTCAATCCTGCACTGGCGGAACATCGTTTCTGGCCCCTGTTGTTGGGTGCGGTGCTGGTCGGGCTTCTAGTAAGCCTGCCGGGTCTTGGCTGGCTCTTCGGGTTCCTGATTATGCTCTTTGGGCTGGGCGCACTCTGGCTCTGGGGACGTGACCGCATGAGCAAACCCGCGCCTGTCGTAGTGGTTTCTCAATAAAAGACAATACAATCAAAAAGACCGGCTGAGAAACTCAGCCGGTCTTTTCTTTGGAAGACAGACGAAAGACCTTGTTGAAACCTATCGAACAGCAGGCGAACAAAATCTTTCGTACGTCAAATTCCCATCATTTTAGGGGCAGGCTTTGTAGTAATTCACCAGACGTTCGATCTTCTGGGTACGGTCTACCGCAGCGCCGCCTTTATTGATCCCAACGAATTGGAAATCGACCCAGGCATTATCCAAACCGCGGAAGTTCGGGTTGATCGATTCAGCAGCGAAGGTGGTATAGAAAGTGCCTTTGTTATCAGTTCCAAGATTGCCCACCAGCATCCATTCCGAAGGATACAAACCGCTGGGTGCATCCACGATGCGATAGTACATTTCCACGCGGGTGATCTCAGGCAGGGCGGCTGTCATTTTGATCTCAATCTCACGCGGGAAACACTGCAAAGTCAGCTTATCGCTGGAGAAGGTAATGTTGGTGAATACACCTTTTCCAAGTGCATTATCCACATTGACCGGGACCAAGCCTGAAGCATCGGTAGATGCCGCAACAGCTTGTTGCTGTGCTGTAGTTGCAGTCGGTTCGGGGGTATTGGTCGGAGCCGTGGTTGGCGTTTCAGTAGGAAGCGGCGTAAAGGTCGGAGCCTGAGTCGGCAACGAAATGGCAGTAGGCGGAGCGGCTTCTGTGGTCGCAACGACCACCACAGTTTGCACGATCGGCGTTGGCTGTTCCTGCTGGGCGGGCTGAACGACACCACAAGCTGCCAGTAGGAAAGCTAGGGTTATTGTTAGTGCTTTTTTCATATCTCACTCCTGTGTGTATTTCTTTCATTGTATAGGCATTCCCAAAACCCACGTTGACCCTTTGGGGCTATTTTGCATTCGGTTTTCTTATCAATTCTGCAAGAAAGCCGCAAATTTCGACCCATCCTCAACGCCAACATTCATAAAATGGATATTCTGTATCAGGTATAATCGGCGGCATGTTTACTCCTGAGCAAATCGAAGCCAAACTTGAGCGAATCCTTTTAAAGGTTGAAAGACCCGGACGCTACGTTGGCGGTGAGCTGAATGCCACCGTCAAAAACTGGGAAGCGGCGAAAACCCGCGTGGCTTTCGTCTTCCCCGATATTTACGACATCGGTGTTTCCAACGTCGGTTTGAAGATCCTTTACGATCAGGTCAACCAACGCGAGGATGCGCTTGCCGAGCGCGCCTATTCACCATGGTTTGATATGGAAGCGCTGATGCGTGAACATCAGATTCCGCTTTACGCGCTCGAATCCAAACGACCTCTAGCCTGTTTCGACCTTATCGGCTTTACCCTCCCCTACGAGACGCTCTACACCAACGCCCTCAACATCCTCGACCTCGCAGGCATCCCCATCCGCACCGCAGAGCGTAATGACTCGCATCCAATCGTCATCGCTGGTGGACATTCCGCCACCAACCCCGAGCCGATGCACGCCTTTATCGACGCATTCGCAATCGGCGAAGGTGAAGAGGTCATCCACGACATTATCAACTCGCTGCAGAAGACGCAAGGCAAGCCCCGTGAAGAACGTCTGCGTGCACTTGTACATATCTCCGGCGTGTACGTGCCTCGTTTTTATGAAACCACCTACATGGACGATGGCACCGTCGCTGTAACCGAGCCAATCATCGCCGAAGCTCCAAAACTGATCAACAAACGCATCGTCGCCAAATTGCCGCCGCCACCCACCAAGTTCATCGTGCCAAATATCGATGTGGTTCACAACCGCGTCTCGGTCGAGATCATGCGTGGATGCACTCGCGGCTGTCGCTTCTGCCAGGCAGGGATGATCACCCGCCCAGTCCGCGAACGAAGCGTGGAAGAGGTAGTAGATGCCGCCGATGCGGCGATCCGCTCCACGGGTTTCGAAGAACTGGCGCTCATGTCGCTTTCCTCTTCTGATTACACGTACGTTAATGACCTGGTGGATGCCATCAGCAAACGTTTTGAAGGACGCAAGTTGACTGTTTCATTGCCGTCTCTGCGCATTGAGTCTGTATCGGTCGATTTGATGGATAAACTCAAGCAACATCGCTCCGGCGGGTTCACACTTGCCCCCGAAGCCGCCAGCGAACGCATGCGTCGCATCATCAACAAATTCATCCCTGATGAAGAGATCATCAAGACCACCAACGAAATTTACAGCCGCGGCTGGACGACCATCAAACTGTATTTCATGATCGGACATCCCAGCGAGACTCTTGAAGATGTGCAAGCGATCGCAGACTTGTGCAAACGCGTCATTGCTGAAGGACGCAAAGTGGCGGGCTGGAAAGTAAAACTAAACGCAGGTGTCAGCACCTTCGTACCCAAACCGCAGACGCCTTTCCAATGGGTTTCTTGCGATACCCGCGACAACATCCTTGAAAAGCAGGCATTGCTTAAGCGCCAATTGATGAAAGATAAGAACATCAAACTAAGCTGGACCAAGCCCGACGACACCCTCGTGGAAGCGTGGCTATCCCGTGGTGACCGCCGTATGTCTGAGGTCATCTACAGTGCATGGAAGAAAGGCGCAAAGTTCGACGCCTGGGATGAAGGACGCAAATTCGATACCTGGATGGAAGCCTTCAATGAACTCGGCATCGACCCCTCTTTCTACACCTATCGCCAGCGCCGCACCGATGAAGTTTTTCCTTGGGAACACATCACTGTCGCCGTCCGCAAGAATTTCCTCTTCCAAGATTTTCGTATGTCGCTCGAAGGACAGATCCGCGTGGATTGCCGCTTGAACTGCTTTGCCTGTGGCATCTTGCCGACCTTTGCCAACCTGCGCCGCGAAAACCCCGGCGAAGGCTGGAAGTGTCCCGAAGTGAAAAGCCCTGCGCAAAAGATGGACATCGAATTACCGGTAGTCGGTGACTGAAAAAGTCGGAATCCGTACGTTCTACTTGCTAGTTTTCAGAAGTAGAACTTCTGGACTCCTTTATGGATAACATGGACAAAACCCTTCTGCTCGAACGCCTGCAAAATGAACGCGACCGGTTTGAAATCCTTTTGAACCGCATCGGGTATGCACGCCAGTTGACCATGCGCGGCGTCATTGGCGGGTTAACGGTGAAAGACCTGCTGGCAGAAGTACTCACCCACGAACAGTTCATCGCTGACCGGCTAAGCGAGATCCTGGATAAGGAAGCCTATGCGCCTTCCGCTTCGTTCACCGCGTTGGAAAATTTTCAGCGGGAATATAACTATCCAGATTACGAATCATCCCTGCTTGAGAAAGATAAATTTCACCCGCTCATCCTTGACCTCTATAAAAACATTGAATTCGATGAGATCGCCTCACAGGAATTGGCTACGTATGCCAACATCCTCGAATCGATTGAAAAACTCAGCCACCATCAATGCCTCGACCATGATCTCTTTCATCGCATCGCGGAACATACCTATCGTCCGTACCGCCGCACCAGCACTGCGATCTATCATTGGTTGAAGCGCATCGCCAGCGAGCTAAAATAAATATGCGTGTTCGAATCACATTTACGAAACAAAACGCCCTGCGCTACATCGGTCACCTTGACCTACACCGGCTATGGGAACGCGCCATGCGCCGTGCCAGCCTGCCCATTTCCTATTCACAGGGATTTCACCCTCAGCCCAAGATCAGTCTCGCCGCTGCTTTGCCGCTGGGATTCTCCTCACGCAATGAGGTTTTGGACGTGCGCCTGAATGAAGATGTAGCCGTTGAGGATATTTCCAACCGACTCAAAGATAATCTTCCGCCAGATATCAAAGTACTGAACATTGAAAGTGTGGATGAGCGCCTGCCTGCTTTGCAAACGCTGGTGCTATCAGCGGCGTATGATGTTCATTTAACGGAACCAGTTGAAGGGTCCGAATTGAAGCGCCGGGTCGAAGAATTGATGAACGCCGAGTCCATCATCCGTGAACGGCGCAACAAAACCTATGACCTGCGTCCGTTGGTTGAAATGCTAAGTATCATCACACAGGCAGATGGCACCGCCTGGCTCAAGATGACTCTCGCCGCCCGTGAAGGTGCAACGGGTAGACCCGAGGAGGTCCTATCCATATTGGGCATTGAGCCAGAAACAGCACGCGTGGAACGGACACGCCTGATCTTTCAGGAATAAATTTTATCCCGCAGCCTCTCTGCGGGATTTTTATTTGGAGATCAAGCAAGAAGTTCTTGGAAAGGTTACTTGCCTAGCACGTACAATAAACGGTAAAATGGACGCGATATTTATATTCCCAAATCATCGGAGGAAATCTGTATGGCACTGTTGGTTGCAATTCCCATGGCGTTCATCCCTGCTTTTTTCTTTTCATGGTTCCTGTACTGGCTGGACCGGTATGAGAAAGAGCCGCGCTGGCTGTTGCTCATCACTTTTTTCTGGGGTGGATTTGTCGCTATCATTGGCACCTTGATCGTCGCCAGTATTTTCGAAATCGGCTTCAGCTTAGTGCTGAATGATGCCGTACTTGAAGATATTGCCGGAGGTTCGATCACGGCTCCATTGGTGGAAGAATTCATGAAGGGTCTTGCGGTGATGGTAGTCTTCTTCATTTTTCGCAAGGAATTCGACTCGGTCCTCGATGGCGTGATCTATGGTGGCATTGCCGGGCTGGGCTTTGCCGCGACTGAAAATGTCTTCTATTTCATGGGCCAATATGCAGATGGCGGTTGGGGTGCCATGTTCACCAACTTTTTCCTGCGAGTGGGCGTCTTCGCCTGGGGACATCCCTTCTACACCGCTTTCACGGGTCTGGGCTTTGCCGTAGCACGCATGAATCGCAACGTGCTCGTGAAGCTCGCCGCACCGGTCATTGGGTATTTGCTGGCTGTGTTCGCGCACGCCTTCCACAACACCTCATTGGTCTTTGTAAGCGGTTTGGGCAGCCTCGCCCTTATCATTTTGCTTGAATGGGCAAGCTGGGTGTTTTTCCTCGGCTTCATCATTTGGCTGATCCGCCACGAACAGGGACTTCTAAAGAAGCACCTGCGTGAAGAAATTACCAACGGGCTGATCAACGAAGCGCAATATAAAACAGCCATATCCTTCTTTCAGTTTGGCGCGCGCATGTCTGCTTTAAGCAGTGGAGCTTATCGCGCCACCGATCATTTCTATCAATACTTGGGTGAGCTTGCCCACAAAAAAGAACAGATCACAAAATTTGGAGATGAAAGAGGCAATGCCGCCATTATTGAAAAGCTGCGCGGCAACATTGCCAGCCTGGCACCCAAGGCAAAGACATAAGATGATGTTCAGGGAGAGGCTTAGCCTCTCCCTGAACTTGGCATGGTAAAATTCCGTCCGCTCGCCCCCATAGCTCAGTGGACAGAGCGTCAGCCTCCGGAGCTGAAGAGCGCAGTTCGAGTCTGCGTGGGGGTGCCTGAAATATCCGCCTGTTGTGGGCGGATATTTTATTTTTAGATACAATTATCTCGTTATGCGAAAAACATCCATGCTCGTTTGTGCTGTGTTGCTCCTCTGTGCTGGCTGTGCCCGGATAGAAACAGAGCCCACGCGCATTTCCCTACCAGAATTTGTCACTGCCACCTTGCCACCGGTCACTGCCCCGGCTGCGACGGTGACGCCTTTACCGCCCACTCCCATGCCCACCCTCACGCCGGTGGAAGGTATGACGACATCCGAGATCAATGTACGCGCAGAACCCTCCACGGCAAGTGCATCGTATGGCACGATTCCAGCATTCAGCAAGGTGCAAGTGTTGGGTAAAGATATCAGCGGAAGTTGGTATCGAATCTCTTTCAGTGCTGCGCCAGATGGCTCGGGCTGGGTGCGTGCTGATTTTGTGCAAGTGGATGCTGCGGCGGAGATCCAAGTTTTGGGAGCAGGAACAGGCAACGGGTCCGGTGTGAGCGGACTGGTCTTGAGAGGCGTCTACGTGCGCACGGGTCCCGGCAAGGATTTTGAGTCGCTCGGGCTTTTGAATCAAAATGATGTAGTTGCCATTCAGGGCAAAGACAGCTCAGGCGGTTGGATGAAAATCAACTACGCCCCCGCACCTGATGGGAGCGGCTGGGTGGCGGCAGAATATTTGCAGATCGAAAACGTTGAGAGCATTCCGGTGCTAACGGATGATGCGGCACCGACAGAGCAAGCTGCCGACCCGATCACTACTGTTGCAAGTTCAAGTGTGCAACTCGCTTTGCCAGAAGGCGACACTAGCGAGAGCCCGTTGGCTTCATTTCTATTTTCTCCGACGGCACAACGCAGCGGGCAGGCGCAGGGAGATGTCTCTGCCTCGCAAGGTGACTTGGATGACTGGTTCGCGCTGGAGAGCAGCCAGGCAAAAATCGTCATTGATCTGTTCTGTGAAAGCGGTACCCTTCAAGTAGAATTATGGCAAGCAGGCAGCCTAACCGCAAGCCACGCCATGCCTTGCGATACGAATCTTTTATTGAACGTAAGCCCTGATCAGGTATACGGCTTGCGGCTTAGCATCCCCCAAACGAGCCCTGTTGCATATATTGCCTATCGAATAACATTTAAAGTTGAAGATTAATCACCGAGTGAGGAGTACGCATGAAAAGAAAAACCTTTATTTTATTGACCTGCCTTGCATTGATCGCCGCCGTGGCAGGCTGCCAACCTCAGGAAGACTCTACGCCGCTTTCTGCAAAATTAACCGAGTTGACCGGGCTGGTACAACTTAAGCAAAACGCCGAGGCTGAGTTTGCCCCTGCCGCCCCGGATTCAAGCCTGGATGTAAATGGACAAGTCCAAACCGGGGATGACGGGCGCGTACGGCTCGACCTTAGCTCGGGCACGATCATCCGCATTGCGCCTTCTTCCATCTTTACGTTGACCTCTAACGACGAAACCGAAGGCGGGCTGATCACGCGTATTCAGCTTGAGGCTGGCAAGATCTTTATCATCCTCAACGGCGGACAAGCCGATGTAGAAACGCCCTCGGGCGTGGCATCAGTGCGCGGTTCATACATGAAAGTGGAAGTAGACCCAGTTACCAAGACAATCTACATCACCTGCCTCGAAGGCGATTGCTCCGCGAGCAACCCTGCGGGTGCTGTCAACTTTACCAACGGACAGAGTGTAGTGCTCTTTGCTCAAGACGAGCAAGGCAATTGGACTGTGCCCTCTGTGGGACAAATGACCCCTGAAGAATTTCAGGAATGGTTAGATGAAAACCCCGAAGCTCAAGAATTTTACGAGCAAGGCATCGCCGCTTTAACCGCGTTAGCACCCACCGAAGAAGCGACCGAAGTCCCGACCGAAGCACCCACTGAAGTTGCTACCGATGAACCGACGGAAGTTCCTACTGAAGTTAATTCGGCGGTACCGCCTGCCGGAGCAAGCAATGCTTGTTCGGTTTTGCAAGAACCCGCCAATGGCAGCGGACTTGGGAAGATCGGCAACACCACCTTTACATGGAGCGAACAACCCGGCGCTACTGCGTATGTGGTTACTTTCATTAATGAAAATGGAGTCCGTGTGCGGGTTGGGACGAATACAAACAGCACAGCCCTCTACATTGAAATTCTCGGCGAAGGCGGAAGCTATGAATGGTTCGTGACCGCTTACGATGAAGGCGGTAACGAGCTTTGTACCAGCACCGCATCCACATTCTCAAAGCCGCAGGGTGACCCAACGCCCAAACCCAAGCCGGAAGATAAACCGGAAAGACCGAACCCTACAGAAGAGGCTCCCTATTGTGACCCCTGCGATTACCTCGGCAGTTGCTATACTCCGTATTATTGCTTTGAATAATAATCTTGCAGGGCTTGACGAAACCAAAAATATCTTCCAAACGTCTCATATGTCACGGAGTTCACAGAGAAAAAGTTTATCTCGGTGTACTCTATGGCTATGTATAGCAGTTAAAAAGTGAAACAGGATAAACCATCATGCCAAAAGACAGCAAGCCTGTAAACCTGCGTCTCATCCTTGTGCTTGGCACTGCCGTGCTGTTGCTGGGCGTGCAAGTACTGGGACTTTTCAGCAATATCACCACTCCGCTCGAGCGGATCGAATTTTCAATGGTGGATACCTTCACGCGTTTGCGCGGCGTTGATGAGCCCTCGGGTGAGATCGTGATCGTGGCGATCGACGATGCCTCCTTTAGTTGGACAGGCTTGCAGTGGCCCTGGCCACGCTCATACTTTGCGGAAGTTGTGGATCAGATCAACCAGGGCGGCGGCAAAGTGGTCGGCGTGGATATCTTTCTTTCGGAGCCAGATACTGCTGAGAATGACCAAGCATTTGTTGAGGCGCTTTCTGAGTCGCCGTCTGCGGTTTCGGTAATTCAGATCGTGCGGACTTCGGGGCAGGGCTTTCAGGGTGAGTCTTTGGTGCAGCCATTGACTCCCTACCGCGAGGTGTTAGATGGTACAGGTGTGACGGATATTTTCAGAGATGAAGATGCCATCGTACGCAATGTGATCGCACTAGGGACGTATCAAGGTGAGATTTACCCGCATTGGGCGTTCGAGATCGCGCGCCTGTATTTGGGTGTGGATAAACCCGTATTCAACGGCACAAATCTACAATTCAATGGGCAGACGGTTGCGTTGAGGTCGGGTCAGTTGCCGATCTATTATTCGGGTCCGGCAGGCACGTACCCGACCTACTCCGCTTCGGATGTGCATGACGGCATCACGCTCGAACAAGACCCGGATGCGTTTCGCGACAAGATTGTGTTGATCGGTGCGACTTCGATCACGTTGCAAGATATTTACCCAACTCCATTTTCTGCCTCAACCCCCACGCCAGGGGTTGAGATCGTGGCGAATGCGATTGATACCATTATTCAGGGCAGGTACATCACCTACGCCCCACCGTGGCTGGGCTTGCTCATCATCCTTGCGGCGGCGGGGTTGGCGTATCTGATCACACTGTCGAAGCGCCCATCTGTGACGATCATTGTCATGTCTGTGGTGATGGTCGGCTATTTGGTGATGGCTTTTGTATTCTCTGCCCAGCAGCGCTATATTTTGCCGGTGGCAGGACCCGAGATCATGTTGTTCTTGGGCGTGGTATTGCCCACGCTTGAACACGCCGTTTCGCAAGAGCGTGAAAAACGGCGCGTACGCAATTTGTTCAGCCGCTTCATCTCACCTGAAATGGTAGACCAGATGATGAAGACCCAGGACTTGAACTCGGTGAATAAACGCGCCGACCTGACCATCATCTTTAGCGATATTCGCGGGTTCACCACGCTTTCTGAAAAGCTCACGCCCGAGGGTGTGGTTTCGCTCTTGAACCCCTATCTTGAGGCGATGTCTCAAGTGATCTACAAACATGGCGGCACGGTGGATAAATACGAAGGCGATGCCATCATTGCCTTCTTTGGCGAGCCTGTGCCTTATAAAGACCATGCCGCACGCGCCTTACGCGCCTGTTTGGATATGCGCAAGTCGCTGGCGGAACTGCGAGAGAAGTGGGCAAAAGAGGGTCGCCCCAGCCAGATCGAAATGGGTGTGGGTGTGAACTCGGGCGAGGTGTTTGTAGGCTTGCTCGGTTCGGAGCAGCGCATCAACTATACGGTGATCGGGGACAATGCCAACCTGGCGGCTCGCCTGCAAGACCTGACGAAGACCTATGCCTGGCCCATTTTGATCAGCGAGAGTACGTATCTGCAAGTGAAGGATGAGTTCGATACCGAGCTTGCAGATGCGGTGACGGTGAAGGGCAAGACCAAAGCGGTGAATGTGTATAAGGTGATCGGGCTTAAGGGTGCGCCAGAAAGTGAAAAGCTAAAGGCGTGGACGAGTGAGCAGGTGAAGCCGACGCACGAGATGTGAGAAATCCTGCTTCGTCGGGCGAAAAATCGGATGCTGCGGCTCGGGCGTGGGAGAGGTTTGATTTGGGGACCCAAGCCTGAGCGAAGCTGGAGGCGGTGGGTTTCCTCCGCTTTTTCGTTTGTGAAGCACTTGTACCTAATTGTACAAAATCTGTTTTTTTGGTATAGTTATGGCTACACTACAAAAGGCGAGGGCTCATGAACGCGAGGAAAATTCCCGATATTATCATTGGTCGACTGCCGGTGTATTTGCGTGCGCTTCAACGCATGGCAGATATGGGGTTGAAGACGACTTCTTCTCAGGAGCTGGGCGAGCATGTGGGGATTTCTGCGGCGCAGATCCGTAAGGATATTTCTCAGTTCGGCGAGTTTGGCAAGCAGGGTACGGGCTATTCGATCGAGTATTTGATCGAGCAGTTGCGTGAGATCTTGAAGGTAGACCGCATTTGGGATGTGGTGGTGATCGGTGCTGGCGATATGGGGCATGCCGTGGTAAATTACCAGGGCTTTAATGATCGCGGTTTTCATATTGTGGCGATCTTTGATAATGATAAGGAAAAGGTGGGACATGAGATCGGCAAATTTAAGGTGGAAGATGCCGAGACGATGATCGAGCGGATCAAAAGTATGGGGGTAAAAGTGGCGATGTTGGCTGTACCTGCTGCGGCGGCACAAGCGGCGGCGGATCAGTTGGTGCAGGCAGGCGTGCGAGCGATCTTGAATTACGCCCCCATTAGCTTGAACGTGCCCAATAATGTGAAGGTGCAGTATATCGACCCATCTATCCATTTGCAGAGAATGACGTTTTATTTGTAAGACAAATTTAGTCGGGGATGGGCGTGGTGTTTGCCAAGGCTTTTATGCAATCTATAAGGTGTTATCCCACAAGGGGACTTTACAGCGGAATGGCAGTTAAGTACCCTAATTTGGGTGTTTATACAGCGCGCTGTATAAACAGTAGTTGGGCAGTTCACGAACAAAGCAAATTGGTAATTGCAAACAATGAACAAAAAAACTGAAGTTATAGGAATTGTAATCATCATACTTGCGTTGATTGTTTTGATATTTGGTGATAATTTATATCAGCAAATCAACGGGCTTTCGTTCTTTGAAAACACTCCTACAGCAACAAATCACCAAGTAGAAACGCCTTCCCCGACATTACAGCAATCTATTCAAATTCAACCAAGCCTAACCCCACCTACAACAATTGCCATCACATCGGTAGTACAAAATTTAGAAGGTACTGTTTGGGCTGGAACAGATTCAGATGGAGATTATTATGTGTACGAATTTTTGCCTGGGGGTGTTCTAAAATTCACATCACCAACAGGTACTTTTGCTGAGGATAAATGGGAACAAAATGGTAATTCAGTCTACATGGAGATGAGCAATAAATATTGTGAATATACAGGTGTAATAAACGGCGATACAATAACAGGCAATGCTTGGAATAAGGATGGTCATACATGGACTTGGACTGCAAAAAAACAATAAGCCTAAAGTTTAGATAGCGTTTCCTGCCGCACCACTGCCCAACAAAGCGTGCACCTGACGCTGGGGAGTCTGCGGCAATCCCAAGCAGTTTCCTACGCCTTATCATTTCTCTGGCTGGACGGCTTCGCCGTCCCTGCCCCAGCGCAGGTAACGCAAACCGTTGGGTGGTTCCTTTGCAATGGAAAAGTTTTTAGGTCATCGATGAAATATCTGATTATTGGATTGAGTTTTATTTTCCTATCTGCGTGTTCTGGATTCAATCTCCAAACATCTCAGCCTGCTCAAACTCAGAATATCTCTATTATTACCGAAACACCTATCAAAACGCCCACAGTGACTCCAAGTCCACTTTCCACTGCCCCGAGTCTGGAACTCCCCACTTGGATGAGTAATCCCAACACTGCCATACTAGCAGCACTGATAAGAGATGATGTAAATCAAATTCGCAAAATCCATTTCATCAACCCCGCCACAGAAGAAAAATATGAATTAAGTGTACCTAATGACTATGGTGGATTTTTTTGGTATGACAATATGAATCTTGGGGTAATCGTTAAAGATACTGAAACTGCACAAAAATTCAACTTGCAAACAGGGCAAATCACCATAGAACCTGTCCCACCTTTTAAGCCTGATAAATTCTGGAAAGACAGCATTTCTATAAATCAAAACTATATTGCTCAATGGGACAGAGATAACAAAATAATCACAGTTGAGGATACAAGAACCAATGAAATGCTTTGGGAACTTGTCCTGCCTGAAAATAGATATGGGACTGAAATTGAGTGGTCGCCAGTAAGCGAAAATCACTTGGCATTCCTTCAAGGCAGCCTTTCTCTTAGCGGGAAAATCACTGAAGATATGGCACTAACCATTGTAGACATAACCAATGGAGAAATTCTCTCGACTTACAATGGAAACTTTGGGATGCTTGAATGGTCTCCAAATGGAAAAATGATTCTTTATCTAAATCCTTATTTTCGTTATCGCAACTACGGCATTTCATTTAAAGACGCACCATGTTTGCTGATATTAGCAACAAACGAAACAAAGTGTCTAAGAAGTATTCCGAAAATTATCCCAACAGGTTACGAGCTTCTTACTACTGGTATTTATAAATGGGCAAGCGACTCAAATTCGATTTTCTTCACTTACACATACAATTTACCAAATCGGTGGAGTATTCTGGGTAATTTATGCAATTATAGTTTAATAGACAGCCGCATTGATTGCGCAACTCAAGGTTTGAAGGTGCTTCACGAGAGAAGTGTAATCAACTATAAATTATCCCCCAATGAACAATTTATCCATTTTTGTTATTCGAAGTCAACTCTTGTTGAGGATGCTGCTGGCGAATCAAGTGATGGAATAATCAAACCAGATGGAACTGGCTTTTTCTCATGGACAGGTACAATTCTAGACGGAAGTCCAAGCCCGATGTGTTCGTGGGATTCATATTGGAGACCTCTACCATGAAAACCACCCAACAAAGCGTGCAGCAAAGATACTACCTGATTTTTCCAGTTGGACGGCTTCGCCAAGTCCGCGCAACGGGGCAGGTAACGCAAACCATTAGCCAGCATCAGCGTATTGGATAAAACACAATGGATGATAACGAAAAAAGACGCAGAGAATGGTTTCAAAGCTATGTAAATCGCATAGAACAAGGCACCATAAAAGCCCCACGTCCAGGAATGATTTATGCTTGTCCATGTTGTGGATACCCCACACTTCATGAGCGGGGTGGTTATGACATATGCCCATTATGTAACTGGGAAGATGATGGACAAGATGATCCACATGCCGATGAAGTTTGGGGAGGTCCGAATGGAGCATATTCACTTACAGAAGCGCGCGAGAATTTCAAGAAGAATTTAGTGATGTATGGACCGATCGACCCGCGCATCGGTGGAGCGGATAGCTTATTTGAAAAGAAAGCAAAACAGTTAATGATCGATGCGTTTGAGCAGATGCGTGGTGAAACGATTTCGGAAACCTTGGACAAATTATGGAAAAAGGTAAGTGAGAGTCAGAAAATTCTTGATCAAAAAACCGAGAGAAAAATTCGCGAGCATGAGGAACAGCACAAAAAGTAGCTCGCAGAAAATGCTGGCTAACACAGCGTGCAGCAAAGATACTACCTGACTTTTCTGGTTGGACGGCTTCGCCAAGTCCGCGTGACAGGGCGGGTAACGCAAACCGTTGGGCATTTGTACATTAAAAGTCTCTAGCTTTTAGGTTGTGGAGAATAAAAATGATATATGAACAAAAGAAATATCCAAATATCAGTATTGTCTTAGGATTCTTGTTTTTTTCTCTCTTTATACTTTTTACCTTATTGATTTGTAATTTGGCTACAACTGGCTATTTAGTTTACAAAGTTCAATCATCTGCCACTTCTCAAAACACAGCGAAGTGGTACGGAGAACGTTCAACACAGTTCATCTCTCCTGCCATATGGATACCTCTTGACGAGATTCCTCTTGCATATCAAGTTACTGATATGGAAAGGGCTACAGTAGATGTTCCTTCAGACCAAGTGCATATTGAAAAAGGAGATGGAAAGACTTTTCTAAGGTTTTTTGAGGGAAATGGTGGAAGATATTATTGGCCAAACGACTTAAATATTGAGATGATTACAGAAGTAAGTAAATTAAATAATCCCGTTGTACTTCAGTTTGAAGTTACAAAGTATGTGCATTCAAAAGGATGGTTTTTGGTTGTGGAAACAGTGACCATCAAGGAATAACTCCACAATGAAAACGAACAAGCCAACAAGGACATGCCCAACAAAGCGTGCAGCAAAGATACTACCTGACTTTTCTGGTTGGACGGCTTCGCCAAGTCCACGCGACGGGGCGGGTATCCCCTTCGGGGACGATGGCACAAACCGTTGGGCTGCCAAGTCAGTGAAAAATCCATGTCATACAACACAGCAAAAGGAGCAATGGGACAATGAAAAAAAGTATTTTGATATCAGGTATTATTTTGATGGTTTCATATCTAATAAGTAGTTGTGGCTCAACACCTCAAATGGCCCCAACCATTGAGCCAACTCAAATTTCGATGGAGACAAGTACTCCAGAACCTACATCTACTGAAACTCCATCGCCCACATTAACACCCACTGCAATTCCTACCCTTGCCTTCTATTCGGTTGATCCCACAATCGTAGCCACAGCCGAAAGTTGTAGCGCTCTCCCTGGCACAATTTGTGTTCCAGCATTAAGCATATCTTTATCTGGGCAGAAATTGGATAAATACGAAGTGGTTATGAGTTACCCAGGGTTTTCTGGAACATCTTTTGAATGTCCTCAACAGGCGTTATTGGTTTCTTTTGGTGAAAATATGGCTCCAGTTATCTGCAACAGTGATGAAATTACGTTCATCTCGGTTGGTCTCACAGAAATTACAATTACGATAAATTGGAATGGCGGCTCTGTCACAGAAACACTTTATCCAAATTTTGAAGTATCTGCGCCACAAGGAAAAGATTGTGAACCACAATGCACTATCGGAAAAGCAGAAATGAACATTCCATAGCATAGTTGCGCGGCGCAAAGGCAGCCCAACAAAGCGTGCAGCTAAGATACTACCTAGCTTTTCTAGTTGGACGGCTTCGCCAAGTGCGCGTGTCAGGGCAGGTATCCCCTATCGGGGACGAGCCGTAAACCGTTAGGTGACTTCGCTAGTTTCCCAAGTAGAAATAAAAACTTTGGTAAAGTTATGCAAATAAAGGTATCAAATCCAAAACTTATAGTGGGATTAATCGTCCTAGTTGCGGGAATTATTTTTTGTGCACTTTTGTCAATTCCTTCTCGCCGTTCCGGAGAGGAATTATTTAAAGATATAGTTCTTGATCCAATACCAAGCAGTGTAATTGTTCTTCACAGTCAAGATAATGAAACAGGATTTGATGGAAGGCTTTGGCTACATTTCAAAATCTCACCTGATGACCTTGACCTTGTATTAAATTCTAAAAAATGGGAACTCAATCCTGAAATTAGTTATCAGATAAGTAATGATGATGGAAAAATGAAAAGCTGGTGGAGTCCGCTGTCACTTGGTAATAATATTATGCAATACTCAATACTCATAAAGAGTGACGGCGACCGTAAGAGAATTAAATATATATGGATTAACTCACAAAGAAATGAAGTATATTTACTTTACTTTGATGAGTTTACACACTAAAGTAAAAAGTGATAGATGATTCCAGAAGGATTTCAAGTAAGTTTTTTAGCGAGTAAGCCTTACGCAATAATACGCCAGCCAACAAAGCGTGCAGCAAAGACACTACCTGACTTTTCTGGTTGGATGGCTTCGCAATGCAAATCTGTTAGGCAGTTACTATGTGAAACATGGATGATACAAATAAAAAATGGGAGAATAAAGTATTAACTGTCTGCAACAGTTGCAGACAAAATCTTCGTATTCCAATCTCATACAAACCCCTGCATGTTACTTGTCCAAAGTGCAAAAATGAGTTTCTTTACAATTACACAGGAGAATTCGGAAATGACGGGGAATATTATGCAGAAATGCAAATTCAATCAATATTATTAATACTCATTTGGATATTAATTTATTTAGCTGGCTTCATTATCTGTATCGCAATTAAAAACTTCTTTGGCGTAATTATTTGCATCTTAGCAGGAATACTTATAGTTCCAAAATTAATTAACTACAAAACATTTTTTAGATACCAGTCAATAAAACTACTTATTATTAACCGACAAGGAATTATTTATTTTGACGGAGAACTTAGGGCAAAAGAATGTCTGAATTGGACTGATATAAAATCAGCGAAATATATGTATACGCGGCGGATGTTCGCAGGATTAATTGAGACAAAAAGAGAACCAGCCTACATTGAACTAGACATGTCCGGAAAAGGCAAGGTACTTGTGCCACCTGCTATATTCTTTAGTGATAAACAACGAATAAAAATTATTGATGATATATTAAGGCATTATGGCTCCAACTCTTTTTTCGGAATGTATAATTGATATAGTTCAAATTCAAAAGCGTCCCACAAAACCTGCCCAACAAAGCGTGCAGCAACCTTGAACGAGCATCAGGACAGTCCATCTTAGGCAGGCACCATCTGCCTGAACGGAAAATTGTACAGGAAGGTTATGAAATGGAATGGAATTTAGTAATACATGATAAAGATAGATATCTTGAAGTTGTCACTAGCGGCATAGTGGATAGTGATGGCACTGTAGATATGGCACAGGCGATAGCTCAGACAATGAAGAGCAATCGGTTGACAAAAGCATTGATCGATCATCGCAATGTCGTGAACGTGCTCGGCAGCACTCTTGCTACCTATAATCGACCAAAAATCTTACGCTTTATCGGATTAACTCTTGGGATCAAGCTTGCGGAGTTGATCCGACCAGAGCATGAAAATCATTTTAAATTTTTCGAGACAGTATGCTTCAATCAAGGCTATAAACTTTCTGTGTTTTATGATAAAGAAACCGCACTAACCTGGTTGCTTAAATAAGTATAAATTATTGGGTTTTTAAGATGAACCTATATAGAGTATAAGACCACTATCATTCAATGGTAGTAATGTATTCTATACATCAAATAGGCATTAGCCTTTTTCTGAGGGACGGCTTCGCCAAGTCCACGTGACGGGACGGGTGTCTACGGAGCAAGCCACAATTGTTAGGTACTTGTCATAAATATCAAAAAAGTGAGGAAAGATATGAAAACCATTGGCAAGGCAATGTTACTTTCAGTACTAGTTATCGTATTAGCGTCGTGTAGTACTTTTGCACCTCAACCAACAGAGACGCCCACACCCACTGCGACCAAAACCTCAGCACCAACTAGCACTTCAACCAAAACTCCTGTTCCAGCAACTGAAACACCTTCCGCTCCTGAGTTACCCATGCCATCTGGAAAGCCTGCCAGTGAGTGGGAGGGTATTCCCATTATGCCGAATGCGATTGCAGGAGAAGGCGACAGCAAAGGTTATTCCTTTACAATTAATGCTACACCTGAAGAAATCCAAAAATTCTACGAAAAAGAATTAGGGGAACAAGGATGGAATATGTTTGCCAGTGGACAAGGCACAACCAATGCCATTTTGTTAATATTCATGAAAGATATAAGCACTTTATCTGTATCTATTATTCCTCAACCAGATGGCATCATGTATGTTTTATTAGTAAAATAAATATTACTTTAAAGTATTCAATAAAAATTCCTTCAAAAAGGGTTAGATCATGGCAAAATGTCCTGCTTGTAAAAACGTAGTGTTGGAATTATCAAATTTCGAAAACTCCCTACCTGTTATGAATTGCAGTTCATGTGGCGGGTCGTGGTTGAGAGCAAATGAATATGCTCGTTGGCTAAAATCTCAAAAACCTGGTTCTTTTGAAGAGGATAAAACTAAAGAAGTCAGCAAACGCTTCCCTGTTGTTGAATCTAATAAAGCCACACTTTGCCCTGATTGCGGTCACCTACTGCGAAAATATAATATTGGTGCAAAAGTTGATTTTCATTTAGATCGTTGTAATAACTGCAATGGGGTCTGGTTAGATAAGAATGAATGGGAAGCATTGAAAGCGGCAGATTTACATGATGAAATTAATCAGTTTTTTACAAAACCCTGGCAACAAAATATTCAAAGCAAAGTAACTGCCAGTAAATTTGATGCGATGTACTTGGAAAGGTTTGGAGACAGCGATTATCAAAAGATCAAAGAAATCAGAGAGTGGCTTCAAGAACATCCAAATCGAAATAACCTAATTGCCTTCCTTTTGGATAAAGACCCATTCTCAACATAAAGGTACTCCACAAAGGTCAAGCTACAATACCGCTTCGGGCACAAGATCATTGGGCTATTGCCCTCCAAATTAAGGATTGCTAATGGTATATCATCTTAATCAAAAATGGAAATTGATTATTGTAGGTTGTGGAGTCATTGGCTGTTTGTTTGGATTGGGATTCTTTGTTCCGATATTCTTCTCTAACCAAACTGCAAGAGATGCTATGTTACTTTTGATAGTGGGGTTATTTTTCCTGTTAATGGGTGCAGAACTGGTATATGAAGGAACAAAAACAAAAATAGAGATTTTTGAAGATGAAATCATCTATCATCAATCAAGATACACCTTTTCAGCACGCTGGAAAAACCTTCAGCGGATAGCACCATCATATGGGCTATTGGTGTTAATGTTTTCAGACCCAAAGGAAATAAACTGTGGGGCGATTTATAAAATATTGAAGTCGCTTAATATGCATTCCGGGCTGGCAATCAACTACTATCTTACTAAGAACAACAAAGAATTTATAAAAGAGAAGATAATTACCGCAACAAATCTTTCTGACAAAAACGATATTGCGTTATTAGATCAAATATTGCAACCATAACAGCTCTTTCTGGTGGGATGGCTTCGCCAAGTCCGCGTGACGGGGGCGGGTCGTAAGTTTTCCAAACCTAAAATCATCCATACCGCATGACCCCACGAACCATTTCCCACATTATCGAACCCAATATGGTGATCGAAGGCGCAGGCGTATTATTGCGCCGCTCCTTTGGTCCACACGCCAGCAACAAATTCGACCCTTTCCTGCTCTTCGACCATTTCGCCTTCAACAATCCGCTCGAAGGACCCGTGCGCGGCTTCCCCACTCACCCGCATCGCGGCATCGAAACCGTCACCTACATGCTCGAAGGCACCGTCCGCCACCGCAACAGTCTCGGCAACCAGGGCACCATTGCCGAAGGTGACGTGCAATGGATGACCAGTGGACGAGGCATCCTGCACGAAGAAATGCCCCGTCGCAGCGCCAACGGAAATATCTACGGCTTTCAATTGTGGGTCAACCTGCCTGCTGCCGAAAAAATGAGTCAACCCCGCTATCAAGAAGTGACCGCCGGAAGCATTCCACAAGTCCAAAAAGATGGCGTTACGATTCGACTCGTCGCCGGAGACTATGAAGGAATCCGCGGACCCGTGACCGAGATCGCCGCCGCGCCTCTTTACATGGACGTGAAGCTGGATCCTGGTGCCCGATTCAGTTACCCCATCCCAAGCGGACACACTACGTTGATGTACGTCTTTGAAGGCACAGGTGAATTTTCAGGGGAGGTCGTAGAATCCGTCAGCATGGTGGTGTTCAACGACGATGGCGACCAGATCGAGGTTAAGACAGAGGCGGGCGTCCGCTTTATGCTGATTGCAGGCGCACCGTTCAAAGAGCCCATCGTACCGTACGGTCCCTTTGTGATGAACACCCGCGAAGAGATCGAGCAGACTTTGCGCGACTTGAAAAATGGCACGTTCATAAAATAAATCCAACGGCTGTGACAATGTCACAGCCGTTATAATTTAAGGATGTCACAAATTATCTACGGACCCAGGCTTGGAAAAGAAGGCGAACTGCGCATTGGGTGTAGCGCCACACTATTTGATGAAACCCGCCAAAAGGTTTTACTCACTCAACGAATGGACAATGGGCGTTGGTGCCTGCCCGGTGGGCATATGGAATCAGGCGAAAGCGCCGCCGAAGCCTGCGAACGGGAAGTGTGGGAAGAGACGGGCTTGAAAGTCCGCGCTACAAAATTGCTTGGCGTGTACAGCAACCCAGACCAGTTGGTTATTTATAAAGATGGCAAAAAGGCATTCTTTGTCGTGCTAAATTTCGAAGTGGAAGTCCTTGAAGGCACATTAGGGCTCAGCAATGAAACAACTGCCTTTGGATATTTTTCGCTCGAAGAAATGGAATCCATGCCGATGCACGGCGAACACAAATTACGCGTGGAGGATGCCTTACGCGGCGGCGAAGCTGCAATGAGATGATCGTGTGGGTGCCAAGCCCTTACTAATGTACTGTATGAAAGCGCGCCACCAAGTACTGGTTGGCGTGTTTTCTTTTTAAATTTTATCCATTGGAGGCGTTATGTTACAAAATATTTCAAACCGTTTTTACGCATGGGCAAAAGGCTGGCTGGTGCTTGCCATGCTGGTGGTCTATGGATTCTTTGCAGGGTATATGATGCCCCAAATGGCAGCGATCATGAATACGGCGGCGAATCAGAGCGTGACTCCGCTTGACTTGATGATGGTCTACACCCCGCAGCAAGCCTTCGATATGATGGAACGTTATGGTGAAGCGGGGCGCTCAGCATACCTTACCATTGAGTTGACCGCTGATGTGATCTATCCGATCTCGAGTATGGTGTTTTTCTCGTTGCTGCTTTCGTGGTTGTTCCAACGCGGCTACAAGCCCGAAAGCCCGATGCGAAAATTCAATATCACGCCTGCCGGTTCCTGGTTATTTGACCTGATTGAAAACGCCGCCATTATCCCTATGATCTTAATGCACCCTGCCCAGCCCACGGGGTTGGCATGGCTGGCGATGATTCTTGGGGTGGTGAAATGGGGTTTTGCGTTTCTCAGCTTGGGAATGGTCTTGCTTGGTTTAGTGAAAGCTGCGATCAACGGCTTCAAAAAGCAAGCGTAAGCAAGAGATAAAATACAGGCGCGGCAAAGATCAAGCCATCGAAGCGATCCATTACTCCGCCTTGCGCCCCAAGCAGAGCGGAGTAATTTTTTATACCCAGAACCCGCTTCCACATGGAAGCGGTCAGGTCACCCACCAAGCCTGCAAACCCGATAGTCAATGCGATCATTCCGCCTGTCATATATGTCATCTCCACGGTATGGCTCAAAGCTGCACCCATTGCACCCGCAAAGAAGAGTCCGCCAAGTGCGCCTTCGACAGTCTTCCCCGGGCTAACATGCGGAGTCAACTGCTTGCGCCCAAAAGCCTGCCCAGTAATCTGCGCCAGCGCATCATTAGTAGCAATGACCAAATACAGAAACGCCACTAGAAATCCACTTGTATCACTCTGGTGAACCCACAAAAAAGCAGCAATACACATCGGAAAAAATACTACGCACCCAATGGCAGCGAATGCAAAGGCAGGGTACTCTGCTGGCTTACGAGTTAAAGTTCCGAAGGCAGCTACGAGCAAAATAATAGCCAGCCAAAGTTTCAGCCATAGATTTATGGCAAGAACGTCAACCAACGTGATCAAGATCAACGTAAGAAGTGGGAATACAAATAACAACGCAGAAGAAATTAAAGCTTTTGCAATTTCCCAGGCAGCCAAAGCACCCAACAATGCCAGCAGAACCGTCAATACATGCCAGTGCGAAGGTAGCCAGCCCGCCGCAAGAAAACACAAGTTGATGAAAATATACAAGGGATATTTTCGCCAAACACTTTCACCCGAGCCATGTGGTCGCAGCCAGCGGCGGGCAAACGCCAGCACAGTCGCAATGACCATGAAAACAAAATAGATCTGAAGCACATCCCAATGCAGCGTGGTCATGAGAGTATCTTCACCGTGCCAAGTCCACCGTTCATTTCGACTACATTCCCTGTTGTCACATGTTGAGTCAAATTTGGGATGTTCACAATAATTGGTTTCCCCAATTCGCGGGCAACAATGGCAGAATGTGAAAGCGGACTACCGCGCTCTACCAGAATCCCTGATGCTGAAGGATAGAGAAAGACCCAACCTGGATCTGTGCGCTCGGCAACAAGGATTTCACCGCCAAGGTCACTAATATCATTCACACTGCGTACCACACGTACACGTCCACGCACAATGCCCGAACAACAGCCTACGCCTTGCAAATCGGCACCGTCGATTAACGAACGCGTAAGCAAATCACGTGGAGCATCCAAATATGGAATGCCAAATGTTTCAAAGCGGTCTGGTAGTTTCGCCCCTACAGTCTTGTAACTCTCCGCTTCGGCGCGGCGCAGCGAGACAATATTCTTCAAGTTTTGAGTGACCGCAGTGCCATGCACAAAATCCCAAATTTCACCAATGGTCAAATAATATATATCAGCAGCAACGGTCAATACATCAGCTAGCGCCCATTGCCGCCCCAATGAATTCAAAATACCACGCAGCAAACCAAACAAGCGTGAGCGAGCAAAACGCAGGTTCTCACGGTTGCGCACATAGCGACGCGCATTCTTCAACACCCAGTAAAAGAGGATTCGTTTATGTGCGGAAAGGCTGGATAAACGTGCCTCGGCTCGCACCCGTACCGGAGATTCTTCCGGCATCTCAATCGGATTCTTCGCTGCAGCCGCGATCATCCGAATTAAAGGCAACGGGTCATCACGCAGGTTAGGTTCTTCCAACTTAAGTTCATTCATACAGCGGTCGCCATAGGTATGCAGATATTCTTCGAATTCCTTTCGAAAAGATATAAAGCCTGCCTGGGTTTGAATCTGTTTAAGAATTTGCGTCGGTTCGAGTTCGAAGACAGCCTGCAATTCCTTGTTACTACGAACCGTCTGTGCCATAGCTTGCACCCGCCTCGCAGGTTGAATCGACTCAATGTTGCCATCTCCAGCCAAAAGATCGTTATGAAGCGAGCCACCGGGTTCAAGCCACTTCTCGGTGAGGCGACGCAAAATCCCAAAAAAGATCATGGCAAGAAAATCGTTTAAGAGTGGAGCACGCCATTCGCCCAAGACTCGTGTTTCCAGATCGAGGTATGCGTGATGCAATTGATGCGGAGACATCGTGGAAAAATCTTTGGCATGATATTCCTGCAAGACCTGGTTGAAATTCAAAAGGAAATCCTGTGCGCGGCGCTCGCTAGTGTGATGCAAGCCGATCATGCGCACACCCCACGCCACTAACGCAAACCAGCCGCCTGATCGTTTGCCGCGATCTTCCCCAGCCGATTGTTTTACTCCTATCATTTGTTCGAGGAAGCGCCGATTCTGATCGAAGGCAGGCAGCCAGCCCAGTGCTTCATACCAGTTGAACAATTGATAATAGACCTGTCCGTTATAAAAACCCAGAAGATTTTTAAGCACGGTTTCATCCATATGCTTCACGCCCATCAATTCGAGAAACTGACGATAGACGTTCGCATACGAACCACGGATGATGGAAAAGGTCAGCGGTGACGTGATGCCAGAATAACTTTCGGTGATGTTGGCGTTGTCCCATAAGGTGTGTTCTTTATAAATTGGAGTCGTGATGGGGCGTGCTTGAAGAATGAAGAGTTCATTGCCAATAAAAGCAAACTCAATATCTTGCGGCGACTTGAATAACTTCTCTATACTTTTGGAAACAGAAACCAGCTCTGCAAGTTGACCATTTGTAAGAATGGCATGGTCTCCCTCCACATCGCCCGCCTCGCGGTTCACACGAAAAGTCTCACCACTCACATCCCCATGAACGAGTGCATCACCCAAGCCATGCACTGCCGAGATCACCAGCCAACGCGGGTCACGGGCAGCAGGGTCTGCTGTAAAAACGACACCAGATATCTCGGCAGGGATCATCACCTGAACGATGACTTCCATCTCGATCTTTGGTGATAATTGGTGTTCTCTTCGATACGCCTGAGCCCGATCTCCATAAGCAGATGCCCAACATTTTCGAACTCCGTCAAGTAAAGCTCCTGCGCCTTGAACATTTAAAAATGAATCCAATTGCCCTGCAAAAGAATGTTGAGCTGAGTCTTCATCTGCCAAAGAAGAACGAATTGCCAGCTTAGTCTCTGGCAATTGAGCAGCCTGTATGAGAATTTCACGTGCAAGCAACTCTGGTATGGAGGCTTGCAAAATACTCTGCACTGAAATTTCACCAGTCATGCTCGCACGGAAGTCATCAAAAAACCGTGCAGGGATCAACACAAAAGCCGGGATATTAAAGCCAACCTCAAGCATTTTTTGCAAATTCGATGCCTTACTCATTGCCAGATCACCCCATAAGAAAGGATCAACTCGACTGCCAAAAGAATGTCAAAAGCAAAAATGAACATTCCGGCATAAATTTGAAGGTTCCCAGCGGTTGCGCTTGTGGTTTTGATACGAAAATTCAGCACGCCAAAAATCACCACAGCCAGCAAAGCAGCCACCACTGCGTGGTACCACCATTCAAAATCCATTGCCGCGCCAACGATGACGCTTACCGCGCCAGAGAATAACAAAGCCAGCAAGCTGATGCCAGCCGAACGATACGGACCCATTACAGCCGAGTATGTAATTACCCCCGGGCGTTCATCGGCGGGAGCGCGAGTTTTGCGCGCCACTTCATAGCCAAGCCCTACCCCATAACTGACCCAGGCATACAGCAAGATCGGCAAAGGCGCCAGCCAGAAAAAACTTTCTGTGGCTGCCGAGAACACATACAAACAATAAGCAGGCATAATCAACAAATGAATAAAAGCATTCGCCAGCAAATGCCCTTCCAAAAACCTGCCGATAAAAAATTCCTTATAAATCAACCATGAGAAAGCCAGCACTACCAAGCACATCACAAAAGCCGAAAAGCCTAAAAAGCTACTCAACAACAGTTCAAGCATCACGGCAATGATGCCCATATTCTGAAGTTGCCGCAATGTGATCAATCCACGTGATAGCACCCGCCCAGGGTGTACGATCCGATCCTGTTCGTAATCTTTATGTTCATCGATAACCCGCATATGAAAGAACATAAAGAGTAGTACCAAACAACCTGCAAAATATCGCCAGGAAAGTTCCAGTGGCTGCCTATCCTGCAAAACCGCCCCAAGCGCCAGAAAATAATTGGCAGTGAAATACGAAACGATCAAAACTCCATTCGCTTGTAAGGGAAATCGCTCCTGCAGGTATGCCCAAAAATGTTTCATCATCAAAAACTTTTTGCCTTCAATCGTTTGTAATCAAGCCGTGAATTATGGCGTACATCCACTGGCAAACGGCGAACCCAACGAATCTCATCCAACGTCCAACCATATTGGATGCACAAAGCCTGTAGCTGAGCTTGCCAATCTTTTGGTGTAATAACACTCGCTGCAAATTCTACTATTAATACAGAGCGTTCCCCCAAGCGTACATCGGGCTGCCCAATCAATGCCGCACGACGCACAAATGACAGCGACGCAGCCAGCATTTCAATTTTCACAGGATACATGGCTTGTCCATCTCGCAACACTACCATATTTACGCGCCCGGCAAGCCACAATAGACCCTCCCCATCCACATATCCAAGATCGCCCATGCCATGCCACAAGTCACCTTGTGCATCAAAGCGCTTATGCTGTAAATCGGCGGCGGGGTTGGCAAAATAACTCCGCGCCACATGTTCACCACTGACCCAAATTTCACCCACTTTACCTGACTCAAGATCCGTGCCGTTCTCATCCAGAATGCGGATTCTAGACTCTGGCACGGCTCTTCCCAATGGGATGCCTGCCCCAAGCGCTTCAGGCTTTTTCGTTACGGCGAGGATTTCATTTGCCTTAATCACAGCGACAGGTTCAGCTTCAGTACTACCATACACATTGACGATCTCTGCGCTCGGAGCTGCACGCTGCAAGCGATCCATCAATGCAGGCGACACAGGCGCGCCACCAGTCACAATGCGCCGCAAGGGTAGAGTTAGCTTATGGCGTAGACAATGCTCCGCTATGGCAGACCAATAAGCGGGCGAGCCTGATGCGGTACTTATTCCATGGTCATTAACCTGTTTCAGGATTTTTTCTGGTTGAACAGCATCAGGGCGGCGAAAAGGAAAATCTGGAATGACGCTTGTGATGCCCGAAGCTAGGTTATGCAAAGTCGCGATCGGAAATGCGGGTAAATCAATATCTGTGAAATGATTAGGAAGTGCGTGGCTCAAAGCAACATGCTGGGCGGTTAACAAACCATGGGTACGAATCACTCCACGCGAACCCAAAGCATCTGTACTGCCACCTGTAAAAGTTATCAAAGCGGGAGCTTCTGCCGCGAGGTCCGCAATCTTAGAATATGGCAATGATGAATTAATCAGGTGATTTACCGAACGTTGAGAATTCCCGTCTGACAAAAACACAAGTGAGATCTTTCGCAAGCCGGGTAAAAACCACCTCAGCCAGTTTAACCTTTGGCTGCATATCAACGCCTGAGGCTGAGCAGATTCTATCGTTTGCCGCAGCTCTTGAGTACGCGTCTGTGGGTCGAGGAAAACTGGTATGACACCCAGTTTGAACATAGCGATCAGGCTGATATATAGATTCAAAGAAATCGGCGCCAGCACAATAACCCGGCTGCCTTCACATAATTTATTTTTACGAAACCCATCTGCCAAACGGGAAGAGGCTTCGTTTACTTGTTTGAAGGTATAAGTCGTTTTATTTGGGGTGGAAAATACAAGTGCAGGACGATCTAGCTCGGGCACCGACATTAGCAGGGAGGCAATATTCATGGTTACAGCGAACGTGAGTACAAAGTATATTCCCGTGTCACTTCGCCCAAGCCTCCGTCGAATTTATCGGCACGGTTCCCCGCTCGTAACAAGCAGTGGTTTGCCCGCGAAAAGCCTTTTGTTTGAAAGCGTTTATAGGCTTCATAGGCAAGTGCCGCCCCTATCCCTTCGCCACGAACATGCGGCAAAACACCAAAGGTCTTAACATTTACTGTGGTTGGTTCGCGGTGATCTGCAAATGAAAAACAAAACCCAACCGGATTCTCTTGTGGGTCTAGAATATACAAAAAGAGCTCCGGGTCGAGCCTGCCCGCCGTACCCGCATACAAAGCCCGAAATTCGCTTTCTGAAATATCAGCGTAATAATAATTTTCACGGAACATAGCGGTCGAAAGTTGATATACCCAGGTTATTTCTTTTGCTGCATTCGCAATATTAAATGGACGGATGGAATATCCCAGCGAGATTGCGCGGGTATGGAACTCACGCCAGCTAGCCAAAGATGGCTCAAGATCATCGACCGTCTTCGTTATATAACGGGTGACGGCAGAAAAGCCAAGCTTCTCAAAAAGTGCTGGGTAAGAGGGCGGGTTATAGGGCTCCATCAGGAAGGTCGGCTGGTCGAAGCCCTTGGTACGAAGGCGATAGGGATGCCAGGTATCAAAATTCATGGGAGCGAAAATTTTTGCATTCGGCTGCAGCTTTGGTTTCAACCAATTTATGGCGGCGTCCACCAATGTCTGCGCGGTTTGCAGATCATCAATGCAATCAACAAAACCAAGCTGCCCGTATGGATTTCCGTGTTCATCAAGCAGTGAAGGATTCAGGATGGCAGTCACTCGTCCTTTTACTTCTTCGCCATGCATCACTAGAAAATTTCGCCAGACAGCGGCAGAAAAGCCTTCAGTGAGTAAACGCTCCTCGCTGGGGTCTGCCAGCCAATTCGAGTCTGAGGCGTAAAGCTGATGTGGAAAATCTAAAAACCGTCTTAATAATTCCCGGTCTGTATTAAAATCCAATATATTCATGGGGTATATACACCGATCAAATGAAGATAGAAGTAAAAAATAGTCACAAACAAAATGATAAATGTTTGAAGCAGATATCGGGTCGGCTTGGGGAAGCGCAGATTACTAATCATAAAAATGCTCATCAGGAGCAGAATTGGAATTAATATATAACGAGCAGTTTCATCCAACCAAAGCCATATCGGAAATGCCAGCACAACGAAAAGATGGCTCCAGATCACTTGCAAACCCAGGTGATAAACCGAACCTTCCGCTTCGATCACGCCAACGAGATTAAATTTTGAAAGCCGCAATAACCCGCAAACAAGGTAGATGAAAAGAATGGTGAGAGAAAGTAGGTCATTCATCCCCATTTGAAACAAGATATATAAGGGCAAGACCAAGTAGGTGAAGACATCACAAAAGCTATCCAGCTGTTTGCCAAATTCGCTTTCGAGTTTCAAACGGCGGGCAAGCAATCCGTCAAACATATCTACGAACATTGCCATCAGCATAAATACAATCGCAAGAGATAAGTGGGCATAATATGCAAGGAACAACCCCAGGCAAGCAAGCCATAAACTTCCCAACGTGAGAAAATCCACCCAGGTTGGGGAAACAATAAAATATCTTTTCTGGTTCATACGCAGCAACAAAGTTTACCCGGCAGGACTTCAAAGCGTACCTCCCGGATGTCCTCCCATAGTTCTCCATCGATCATCAATCGCTGGGGCACAGGCAAAACCAGCGCCAGGCTGCCAGCTTTTTTTTCTTGTGCGGTCTGATAAAAATAGGTCTGGCTCAATACCGCCAAATTATGTGTGAACTGTCCCCAAAAGCCTGACTTTGCCAAAAGAAATTCAAACTTACCGTCGCCGGTATCGGAATTGCGAAAGGCACTAAAATTCCCGGCATGACGGGTATTGTTTATCATGATATTGGTCAATTTATAGTCACTTAAAGGCTGATCGTCGATAGCAACTTGCAGTTGTAAAACGGACTGACGCATTGCTTGAATAGTAGCAGAAACGGGGTAGCACCAGTTTCCCAGCCTCTTGAAGTAGCGGTTTGCCAATACCACAACTTCAGCCGCATACCCAATAGATGCCGTGCTGATCGCAAGCCGAGATCGAATTTTTTTGGAAGAATGGAATGTAATCTGGATGAGGTCAATGCGTTGACATTCATCTCTTTGAGCGGCATGAAATGCTTTATCGAGTGAGGTAATACCGAAATCGCGCGCCAGCCCATTGCCAGTTCCACCTGCCAGCAATAGCAAGCGCTGACGTTCCAGATCCATACCATTGACAGCTTCTGCAACGGTTCCATCCCCGCCAAAGACAGCCACGCCTTCATGTGCAGAACCCCGCGCGAGTTCTTCAGCATGCCCAGGGTATTCAGTAAAAGCGACCTCGGCATGAAGTTCATGCTCAAGGCGCCTTGCAAACGAATCCTGCCATTGAGAGGAACGTGGATGCCCGGCAACCGGGTTGACAATTGCCAGCCAACGAATAGTCATGAGGCTATATTTTTAACGGCTGAGTCTGTTATTGTAAAGTGATTTCCTCACGCCAATCTGAATACCATTTGGCTAAAGCAGCCCAATCTGAAATTTTTCCAGAAGCATCTGCTGCGAGAACCCGGCGCTGAAAATCCATCAGTTGCACGGGAGTTAGTGCCAGCCGACGATTGGGAGTGCCATGCAAGCCAGGTATCACCAACCATTGTTTATTGACATAGATAATCGTCACCTGCACATCTTCGTTACCGCTCGGGTCAAGGAGTACCTCCTGCCAATGTGTATCGATTTTGACGATCTTATGCACAGCTGAATTATTCAAAATCGGCATGGCGAGTGCAGCACGCAGGCAGGGCATCAGCATGAATTTCACGATCCGGTATTCCTCCTGAGCATCGATCTTATCATCCGAGAATGCGCGCACTAGATTACCAACATTTTCGCTCATCAAAGGGACAATAAAGTTCGGCTTTTTATCATGGAACCCAGAAACTACTTCTGCCCTATCACCATGATGCAGGATCGTAAATTTTTCACCTGTATCGGTAATTTCGAGGTGAAGTTGAGTAAACAAACCATTGAACCAGTCCACTACAGACTTCTTTTGGGTCAATTGCTCGAGCTGTGCTTGATTCGAACTCATGCGATCCTCCTGGGTAATTCTGATAGGATAAGTCTATTTAGCCATTATGACAGATTTCATCAAAAAAGCAAGTCATTCTATTTTCAACCACCACACCCCAGTACACTCCGGCAAGATCGTCCAATTATTTTGCACAACCTTGTTCCCCAATTCATCGCCGAAGAAAAAGCGGGAAAGTTCTTCGGCTTCTTCCAATGATTCAAATTTGTAATCGGTGCGGATCCATTTATATTGGAATCCGACTTCATCCAGCCATGGATAAAAATTATTGAGATGTTCCAATTTAATGGGCGCTTCATTTCCCGTGCCCAGCGACTCGAACAAGACGATGAAACTGCTCAGTTTCAGAACACGTCTCATTTCGGCAAGCCATGCCTGCATCTCTTCGCGCCAGGTGTCTGGGTTCCATACGGCGAGATAACTCACGCTCCAGCCTGAGACGACCAGATCCGCAGATTGGTCAGGGACTGGGAGCTTGCGATGGTCTGCAAGGTCCACCTGCCAATTCTTCTGTCCGCTGGCGGTGAATTTATCACGGCAAACCCGCAGCATCTCTTCAGAGATATCAAAGGCGTGGACGTGTCCTACGCTTGGAGCGAGTAGACAAGCCAATCGTCCCGTACCCGCTCCGAGGTCCAGTACGAGGCGGTTTTCGAGGGCGGTGATTTCACGCAGGGTCTTGAGAATATTTCCCTGATGATCCTCGCGCGCGATCAAGGCTTCGTATTTATCCCCTTCGGTTTTATAAATTTCTTCTTGAGTAGGCATGTTGAAATTATACACAAATAGTTCCTGAGTAGGTATTTCTCATGCGGCGGTTATGCTATCCTGTTTCAAACTAAAAGGAGAAATAGCATGCAACCTGAAAAACAATTTGATTTCTGGCTGGGTGAATGGGACGCCGTCTGGGAAGGCGGCAGTGGGACGAATCGAGTCGAGATGGGGTTTAATGGAAAAGTGGTTCAGGAAAATTTCAATGCGCCTGATCTGATCGGGATGAGTGTTTCAGTTTATGATCTAGAAAGAAAATTATGGTGCCAAACCTGGGTGGATAATAGCGGGTCGTATCTTGATTTCACGGGTACGTTTGAAAACGAAAAAATGATTTTGACTCGGGATGCCATTGTAAAAGGTGAAACCTGTAAACAAAGAATGGTTTGGTATAACATCACGGCAAGTGAATTTGACTGGAATTGGGAACGCTCCGATGACGGCGGGAAAACCTGGCAGGTTAAATGGCAGATCAAATACACACGCAAATAATTTGTTTTGTATAATGGGCATATGCCTACACTCTCCCCTACTGCTAAGAAATTTCAAAACCTACTCAACGAACTTGGCTATGCGTATACCGTGATCGAACATGCCGAATCGACTCGCACTGCGCAGGAAGCTGCCGATCGTGCGGGCTGCGAACTCGGTCAGATCGTCAAGTCGTTGATCTTTAAAGGCAAGGATTCAGGGAAACCTATTCTTGTCCTTGCCAGCGGACCCAATCGCGTGAATGAGAAACAGATCGGTGAATATATAGGCGAAGCTATCGGGAAAGCCGATGCTGATTTTGTAAGAACAACCACCGGCTTTGCTATTGGAGGCGTGCCTCCCGTCGGTCACGCTCAAGCCATGGAGACCTATCTCGATGAAGACTTCCTCAAATACACCACCATCTGGGCAGCGGCGGGGACTCCCAATGCGATCTTCGAATTAAGACCAGAAGACCTGCAAAAAATGACCAATGGGAAAACGGTAAAAGTGACATGAACGAGATCTATAACTATCTTTACTACAACGAAAAGCTTTCGAGTAGCGGTATGCCTGCCCATGAACAATTGCAATTGTTTTCCGTGGCAAAAATAGAATTGGTTATCAACCTTGCGCCGCATGATGTCGAAAATGCGATCCCCGATGAACAGAAGGCAGTAGAATCGCTGGGAATGGGATATATCAACATCCCTGTAAACTGGGGCACCCCCGCCCGGGACGGATTGAACCTCTTCATGGATGCAATGGATGCGAATCGCAGTAAAAAGATCCATGTGCATTGTGAGGCGAATTTCAGAGCCAGCGCTTTCATTGCCATCTATCGCATCCTGAGGCTCGGCTGGAAGGAAGAAGACGCCTTCGAAGTCATGCACAAGATCTGGGACGAAGACGCCTACCCTGTCTGGAAAATGTTCATAGAAGATGCCATAAAACGAAGCGCGGACGGGTCGTAAACTAAACTGCCTACGCGCAATCAGGAGACGGAAATGTTTGACCTATTTTCAGTTGAATTCACAGAAACGCCTTTACAGATCTTTGGGGCAAAACACCTTTCCATTGTTGGAATCTTTGTAGCGATCTGGCTTTCCTTTTTCTACTTTCGCAAAGTTTGGAATGAAAAACAAATAAAGTCGATCCGGGTAGCCCTGGCGGTTATGTTGGCGGCAGCCGAAATTAGCATTCATATTTGGTGGGCATACTGGGGTATTTGGAATATCCAAACCACTTTGCCGCTGCATCTTTGTAGTGTGATGGTTTGGGTAACGGTCTACACAGCGCTGACAGACAACCGTAATCTATATGAATTCACCTACTTTCTCGGAATCGGAGGCGCGCTACAAGCCTTCCTCACCCCGGCAGACGGTGCTATGTACGATATCCCTCATTACCGCATCATGCAAACGCTTATCGCCCACGGATTGTTAATCACCATTCCCATTTACATGACCGTAGTAGAAGGGCTTCGCCCCACGTTGGCTTCCTTCAAACGCATCTTCATTTGGACGAATATCTACATGGTGGTCATCTTCTTCATCAATCGCGCCCTTGGCAGCAATTATCTCTTCATTGCGCAAAAACCACCTTCCCCCACGCTAATGGATGTCCTTTCTCCATGGCCGTGGTACATTCCTCAGTTGGAAGTGCTCGCGTTCGTTATTTTTTTCATCCTATACATCCCATTTCTAATAAAAGACCTAAGCGCCAAACGGGCACAAATTGCCTGACAATCACACGAAAATTCCGCCCAGTTATAAAGCTGGGCGGAATTTTTTTATTGCACACACTGCACATCTATCGTAGAATCCCAGCTAGTACCGCATTGCGGTAAAGCCAATCAAAGGAGAGAAAATGGTAACGAAAGCCAAGAATGAATCACGCCCCATGACCGAGGAAGCCGACTTCCTCCAGATCAAGTCGTTCGACCACGTCCATTTTTATGTGGGCAACGCCAAACATGCCATGTATTATTGGTGGAAGGCATTTGGCTTCAAACCTATCGCTTATTCAGGGTTAGAGACTGGTAACCGCGACTTCGCCTCGTATGTACTTGAATCGGGGCAGGCGCGGTTGGTTGTTTCTGCGCCCTATTCCCCCTCGAGCCCGCTCGCATCGCACCACATGGTACACGGCGATGGCGTCAAGATCATCGCCCTCGAAGTGGATGATGTGGAAAAAGCCTGGCGCGAGACCACCGCCCGCGGGGGCAAATCTGCCTGGGCGCCGCGCGAAGAAAAAGATGACCACGGCACGTACCGCACATCTGCAATTTACACCTACGGCGAAACCCAACATGTCTTCGTGGATCGCAAAGACTACAAAGGCACCTTCGCTCCCACCTATCGCCCCCTCAAACATGAAACCGAATCCACCGGACTCGCTGCCATCGACCACATCGTCGGCAATGTACAGCTCGGCAAAATGAATCACTGGGTTAATTTCTATCATCAGGTCATGGGCTTCCGTCAACTCATGCACTTCGATGATAAAGAC
>JAFLCE010000003.1 GCA_017303655.1 Anaerolineae bacterium
TTCTTGTGCCTGGTGTAGAGTAGCATGATCTTCTTGAAAGGTCACATCGAAGGGTGTCTTCCCAAGTAGTTCGTCCGGCGTATACCCAAGCATTTGGGCATAGGATGGATTCACGAAAGTGAATTGTCCATCTTTATTTGTCACTGTGAGACCCTGCCCCATTTGCTGCGTTAGCATTTGTGCAAAATCGTTCTGACGTACCAATTCGCTTTCTACATGTTTAATGTTGGTGATATCGGTGCCAATGCCGATCAACATATCACCTGGACCTTTGGTATCTGCCAACATCAACCAACGCCATGCCCCATTTTTATGGCGGATACGGTGCTCGTAAGGCTTGCCATCCACTTTTGTTCTACCTGAAGCGGCACTGCGGATATATTGTTTTTCTGCATCCACATCGCCACCTGAAATGCGCTCCACCTCCCACCAGCCATCGCCAAGGATCTCTTCAGTGGTATAGCCGATGATGTTTTGCACAGATGGGCTGACGTAAATGATCTCAGCCTGACTGTTCGCCACCAGTACAAGGTTGCCAATCGAATTCAGGATGTTGTCAGATAATGCCAGCCGGGATTTTTCCACTTCACGTTCGGTCACATCTAATGTGTAGAGGTTGACATAGGACATTTCACATACCGGTGCAAAAACGCAAGAATAAAAACGCTCACCATGTTGGATGATCTTTGTGATCTGGGTGCCGCTTTCCAAGACTTCCTTTAGATAGTTCTTCCATGCGGGGTGGGCAACGTCTGCGTTCGGTATGCCGATACCAGTTAAGAACTTGATAGCACTGGCATTGGCGTATAAGATTTCTCCGCTGGAAGCAATACGCAGAACCGGATTTGGGTTTTCCTTTGGTAATAGCGCCAACGACCGAATTGATTCTTCGGTGCGTTTTTCAGCGGAAACATCTCGAAGAGATGCAACCAACACACGCTGTCCATTCAGTTCGGCTTTTCCGATAGAGGCATCTACGGGGAATTCTTCACCATTCTTCCGTTTGGCGGTGACTTCTCGATATTCGCCCATCTTCCGAATAGATTCTACGCCCGCAATAAATGACTTTAGTAATTGCGCATGTCTCTTTACAGATTGTTTTGGCAGAAAAGAACTCAGCCGCCGTTTCTTAAACTCTGCTTCAGAATACCCGAACATATTCACAGCAGCGGGGTTGGCGAGCAAGACCTTCCCGGTTTCATCGAATGCCAGGATGGCTTGGGTGGTCATGGAGAGTAAAAGCTCAAGCATGTTTTAACCTGGCTTTGAAAAACGAAACTGCATACTCATGAATAAAATTTTTCCACAATAAACTGACGAACAAGCCAGTCATCACGACAACTTGCACAAAGACTACTTGCTCTAAGGAACGATGGAACAACATGATCCCTATCACCTGCGCAAGCCCAGCGGCAATGGCGAAACCGGTTTCTTTCCCCATACCCAGAGAGAGCCGATAATTGATGACCACATTCGCCATCGCATATAACGATGTTGCCAGGGCATACTGCCACACCAACGATGCCACACCGAGATAGTTCTCGCCAAAGAGAATCCGCACCACAAATTCGGGCGCGAGTATGGTTAACAAAATGACCGGTGCAGATACGCCAGCTACAATCCCCAATGAGAACCAGAGTAAATGCCCATGCGGTTCGCCCATCTTTTGTTTTTGTGCCACGATCGGGAACATGGTAGTGACCACAGACCAGGTGGCAAAAAATACAATGCGTCCGATCAATGCCAGTGCGGCGTATTGCCCGGCTTCACCCGTTGCAAAAAAACGCTTCACGAGAATCACATCGCTGTTGTTGACGAGGATCTGCCCAAGCTGCGAGATCAGCACCGGCGCGGCAAAGCGAATCAGACCTAGCTGCATTTCTTTTGAAATGTCTTCGGTTGTTTCCAGATCGCGTACAGCATGGCGTGCCACCAGCCAGGTAAGCAAGAAGGATACGCTGATGCCGGTCACCGCGCCATCGACGGAGAGCCCCAGCGCAACCAAGCCGATACTGACCAATAAACGGCTCCACATCTCAACCTGATAACTGATTGCCAATATCTTGAAGCTGGTGCGGCCCTGAAGTATTCCACGCTCTACGGCTTGCAGCATGGCAAATGGCATGGCAGCCCCAAAGATAATGAACGAGAGGAATGATTGCGTGTGAAAGAATTTTTGCAGCAGGGGTGCAAGTGTGGCGAAGAAAACTGTCAGCGTAAGACCAAGCCCGAGGGCGATGAACCAGATAAAACGTCGGATCGAGGCGAGGGTTTTGATATCTCCATCCGCTGTGTGAATGGCGGAATAACGCGCAGCGGTCATCTGGATCGGTGCGGTGAGAAAGGTCACGATTAATAGCAGGGTGACGATAAGCGAGAGGTCTGCAAACAGGGAGGGACCCAGCCAACGCCCCATGATGAGGTTGTAGACGTAATTGCCTGCATTGACGACGGTCATGCTGAGCATGAGTAGCGCGCTGGCAGAGGCGATCTTTGAGCGGAGAAGTTCTTTAACTTTTTGCATCGAGGTCTAACAAATGATTGACGGTTTCGAGAATCATTTTGGAACTGGCGGGTTTGGTGAGGAAGCCTTGCACGCCAGCCTCTTCAGCGCGGATGCGTTCGGTATCGTCACCGCTGCCAGTGAGAATGATGACAGGTAGGTTTTCGTATTTTTGCATGGTGCGGATATGTTGAAGCAAAGTAATGCCGTCCATGCCGGGCATGGCAACATCCAGGATGGCGAGGTCAGCGCTTTTTTCATGGAGTAGATCCAGCGCGGCTTCGCCGGTTCCGGCGGTGAGGGTTTCATACCCGGCTTTGTTGAGCGTGTAATTGAGAATGCGTTGGTTATTCGGTTCATCGTCAACGACGAGGATGCGGGTTTTGCTCATGGTTAGAATCCTTTCGGGATGATGTCGGTCCGCTCGATAGAGACGAAGACTTGATCAAATTTGGTGAGTTTGAGAATGCGTGAAGCAGCTTCTGCGCGGGGCCATACCAAACGGACATCACCATTCTTCAGACGAGTTCGTTTGAGTACGCTGACCAATACTGCCAGCCCGGCAGAGTCCAGCATGGCAACATCTGTCAGATCAAAGACGAAATGAGTGTATTCATCTGCAATATAGGTATCGCACATTTTGCGCAAGGTTGGTGCTTCGAAGGCGTCCAACCTGCCTTTTAGGGTGATGTCGGCGATCTTGATGACTTGTTCGGTGGCGTTAATTTCAAGGGACATAATAAATACCTCTTTCTTTTACTGATTCGGGTTCAATTTTTTAATGAGCTGCCAGTGATTCCAGCCGTTCTCATAGGTGTGTTTGACTTCGTCCATAACAGATTGAATGATCGCCAGCCCATACCCGCCTTCTGCCATGTCAAGAGGATCTGGCATTTCGACCACGCTCAGGTCTACTTTGGCTTCATTTCCATAGTCCTTTGTATCAATGTGAATCTGGTCAGGGCGATAGGTGAGGGTGACAGTGATCTCCCCGGATGGGTTATCTTCGTAGGCATGTTCTACCAAATTGGTAAGAAGTTCTTGTAATGCCAATTCACACAAGTTGATATCCTCAGGGGTGGCGTTATTTCTAGCAAGTAAGGTACGTAATTGCTCGCATGCCATGCGAATATCCTTAAAGTTGGCTGGCACATTGATCGTTTCTGTGCCGAATAGGCTCGTCATGGAATTTCCTTGAACTTTAATAATGACAATCGTGCGATCATCTTCCTGGGGATAGCTTCCGCAAAAGGCATTGACATCTGTCAGCAGGGCTTCGGCAATCTCTTTGGCAGAGTCTCCGCGCTTTGATGCCAAGAGTGCTTTCATACGTTCGTAACCATACATCTCGTCTGCTGGGTTGCGGGATTCAGGGAAGCCGTCTGACGCGGCGATGAAGATATCACCCGGTGAAAGTTGTAGGGTCTGGGTGGAATATTCATAGGGGTCGATCACGCCTACGGGAATGTCTTGCGCTTCAAGTAAGACGGGCTCTTTATCAGCAGGTAGATAATAGATGGGGCTTTGCCCGGCATTGCTGAAGTGCAGCGCCCCGGTTTTACAATCCAGCAGACCGAGCATTACGGTGGTGAACATGCCCACGTTGGAAAAATCAGTAGACATGTCGTGGTTGAGGCGATTCAAGACTTGATGCGGATGGTCGAAAGGCATATTCCGCGAAGCCGCTTTGATGATGGTATGAGTCATGCTCATCAACAGTGCGGCGGGCATGCCCTTGCCAGTCACATCTCCTAGTGCGAAGACCAACGAGTCTTTTGAACGGTCGATGACATCGAAGAAGTCGCCGCCTACTTCAAGCGCCGGAATGGAAGTGGCATAGATATCCAAGCCTTCCACCTCGGGAAGCGTCTGCGGCAGGATGGCAGTTTGCACCTGTCGGGCAATGTCCATTTCGGTTTCGAGGCGGGTGCGTTCCACAGCTTCTTTATGCAGCATGGCATTTTCCAACTGTGCACCGATATGCCCCGCGATTGCTTTTGCCAGTTTGATATCGGGTGTGGTGAAGTTGCCGGTCTTATTGAACAAGCCCACTGACGCACAGACTTCATCTCGCACGGGTAGCGAGACCATCATCACGTTGCGCATGCCACCGGGCAGGGTTTCTGAGTCTTTGAAGATATGCCGGTTCGGGTCACGTTGATAAAGTGCAGCGGCGGCTTCCATATGAGCGGGATGGAGTGGGGTTTCAGAAACCTGGTGGATGATGGATTTTTTATCCTTCTCTTTGAGCACCACAAAACCGCCATCTACATCAAGTAGATGTTTGGATTGTTGAATGAGCAGATCCAGCAACAGCGGCACATCTAATGTACGGCGGGTAGCTTGGGTCAGTTCATATAAAGCTACCAATCTGTCTTGTGTTTCGACCAAGGCTCCCGTCAGGCTGTCGAGATCGTTATCGGCGGTAAGTAGTTTTGCAAACAACTCCAACGTGGCTTCGGCACTGGGTGCCCAGTGTAGATCTACATTTCCGTACACACGCAAGGTTAGGTCTGAGCCTTGTACGTGGGTGGTTAATACAGGCACAAAAGGTGGCACAGAATCAGGTTGACCGATCAGCACCTCTTCACCCTGCACCAACTGCACACAAGTGGCACCGATGCGCATCCAGCCGGAGGCGAGGGATTTGAAGATCTCGCGGTGTTTGTCTGAAAGTTCGGGCAGCACTAGAATCCTTTCGCGGCTTCTTCTTCGTTTGAGAAAATGTCGAAGGCTTTATCCAAGCGAGTCAATTCAAAGATGACCCGCACGGGTTGCATTAACGAGCAGACGTGCAAGTCACCGTTCTGTTCGCGGCAGAGTTTCAATCCGCGCACGAGGGCAGACAAGGCAGTTGAGTCGATGAAGTTGACGCCTTCCAAATTGACAATGAGCCTGGCATTGCCTGCTGTGGTTTGTTCCACTAGCCAGGCATTGACCGGTTCCACTTCATGCGCGTCGAAGCGTCCTTTCAGTTGCAGCACAGGCAGGTTGTTGCGAGATGATTTGACGATTTCCATAATTCTCCTTAGTTCTTCTTCAACAATTCTTCAAAGTGGATCAAATACCAATCCACAACTTCTGTGATGGGCAGCCCATTGGCAGCCGTGTAATTTCGCAACCCGATCTCTTTCTGACGTTCGGGGTTATCGATCACTTTGGAAATAGACTCAGCCAAACTGGCAACGCTGGTCGGTTCAAAAAATTCCGCGTCGTAGCCTTCTTCCAACACAAGTTCGGCAAAGTCACCGAGGTTGGGTAGCACCACGGCTTTGCCATATCCGCCCGCCTGATGTAATACACCCGAGCTACCCGTCGTGGATGTATATGGAAATGCCACCACCCAGGCTTCGCCAAAAATGCGCGGCACATCTTCTTCAGCAACGTAACCTGTGTATTCCACATTCGGAATGTTGAAATACTTATCCCGCACACCTTGCAAATAGCCAGCGGAATTTGGGCTGTCTGTCCCGGCGATCACAAGACGCATATCAGGATGTTTCTTTAATAACTCGGCATGGGCTTCAACTAAGAGATCAACTGTTTTATAGGTACCGAATTTGCCAAAGGTCATCACCGTAGGGGTACCGCCCGGCATAGTGCTCGGCTCGGTAGTTGTTGGTTCTTCAAAAGAACCATGCGGCGCGAGCAAGACATTCTTTGCACCATAATTCTTTTCGAGGATCTCCACATACTTCGGAATGGTCACTGCCACCCAATCGGCGGCGAGAATGAAACGCGTGACGATATTGCCGAATAAACGAATAATGGCTTCAAGGATCGGATTACTGCCAAAGCCCGTAGATTTTAAGTTGACCGTTTCCATGATGTTATGCAGCAACACCACCACTTTATGTCCATCCAACTTCAATAACCACGGTGTAAGCAGGCCCAGCGTGGCAGGCACTTTCCCATCGCCGAAAGAAGCGAACTGAATATTGAATAACACGATATCTGGATTTGCCTCGCGCACAGCCTTGCGGATGCGGAAGATGTTATCCATGGCGTTGAACTTCCAGCACGGCACGCTTCGAACGGGAACCTGGGCTGGGTTCTGCTCCGAGGAATATTCCTGACCCTCGGGCAGTTCATCCAGCAGCAGCACGATCTCGGTAACATTCTCCACTTTGGTCTTCAAAAAGCGGATGAAGTGAAAGGCATACTCGTTGAGCGAGCTTTTGGATGGGGGGTACGCAGTGACAATTGCAATTCGCATGGGTTGTCTCCTATCGATAAACGCCTTTGAGATCATTCATCTTGACCTTCATCAAGTCACGTAAAAATCGTTGAACTTCCTTACGGGTGTCCACTTTGGAGCCGGGGGCATCGATCCAAGCGACAGGCACTTCCGCGATCTTGTAACCGTATTTCGAGGCAAGATACAAAATCTCCAGGTCGAACGAAAAGCCCATAATGGTCTGCTTGGTGTGTAGTTTTTGAGCGGCTTCATGGGTGTACATTTTGAATCCGCATTGGGTATCTTTGACCGGGATGAAGAAGATGTATTTCACCATCCAGCGCAGCCCGCCGCTGAGGATTTTTCGCAAAAGAGATTTCTTGCCTTCTTCCGCGCCTTCTGCCGCCCGCGAACCCAAAGCTACATCAAAGCCATCTTTTTCGAGCTTGTTCAATAACTTGCTTACTTCTTCGATCGGCGTGGAATTATCCGCATCGGCAAAGAGGACATATTTGCCGCGCGCTGCCAGCATTCCGCGTTGGACGGCACTGCCCTTGCCGCCATTCTTCGGCGCCTTCAACACACGCATGTTTGCCAGTTGCAAATCTTCGCACAACTCCACAGTGTCATCCTTGGAGCCATCATCTGCAATGAGTAGCTCCCACGGAAAGCCCAAGTCTGAGACGTGTGAAGCGATGGCGCCAATCGTGGCGACAATGCGCTCACGCTCGTTGTAAGCAGGGATGACGATTGAAAGCTTCGGCTCTGCTTGAATGGCTTCCGTTTTCCATTTTGCATAATTTTCGTATGGCATCAGAACTCCTTTTAGGCAACAAAAATCCAATTGACAAAAATGACCACGAACACACCCAACAGAATGCTGAACGTGAAATTGAATACCCGGTCTACGCGGTCATCGCGACCCCACCATGCCATCATCATGAAGACTGGGAACTGAGTCAACAAGTAGCGGATGATGCTGCCAATGGCACTGGCAGATGGAACAAATAACATAATGAGTACAAAGATGGCGTAGCCTTCACCAAGCTTGTGCCAAATGAATGGCACCATTGCCAGGAAGAACAAGTAGAACGAGACATTCCAAAAACGCGTCAGCCAGCCTTTGTTCACTTCGCCTTCCATCAGCCCCATGATGCTCTTCTGTAAAACCGCCAGTGGACCGACATTTTCGCGTCCCCAGGCGGCTTGCACTTCAATGAACGCCAGCGGACGGTCGAAGTTGATCTTGAGGAAGTAGATAAAGACCAGCATACCTAATGGAATGAGGGAAATGATGATGACTTCGAACCAATTCTTCTTGAAGCCTGCCCACAAATTGAGCCAAGTCTGCTTTTTGTGCATGGCAAGAAACACCCAACCCTGTGCGCGCAGCCACTCCCAAAGCACGAGCGCCCACATCAGAATGCCGAGGTTGCGCGTGGCTGCCGTAAGAATGCCGAACACAGCCGCCCAGATCCACTGATGTTTGCGGGCAAAGTACATGGTGGCAATCGAGAGAAAGACAAACATGCTCTCGGTGTAAACCGCCGAGAAAAAGAACGAGGTGGGAAAAAATGCTAGGTAGTACACCGCACGCTTGGCTGAGTCTGAGCCGAGCTCTAATTCCGTTAGCAGGTAGAAGAAGATCAACGCGCCGAAAAAAGCCAGGTTGCTGATGATGAATCCAGTCAGGATTAAATTGCCGCCGAAGATTTTGGCAAGGACCTGCATACTCATGGGATATAGCGGGAAGAATGCCACATTGCTTTGCTGACCCGGGCGGAACCAGTAGCCATTGGTGGCGATGTCTACATAATATTGGCTGTCCCATTTTGCCCACATTGAAAGGAATGGACTGCTTTCATCTGCGACCCAGTGACCTTCTTCGGTTGGCAGCATCGTATCGCCGAGGATGCCTGCTCCAAAAATTAGCAAACGGCTGAGGGTGAACGCAAGCAGTGGAATGGTGACCCAATCGGGCAGCCGCTTCATTTCTCCACCTCAAGTTTGACATCTTCAAATACGACGGGACCGCCATACGAGAGCAGACCGATCCAACCTTCTTGTGAAGAGATAGTAATGTCTTTGGCAATCTCGACATCGTTCACATAAATGCTGAGCGTATCTAGTTTTACAACCAGCTTAAGCACGAAGGACTGTCCATTTTTCTCAAGTGGGGCGGAGCCTTGTCCTTTGAATTTGCCTTCGTCATTGATCGAACCCCACCAGATCGCGTCACCGCCATCTTTGAGACGGATAATGTAGGAATTATTCTTTGTGCCGCGCTCGCCCATGTGGATGATGAAGCCGCCGCCCGAGTCACTTGTGGCAGGCAAGGTGATCTTGGCGCTAAGCGTGTACTCTGAAGCTTGCACCCCCGTGTTCCAGATGTAATCGGAGACATCTGCCACGGTTTGCGAAACTTTGTTATTTTCAATAATCCACTTGCCGCTGACAATGCGTTGATCGGTGAAACCATCTAGGTTGTCGTAGGTGCCTTTAAAGATTGCGCCGACACCATCCACGGCTACTTCGTCGTAGATCACATGAGCGCGCGAAGTAACCAGACCGAAATAACCGGCGTTGTATCCCGATTCATATGACACGGCTTGCACGATCAAACGATCATCGAGATAGATACTATAGGAATTTTCTCCGCCGACCACACGCAGAGTGTGTCGATCTGTGCCTGCATTGGGCACATCAGCATAGCCCTGATTTTTATACACACCATTCGCATCGAAGTAGCCCCAGACGATGGCATTATCGCGCTTGTCTGAATAGCGTACCATCGAGCTGCCTGCGAGTCTGTCTGTATTCGGCATATTGAAAAGAATGCCAGCCCCGCTGCCTTCTACATGCGAGAAGCCGGTTTGAATGCTGAAATTTTGGAAGGCGGTTTTGGTATAGACTGTGGCGAAGTCGAACCCATCCACTTTGGTTTGTTCGAAATTTCCGTTCGCAAACTTCCAATCGCCATTGATGATCTTCCAGCCCTGGTCGGATAATTTCCCGTCGAACACCGCCACATAAGGCGACGCACCACCGCTTGCCGCTTCGACCTTAACCGGAGTGGACTCAACAATCTGAGTTGCTTTTGCCGTTGGAGTCACTGGTTGTGTTGCCTTGGGTTGAGGCGTCTCTGTCGCTTTCACAACTGTTGGGGTGGCTTGGGTTAATGCTGTCACCGGGTCGGAAGAGGCACTGAAGAGCGGAAAGATTTCTACGTTTGAGAAGGCGGCTGCTGTGCGGGAGGTTATCAACCCTACAGCTCCCTGGTGCGATACCAACGGCACATCGCGAGCGATCATCACGTCATCCAGAAAAATGTCGTAACTATCGGTGCCAGAAAAAACTTGAAGGATATGAACTTCATCGCCGGGATGTTCAGCATCTATAAATCCCTGACGAATGAATACGCCTTTTGTGTCGTAAGAGCCCCAAATGATTGAATCTGTTTCATCTGAATAACGCACCAGATGAGCGCCATTGATGGAATAAGGCGAAGGCATATTAAAGAGGATGCCCGCGCCATGTCCTTCCAAATGATTGAATGTGGCTTGCACTGTGTAATTCTCAAAGGTGCTGGTCTCATATCCAATGGCAGCATCAGAAATGACCGGGTCACTTTGCTGCATTTGTTGTGAAGCGATCTGCCAGGTGCCACTGATGGGCACCCAACCTCCTGCGCCGCCGGGTTCCTGGTCAAAGTCACTGGTGTAGACCATATCGCCGGGGTTTTGATTATCCGCTGCGGTGAGCTTATAGGTATCAAAAACCGCTGAACCCAAGGCGTAGAAACCGATCATGCCATTCTTGTAATAAAGCGGACGATTCTCGATCAGGCGCTGTCCGTTCACCTGTACCAGATAGGCATTGCTATACACATACACATCCAGCCGGAATTCGGTGGTGTTCACACTGATCGGAACGCGCGCCTGTGTGGTAAAGGCTCCAGTCTCATCCATGTAGCCAGCCACCAGTTCCAACGTCTCTGCATTGATGCGGTCAATGTACACGCGGTGCTGTTGTGCAATCAGGTCTGGGTATTGAGCATTGAAAGATACCCCGGCTTGTTTGGTATCTTTTTTCATGGTGATGAAAACACTGGCATGATAAGGCGCATCTTCCGGCACTTTGAGCGGAATATGCATCTGCCCCGCCTCTTCGCCGCCGACAGTTTGCATCAACGTCCCCGTGCGGATCGTCCATACGCCGGAATCTGAAAACCAACGCTTGAGGTTGACGTCATCAAACGTTTGGGTGTAGGGCAGGGTATAGGTCGTTACAGGTTGGTCTGGCGCAACAAGGATTTGCAACGCTGCAAAAAGAAAAACAGCCACAAGCACCACACCTGCTGTAGGAAGCAATACGCGATTCGAAGGCAACCCCGGAATCTTAGTACGCAGCCGGTTGAGGATTTCATTCAAACGATCAAAGATTATTACAAAATATTTCTTCATAAACGATTCCCACTTTTGATTCTATTGAAAAAGACAAAACTTTACGTTTCATTCTCGTTCTCAAAAAACTAAATATTTTGCAAACAGCATAATACGGGTTTTCCCCCATGGTCGTTTTTTTTGTTTTTATTACGGTTCTTCCCCCTGCATAATGACCGAACCACAGCATAATTCATTCGGTTGCACAACAGTTACATTCGGCGGCAGAGACAGTGTTTGGTACACATCTTCAGGGATAACCAAAATCCCTTCCACCAACATGGGTGCATCGTTGAGCTTGGTAAAGTAAATCGGATATTTCCCTTTCGATGCTGTCACCACGCCCAGGTCAAAGAACTGATATTGATAGTTCACCACCACCACATCCGATGGGATCAATAATCCCAATTCATTAAGCGTATATTGACTCACATCCAACGGCGTACGATTGGCAGAAAAGACCAGTTTCTTATCAAAGAAAGCCAAATTCGACGGGTCTGAAGCGAGTGTGAGTCGCAGCGGGTCTTCAAACAAGCGCGACTTCATCTCCATGTCTACCGCAGAGATCGCACCACGCAGCAACAAACGATATTCACCTTCTTCGGGCAAGGTCACGTCAATGCGGAAAGGTGCTTCACGCGGCACACCGATAAAGCCGCCTTCGATCGTGCCCCACAAGCCGGGCGTGATCATATCCAGCCGGTTGTATTTGCTGTCTGAGAAAAATTGAAACAGCCGGAACATCGGTGAGAGATAATATGAACTGGAGATCTGCTCCGGGTCAAAAGGTAGGGTGACACTGTTCGGGCGGGCAAACTGCGTCTTGTTGGCTTTCAAGTACAGGTCCAGTGCGGATTCGTGTTCGTCATCCGTCACTAGAGTTAACGAATCAAACGATTCCAGATCGCCCACCACCATCGTATGGCGTAGGTCATAATAACGGGTCAACTCCAGGTTGGAAGACAAAATACGGATGAACGAATTCCAATCGACATCCAGATACAAAGGCACACGTTCGGCAGTGGGGAGATCGGTAAATTCGTACAACGCATAACTTTCGTTCTCCATCAACTTTTTCAGATACGCATCACGCGAGTCAAGCTCGGGAATCAAGATCCGCTCCACCTCGCGTAAGTATTCCTGCCCGCCTACGGTATTTGCCACCAACTCTTTATTGACCACAATGTATTTCAGATCCAGGTCGCGCGCGATATTGATCCACCATGGTTGTTGGTAATACAACGCCCGTAGCATCAAAAAGAACTCATGTTTATTGTCCGAGTCGCCGGTTAGCCCGTAGTAATAACTCGGCAGATCAAGATAATAGATGTGGAACTTATCAATAAACTTATGCTCCACGCCATTAATATCCACGATCACCTTGGCGGTCTCAGTTGGCGGCAGCACCACCACTTTACCCGGCGGCAATTGCAGCAGCGCCTCTTTCACTTCCTTCAACGGTCCTACCGGGTAGGGCGTGAGAAAGTGATTGAAATCTCCCGATGAAAAAACGATACGATACGACTCGTTCGAAAAAATGGGAATCATGAATACCAGCACCATCATCAATGGGATGAAACTCCCCGTTCCTTTTTTAACCGCAGTTTGCTTCTGTTTCGGTTTGCTTTTTACCTCACCGATTCTTTTCCCCGTCAGCACCCAGACGATTTCGCCGAAGCCTTTTTTCATGAAAGTGTCGTGCAGCCAAATGATGGAAATGGAGATCAGAATGGTCGCGACCATAAATGTGACCAGCTCAAAGCGATGTGGGAAGCGCAATACCTGCACGATCGTGCCCATTAACTTGACGACCAGATCGCCAATGCCCGATTGCATTCCGTTTGCCACCGTGCTGATGAAAGCCATGGTACGGTGAAAGGTTGGCAGCCATGCCGGACCCGAATACCCCAGCGTTGCCCACATGGTGAAGAACGTGACCACATACATCACGTTTCTAAATGCTTTCAATTCTTCGGTATTAAAAATTTCCTCGCCTACCCGCTTGAACAATAACGGCACGAAAAGAAGAAAGCTATAGACCATATTCGAATAGCGCGGCACTTTGGCAAGATAATCGCCGGTGAATTCCTTGTCCATGATGCCCGCCATATCAAAGGCGAGCACATGTCCAAGGGAAATGGAAGCGTCTTGAATAAAGTAAAAATCTCCGGGCACGGTTTCAGAGAGATTGGGTACGCCACGCAAGGCATAGAATTTGACGAAGAGGGCGTAGGGTAATAGTGTGCCAAGTCCCAACATGGCAAAAGCACCTACACAACGCCAAAAGCGGACTTCTACAAACAGCCTGCGCCAGTCCTTTTTGAATATCTGCCATCCGCTCCACCACATGCGCGGGCGGTAGATATTGCGCCACGAACCATTTTTGAACACGGCGATACCGTCCATGACGACTAGCGTTAATACGGCAAACGCCATATAAAGCGCGAAGAGAATCAAATAATGAACAGCAGGGTTGAAGAGTGTGATGACGCAAGCCGCCAGAATCGGTTTGTACGGATTCTTTTGCGGGAAGATCAAGCCATAGGTCATCAATGTGATGGAAACGAGGCATAAGGAAAAACCAAGAATCAGCGTGTAAAAATGTGTGATCTTGGCGTATGCCATGATGATGAAGATCATCAACACAGGTGCGGCAGTCAATTGGTAAATGGCTTCCGGTTTGTATTGCGGCAGAATCCGCTTGAGGAGCAGAGCTACAAAGAGATAGGAAAGGTACGCCACCCCCGGCACGACCAGCACAATGGCAAAAGGTAACACTTTATAGTAGCGCAGCCAGGTTGTGAGAATGGAATATCGGACACGGAATTCGTATCCATTGGTAAGTTGATTGAACTTGCCAGCAGCCTGGTCGATTAACTGGCTATCGGGGTTAAAAAATGGTACGAGTTCATCGCCATTGATAACGGCTTCGCCGCTCAGTACGAGAGGAATGTTGGCTATGACATGTCGGAATGTAAAGAAGGAAAGCGAAAAGTAGATGACTCCCACCAAGAGTGCAATCCGCTGAGTAGCAGTGAGTTTGGAAAACCATGTGGCAGGCTTTGGGATATTAACAGCAACCGGCGATTGAATCGCCAGAGCCTTTGCAGATGGGGGGGCAGACTTCCGCTTAGCGCGGGAGAGCTTTGGCTTTGAGGTCATCGAAGTATCTCCCCAGCTTCATGCGCAGGAGGGTACTGCGTTCAATCAAATGCATGCCAATCTCGTTGTAAGCGGAAAGGACAGACCGAATTCCTGCGGTCAGGTCTTCTGAACAGAAGGCGGCGTTGATATTGCGTGCGTATTTCTCCATGCCGAGGTAATCGATCAGTTCCTGCACTTTCACATCGTAGACCAGCCCATAGAAGGGTTTGCCCAAAATGGATGAAATGACCAGTGTATGCAACCTTTCGGCGAGGACCATGTCCACGCTGGCGATGATCTCTGCGGCTTCCTGTGCGGTTTGCGGGTCATGCAAAATGAAGGGGATTTCTGGGATGCGTTTTGAAAAGTCTTTCAAGATCGAGAGATCATCATTGGCTTTGAATTTACTCTGCATGGGCAGGGCATGAATTTCAATCGGCGTTTCGGAATGGATCTGTTTTAACGACTCTGCCAGATTTGCCTGAAACGGCTCCCATGCTTCGGGTTTTTCAATGTCATAGTTCAAGTTCAAGGCAATGCGGATCTTGTCCGATTGGGGTAGAGGCTTGGGGTTGGGCACAAAGACTTCGGGTGGGTTGGCAAAAACAGCATCTGGGACGAGGTTAACTTTCAATGGGGAAAGACCAAGCTTGAGCGCGGTGCGATGCGATTTTTCGTCGCGGACGGAGAGAAAATCCACCTGGTTGAGAATCCAGCGAGCAAGCATTTCTCCGCGAGGGGTCATCAACGGACCGACGCCGATATTGCTCATGACCACTTTTTTGCGTGCGATCTGTTTGGCGAAAGTAACGGTGGCAAGAATCATCAGTAGTGTGGAGTAGGGATTGCGCCCGACGCTGGCATAAAGTTCTTTGATGATGCTCCCGCCGCCGAAAAAGATGACCTTGCTGGTGAGTAGATATTTTAGGAAGCGCGGCAGCTCACGTGTGGTGTGAAAGGACTCCACGTTGAACTTGGGTCGCATAGCATTTTGTGTGAATGCCGGGTCGTAGGAGTTGACGGCGTAGGTATGTTCTTCGCCTAGTTGGGAAAGAAAGGTCTCGAGCAGAAGTTCATCGCCGAGGTTGAATTGTCCGTGGGTACCGAGGAAGAGGATTTTCATGTGCCTGCCTTTGATAACTTGATAATACTCACTTCATTTGTCCCCAAGCCTGACAGGAAAATTACAGAATAACTTACTTAATTGAAAAGCGGTATTTTTGTGAGTTGGGTGGTTGCACCAATTGACAGTGTAGAGGGTATGGGGTATTTGGCAATCCGGTCAATTTCATTTCACCTGATTGAGAAAAAAATCACGCAAGGTTTTAGAACCTGCTTGCCTTTCTTGCAATTCTTGTCTATACTCTGAGAAACTTAAACAACGCCAAGGAGATGATGAATGTCCACAGTGCGCGATATGATCCGTAAGAAGGGTAGCGAAGTTTTTTCGATTGCTCCAGATGTGACCGTATACGAAGCGCTTTCTGTTATGGCAAAGTACAACACCGGCGCTTTGATGGTGGTTAGCAATGGCAAGGTGGAGGGGATTATTTCTGAACGAGACTGTGTTCGAAAAGTAGACCTTGAAGGTAAGGCATCGAAGACAACCAAGGTCAGTGACATTATGACCAGCAAGGTCATCAATGTGGAAGCAAGCCAGCAACTGGAAGAATGCATGGCATTGATGATTGACAAGAACATCCGTCACTTGCCGGTGTATGATGGCAAAGATTTGTTGGGCTTGATCTCTATTCGTGATGTATTGAAGGAAGTGATTGATGTGCAGAAGTTAATGATCAATCAATTGGAACATTATATTACCGGGGGCGGAAGGTAGAATCCAACCAGCCCCGCGCATGCGCGGGGCTGGTTGCGCTTTATAACAATGAAAATACGGAATAGCACCCCTCAAGATCAAAGAAAAATATTATTGATTTCAGCAATGTTTTAGTAAACTTGTTTTAAAAAAGAGACTCTCAAATGTCAGATAATAACAAAAAAATACTATATATTTTTTTATTGGTGGCAGTCTCCTTTGTTGGATATTTTTTTGCAAGTTTTATATTGTTATATGAATATATGGCTCAAGGGATTGTTAGTGTTGTATTACTGATTTTTCTATATATACCAACAGAAGTATTGAAAAAATTAAGAGGCGACCTTGATAGTTTTGTTATGATATCTACCCTTGATAAAATTAATCGAGTGCTTTACACGTTTCTTGGGGCGATGGTCTTAACTCTCTCCATCAATTTAATTATTAAAGCACTCGTCCATTTAATGAAAAGTTTCTAGTAGGCTAGGTCGTCAGTTTCATGATACCCGAACTTTAACAACTTTTTCTTCACTTTCCACCATATCTTAACCACTACTTCTGCCACGGCAGTTTCTCCAAATCCACATTCCCGCCGCTCAGAATCACACCGACCTTCAAACCACTCAAATCAATTTTCTTTTCCCACAACACCGCGATCACCGTCGCTGCAGAAGGCTCGATGACGATCTTGGCGCGTTCCCAAACGAACTTCATCGACTCAATAATCCCCAACTCACTGACCGTCACCACCTGTTCGACTCTCTCTTTGATGATCGGGTAAGTCAACGAACCCAGCGAAGTGAGCAAGCCATCTGCAATGGTCTTGGGGTTCAGTGACGGGATAATCTCGCCAGCTTGCATCGAACGAAAGGCATCATCTGCCTTTTCGGGTTCAGCAGCGATCACGCGAATGCCTTTCTTCTTCTCTACTGCAATAGCAGTTCCGCTCAACAAACCACCGCCGCCAACGGGAGCGATAATCACATCCAAATCTGGGATTTCTTCCAGCAACTCCAATGCCGCAGTGCCTTGACCTGCAATCACGCGCTCATCGTTATACGGATGGACCACGCTCGCGCCGGTACTCAGCCTGATTCCCTCCATTGTGCTTTCTCTCGCCTCAAGCGTTGGCTCGCAAAACGTGATCTGCCCGCCATAGCCTGCCACTGCATTTTTCTTCACCTGCGGAGCATTACTTGGCATCACAATGTATGCCGGGATGCCTCGCATCTTTGCTGCCAGTGCCAACGCCTGCGCATGATTCCCAGACGAGTGGGTGACGACTCCGTGAGCCGCTTCTTCATCTGTCAACGACCAGACCGCATTGCTCGCTCCACGAAATTTGAAGGCGCCAACTTTTTGTAAATTTTCGCATTTCATGAAAACCTGCGCGCCAACCTTTTCGTTCAAACTTGAATTGGTCAACACCGGCGTGCGATGAATGTACGGCTTAATTCTTTGTGCTGCTTGTAGAACGTCTTGTAAGGAAACAGTCATCACTCTTCTCCAATCACTATTCACTAATACCCTTTTTCAAAATCAACCACATACTTCAACGGCTTCCCTTCCACGTAAAGCCGGTAATTCTCAATAAATACCTTTGCAATATCCTCCGGTAAACTCGGCGCGGACGTGTGGAAGGTCATCGTCAGATTCGGTGTATCCCAGAAAGGATGTTCCTTTGGCAGAGGCTCCTGTTCAAAGACATCCAAAACTGCCCCGGCAATTTTATTATTTCGTAGTGCTTCTAATAACGCGTGTTCGTCTACTGCCGAGCCGCGTCCCACATTGATGAATAAGGCATGAGAGGGGAGAGCGTTCAAAACATTCTTATCCACGATTTTTTTGGTTTCATTTGTGTTTGGCAAAATTCCCACCAAATAGTCCAAGCCTTTCACAAATTCAAGCAACTCGCCACCATGATAATACTTGTCTACTTGCGTACTAGCCTCACTGCCCCTCGTGTATCCACGCACATTCATCCCGAAGAACTTTGCCGTCCGTGCGACTTCTGCGCCGATTGAGCCAACGCCAAGCAAGCCGATGGTCTTTCCTCTTAATGTCCCGGTATCAAAGTCGAACCATTCCTTATTTCTTTGCATTTCGCGCAGATGAAATATCTTCCTTTCATGTGCTATTAGATAGCCAAAAATATATTCTGACATCAGTTGCCCAAAGACTCCGCGCGCATTGGTGAGGACGTAATCCCTACGAAGCGACGGGTCAAGCAGTGGCTCGACGCCTGCCCACATAGACTGTACCCAGCGCAAGTTTGGTAGATCGTTCAACACCTTACGAATGGACGATGGCGCTCCAAAGACGATCTCGCAGGCTTGGGTAGGTTCTTTTTCAATGATAAGGTCAGGGAAATTGGTGGCTTCAAGGATGGTGCGATAAGCTTCGGCGTCACTGCTTAGGATGAGGATATGCGGCATAGTATCGTCAATTTTACCCGCTATAATAATAGATATGAATTCTCCGAAAGCCGCCTTTCAAACATTCATGTCGCAGATTTTGGATTATGCAGGCTTGTATCCGCCTGCGAATTTACCGCTCGAAGTCGCATTTCAAAATTTTATTGAATATCAAGCCAGCCCCGATGCATGGATGCTTTCGCGTTTCGTCATCCCAGCCAAACGGCTAGCAGAGTTACCAAACTTTGAAGAAAATCTTTCTTTCGCCCTCTTGGGGCGCGGTGGCAAGGATATGGAAGAGTTCCTTGAAAATGTGACCCTTGATATTGTCGAGGTCCGCTCATTTTGCGAGACGCATGATTCCCATGTCAGCACGGATATGTTCGAAGTGGCATTGCCCGCATCCGCTCTGAGCGATAAATTCACTGCCAACGATATTGTCACCCGCGCTTCCGATGTATTGAACAAGAACGGCATCACCGTCTTTTTTGAAGCCCCCTTTGGCGAAGGCTGGGAGGGACGTGTTCAAAAATTGACTCGTGCTCTGCGTAAAGTGAAAGATAAACATGTCGGTTTTAAACTCCGCACCGGTGGTGTGACAGCGGACGCTTTCCCTTCGTCGGAACAAATCGCTTGGGCAATGACCGAAGTGCGCGCGGCGAGTGTCCCCATGAAATGTACAGCTGGTCTGCATCATCCTGTACGGCATTTCAATCAGAGCGTGAATACGAAGATGCACGGCTTCATAAACGTCTTTGGGGCGGGGATGTTGGCGTTTGCCAATGGGATTTCCCAGGCGCAGATTCAATCCATTATTGAAGAGGAAGACCTCGCCAGTTTTGTATTTGACGAAGCAGGTTTCGAATGGAAAGGTCTGCGCGTAGTCACTTCGCAGATTATGCGGGCTCGTCAGTCCATCACTTCATTTGGCAGTTGCAGTTTTGATGAGCCGCGTGAAGACCTGCGAAATTTGAACTTATTATAAATTTGCTCTATTGAGGGCTAAGCCATCAATAGAGCAAATAGGTTACCAAAGGTGCATCCATGCCATTGATCGAAGTTCAACCTGATTCTGATTTCCCAATTCAAAACCTGCCCTATGGAATTTTCTCCACACAGGCGAACCCGAGTCCGCGAGTGGGGACGAGGCTGGGTGATGTTGTCGTTGATCTTTCACTGCTTGATGATGAAGGTCGCTTCGATAAAAAATATGGCTTCTTTGCAGATGCCACGTTAAATCGCTTCATGGCATCGGGGCGTGAGGTGTGGCGGGAAATCCGTCAGCGATTGATAAAGCTGTTGAGGGAGGAGCAGGCGTCGATTAATGCAGAGGCGTTGATTCCCGCCAATGAAATGCAGATGCATTTGCCTGTGTCCATTGGCGATTACACTGATTTTTATGCGTCGCGTGAACATGCCACCAATGTGGGCATTATGCTTCGCGGAAAAGAAAATGCGCTCATGCCCAATTGGCTGCATTTGCCGGTGGGTTATCATGGGCGAGCCAGCTCGGTAATTGTTTCAGGCGCGGATGTGACTCGTCCGTGCGGGCAGGTCAAGCGGAAGGATGCGCCGCTGGAATTTACGGCATCACGTCAGTTGGATTTTGAATTGGAGATGGGATTTTTCGTTGGCACAGGCAATGAGTTGGGCGAACCAATTTCCATTGACGATGCGCACGAGCATATTTTCGGCATGGTCTTGCTCAACGATTGGAGCGCGCGCGATATTCAAGCCTGGGAGTATCAGCCACTTGGACCGTTCCTCGCGAAAAATTTTGCCACGTCGATCTCGCCCTGGGTGGTGACGATGGATGCGTTGGATCCGTTCCGCGTGCGTGGACCACAGCAAGACCCAACGCCTCTGCCTTACCTCAAAACGGATTCGGCAAATGGATTTGATATTCAGCTCGAAGTGACTCTGCAATCTGCCCGCATGGATGCGCCACAAACTATCAGCCGCTCGAACATGAAGCATTTGTATTGGAGTATCGAGCAGATGTTGGCACATCACACAATTACGGGTTGCAACATGCGAGTCGGTGATTTATGCGGCACTGGCACCATCAGCGGACCGACGGAAGATAGTTACGGCTCTCTGCTCGAATTGACTTGGCGCGGTGAAAAGCCGATCCAGTTATCGGGCGGTGAGGCGCGTACATTTTTACAAGATGGGGATGCGCTGACGATGAAAGGCTATTGTCAGGGCGATGGCTATCGCATTGGCTTTGGGGAAGTTTCAGGAAGGATTGTGCCTGGTCGTGAGGATAAATAGGCTAAAGATCATGTCTTTGAAGAGTTTACTTCGCCTGCTTGGGTATCTGCTGATGCGTGGGGTGAGCATTTTGGCCACTCTGGCGTTTGGGATCTTTTTAGTTGTTGTTGTCATGAATCAGAGCGGCTTCATTGATGATGCAGTCTATACCGAAGCCCGCAATGAAGCTCGCGCCTATCTTGCGAACAACCAAGGCAAGTTCGATTTTTCGAATTCGAGTGAACGGGAAAAGTTCATCTCTAACCTTACCGACGCCATTGCCGAAGAAGCCGGGGTAAATTTGCCGTATTGGCAAAAACAACTCCGTTGGACGTGGAATATGTTGACCTTTCAGTGGGGGGATGTTAAAGGCGTGTTGGTTACAGATGCAGGCTCACGACCGACCTTCTCCGTTTCTGATGGTCCATCTGCGCTTCGTCATCGTGCCATTATGATCATCGCAGAATTCTTTCCAGACACATTATTGATCGTAGGAGTTGCCTACTTTTTTGTCTTTGCGCTGGGGTTGCCGTTATCTCTGCGACTGGCACGTTCCTACAATAGCCTGCCAGACCGGCTTGTAACTGCCCTGGCTCCGCTTTCTGCCATTCCTTCATGGGTGTATGGCATTATCCTAATCACCATTTTTGCCATCCAGTTGCATTGGTTTCCCATTGGCGGTAAATATGACCCGGTCATTCCTCAAGACTCAGAAGCTCGCTTCTTCATGATCGCACGTCACAGTGTTTTGCCGATCATCGCTATTTTCTTAAGCGTCTTCTTCCAATTGGTGTATACATGGCGTACCTACTTTTTGTTATATGCTCAAGAAGATTACGTTGAACTTGCCATCGCCAAGGGTCTGCCCCGGTACATGGTGGAATGGCAATATATTTTTCGCCCAACGCTGCCTTATATCCTGACCAGTTTTCTATTTATGCTGGCGGGTTTTTGGCAAATGACCACAGCACTCGAATACTTTTTTAGTTGGCCCGGCATTGGCTTTATGTACATTCGCTCGTTGTTGATGGATGACCTTATTGTTACACTGGGTGTCGTCGTGATCTTTGCCTATTTCCTGGGCGGTATTGTTTTGTTCCTCGATATTGCCTACCTGATCATTGACCCGCGCATCCGATATACGATCCTGACACAACCTCAAAATACCCGAGGACGTCTGGTGACAGCCAAGTCGGGATCCAAGCGCAAGCTGATCCTAATCAACTTGCGCTTGCCACGCATTTCAATTAAAGAATGGGGGAAGAATTTTAGGGAATGGTTTGATTGGACTGCCCGACCCTTTTTACTGGATTTACGTCATTCTCCCGCTTCCTTGCTAAGCCTCGGCTTGATTGGCGCACTGGTAGTGATCTCTGCCCTCGCACCTTTTATTTACCCATACGATCAATTAGAAACCCTATGGAACTCTGAACCGCTTGTCTACAAAATGCGCCCTGAACTTGCGCGCCCGGTTTGGTTTAATTGGTTTCTAACGCGTGACCTGCCTGAGAATATTATCTTTGACTCTCGTGCAACTCCAGAGCTTAAAAGCGTTGTTCAAACTGAAGATACTGTCACAACAACTTTTACCTACACTTTTGAACTTCCTGATGGTGGCTTCCCGCAAAGTCTATATCTCTTTGCTCATACTCAAAATGCGCAAAAAGAGCCGTTCATGCTGGTCACCTGGTTTACACCCGATGGACGAGAGATCAAACTGAAGAATGCTTCGGTTCAAAATGGGGAAGTCTACGATGCCTCTGAGAATGTCCCATTGAAATATTTGGATGACCGTTACCGTAGACTGTCCCTGTATCTAGGCGGCACTGGTGAATCTCCGCACCGCGCCTTGTTTGCGGATCCACTTCAGAGTGAAATCACCCCATTGGGTGGGCAATATCAAGCCGTCGTTGAAGTCATCGCATTTAACCCAGATGCTAAAGTGGATCTGGAATTTGTCTTATTGGGGCAAGCATACGGCTGGGCTGGGACAGACCATCGCCGCCGGGAGATCGGGGTAGGGCTGTTGTGGGGGCTACCAATTGCACTGGGTATTGGCACACTGGGTGCTGTAACAACCTCTCTGATCGCCATGTTCATCGCTGCGGCGGGAGCCTGGGCTGGCGGCTGGATCGATGCACTGATACAGCGCATGACTGAAGTCAATATGATGCTGCCGACCCTGGCAATCGGAGTGTTGCTGGCAGTGTACTTTGATATCAGTATGTGGACGGTACTAGCAATTGCCGTGTTGTTGAATGCATTTGGTGGCACCACGCGCAGTTTTAGGGCTGCATTCTTACAGGTAAAAGAAGCACCCTATATTGAGGCGGCTCTTACGTACGGCGCGAGCGGTTTTCGAATTATTACTCAATATATGATTCCGCGTATTTTTTCAATGGCTATCCCTCTTGTAGTCATGTCCATTCCGGGGTATGTCTTTCTCGAGGCAACTCTTGCTATTTTCGAACTTAACACGTCTTACATTCCGACTTGGGGCGGCATTATTTATGATGCCGTAACAAATGGCGCCATGCGCGGGCAGTATTACTGGCTACTGCAACCGATTGGTGCTTTGCTGATCACAAGCCTTGTATTTTCCATGCTTGGTTTTTCATTGGATCGCATTCTAAACCCGCGATTGCGTTCTAATTAAGATGCTATGTATTTCGTGTGGCGACTGCCGTGGCAGCCGCGCGCGTGTGGACATCCAGTTTTTCAAAGATGGCTTTCAGATGCCGTTTGACCGTATTAGTGGTGATGACCAGTTTCTCGGCGATCTCTTTGTTTGTCATCCCTTGAGCGAGTAGTTCCAATACTTCGCGCTCACGGTCAGTGAGCATGCTCAACTCGCTACTGGTCTGGCTGGATTGTTTCGTATCAGCGAGAATGCGTTTGAAGGCGTTGCGGTCGAAGCTTTGTTTTTCGATGTACGCAGAGATGGAATGTTCGGCGTAAATGCGCTGAATCTCTTCCGGCTCAGAGAGTCCGCTAACGACGATGGTGGGAATATGATGCCCTTGTGTGATCTTCAGAAGCTGCAAACCGTCTAAATTTTGACCATCGCGTAGGGAGAGATCTACCACGGCGATTGAGAATTTATCTTTGCGCAATAAGCCCAGCGCTTCGCCGAAGCTTGATGAGACGATTGGCTGAAAATCCGATTCGCCGAGCAGGTCTTCGAGGATGCTGCGCCACCCAGCATCATCGTCCACGATGAGAGCTTTCGGGGTGGGTCCGGTTGGAGCAACTGGATCCGCTTTCAGATTAAGCGGCGAAGCGTTTACTTCATCCGGTTTGGGTGCAGAAACCAGAATCCGTTGAATCACTTCTTTGAATTCATTGCGTTTGAAACTTTCCTTGCGTAAGAAGGTGAAGGCGTTGTAATCGGTCAATGCTTTAACAGCAACTTCAACGGTGGCGAAGCCGGTCAGTAAAATGGCGCGGCAATTTGGGTCGAGGTGACGGATGGCATCAAGCACACGCAAGCCGTCTTGATTGTGATGGTCGCTCACAGATAAAGAAAGGTCAACGACCGCAAGTCGGTGCGAATTTAATTTAAGCGCGGCAATGGCTTCATCCACGCTGCTGGCAGTATCGACATCAAAGCCGTTATCCGTGAGCAGCTCGCTGAGGATGCCCTGCCAGGAAGAATCGTCGTCAACAATTAAGGCGCGTAAGTTCATGCTTGCTCCGCAATGGGGAAACGTAAATGGAAGGTTGTGCCGTGTGCGCCATCGCTTTCAACGGTGACACTACCACCGAGGCGGGTCATCAACGTTTTGACCCACCATAAGCCAAAGCCCATCTTGCCGGGGTGGGTGCGGCTGGAATGTTCGAGCTCAAAGATCTGTTCATGCAATTCAGCAGGAATGCCGCGCCCGGTATCGCTCACGTCGATCTTGACCCACTTTGAACTTTGTTTTCCTGTAATCGTGATCCTGCCTTTGCCTTGCATGGCGTCGATGGCATTTTCGATAAGATTGCGAAACACGAATGAAAGACTTTGTCCGCTGGCATGTACCATCGGCAGTTGTTCGAGCCCGCTCACTTCGATCTGAATATCAGCAGGCGCTGCTACCGCTCGCACGGCATCTGTGACTCGCGGCGCAACTTGAATGCGTTCCATGCGAAGCGGACGCAAATGCGAAAGATTCTCCTGCACGATCTGCATCGCCGCCGCGGCACTGCGTTCGATCTCGCTCAGGCTTTTGGCAAGGTAGGCATCTTCCTTTAAAAGTTTTTCGTACTTGTCCTGAATGCCCTGCACCCGCACGGGAATCACACCGACTTTATTATTCATGTTGTGCAGCAGGTTTGCGGAAATATCCCCGACCGCGGCAAAGGTCTCTGCAATGAGATGTTGTTCCTGCGAGGAGCGCAAGGCTTGCTGTCTCGATTCGTTTTGGACGGCGAGCACGGCATAGTTGGCGAGACATGCCAATACTTTTTTGTCCCATTCAGATGTATCGCTTCGGACTCCGCCCGTGGCTGGGTGGAACACCCCAAATGTTCCCAACGCTGTGGAATCCTCGCCGCTCATCAGCGGAATGAGTAGAGCGTTTGAATTGTTGGATGTTTCAGGAGTTTCGTTGGCGATCTCCGCACCATTTGATGCAATCAGCTCGGTTTCACCTTTTTCGTTTTTCAGCCAAATCGCACTAGACGAAGTGTTGAGCAGGTCATTTGCCATTGCGCAGAGCTGATCTAGCACGATATTGCTGGGTTGTGAGATCAGCAGTTGAGCGGCTTCCTGCAACGCATCGAGCAGACGGACTTCCTGAATGGCAGTCACTGCATAAGTCGCGAGTGATTGCAGCATGTGGCTGTCATCTTCTGTGAAGCCACCGATCTGTGGGCTTTCAAGGTTGAGCACGCCTTCGAGTCGTCCGCTGGCGTTGATGAGCGGCACGCACAACTCGGAGCGCATCTCAAGAGTCGAGTCGAGCGGGTAGTACACCTCTGCCCATTGCTTCTCGCGCAAGTCCCGGATGAGCAATGGCTGACGAGTCCGCGCGACATGTGCCATCACGCTTTTGCCGTCGATGGGTAGCTTCTCCACGAGCGGACGCTCCAATTGAAGCGAACTAACCGCGCGTGTGACCAGCGATTCACCACTTTTGTCTAATAAGCGGAAGATGCCGTATTGGGCATTTGTAAGTTCAAGAGCAAGGTTGAGAATGGATTCAAGAGTCTCTTCAAGCTTTTGCCTCGAAGAAATGAGCATACCTGCGCGCCGCAGACGGGTCAGCTCGTTTTCTTTTTGTGCCAGATTTTGTTTGATTCCCGCCATATGCCGCGCATGAAAGATCGCCATCGCCGCCTGGTTGACGAAGTTGTGCAGCATCAATTCTTCAAATTGAGATAGGGTTCGACCTTCATATAAATAAATGTAGAGCACGCCGAGTACATCGTCTGCGATGGTCAGTGGAAAGGCGGCTACAGCTTTTACCCCTAACTTATTTTGATACGGGTGGATCTGCATATCCGCTTCTTCGTAGGAAAGTGTGCGGCGTTTCCGTTGAATGGAGCGCATTCCAAACCCGTTCGAGCGCGGGATATCTTCGCTGGGGTTTATGTTCTGAGATTCGTATCCCTCGGCGTAGGCAACAACACGTGTCTGAGCGTCGAGAGAATTTTTGATGGGGTCGTAAGTATAAATGGAGGCGGAGAATCCCGGCACGACACGGATGGCACTTTCCACGATCAATTGCAGGCTGGAAGATTGGTCTTCACTAATGCCGATCTGATTGATGGCGGTGCTGATCTGGTTAAGGCTGGCAAGCGCCTCCAGCAGGCGCGGGTTCATATCGTCGGAAGAAAGGGGAAAGGGAGGTTGTGCCATGGAGTGTGAGTTCAAGAGATTATGTTAAGGCGATTGTACTTCATGGCGGATTGGTAGGGGCGACCCTTCAATGCTGGACAAGGTAATTTGCTATCTCTAGACGGGTCGCCCCTACGGTGAATAGATTACATGAAACTTTGCACGGTCTGCAAACCAAGCTGAAATGCAAAATAGAAAAGGACCAAGCCGCAGGCGGCGTTTACGAAACGGAAGAAAGTTCCCGTCATCCATTGCCTGCCCCAGGCGACGAGACCCGCCATGACGAAGCACCACAGGATGGCGCCGGATAAAAAGCCAGCGAAGAAAATTGCGAAGTGAATTGGTTCTGGTCCGCCCGCGATGGAGGCGAAGACGGTGGTGCCAAGACCTGTCCAGAAGACGATGTTCATCGGGTTGCCCAATGAGAGGAATGCGCCGCTGGCAAAATCGCCGCGCGTGGAAGTACCTTCCGTGATGTTCAACCCATTTCCCTGCCGGGCATCTTTGAATGCATCCCACGCGAGTTTGAGCATGAGGATGATTCCAACCAGACTGAGAACAGATCTTGCGACCGTGTTTTGAATGAGAAAGGCTAACCCGGTTAGTGCGATCAATGCCCAGGTGGTATCACCAACCAGTGAACCGAATTGTACGTATAAAGCCGATAAGAATCCGCGGGCAGAACCACGGCGAAAGGTCTCCGCAGTAATGACACCGGGAGGTGCGCAGAAAGAAATTGCCAGTATGAAAGAAGAAACAAGAAGTGGATTCATAAGGTTTGGGCGGTGTAGGGGCGACCCGGAAGGAGGCAGGAGGCGTTGGGTAGTACGGGGTGGGTCGCCCCTACAAGAAGAAAACTGCCGACAGATGGATGCAAGCCCTAGTTCAAGCAACCAACTGTCGGCGGGGAGTGAAGCGTGGTCAGTGGTGCAGATTAGGCGTCGAAGTACAAAACGTATTCGTGCGGGGTTGGGCGCAGGCGAATGGCATCCACTTCGTTGGTGCGCTTGTACTTGATGTATTCCTCGAGAAGATCGGGGGTGAACACGCCACCCTTGAGGAGGAATTCATGGTCGGCTTCGAGGGCATTGAGCACGGCATCGAGGCTGGAAGGTACCTGCTTGATGAGAGCCTTTTCAGCGGCGGGCAATTCGTAGAGATCCACATCCTTGGGCTCACCGGGGTCGATCTTGTTCAAGATACCGTCGATGCCTGCCATAAGGACAGCAGAGAATGCGAGGTAGGGATTGGCGGTGGCATCGGGGGCGCGGAACTCAACACGCTTGGCTTTCCAACTCTTGGTGGCAGGGATACGGCAGATGGCAGAGCGGTTGCGCTGAGAGTAGGCGATGTTCACAGGTGCTTCGTAACCGGGCACGAGGCGGCGGTACGAGTTGGTTGTGGGCGAGGTGATCGCGAGGAGTGCAGGAGCGTGCTTGAGCAAACCACCGATGTAGTACTTGGCAGTCTGGGAAAGACCGGCGTAGCCCTTCTCATCGTAGAAGACGTTCTTGCCGTCTTTCCACATGGAGGAGTGAACGTGCATACCGGAGCCATTATCACCAAAGATTGGCTTGGGCATGAAGGTCACCGTCTTGCCGTACTTGCGAGCGACGTTCTTGATGATGTACTTGTAAAGCAGGAGATCATCTGCCATGCGGGTGAGCGTGGTGAAGGTCATGCTCATTTCGCTCTGACCAGCGGTGGCAACTTCATGGTGGTGCAAGTCCATCTGCACACCAGCGGCTTGCATGGCGAGCATGAACTTGTTGCGCAGTTCCTGCAGGGTGTCGGTCGGGGAGGTCGGGAAGTAACCACGCTTGGGCTGGATCTGTCCGCCCTTGCTGCCTTCACGATTGCTGCTCCACCAGCCTTCTTCAGATTCGATAGAGAAACCGGCTTCGTTCGGAGTGGAGGTGTAGCGCACGCCATCGAAGACGAAGAACTCCGCTTCAGGCGCGAAGTAGACTGTGTCGGCGAGACCCGTGCTTTTGGCGTACGCCTCAGCCTTTTGTGCTACATAGCGGGGGTCGCGAGAATAAGCTTCTTCGGTGATGGGGTCGAACACGTTGCAGGAGACAACCAGAGTGGGGGTTTCCGCAGTCGGGTCAACGAAGGCGGTATCGGGGTCAGCCTTGAGCAGCATGTCCGATTCGTGAATTTCCTGAAAACCGCGGATGGAGGAACCGTCGAAGGGGATGCCTTCTTTGAAAAAATCCTCTGTCAGACGATGCACGGGCATGGTGAAGTGCTGCCAGGTGCCGGGCAGGTCGGTGAAGCGTAGGTCTACAACCTGAACGCCTTTTGCTAATTCCAAAACTTCTTTGACTGATTTAGCCATGAATGATTTCTCCTTACAGTAGATTTTGATTTCGATTGACTGCGGGATTATAGGAGGTGTGGGGAGGGGAGGTCTATTACCCAAACGGGTACATTAAATCGAAAGAGGACGGGTGCTCAATCCGTCCTCTTTCTTGTCCCGAATGGGACTTAACCAAGGAGGGGAGAATAAGCGAGAGTCTGTCTAAAAAACCCTTCATGAATACGCTTATTAACTTTGGTTAGTATAAAGATATAGAGTAGTCTAGTCTATTCCCCGAATGGGTGCTAATAAAGAGAAAGCGGTCAAAATAAGATTGACCGCTTTGAGAGCCTGTTTTCCTGGGAAGGTTAGTAGTTGGGAAGGTAATTTTCGAGTTCCCAGTTGGTGACTTCCAGCCGGTAGTCTTCCCATTCGAGGCGTTTTGCGTTGATAAAGACTTCATGGGTATGAGCCCCAAGTGCGTTACGGACGACTTCATCTTCTTCCATGGCGCGTAAGGCTTGGTTGAGTGAGGTTGGCAATAATGGATAAGAAGAGTAATTTGTTTTTTCCAGCAGATAGATGTTCTCTTCGGTCGCTTCAGGGACTTGTAATTCGCGGCGGATGCCATCCAAACCGGCGGCGAGCATGACGGTGAAGGCAAGGTAGGGATTGCAGCTTGGGTCGGGGCAACGTAATTCGATGCGGGTTGAGTCGCTTTCAGAGGCGCGCGGCACGCGGATCAGGGCTGAGCGGTTGATGCGTGCCCAACTGATGTATACGGGGGCTTCGTACCCAGCTACAAGTCTTTTGTATGAATTGACCAAAGGCGCAAGGATGGCGCACATCCCTTTGGCGTGGGCAAGTTGCCCGGCAATGAAATGCTTGGCGATTTTGGAAAGCCCATGTGGGTCGCCAGGGTCGGAGAAGGCATTATTGCCATTTGCGATGTATGTCAAACTTTGGTGAACATGCATGCCGCTGCCATTAATACCGCGAATGGGCTTGGGCAGGAAGGTGCAATACAAACCATTGAGTTGGGCGATGACCTTCAATGCCACGCGCAATGTGACAGCGCTATCGGCTGTGGTCAGCGCATCGGAATAACGGAAGTCGATCTCTTGCTGTCCGTGCGCGCCTTCGTGGTGCATGGCTTCCACTTGCAAGCCTAGGGCTTGAAGTGAGTTTGCCATTTGGCGTCTCAACCCAGCAGACATATCGGAAGGGGCATCGAAGTAACTGCCGCTATCGTGCGGGATGGGAGGGGTCAGGCTGCCGTTGGCATTTGGCTTAAGCAGGAAGAATTCAAGCTCGGGTCCGGTATTGTAGCGGAAGCCCATCTCGGCGGCTTCATCCAATGCTTTACGGAGGATTGAGCGCGGGTCACCGGGGAAGGGCTGTCCATCTGGGGTGAATACGTTGCAGATCAGGCGGGCAGTAGCTTCTTCACCTTTGAGCCAGGGGATGATGGCGAAGGTGGAGGTGTCTGGTCTCAGGTGCATGTCACTTTCAGCGACGCGGGCAAAGCCTTCGATGGAAGAGCCGTCGAACCAGATGCCATTCTCCAATGCGGCGGGAAGTTGATGAACGGGAATGGTGACGTTTTTGACAACGCCGACCACATCAGTAAATTGCAGGTCAATGAACTTGATCTGGTTTTGTTCGGTACGCGTTAAGATATCTGAAATTGTTTCGGATGGGTTCATGAGGATACTCGCAGGGAAGTTTAAGGACGCAGGGCTTGCAGACCCAATGCCATGACGATCAATAGGACGATAATTCCAGCCGCAATTGCAATCCCTCGGAAGGTTTGCAAAGCGGTCAAGGACATGCTGGAGGGGTTGGGTGCTGTGCTTACTTTGTCGAGAATGGATAGGTCTGCTGATGTGGGATTGTTGAGAGCGGTGATGAGCGCGTCCATGGTTTGGTAGCGGTCTTCCGGGTTGCGCGCCAGACAGGTGGCGACAATGGCAGCGATCTGCGTTGAGATGGCTGGGTTTAATTTATCCAAGCGTGGGGCGGTGTTGTTGAGGTGTTGCGCCATGGTTGCCATGGGCGTATCCCCTGTGAAGGGTGTTTTCCCGGCGAGTAATTCGTACATGATCGTGCCAAGGGCGTAGATGTCTGTGCGTTGATCGCCGCGCTGACCTTCGATCTGTTCGGGCGCCATGTAATCTGGCGTGCCCATGGTGGCGCTGAGATTGGAATAGGTGACACGATGCGAATCTTTTGTGAGCGCCAACCCGAAATCCATGATGATGGGTTGACCTTCGCTTGTCATGAGGATATTTTCAGGTTTCAGATCGCGGTGGATGACTTCGTTCTTGTGGCAGTAAGACATCCCGTCGGCTAATTTTTGGATGAGAGGAACAACCTGATCGGTCGGCAACGAGCCGCTTTTTTCCATCAGCGTGCGCAGCGATTCGCCGTGAACGAATTCCGTTACCAGATAGGGGACACGGTTAAATTTCCCTGAGCCCAGTCCTTTAAGGATGGCGGGATGGTCGAGGGTTTTCATCACTTCAAGTTCACGTTGGAAGCGTTCGAATTGGGCTGGGTCACCGATCATGGAATGATCAGGTACTTTGATGACGACTTCGCGGCGGTGCATGAGATCAAAGGCGCGATATATATCACTCATTCCACCCTGAGCCATATGTGCTTGAATTTGATATTGATCAAATTGATCGCCGATTTGCAGCATTGTGTTGGTCATTATAGCATAGGCATTCATGAGACGAATTTCCTTAGCTTTTTGAACCAGCCAAGTGATTCTTCGGGATGCTGTTCTTGTTCGACAAAGACAGGACTGAATTTTCGGAGAGAAAGCACAACCACCGATACATTGTCATCTGTGTGATGTGCCAGTGCCAGGTCGATCAGATTTTGGCTGATCTCGGCAACGGAGGATGAATAGTCATTTACGATATTGGCAAACTCATCATCTTCGATGACAGACCATAGCCCATCGGAGCAAAGGATCAGAAAGTCACCTGCTTTGAGCTTGTGCTGCGTAATGTCTGGTTGAATAAATAAGTCGGTTCCTATGGATTTGGTTAATACAGAACGCTGGGCATGGGTTCGGATCTTGTCTGCTGAGATCAATTTGGAACGGACCATGTCACCAACAGTTGTGTGGTCTGCAGTCAGGCAAATGGGACGTCCATCCCGGATCAAATATGCACGGCTATCACCAACGTGTGCAAGGTAGAGCATATCGCCAAGAATATAAGCCGCTGTGAGTGTAGTGCCCATGCGTCCGGCATCCATTTGGCGGGCTTTTTGATACACGCTGAAATTGGCTGCTTCGACTCCGCGTTGTAACGTCCGTAGGATGGGGCTTCCGTTTTGCGATGTCACTACTTCGAAAAAAGATTTCAATGCCAGTACACTTGCCATGCCCCCGTGTGCGTACCCGCCCATCCCATCTGCAATTGCAGAGAGGATGCCATGCCCAGCGGGGAGCAGTTCATCAGGGACGTGAATTGAGTCCTGATTATCTTCCCGTACCGGACCTACAATACTCAAGCCGCTGCTTTCGATCTCAGGGATGAATTTTCTCAAGAGAAGTCGCTTTCATAAGAGGGGAGCGTTATAAACAACTCCCCATGAAAGCGAAAGTCTATATAAAAACTTTAGCCTTCATGGGGTAGAAAACAATAATTTGATTCTATATAGGAGAATGTTCAGAGAATAGTACCCAAATGGGGTATTTGCCGGGTGCGTTGTTTTAGGCTGACCGTTTTTGCTTCACAACATAGTAGACGGCACTTACCAAAAACCATGCGCCCGCAATGCTCCATGCGACCCAACTGGCTTGGGTGATGATGCCGCCTGCCGAAAACCCTATCTTGGCTGCCAGGATCACGGTTCCCAAGTTGACCAGAAAGCCGATCACTGGGATGAAGAAGTGACGAAGAATATTGAACGATGGGTCGCCCATAAAGGTGACGACTGTCAGCAAGCAGAGGAGTGCGTAAAGTAAAAATGCTCCCAAGTTGGACGCTACGACAATGCCCATTAGTACAGGCATCCCGCCAATGATACCGGCTGAACCGATCACAGCACATACGATGCTGAGTAGGATTACGGTGTTATAGGGTGTGGTGTAACGAGGATGCAGCATTCCGAAAATATCGGGCATCTCTTCATCGAGCGCCATGGCAAAACTGATTCGAACGCCATTGTTGATCGCTGTCAGTGTCCCACCGAGCAAGGCAACGGCTACGGTAAAGGCAAAGAACACCATTAAGGTAGTGCCATACCCGCTGAGCAGTAATTCGCCGATTTGCAAGGCAATATCGCCCATGGGGGCTTGGGAGGCAGTGGCATCAATTTGAGCGTTGAGGGCAAAGCCTGCTACAAAATAACCGAATAAATAAGAGAATACCCCTTGAATGATCAGCGCCAGAATCGTGGCACGTGGAATGTCGCGCCGGGCGTTGGCAGCAGACGCATTGAGGGCAGTGGAGGATTCGAAGCCGACCATGAGGATCATGGCTAGGATCATTTGGAATATGAGACCGTCCCAACTGTGGGGAAGCAAAACGGCTACAGCGGAGGAATAGGTCCATTCGGTGGAGGCAAATGCGGCTGGGTTCGTGAGGCGAAAGGTAATCGCCAGGATTCCAAAAACGATCAGCGTCACCAATTGGATCGTGTTCAACACCACGCTGGTGGTGGTTGTGCCAGTGATCCCACGTAATGCTAAAAAGCCAACAAATGCAGCAAAGGCAGTTGCTAAAAGTGCATCTCCAAAGACTGTGGGTTGGTATCCAAAATAGCGCAGTAAATAATCGGCGAGGATGCCCATAAAGGCGATCAGTACGCCGGGGTAGATCCAATAATAAAGATGGGCAGACCAGCCGATGGCAAATTTTCCGAAGCGTGCCAGGAATTTATGGTTTGGATTCTTTTGGCGGGCAAAGAAACGGTCGGCAAAGTGATACGCGCTTCGGAAGCCTGCTTCGGGGTATTTTCGGGCAAGTTCGCCAAATGATAAAGCACTCAATGCGGCAGATAGTAATGCTAGTAAAACTCCGGGCCAAATATCTGCTACGCCATCAAAGAGGGCAGCTGCCTGTACTTGGTAAAGCAACCACAAAAAAGCGCCGGGTGCGGTGAGCGCCATGGCGTTGATTGTGATACCCGTTAGCCCAAGTGTTTTGCGAACTGGCTTGGAATTGGACTCAATGGTCATGCTTTACCTCGTCGTCAGAAGAACCTGATTTCAACCAGGTTTCAAATTTTTCAATGAACAATACCAGTGGCCAGAGCATGACAATGCGGGCTGCATCCACCAAAAATTGAAGCCATTGCAGCCAGGTGAACCCACGGGTATTTTTGCCATCTAACAAAATACGAGCAATCATAATGCCCATACCAATATAGATCAAAGCTGGTGGAGAGATATTGGAAGAAGTCTCGTGCATGGCAAAGGGGTATCCGCTTGAAAATGGGATATCGAGACTTCAAAGATGGCGGCGTTCGTTTCTCTGAAGTCTCGATTTCTTAAAGTTATAGGATGTGCAAGAAAATTAGGTTGCGTTGGCAGGGGCTTCCCAATCGGCAGGGTATGCCGTGGAGCCCATTTCGGGAAGGTCGAGACCGTTCAGTTCGTCTTCGCGGGAAACGCGCAGGAGCTTGAGAGCGTGGCATGCCTTGAAGAAGAGGTAGGACAAGCTGAAGACAACTACGAAGATACTGACAACTTCAGTAAGCTGAGCAAGGATCTGGGTGCTGCCACCGTAGATTAAACCGGTGACGGCGCTTTCGACACCATTCCATGCAGCGGTATCGGGGTTGCCGTTGGCGAAGATACCTACTGCGAGAACACCCCAGGCACCGTTGACCATGTGAACCGGCACTGCGCCGACGGGATCATCGATCTTGAGTTTCTCAAGTGCGGTGGTGGCGAAGATAACCAAAACGCCAGCGATGAGACCGATCACCACAGCCGCCCATGGGTCAACGAAGGCACAGGGAGCAGTGATGGCAACCAAACCGGCGAGAAGTCCGTTCACAGACATACCTGCATCAGGTTTCTTGGTCGGTCCGAACAGCCACATGTAGGTCATTGCGGAAACGCCGCCAGCCGCGCCAGCCAGTAGTGTATTGATGGCGGCGATCACAGCGAGATTGCGGAACCCACCGAGGAAGCCCAGCGAGGAACCGGGGTTGAAACCGAACCAGCCGAAGAACAGAATGATCGTTCCAAGGATACCGATGGTGATATTGTGACCAGGAATGGTGTTGGCTGAACCGTCCTTATTGAACTTGCCAATGCGGGGTCCAAGCACGATGGCGCCAGCCAAACCGACCACACCACCGATCATGTGTACAGGACCAGAGCCAGCGAAGTCCACTGCACCATTTCCGAGTCCAGCGATACGACCGAGATTTTGTAGCCAACCGCCGCCCCAGATCCAACCAGCAACGAGCGGATAAATGAACATGCTAACCCACAAGCCCATGGCAACGAAGCCGATGAATTTCAAGCGTTCAGCCATGGAGCCGGTTGGGATGGTGGCAGCTGTATCCATGAAGACCATCTGGAAGAGGAAGAAGGAGAGAATACCTGCGTTCGTTCCAAGACCTGCGAGCATGAATCCGCTGCCGCCAAGGATGCCGAACTGACCAATACGAATCAACGGCGTAGCGAGCAAGCCCTGCCAATCACCAAGTGTGATGGGGGAGTGTGCCCACTCACCAGCAACGACACCTGCACGGGCGATTTCGGGATAGGCTGCATTGACGCCACCGAATTGGAAGGCGAAACCGGTCAACCAATACCCGATCGCACCGATACAGAAGACCATCATGTTCATCATCATGGTGTGGACGACGTTCTTATTGCGGGTGAAGCCTGTTTCCACAAGTGCGAAGCCAGCCTGCATGAAGAAGACCAGGAAACCGCCGAGGAGCATCCAGAATATATTGAGACCCAAAGCGATATCATTAACCTGCTCGGCGGTCGGGGGGTCTGCGTCCTGTGCGAATGCCGGTGTGGCAAATACGAAGGCGAGAGCCACAACCAACAATGGCAAAATAAATGCCCACTTCTTTTTATTAGTAGCTTTCATTTTTCAATTCTCCTTTGTTCGATTTTGTTTTCGTTCCGACGTACAATTCAACATATTTCAACACGTTGTCCATTTCGGCGAATTTGATGAACAATGTGAGGCGTCCAAATAAAGAGGGGTGGTCAAGCTTGAGGCTGGACCCTTTGACACTAAAGCCTGAAAAATCCTTCCACGGGTAAAAAATTCCTTCTCCAACAGCCACGCCTTTGGTCGTGAATGTGTAACGCATGGGCAAAAGCAGAGTGATGATCGCAACCACACTGATGATCCCAGCCATGCTCAATGGGAGCCAGCCAGTGAATACACCAAATACGATACCCGTCAACAAGGCGAATAAGGTGGAGCGATGCAAAACAAAGCGGGCTGACAATCCCATGGGAAGATTCTTCAAAACCTTGCCCGGAGCTGGTTCCTTGATCTTCGGGCGGGCTTTGGCAACCATGCTCATCAACAGCAGGGCGATCATGAGGTAGCCGATATACGAAAGTATGACCATGTTTAAAATCCTTTTCTAAAAGTGATGCGACATTAATGTCGCTCTTCAGGGTTAGCGATTTGAATATTGCCGGATCGGTTAATACCAGCCGATCTGATTTTTATAGACCAAAATGAAAGAGGCGATGATCATGATCAGAATGGTCGGCGGGACTGCAATAACCAGCCAACGCTTCCAACCAATGCTGCCATGGTTGTGCTCCATGTAGGAATATGCCACCACGTTAGCGGATGCTCCGATGGGCGTCAGGTTGCCACCTACGTCCACGCCCATTGCCAGTGCCCAGGTCATCATGGACAATGCCGGTGTGCCCGGGATGGCTGCCAGGTCTTTGAGCACATAGGTCATGGCTAGAGCCAGAGGGACATTATCCAAAATACCGCTTGCGAGTCCGGGTCCCCAGTGCAGGGCGAGGATCAGGGTGTTTGAATTGGATGCGGTTGCAAGCGCTAGCGCCTCTGCGAGCGTTTCAAAAAGGTGGACCTTCTCCAGTCCACCGATCATCATGAATAAGCCTGCAAAGAACAGAATGCTTTCCCCGTCCACAGTGATCAATATTTTCTTGCGTTGGTCATCACGCAGAGCGATCAAAGCGATCCCAGCTGGGATCAAAGCCGCCACTGCCGCATTGATAGGCAGCCCGGTTAAGTTGCTCAATGGAATGTGAAAGATCAACAAGACGACTGCCATGATGAAGCCGGTTAGCCCTACACGGGTAAGATGAACGTGCAACGGCTCGTTATGCAGTTCATCAATGGCATCGATCATTTCAGGGGTTAAGGCAACGTGTGCATTCTTAAGTGCCTTGCGGTTTATCAAATAAAAATAAGCCAACAGCACCAATGCACCCAATAATGCGATCGGACCGGTGTTTGTGACGAAATCTGTGAAGTTGAACCCGAGTGTTGTTCCCAAAATAACATTAGGTGGGTCGCCGACGAGAGTGGCGGCTCCGCCTGTGTTGGCAGCGCACACTTCTGCAATGATGAGCGGAACAGGGTCAAGTTTCAGCAACTGGCAGAGCTGTAATGTTAGTGCGGCAAGGAATAACATGACCGTGATGCTGTCCATAAATGCTGCCAAGAAGGCTGCCAACGCAATCAGGATCACAAATAAAGAGGCTGGGTGATAATTTACTTTTCGCAGGGAGGTCATCGCCAGCCAGGTGAAGAAACCTGCTTTTACAAGGATCGCGACCAGTGTAAACATCCCCGCAACCAGTCCCAGCGTTTCCCAACTGATATAGCTCAAGGCTTCCGATGGCGTGAGGACGCCAAATAAAATCAGCAATGATCCGCCGAGAAGCGCGACCCAATGGCGTGGAAACTTCTCGCTTGCGATTGCAATATAAGCCAGCAAAAAAATGATAATGGCGAAGATCAAGAGCGTAGCTCTCCTTGAATAAGATGGATAACCATGTATGTAATTCGTTTTATTTTATGGAAATGGAGCCGTATGACTATTACCCTAATGGGTATTCATTTGTATGGAGTTTTTAAATAAAAATGCCCCAAATGGAGCATGGTTAATCAAACACGCGCCACGATTTTATTTTCGTGGCGCGTGTATTTGAAGTTTAATTATTTAAGCAATTACTCTGTCGCGAATCTTTGATCTTCCTGCAAGCCCTCCGGTACGACGCGGATAAATGTATTCTTCCAATCGATCAACAAGCCCAATGCATTATCAGCTTCGTCGCCTTGATGATTCTGACGCAATTCTTCAGCATAGATAGTGAGCAGGTGTTGCAAGTTTTGGAAGTCGGCATCATCTACGGCTTGTACAGAGACCTTCGCGCCCTTGGCGAGGCGGCGTTGAATGGCGGGATAGTCAAAGTGTAAATGCGGCTGTAGTCGCAGATACAACACACCACCGGTCATGCCCGCACACATCCATGGACCGGGGTCACCGAGCACAAGTACACGTCCGGAGGTCATATATTCGCACAAAAAGCCTTTGACATTGGCGCGCGCGCCGATAAAACCGAGGCTGTCATTGAGCGGTTTGTTGATCTCACCGCCGATGATAACGTCCGCGCCGGAGAGACGTACGCAAGCACGCGAGTCCGCGTTGCCTTGCACAACGACCACGCCCCCCGTACCGCCGTACGCGAGACTTTTCCCAACCGAGCCATCGATCAGGATGCCATTATGGTTATAGCCTTTCATGATAACCACACGTCCGCCGGAGATGCCTTTTGCCACACCATCTTGCGCGCCGCCTTCCACGAGGATGTGAACCGGGTCGGCGTTGTAGGCGCCAAGTCCATTACCGGGGACGGAACTGCTGGTGAAATGCAAATTCGTGCGCGGAACTGTATCCGACTCGACATCTTGAATCGGCAAACGCCAGGTTTCGCGATTTCCGCCCATGCCGCCATGACCCGGTGACCAACTCCAGTTGTTGCGGAAGCGGGTCATGGCTCCAGTGAGATGAGTACCAAGAGCACGGTCTACAGGCGTGACCTTGTCATCTTCGAAGAGAATGGCATCTTGTTTGTGGGTGGTAAAACTCTCCATGACCAAATTCGAGATGACAGTGGTGAGATGATTGCGCGGGCGGTGCAACGGACCACGGTCAATGCTCAACGCTTCTTGCTGGGGGATGGAAACTGGAATTGGTTTGGCGAGATATTCTTCGGCAGGGATGAGCATTTCGCTCAAGTCAATTTGTTTCTGGTGCGAGGCTTGCACAAGCAAGTCGGAACGCCCGACGATCTCCTGCGCCGATTCAAACCCAAGCTTTGCCACGATTTCGCGCACGCTTTCACCCAATTCATTGAAAACATTCACCAAGGCTTGTGTAGCTTGTTCAAGATCACGCGGTACGAAGTGCTTGATACCCATGCCCGTGGCTTGTTCTTTGGATTCAATTTGAGTAGTGATGCCAGTGTGGCACGTCCCACTTTGACAGTCACGGCAGATGGTACAACCCATTGCAACCATTGCTAAAGTCGCAAAGCCGATGCGATTTGCGCCGAGGCACATCAGCTTCACTGTGTCTGCCGCCGTGCGGACACCGCCGTCAGCCCAGATCTCAACGTCGTTGCGCAACCCAGCTTCCGTTAAGGTGCGATGCGCTTCCACGATTCCAATTTCAGCGGGCAAGCCGACGTGTTTCAGCGAATGCTGTCGCGCCGCGCCGGTTCCTCCATCGAAGCCTGTCAAGTAAATAATATCGGCTCCGGCTTTGGCGATGCCGACCGCAATGATGCCAATGCCCGGCACCACAGGAACTTTCACCGCCACACGCGCCTTCGGGTTGATGGTCTTCAACTCTTCGATAAATTGCGCGAGGTCTTCGATGGAATAAATATCGTGATTGTTCGAAGGCGAGATCAAGTCCACGCCTTTGCGGGCATGGCGAGCCGCCGCCACTTTGTCGGTCACTTTACGCGCGGGCAGGTGCCCACCTTCGCCAGGTTTCGCGCCTTGCCCAACTTTTATCTCAATGAGGTTAGATGAGTTGATAGTCTCCGCCGTGATGCCGAAACGCCCCGACGCGATTTGAATGCCACGATGGAATGGATACTTGCCGAGCAGGTCACGGATCTCGCCGCCTTCGCCGTTCACCGAAAGCATGTTCAAACGAAACGCCGCTTCGGCATAGGCACGATATGCAATCTCGCCTTGCGAGCCGAACGACATCGAAGCGATAAGGAATGGCAAACTATGCGAGGTAATGCCCGTATCCACTTTTTCTTTTTGGATATCTGACTCGTTCGGGCGGAATTCCAAAATATGACGGAGTGATACCGGGTTGGCTTTTGCCGTGGTTTCGACATGCGCCTCATACTCGCCCGAGCCTGCCTCGCCCTTCCCAAGTTTTCCTGCCGCCTTCCACACTTTCGGGTAAAAGTGATTCACGCGCGCAAGGTCGCCGCGCCCGGCGCTGTGATACGACTGGGCGCGCTTCTCGATCTCTGCGTCGATGTCTGCCCATTGCAAGCCTCCAATTGCCGAGCCGCCATGATTAGGTGTGCCTAAAGCGGACGCAACTTCTGAACCAAGACCGATGCTGGCGAATAAACGTCCGTAGCCGCGTGCTTCGTGAATGCCCATGGTGCTGGTGGTCTTTTCAATGCCAGAACGCAAGGCTTTGAGCGTGTTCTTCAATTTGGATTTGATCTCGTCTGCGACTTCGGTTTTCTCTTTGAACGCCGCTTCGAAAAGCAGGTACGGCACGACCACATCTGCGCCCATGCCGAGGGTGAGGATCAAATCATGCAAATGGCGAATCGCGCCGCTGCGAATCGCGAGAGCGGCACGTCGGCGCAGGTTGACCGAGTCGGCGATGGAGACCAAGCCGAAATCGATCTTGCCTTTGTCGTCGCGTGAGAGCGGAGTCGGTTGTGGGTCGTGTGGTTCATACGCTGCGAAACTCTTGCGCAGGGCTTTATCGACAATACCCACAGCAAGGATGGGGTCGAGCCAGCCGTTGCCATCCTGAAATGCGGACGAGTCATCAAGCAGGATGAGTTGTGCGCCGCCCCGAGCCGCATCCACTGCAGATTGGGCGAGGCGATCCAAGGCTTGTGGTGTCGATTCGTTTGGGTGGGTGACCGTTTGCAGGCGGGCGATTTTTGTGGGCGAGAAACGAGATAATAAGTTACCGAGGGAGATACTGTCTTGTGCAGATGCGATTTCTGTGAGCAAAGTTTCATCGGCATTTGGATAGTCAAGCACGATGGGCGATTCGAGAGTGAAGGTCATGTCGTGATCGAGTTGGTTGGGCAGCAGAGGCGGGCGTGAGCCAATGACCACCTGCGTGGAAAAATGCTCGGCTTCGCGTTCGCGGTCGATGGCGGGGTTGGTGACGACGGCGACGGCTTCTTTGAAATAGTCCGCGACGTTTTGGCGTTCTGCGGATAACGGCGCAAGCGGACCATCATAGCCGAGCGAGCCGATGGGGTCACTGCCATTGTTCGCGAGTTCCTGCACCCATTCGCGGTCTTCGCGTCCCCAGCCAAAGGCGGAGAGTCGATTGTCGAGAGCGGGAACAGTTGTCGGTGGGGAAAGAGGCGTAGTGACTTCGTTTGCAATGTGTGTGAGTCTTTTATTCAGCGTTTCAAGTGAACCGAATCGTCTAGTCGTCAATTTCAACATGCGTTGTTGAATGGCGGGGTAATCAAAAACTTCTACATTGCGTTCGCGGTGAATGCGCAGGCGCATCTTTTCGCCGGGCGAAAGCGGGATCGGGTCAGTTTGCATGGTGTCGAGGTGATAGACACCTTTTTCGCTGGAGAAGAAATATTCTTTTTCTGTGTCGCCGAACCACAGCGGACGTAGTCCAAGTGCATCGACGCTGAAGACACATTCATCACCGAAACGCGAGATGATGCCCGCCGGACCTTGCGCGAACGGACCGAGCGCTTGGCGATAATATTTGTAAATGGTTTGGAGTTCGGGTGGGAGTTTTTCTACTTCGGTGAGGATGGGTGGGAAGGCGAGTTCCATTGCTTCGGTGAGCGAGAAATGATAGTGATGAATGAGCGTGGCAAGCAGGCGGTCTAGGTCTTGCGAGTCACTGCCGCCTACGGGTAAGTCCACGCCGAGCATTTGCGCCTGTTCACGTAGACGGGCAATTGTGTTGATCTCGCCATTATGACCCAGCAAGCTGAACGGCTGTACACGTTCAAAACTGGTGGCGGTATTGGTGGAGTAGCGTGCATGTCCGATAGTGATGGCGGTGGTGAAGGCTGGGTTGCGAAGGTCGGGATAATACTGATAAAGCGTTTCACTGGAACCGCGAACTTTATAAACTACGACATTACTCGAAAGGGAAGCAATGGAAACATCTGTGTTCTTTTCGATCTCCAACGCAAGGCTGAAGAGAGTCCGCTCTACATTCTCCAGCGGACCATTGCTGACTACGCCCGCCACCTGCCAGAGATACGGAACTTGCTGCCTTGCCATTTTGCCCAACGCCTGCGGGCGGGTGAGCATGGGACGATCGAGCAAGAGATCAATACCTTTGCCTTTGAAGAGCGATAATACTTTTTCTTTTGCGGCTGTGAGATCAGTTTCGCTGTTGGGGATCATTAAATGTCCCACAAAGAAGCGCCGGTCTTCTGCCAGCCAGCCGGGTTTGCCTTCCTGTTCCAATGCGTGCGACCATAAAATGCGTGGAATATCCGTCATCACCCCCACACCATCGCCTTCGCCGTTCACTTCCCCGGCGCGATGTCCCATAATGCTCAAGGCTGCCAATGCGCGTTTGAGGTTCCCGTGAGTTGCTACACCATCTTTACGAACCGCAGCGACCAATGCACAAGCATCACGTTCGTCGAGCCAACTCTTTACATCTTGCGATGTTAACCAGTTGAATGACCTTTGCTGAAAAGGCTCCTTATCCATAGCTCACCTCGTTGGTTTGGGATTCTTGATTCAGTCCATGTTAAGAGTCTTGAAGTGAATTGCTACTACCCATTTGGGTACTATTCAAAAAGATCACCCATCAAATTGATATGGTTTGAAGGCTTTTGATTCTACGTGAAGGTTTTTGCAGTTTCACGATGGAGAATGAATTTTATACGTAGTGAATCATCGATACACTTTCAATAAATATTTTTTAGTCATTTCAATGAATTTGAAAAGATGACCCACAAAATCATTGACATATTTTCTACAGCGAGTAGAATAGCGCCCAATATGTTCAGAGACCACGCAAGCATCCTCATGGAGGCTAAAGCTAAGCGCAAGCCCAATTCAGCAACTCAAGTTGCCGGATCTGGGCTGTTTTTGGTCGAACAGGAAAATGAAAAGAATCAACGTATAGCGCTGTCATAGTCGCTTATTCCTGTTTGTGTATCCAAACGCCATCCGGTAACGGGTGGCGTTTTTTGTTTAATTTTTTTCCAAAGGAGAATGTATGCTTGAAATTTTAGATACAACCTTACGTGAGGGTGAGCAAACACCTTATGTCAATTTCACGATCGATGAAAAGATAGAGATCGCCAAGCGTTTGGATGCTGTGGGCGTGGACATGATCGAAGCCGGTGACCCTTCGGTATCTCCCAACGTTGCCAAGGCGATAGAACGCATCGCCTCTCTCCGACTTCGAGCGGAAGTGGTCGCCCATAGCACTGCCACACGCTCAGGCATTGACCGTGCCAAAGCCTGCGGCGCGCATCGCGTAGCGATCTTTTACGCCACTTCAAAAATTCATCTCGACTCAAAGTTGCACAAGACCGAACAGGAAGCCTTGGAGATCATCCGTGAGCATGTGAGTTATGCCAAGAGTTTGGGCTTGAAAGTCCGTTACACGCCTGAAGATGCCACACGAACCGACTTTGAGTTTCTTGTGCAGGTGTGCAACGCTGCCATCCAAGCCGGAGCGGACCGTATTAGCTTTGCCGATACGCTGGGAATCATGCAGCCGCACGTCCTTTTCGAGCGGATTCAAACGCTGCGAGCGCGCTTACTACCTTGCAAGATTGATCTGCATTGTCACAACGATTATGGGCTGGCGCTTGCCAATGCCATGGCAGGGATTCGTGCTGGCGCGAATTGCGTCCACACCACGGTCAACGGATTGGGGGAAAGAGTCGGTATCCCAGACTTGGCAGAAACCATCCTCGCTTTTCATAACCTTGATGGGATGCAGAAATATGATCTGCGTCCCTTGGTGGAATTATCGAGCTATCTGGAGAAGGTTTCCGGTTTTCTGCTTGCACCGAATAAACCCATCACCGGGCAAAACGCATTCAGCCACAAGAGCGGAGTCCACACCAATGGCATTCTCAAAAATCCAAAGACCTACGAGCCATTTGACCCGTCCATGCTGGGACGCGAACGCAAGATCGTTATTGATAAATACACGGGCAAATCTGCTGTAGCAGCTCGGTTGGATGAATACGGCATCGAAGTGAGCTTGGCGGAATTGGAAGTGATTGTCACACGCATTAAGAATATCGGTGACCAACGCAAACAGCTATTTGATGCCGATATTTTGGAGATCGCCGAACAGGTGACTGGGCGCGAGATGGATGTGATTCCGCACGACATCAACGCCATGCTCATGCTTGAAGTCGAGTCGCATGTGTACACCTCTTCGGTGGTGAGGCGTCTGCGTAGTTTTTCCAGCGTTTCGAACATCTACGAAGTGACCGGCGATTACGACATCAGTGCCTTTGCGAATGCAGAGAACATGATGGCGTTGAATAACCTCATCGAAGAGATTCGCACCGTCCCGGGCGTGAAGCGCACAGAGACCCGCATGGTGTTGAAAAAATATAACGGAAACAATAAATAAGCATAGGCGACTCGCGAGTCGCCCCTACATCACAAAGGAGATTTTATGGGCACACTGATCGAAGAAATCTTTTCCCGCAAAGCGGGCAGACAAGTCCACGCAGGAGAAATCTTATTGCTGGATGTGGACTACATCATGAGTCACGACAATACCACTCCGCTTGCCATTAAGGCATTTCGCGATATTGGCAAGCTGATCCTTGATAAGAACAAGATTGTCTTGCATCTTGACCATGCCTATCCTGCCCCGAATGTGTTGGCAGCGGAAAACCATAAGAAGATCATCGAGTTCGTCCGCGAGCAGGGACTGCCGCACTTTTTCCACCAGGGTGTTTGTCATCAAGTGATGATCGAAGAAGGTTTTATTACACCGGGCTCCATCGTCATCGGCGCGGACTCGCACTCTAATACCTATGGCGCGATGGGTGCATTCGGAGCAGGTCTTGGGTCAACGGAAATTGGTGTGGCGTGGGTGACAGGTAAATGCTGGTTCAAAGTCCCCGAGACGATCCGGATTGAGTTGACGGGCGCAGCACAACCAGGCGTGTATGCCAAGGATGTGATGATCTACATTGCAGGAATGATGGGTATGGATGGCGGCACCTATCGTTCGGTGGAATTCGGCGGCGAATATATTGAAAACCTACCGATGCACGAACGAATCGTTTTCCCGAACATGTCCACGGAGATCGGCGCGAAGTGCGGTTTGATCGCGGCGGATGATGTGACGATCGATTATCTTGAAACCCAGACTCCAGCGAAGGGTCCGTTTGAAAAGATTCGTCCTGTGAATCCACGCTATGAACGTGTGATCGAAATCGATGTTGCTGGGCTTTCGCCGCAAGTGGCTTGTCACCCTGATGTTGATAACGCCAAGCCATTGACGGAAGTCGAGGGCTTGGAAGTACACGAGGTCTACATTGGCACATGCACCAATGCGCGCTATGAAGATATTGAGATCGTCGCACGTATGCTCGAAGGCAAACGTGTCAACGAATTTACGCGTGTCATCGTCACCCCGGCGAGTGACCGTATTTATAAGAAAGCCATGCAGAATGGTTTGATCGAGATTCTGCTGAATGCGGGTTGCACGGTCACGGGTTCAGGTTGCGGCGCATGTATCGGTCGTCACGGTGGCATCCTTGCGGCGGGTGAGCGTGCCTTGACCACGATGAATCGCAATTTCATTGGGCGTATGGGCAGTCCGCTTTCTGAAGTGTATCTAGCCAGCCCAGCCACAGCCGCAGCAACTGCATTGACGGGTCGCATTACGGATCCTCGTAAAAGTTTTGAACTTGTAAAATAAATGAACCGCCAAGTACGCAAAGAACGCGAAGAAAATCTTTTAAATCTTAGCATCCTTAGCGGTTAAATAAAAAGGAGAATCTTATGAGCAAAGCCTGGACGTTTGGAGAGAACATGAACACCGACGAGATCATCCCCGGTCGGTATAACATTACGATTGACCCGCTTGAACTCGCCAAGAATGTCTTTTGCGAAGTCAAGCCTGAGTATGCAACGAACGTAACTCCCGGCGACATCATCGTCGGCGGACAAAACTTTGGTTGCGGTTCGTCGCGTGAACATGCGCCAATTGCCATCAAAGGCTCGCAAGCCAAATGTATCATCGCACCTTCCTTCGCGCGTATCTTTTTCCGCAATGCCATCAATATCGGTCTGCCGATCCTTGAATGCCCCGAAGCCGTAGTGGACATTACCGAAGGCGATGATGTGGATGTAAATCTTGCAACCGGCAAGATATTCAACCGCACTACTGGAAACCACTTTCAAGCACAGCCTTTACCGAATTTCGTTTTGAAGATCGCAGATGCAGGCGGTATTGTCAACTTTTTGAAAGAGCATGATATTCAGGATTTGATGGCATGACCCATCGCATCTGCCTTTTATCCGGTGATGGGATCGGACCTGAAGTGATTGCCTGTGCAAAGGATGTTTTGACAGCCTTGCCTTTGGATTTTGACTTTACCGAATGGGGCATTGGCTTTGAGGAATATCAACGCTCGGGCTCACCCTTGCCTGATTCAACCCTTCAAGCCATTCGCCACGCCGATGCCACTCTCTTCGGCGCGGTGACCACGCCGCCAGCCATCCCAAATTATTTTTCGCCCGTCGTGCGGATGCGTCAATCCCTTGACCTATATGCCAACCTGCGTCCGACTCGATCTATTCCGCACGAGTCTTCGCGCTCGAATATAGATATTCTCATCGTCCGCGAAAACACGGAGGGATTGTATTCCGGCATTGAGCGCCTCGAAGAAGACGGAAATCGTGCCATCACCGAACGCGTCATCACCCGCAAAGGCTCGGAAAGAATCATTCGCAAAGCCTTCGACTTGGCAAAACAGACAAATCGTGGAACTGTGCATGTGGTTCACAAAGCCAATGTCCTACGCCAGACCTGCGGACTATTTCGCAGTGTCGCTTTTGAGATCGCAAAAGAATATCCAGACATCGAATTGAAAGAAATGCTGGTGGATACCTGCGCCATGGAACTCGTTCGCGCACCGGAGCAATTTGAGGTCATCGTCACTACCAATTTGTTCGGCGATATTCTCAGCGACGAAGCCTGCATGTTCGTCGGTGGACTGGGCGTAGCGGCATCCGGCAATATCGGCGTAGACGCGGCAGTCTTTGAACCTGTCCACGGTAGCGCACCGCCGTTGGTAGGGACGGGAAAAGCCAACCCCGTTGCCATGTTCCTCGCCACGGCGATGATGCTCGATTATTTGAATGAAGTTGAATCGGCTCAACGTTTACAACAGGCAGTGAATGAATGTATTGCCAATCTTGAAACCACGCCAGACCTCGGCGGTAGTTTGACAACCAGTGAAGTAACGGAGAAAGTCAAATTCAGAATTCTGAATTTATAAGGAGTTCTCATGACCCGAATCGGATTTTTATATACCCGCCTGCGTGCAGAAGAAAAATATCTTTTGGATGAACTGGAAAAACAGCCTGACGTGGAGGTTGTGCGTATCAACGACGGAGATCAGTTCTTTGACATTCACCAGGCTCCCGAACAAGTAGACGTGCTTTTTGAGCGTTCCATTTCGTATTCGCGCGGACTTTACATCTCACGTATCTTCGAGGCGCATGGCATCCCGGTTGTAAATTCGTCGTTGGTGGCGGAACGGTGTGGAGATAAATATGTCACTAGTCAATTGCTGGCGAAGAACGGCATCCCAACTCCCAGAGTGCTGATGGCTTTTGATGAAGAATCAGCTCTACAGGCGGTCGAGGCGATGGGTTATCCTTGTGTGCTCAAACCGGTGGTCGGGTCATGGGGGCGACTGCTTGCAAAAGTTGACAACCGTCACATGGCGGAGTCTTTGATCGAGCACAAAGCCACGCTGGGAGTTAATCATCAGGTCTTTTATATTCAGGAGTACATCCACAAACCCGGGCGCGACATTCGTGCCTTTGTTGTGGGTGAGGAATGCATTGCTGCCATTTATCGCTCCTCAGAAAATTGGATCACGAACACGGCGCGCGGCGGGGTAGCAACCAATTGCCCGGTCACGCCCGAGATCGCGGACTTGTGTCAACGTGCGGCTCGTGCGGTGGGTGGCGGCTTGTTGGCGCTCGATCTTTTTGAGGATGAAGATGGTTTTACGATCAATGAGATCAATCACACCATGGAGTTTCGTAACAGCATCACGACCACCGGTGTGAACATTCCACAGAAGATGATCGAGTATGTGTTGACTGTGGCGCGCGAAAAGGTTGTGGCTTAATAAAAAAAATCCCCGTCATGTGACGGGGATTTTTTTAACTTTCTATCGGCGTCTGCGACCACCGCGGAAGAAACCAACGACCCAGATCAAAATGACCGCGCCGAGGATTGCCACAATGAAACTGTAAACATTGAAGCCGGTTACGCCCGCGGTGCCGAAGAAGTTTTCCATAATGAAGCCGCCGATGAACGCGCCTGCAATACCGCTGACCACGTTCTCAACGCCGCCCATCTGCTTGTTCTTGCCGGTGATGATGCTGGCGATCCAACCTGCCAGCGCGCCGAATACGATCCAAATAAGAATGTCTGTCAAAGTCATTTTTGCCTCCGTAAAATGGTTTTTAATTTCGCGAATTATAACGTAGAGTTTTAACCCGTGATCAATTCTGCGGGCAGATGATTGGTGTTGTTGGTGTAACAGATCGTTGCATAATCTTTACGGAAGTCAAAGTGGCTGATCGAGCAGTTGTTGAGCAGGAACCACGAGCGGAGTCCATGCGCGCCCTGCCGCCACGGAAGTTGTAACACAGCAGACAGAAAACGCATGAAGAATCCGCCGTGGCTAACAATGACGATATGTTCTTCGGGTTTACCCTCTTTGTCGCCATGTTTTGCCAATAACTCGGCAAGTACTTTATCGGCGCGCGGCTGGCGTTGGCTTTCATCTTCAAAGGGACGGTGATTCCACCAACCCGACTCATCCAATGAATCAGGTAATTTCATTTCAGGAAAGTTCTTCTCAAAAAACGAACGCGGCTTGCCAGCCAAACCTTTAAAGCGTTCATTTTCTTCGCGTTCGTAAATGCCGCCTTCTTCGTGAATGTCGACCCAGGCTTCGAATGGGATGTTTCCTAAAGCACGAGCGGTGTACGCTGCGGTTTCGGTGGCGCGTTCCATCAGGCTGGCATAGATATGGGTGAAGCCAAAACCGAATTGATTCTGGCTATTCCAGAAATCTGGATTTGTGATGGCTTGTCTTTCCTTGAGAAATTGCGCCGTGACTTGCGCCTGCCGTTTGCCGATCTCGGTCAGGTAGGGGTCAGAATGCTCTTTGTAATTATCGTTCTCTGTGTTGGCGTTATTGATGGACTGTCCGTGGCGAATGAAGTAAAGCTGCATGGTTTCCTTATATGGTTTTTGATTTTGGAGTTGTGATGAAATACGTGGCAATCAATACGCCAAATAAAATCGTGAGATAGATTGGGATGACTTCCAGTGAAATATTTTCAGCCAGCACTCCCGCCAGCCCAGGGATGACAGCCGCCCCAAACCCGGCGGCGCTGATCTGCATGCCAATGGTATTCGCGGCATGTTGATCGCCCACGCGCAGGCTGGTCAATGAGACCAAGGCAGGGAAGATGGGTGCTAGCGCGAATCCAATAATGGATACGGCGATGATGCTTGCCGTGGGGAAGGGATTCCACCAAAGAAGCACGGCTCCAAACGCCGCCGCAACCTGCCCCAACACCAATAAGTTTTTCACTCCCAGACGGCGAGTCAGCAGACCTGCCAAGATGCGCCCGAGCGTGAAGGTTGCCCAATAACTTCCAGCCCAGAGTCCGGCTACTTCTGTAGGAACATTTCTGGACAGAGTCAGAAGCGAGTACGTCCAACTTCCAAATGAGACTTCGATGCCGGTGTAGAGGAAGAACATCAGCAGGCTCATCCACACGCTGGAGTGTTTCAAGGTTTCTGTGATGGGCGTCTTGTAATCAGTCAGGCGTAATTCTTTTTTCTCTTCGTGCGGCAATTCAGGGGTTTGCTGCCACATGCGAATGGTCAAGAGAAAACAACCCGCCAAAATGATCTGTGCCACGCCTACGTTTTGATAGCCCCAGTGCCAATCGTTGTACCAGTTCAAGCCTGCCGTCATAATGAGCGGACCGAGAGTCACGCCGACGCCAAAACTGGCATGCAGCCATTGCATCAACCCTTCGCCGAAATGCGAGGCGATGTAGGTGTTGAGTCCGGCGTCAATAGCGCCTGCACCCAAGCCTGCCACACTGCCAAGCAAGACCAACATCCACCAAGCAGGGACGAGGGTGTAGCCGATCAGCCCGGCGCCTGTGAGAAAACAACTAGCTGCCAGTGTACCGCCGACTCCTAGCCTGGCGATCAACTTTCCGCTGAGAAAGCTGGAGGTGATGTAGCCTGCTGTGCTGGCGACCAATAAAATGCCGAGGGCATCGAGACGCAACGAGAAGGTTTCGCGAATGGAGGGCCATGCCACGCCAAGCAGACCATCCGGCAGCCCGAGCGAGATGAAGGCAATGAAAGACAGCAGGATCAGACCGATGCGTGAGCGATATTTGTTCAATGGAAATCCTTTGTGGGTGAAAACCGGGACGAGTATAGCATCAAAAATCCCCGCCTGATTTCGGAGGGGATTTTATGATGCGTTTACTTTATCTGATACACAATTCTGGTCTTATCGTCTGAGTTATCTTTGTAATCCTGTCGTTCTCTGTGCGTGGCAAGCCTTGCGCCAATGATCTGAATGGCACCTTCTACACGGGTGAAGAAGCAGGTTAGGTGACGTTTCGTCGCTGGCGCACGCCCGATGACGATCTCGCGCATTTCCTTTTGCGAATGCTCCAGGTCGTTGTGATAGATGGCATGTTTATCATTGAAAATGGTCGAGGCTTCGCCGAAGGAGACGCCGTACTTGGCTTCGTTGCGGGCGGCTTTGTCTTCGTCCCATTTGAATTGAAGGGCTTTTTGTTTTTTCATAAGGGCGAGTATAGCATGTGTTTATTATGTAGGGGCGATATCATCTCCTTGTGGGACCCGTGCGGATAAATCCATTTTGCGGGTTTGCAAAAGCAGGGTCGCCCTTATTCATTACGGCAATTCCCAACCATGCTGACATCGAATTGCATGGATATCTCGTGCGGTACAATCGGATTATTCAGGTAGGTACACAATGATCCGTAAAATATTAATCTTTGTCGTTTCCATCGTCATCCCCGTGTTACTTGCACAATTGCCCATCTTTCCGCTGGTCGTGGAGCTGCGCGAGATCACAGAGACAGGCGAATCCCTTTTGCAAGAGTGGACGTTCGTCTCTCTGCCAGAGTTCTACGACTCAGCCCGCTTCGCCCAATCCGGCTGGCTGGAGTCGACTTGGAATAATTATCTTGTTCTGGCGGTTTTAAATCATGTGGGGTTGATCTTGGTGTTTTTCATGGCACGGAGCATTTTGAATAGAGTGCTCTTGAAGGAATAAAAAACAGGTGACAGTCACTTTGCAAAGTGACTGTCACCTGTCCACTATTCACTACCCACTATCTCCTTATCGTCTCATCCCTTGCCGGACCGACCCCAATCCACTTCACCGGCACACCCGCCGCATCTTCGATCATCTTCACATACTTCTGCGCATTAGCGGGCAACTCTTCAAATGACTTCGCCTTGCTGATATCTTCATTCCAGCCGGGCACGGTCTGGTACACACACTCGACCTTGTCCAAGCCGTAGGCATCAACTTCGGTGTAGCCCACTGATTTTCCATCCACTTTATAGCCGATACATACTTGAAGTTCCTTCAAGCCACTGAGCACGTCAAGCTTGGTCAAGCAGATTTCGGTCATGCCGCTGAGTAGCACTGCGGTCTTGATGATCTCCAAGTCCAGCCAGCCCACGCGGCGAATGCGTCCCGTCGTGGCGGCGACTTCTCCGAACTGTTCATATTCGGCACTCTTTGTATCAAGAATTTCTGTAGGTAACGGACCGGCTCCCACGCGGGTGGTGTATGCCTTGGTCACGCCGACCACGTTATTGATGTACTTGGGTGGAATGCCCAGTCCCGCCGAAGCCGCCGATGGGATGGTTGTCGAAGCGGTCACAAATGGATAGGTACCCCAATCTGTATCCAGGAAAGTTCCCATGGCTTGTTCGAGCAAAAAGGTCTTGTCAGTTTTTATGCCATCCTGCACCAGCGAGAACAACTCCTTGATGTATGGATTGAGCTTTGCATAATATCCGCGATACTCATCACGCACGGTTTCGAACTTCAATGCTTCGCCGCCTAACGCCACGATGATTTTATTCTTCAACACCAACTGAACTTGCAAACGCTGTTCGAACATGTCGCTCGCAAAATCCGTCCAACGAATGCCGTTGTAACTGACCTTGTCCGCGAACACAGGACCAATGCCGCGCCGAGTCGTGCCAGTCGCGCCAGCGCCTTTGGCTTCTTCATACAAGCCATCTAAAATTTTGTGATACGGCATGATGATATGCGAACGCGGCGAAACCCACAAACGTCCGTCCACGTTCACGCCCGCTTTATTAAGCATTTCAATTTCTTCGAGCAACACTGCCGGGTCGATCACAACTCCGCCGCCGATCAAGCCGGTCGTATTCTGCGCGAAAATGCCCGAAGGCACCAAATGGATCTTGAACGTCCCAAACTCATTGATGACGGTATGCCCGGCATTGTTCCCGCCGTTGAAGCGCGCCACATAATCCGCACGCTCTGCCAGAAAATCCACCACCTTGCCCTTGCCTTCGTCGCCCCATTGCGAACCGATCACTGCGATGACTGTCATGCCAACCTCCGATACTCGATATTCGGGATGCACGCTGGCGCCCCGATTTTGATTGATGGATTTCTCGCCTCTTTCCGCGCTCGAGCTTGTCAGCGTTTCAGAGACGTTTTCACTCTGTTAGTTTTCCGTAGAGCATTATAATTCGTGCGCGAGGAGAACCAAGACCCAATGAAAATATTACCCGAAACTGCCCTAACCTATGATGACGTGCTTCTGGTGCCGCAATATTCAAGCGTGGACTCACGCCGAGTCCTTTCCACCAAAAGCCCGCTCACGAAAAAGATCCTGCTGCATGCGCCCATCGTCTCCGCCAACATGGACGTGGTCACCGAAAGCGAAATGGCGATCACCATGGCGCGTGAAGGCGGCATCGGCATTATCCATCGCTTCATGACCATTGCCGAGCAAACCCGTCAGATTGAGCGGGTCAAGAAAGCCGAATCCTTCGTCGTGGAGAATCCGCTCACGATGACAGACCAGCACACGGTTGGGGATGTGAAGCGCATTGTCGAAGAGACCGACACTGGCGGTATTCTAATCGTCGATAAAAATGAGAAGCTGGTAGGCATTATTACCACACGAGACTTGTTATTTGAAGAAGATGATAACAAATTAGTCACCGCTATTATGACTCGTGATGTGCGCAGCGCCCCGACGAATACCACTTTGAAAGACGCCGAGCGCTTATTGCATGAGCATCGCGTCGAGAAACTTCCGCTGGTAGATGCGAATGGAAAAGTCACTGGCTTGGTTACGTTGAAAGATATCATGAAGATCACCAAATTCCCCAAAGCCACCAAAGATTCAAAAGGTCGTTTGGCGGTGGGGGCTGCCGTGGGCGTGCGCGACATGGAAATGCGCCGTGTCGAAGCCCTGTTGCAAGCCGGTGCGGATTGCATCGTGGTGGATATTGCTCATGGCGACTCGCAACTAGAGTTGGATATGCTCAAGAACATCCGCAAGCATTTCCCCGAAGCGCAGATCATCGGCGGGAATGTGGCAACGGCGGATGGAACAAAACGCCTCATCGATGCGGGCGTGGATGCGGTCAAAGTGGGGGTGGGTCCCGGCTCGATCTGTATCACACGTCAAGTAGCCGGTTCGGGCGTCCCACAGGTGACGGCGATCATCGAATGTGCCAAAGCCGCAGCCGATAGTAAAACTCCCATCATCGCGGATGGCGGCATCCGCTTCCCTGGTGATGTTGCCAAAGCCATTGCGGCTGGTGCGCAAACCGTCATGATCGGCTCTATGTTGGCTGGCACCGATGAAAGCCCCGGTATGCTAATGACGCGGCGTGGTCATAAGTACAAAGCCTCGCGCGGCATGGCGTCTTTGGCGGCGAACATCGAACGCAACAAACGCGAAGGCAACGACCTCACCCGCGAAGAGGTAGAAGATTACGTGGCAGAAGGCGTTGAAGCAGCGGTTCCATATCGCGGTAAGGCGCGTGAAGTGCTCACTCAACTCGTCGGTGGTTTGCAATCGGGCATGAGTTACAGCGGCGCAAGAGACATTGAAGAATTCCAACAAAAAGCCATTTTCACCCGCATGACGGGCGCAGGACTGAAAGAGTCCGGTCCGCATGATGTGGAAGTGCTGGGTTAGAAAGTTTGCAGGTTAGAAGGTTGGAACGTTCAAACATTCCAACCTTCTAACATTTCAACACAATTGGAGACCTCCATGACCGACCAAACCAAGACCTGGATCGAAAAAGACAAAAGACAACTGCATCCCACATACCACCCCAAGACGCATGCCAACCCGATGGTGGTTGAACGCGGCGAGGGTGTTTGGCTCTACACCACCGACGGACGAAAGATCCTCGATGGCATGGCGGGGTTGTGGAACGTCAACGCCGGGTATGGGCGTGAGGAACTTGCCAAGGTCGCCTATGACCAGATGAAGCAACTAGCATTCACATCCAATTTTTCGGGCATGACGAATTTGCCGTCCATTCAACTGGCAGATAAACTCGCTGGCTTTGCCTACGAAGGTTTGAATACAACTCTCTTTACCTCCGGCGGTTCCGAAGCTAACGACTCTGCGTTCAAGACTGCGCGGTATTACTGGAAGCGCAAAGGCAAGCCGGGCAAGTACAAGGTGATTGCCCGCAAAGGTGCCTATCACGGAGTAACGCTTTCTACTACCTTCGCAACCGGCTTGGAAAAATATCACACCATGTTCGGTCCTGCGCCGGATGGGTTTGTCCACATCCCTGCGCCGAATCCGTATCGCTATGAAGGCAAATTGATGGATGGAGAAACTGTCGGGCAGGCAGCGGCTCGGGAATTGGAAGCAGCCATTCTCCGCGAAGGAGCCGATACCGTTGCAGCTTTCATCGCCGAGCCTGTTATGGGCGTTGGCGGTGTGATCGTTCCACCTGACGATTATTTCCCACTCATCCGAAAAATTTGTGATCAATACGAAGTCCTCTTCATCGCGGACGAAGTTATCACTGGCTTTGGGCGTACAGGGGAGTGGTTTGCGCTCAAGCATTGGAATGTTAAGCCAGATATTCTTTCTTTCGCCAAAGCCATCACTAGCGGCTACGCCCAACTCGGCGGCATTCAGATCTCCGATGAAATTCGCGAGACGATGGAATCGGCTGCCGATACTGAAGCGTATATGCATGGCTATACCTATTCGGGTCATGCCATGGCGTGCGCGGTTGGACTCAAGAATCTCGAGATCATGGAACGCGAAGATTTCCCCAAGCGTGCCCGTGAGTTGGGCAAACGCCTGCTCGATGGGTTGAAGAAGCTCGAAGAATTTTCCTTCGTCGGCGATGTGCGTGGCATCGGCTTGGTGTGCGGCGTGGAAATTGTTTCCAATAAAGAAACAAAAACCGCTGACCCTGCCACGACGATGAAAATCTTCAAAGCTGCCGAAGCTCATGGGCTGCGGACTCGTCCGCTTGGGAATACGCTGGCGTTCTCGCCTCCGCTTTCCATCACAGAAAATGAAGTCGATGAGATCATCCAGCGGCTTGGCGCGGCAATGGATGGCATTTCGTAAGGTCGTATGCTGCTGATTTCCAAAGTATGCATTACAGGCTATAATCAGAAATCTCGGTTAGACTGCCTGTGCTTTTTGCAAGAGAATTTGCCGAAACTATACAGAAATGATGTGTCTGTGATGGGCACAATAATTTTGGAGGATTGATGAACGAAGGTTTAATCATTGACGATAACCGCCAGACCGCGGATGCACTTCAGCAGATGCTCGATCTTCTGGATCTACCCGCAAGAGTGGCATATGGTTCCAGTGCGGCAATGTCTGTGCTGGCAAGTGTGGTTCCACCATTCATCTGCCTGGATATTAATATGCCCGGTGTAGACGGTACCGAAGTGTTGGCATATATTCGTCGTGAACCTCGTTTGATGAAAGTGCCCGTCATCATCATCACCTCTGACGATCAGCCCGAGACGAGACAGCATGTGATGCGCGGCGGCGCGCAGGCGATGATCATCAAACCGGTCACCCTCGAAATGTTGGAAACCGCCTTCAAAAAAGCAGGCATCGTTAGTTAAGGTGCTTCAATAAAAATAAAGGCTCCAACCCATCTGGTTGGAGCCTTTTGATTTAAATCATATTTTATGGCGCGGGCCAGGGAATTTCAGCTGGTTGTGAAAAGCCATGTTTTTCCACTGTATATATTCGTCCCCAGGATGGGGCGGCGCAGCCTTTTTCATCTTTTACCGTGTAACTGGTGGTGAATTGATCGGGGTAGGAGAAGGTCCACCAGATGTAAGCACCGTCCTGACACACAAAGGCTTCAATGAGATAGCCGCGGTCTTTGTCGGCGGTCATTTCCATCTGATTCCAAGTGATGGTTACTTCATCTTCCTGGCGGCTGGCTTGCACGTTTTGCGGTGGACCATATTGGTTGCTACCAATGGATTGCAGGTTGGGTTCATATCGTTCAAGCGTGCTGACATCACCAACCACGTCCACTACGGAAGGCGAAACCCAGCAGAAGTAATTGAGCTTATCGAATTTGATGTATAGCCATTGGCTGTACATGGCGCGGTTTCGCACGGTACCGATATCCCCGGCGTATAAGTCTGCTGCGTGGAGGAAAGCTGAAGATGGACCATAGCGGCAATGCGCCTGCTTGTTCACCGTAACAGCGGGAAAGGTGAATTCAGGTGTGGGCGTAATGGTTGGTTCAAGCGTGTCTGTGGGGGCGGGCGTTGGGGTTATGGAAGGGGTTAGGGTGGGTTGCGGCGTGGCAGTGATATACACTACGACTGGTGTGGCGGTTTCTGAGGGAATGGGGGTAGGTTCCGCATCGGCGGTCGCACCGCAAGCGGAGAGTACAAAGGCAATGGCAAATAAAATTGAAGCTATTTTTTTCATTTGAAGTTCTCCAATAAAGTTCGTGTGTTGTCGCCCAGTGCTTCGTTGGCGTATCCACCTTCCATGATAATCGCAACCGGTAGGTTAAGACCAGATATCTTTTTTCCTATTTCTGCAAAACCTGCACGAGTGACGCGAAACGTCCCGAGCGGGTCACCATCGAAGGTATCTGCCCCAAATGATAAGACAAGATATTCAGGTGCGAATCCGCGAATTAAATTCAAGGCTTCATCCAATGCCGTAAGATAATCGGCATCATCCGTGCCTTTAGGTAATGGGAAATTTTGGTGAAAGCCCAGTCCTGCGTCTGCGCCGGTTTCGTCTGCGAAGCCGATGTAATGCGGGTACTCAAAATCAGGGTCGCCGTGAATGGAGATCGTTAATACATCAGCGCGTTCATAGAAAATATCTTGCGTGCCATTGCCTGCGTGATAGTCAATATCCAAAATGGCAGTCTTTCCTTTTTGAGATAACCAATTTGCTGCGACCGAAGCATTGTTGATAAAACAATAACCGCCCGCATAATCCTTTCCGGCATGGTGCCCGGGTGGGCGACAAAGCGCAAAAGCAGACGATAGACCTTGGACGATAGACGATGCCGCACTCAAGGCAATATTGGCAGAAGTGAGTGACGCCTTGTATGTGCCTGCCACGATACAAGCCGAAAGGTCCATGATGTAATAACCGCCCAGTCCGCGCACAGTGGTAGATGTTGGGCGTGCTTTCCGTCTTAATGCAAAAGTGGCAGGTAAAAAAGCATGCGTTTCCGGCGACGCCGCAACTTCGGGGTCAGAAGCCAGCCATTCACCCCAGCAAGAGGTGAGGAAGTTGAGATAGCCTTCATCATGCACCGCAAGAATCGGGTCGAGACCAAATTCCTCTGGCTCAGAAAATTCTGCCCATGCCATTCCTTTGAGCGCCGCAAGAATTCTATCCATGCGGTCTGGGTTTTCGTAATAAGGCACGCGAATGCCGCCATCGAAAATTTCAAAAGGAGGGTAATGCTGACGATGTTCTTCAGAGTAAAATATTTTCATGGTAAGACAATTTTACCTGCAAGCGTCATTGCAACGGAGGATTTGATGGAAATATTTGAAGCAATACATGGAAGAACCACTGTCAGCAAAGTGAAGCAGGATGAACTTTCGCGCGACATCATTGAAAAATTATTGAGTGCCGGGGCACAGGCACCCAATCATCATAAAGTGCGCCCCTGGCGCTTTGTCGTGTTGACTGGAGATGGGCGTAAGAAACTTGGGGATGTGATGTCCGCCTCTTTCTTGGACCGGAATCCGGGTGCGCCAACCGAAGGCGTGGACAAAATCCGAGCCTTGCCGCTCCGCGCTCCTGTGGTCATTGCCGTAGGTGCCGATAAACCCGCCGACACAAAGATCATTGAAGTGGAAAATATTTCCGCGGCATCTGCTGCCTGCCAGAACATTTTGCTCGCCGCGCATGCCTTGGGCTTGGGCGCGATCTGGCGTACGGGTGAATGGGCACGTGATGCCAAAGTGAAAGAGTTTTTTGGCTTCGCGGAAGATCAGCATATCATTGGTTTTATCTATGTCGGACATCCCGATGTGATGCCGGACCCTTACACTCGTGTTGGGTTTGAGGATCGGGTAACCTGGGTGGAATAGGTTTTTAGTAATGAAAAATAAGAAACGAGTAACGAGGTATTTCAACTCGTTACTCGTTTCTCTTTAACTTATTACTCTTTGAATTTCTTTTCACCAGCTTCGATCCGCACGTTCAATTTATTTTCTCTGGGCGGGATCGGGCAAGTGGCAAACGGGGTATAGGCACAGGGCCAATTATCGTTTAAGTTGAAATCCAGAATAATCTCATCCCCTTTGGGTACAGGCAAGTAGAGTCTGCGCCCGCCGCCATAGGTCGTTTCACTATTGGTTTCATCTTTGAAATTGAAGAGCAATTCGTCGCCGCTTTCTTCGGCTTCAAGCGTACACTCCACGCCGTTCAAGCTGAATTGCGCCTGACCCATAAAGAAGGTCGCGACCTCTGTACCAATGCCTTCCACTCGAATGGTTGGTTTGGGCGGGTCGTAACGAAGGTACTTCGCCGTGACATGGTATTTTGAGTTAACGGGGTAATGATTGAAACCAGCAAAACCTTTTTTGAATTCTGCCTCACGATCCCACACGCGCACAAGCGTAACCTCTCCCCGAACGATGATCTTCATAGTGAGTCTGCCAATTTCAAGCGAGTCGGCTTGTTTGTCTTTATCCGTAAATAATGGGCGTGTCTCGACTTCACCGCCATTCAACATCATTTTTGCGTTTGGATGCAGGGTGACTTTGCCATTTTTGAAAAGGAAATGTCCACTGATCGGTTGAGGGAATTCAGGCAGGGATATCTTCGCCTCAGGGCTGCTGCCGAAGCTATTCTCGCCTTCTTCGAGCCAGAACAAGCCGATAAGGTTTAACCAACTAAGCGGGTTGGAGGCAAAACCGTCTTCTTTCTCTTTACGAACCCGATTCACATGTTCAATATAGGCACTCATGCTTATCTCCCCAAAACATCCATCATGATATCGGGACGGTCTGTGATAATGCCATCCACACCCCAGGCGATGAGCTTGCGCATGGTCTCTTCGTCGTTGATCGTCCACGGTTCAACGGCAAGGTTGCGGGCGTGTGCTGCACGTACGAAGGACTCGGTCATCACGGTGATGCCGCCTGATTCTTCGGGCACTTGCAATGAATAGAATTGAGGGGAGTAGAAGCCGCCAAGAAATGCCTTGGTCAACAAGACGAAGACTGTCGTTTCATTCTTTGCACTGGAGGTGGCAACTTCGGGGCATTCCGTGCGGAATTCTTTCAGCCGTTCATCATGGAAAGATGCGACGAGGACTTTGTCCTGCATATTGTATTCGCGGATCAGGTCACAGAAAGGTTTTGCCATGGAGGCGTTTGTCTTTTTGATCTCGATGGTCATGTGCATTTCGGGGAATGCCTGAAAGATTTCTTCGAGTGTCACGACTTGAATGCCTTGTCCGCGATAGGGAAAGGTTTGACCCTCATCGGGAGACCAGTCGTAGGCGGCATCGAGCTTTTTCAAGTCAGCCAATGACATGGATTCGATCTCACCCGTGCCGTCAGTGGTGCGATCGACAGTTTCATCGTGCATGAGGATAAGCTCTCCATCTTTGGTGATGTGAATGTCCATTTCAAGGACGTCCACGCCGAGCTCGACGGAGTTTTGGTAAGCGAGCATGCTCTCGCCGGGCCAGACACCATCTCCGCCTTGGTGGGCGATCACGAGTGGACGATCTGAGGCAGTTGTGTAATAGGGGTGTGCAGGGGCAGGTTTCGAGAGGACGCGCAGTAGAATGAGTGCCGCCACCAGAATGAGGGCTGCGATCTGTAGGGGTTTGAGTTTCATAGCAGGCTCCGAAAAAGAATTGTGCAATTTTACCCTTAAGAATTGACACGCCTCCTATTTTCACTTATAAGTGCATCAGTTTAAAAAATTATGGAGGCAAACATGCTTGCATTGCGTTTTTGGTTGGAAGGCGGGGAGGCGGGACCGAATACCGAGCTTCTCTGGTTGTTGTGGATCCTGTTAGGTTTCTTTGCGTTGGCGATTGTTGTCGGTTGGGTGGCAACTGCCAGAAAGCCGAAACCAGCCCCGGCGAAGGTAGAGGCGGTGACTGAAGTAGAGTCTGCCCCTGTGCCGTCTAAAATACAGGCGGATGATCTGGTCAAGATCGAGGGAATCGGTCCGAAGGTGGTGAAAGTGCTCGCCCGTGCCGGGATTGTGACCTTTGAAAACCTGGCTGAAGCCGATGCTGCCGATGTGCAAAAGGTCTTAGACCGAGCTGGGCTGCAGATGATGAACCCGGAAGGCTGGATCGACCAGGCAAAACTGGCGGCGAAAGGGGATTGGGCTGGCTTTGAAAAATTGCAGACGAAGTTGAAGGGCGGACGAAAAAAGTAGTTACTGCATTTGTGCATAGCCATCAATAGATGTCATGTGATTAATGTAACTAAAGTCACAGTGCATTTTTTCACAAAGTAGCTATAATACCGTCCGAAAATAATCAACCGGAGGTATATGATGAAGAAAGTCTTTTTTGTAGTCTTGGTCTTGAGCGCGATTGTGCTCACAGCGTGTGGCGGTGGTTCTAGTGCTCCTGCTGCTTTGGACCCTGTTCCTGCTGAATACGCGGGCGCTGCCAACCCGCTTGGCGCCGATGCCGCTACGGCTGGTGCAGAAGTTTTTGCAACCAATTGTGCTTCTTGCCATGGTGAAAAGGGATATGGCGATGGTCCTGCAGGTGCTGCTCTTGACCCTGCTCCTAAGAACTTGGTCGAAGTTGCCGCACAGGCTGGTGATGATTATCTTTACTGGCGTGTTAACACTGGTAAAGAAGGCACCGCCATGGTCGCTTGGAAGGGTGTTCTGACCGACGAGCAGATCTGGCAAGCGGTTGCTTACATCCGCACGTTGAAGTAATTCTTTAGTTTGATAAAAAAAACACGCCTCATTTTTTGAGGCGTGTTTTTGATTCTGCAATTTATCTTTCGAGCGCTTCGACGATCTTGTCGTTCAATTCACCGGGATGAAAGGGTTTGGTGAGATAGTCGGTGGCACCGGCTCCAAAAGCGACGGCGCGGCTATCACCGTCATCGAGTGCGGTGACGATGATAATGGGGGTGCGGCTGAACCCCGGTTCTTCCCGCAGCATGCGGCAGACTCGGAAGCCGTCTGGCTGGGGCATCATCAGATCGAGTAATATGAGATCGGGATTTTCAGTTTTTGCGACTTCGATTGCTTTCGAACTGTCGTTGACGGCGATGGTTTCGTACCCGTCTGCTTTTAGTAATTTTTGAAGCAAGTCGGTTACTAATTTGTCGTCGTCCACCATCAATATTTTGGTCATGATTTTTCCTGGGCTTCATCTTTCCTGGCAGTAGTGGTTGGTGTATACGTATGGTTTGATCAGGCGCTTATGATCTCATTAACCTGTTGGGTAAGCACCTTGGGGAGAATGGGTTTGGTAATGAATTGAGTTGCACCGGCATTGAACGAGTCGCGCTTGGTGCCGTCGTCATTCAAGGCAGAGACCATAACGACTTTGATATGGTTGAAATTAGGGTCCGACTTGATCAATTTGCAAATGGCGATTCCATTGATCTCTGCCATCATAATATCAAGCAAAACGAGGTCAGGCATGAAGGTTTCAACAGCTTTCAAAGCGTTCTTGCTTTCATGAACTGAGGACGTGTCATGCCCCGCTATTTTCATGATACTTTCCAGTAACTTTATGGTTTCAAAGTCGTCGTCTACGATCAAAATTTTTGCCATGCTGGTCGCTCCAGTAGAATTAAACTAATCGAGACTGCCGATTAATTCAGTGATTTTTGTGGCAAGATCATCGAGATTAAAGGGTTTGGCAAGGTAACCATTTGCGCCGAGGGTGGTTGCCCGACTGTTGCTGTTATCGAGAGCGGTGATGATCAGGATCGGCGTGCGGGCGAATTTTACATCATCTCGCAGCATGCTGGTAAGTGTGAAACCGTCTGGGTGCGGCATCATAATATCCAAAATGAACAGGTCAGGTCGTAAAAGCTCTGCCGTCGAAATTGCCTTGGAGCTTTGGTTAAGTGTAGTTACCTGGTAGCCCAACGACGAAAGATACCGACTAAGGAGGGTAGTCACTTTCTCGTCGTCATCCACGATCATGATTTTTGCCATAGTTGCCAATATTCCTATTTTCACAATTATACTCGTTGTACTAGGAATAGTACCCAGACAAAAACGTAATTTCAATGAATATGATATGTAAGAAAACCGTCTGGATTAATATTCCTCTTAAAAGCCTAGACTAGGTCTTTAATTTCTACCCGGGCGATAACCGTTCTTATAATGTCGTCTATACCATCGGCAAGAAGAAAACAACCCAGTTTAATGGTCGGCATAATGAGGCGTTGGTAGCTGATCGAGCGCCCGTGCCTATCAAACCTGATAAATTCCGCATTGTCACGCTCAGCTCACGGTTGAGCTGTTGCCAGGCTAGCATGAATTAGGAAAACAAAGTGATTACGTTGCGACGATAATAAAAGAGGAGTGCAGATAAGTAGTTTGCACTCCTCTTTTATTTTATAACTCCTGATAAATATCTTCAAATCCTTTGAATATCCGCCGCATGGTTTCAAGGATGACTTGGTATTTCGCGTCGTCCACTTCAAATTCAGCGGACACTTCCGCGAAGTCTGCTTCCCCGAATTTTTCCACCACCCTTTGTTCTAGCTTGATTTCGATATTGCTGCGTGAAAGTTTTACAAATTCCAACCCCTCATAACTGCCATAGGACTGGTCATTGATCTCGAAGTAATAGGCGCTGTCTTCGAAACCCGGTTCGATGGGGCGCGAGAAGGATAGCACTGAAGGCTGGTCTGGGTTCGTTTCTGGGTCGGCGAACATCACATTCGCGGTGGTGGAGTTGGTGTAGGGTTCGATGTAAGTGGCGATGAATTTCATGGAAATCTCTCCTTTTATTTTTGGGCAATATTTTACTCACCAACATGGAAGGTTGAAATCCAACCTTTGGTGGATTTTTTATCCTGTGGTGATCGGAAATAAAATCACCATCTCATCAGGTATTGGGATCGGTCTGCCCGTGGTAAGGTCCACATAGACCCAGTGAGTTTCACCTTTGGCAACTACTTTGTTGTCGCTTTTACGCGTGAAATCATACTTGCGCTGCGCGCGGACTCGTTTCATATCGGCGATCCACGTACTGACTTCAAGCTCATCGCCTTCGAAAGCGGGCAGGAGATATTCAATGCGATGCTCACGCGCAAACCAGCCGGTGTTTTCAGGCTGAACGAATTCCGGGATCGCCTGCGGATGACGCGTGGCGGCGTCCTGCATCCATTGCACATAGATGACGTTGTTGACGTGACCGTACTCGTCAATGGCGCTTTTGGGGACGGTGAAGGTAAAGCTAAAGATGGGAAGAGGCGGCATGAGCGTAGTGTATCACGTGAACCTTTTGAAGTCAGTTTAGAAAAAGAAAGGGATTTGGACTAGAATGAAGTTGGCGGTTCAACGAAGAACATAGGAGATCTACAATGCCCAAAGCTCATTTTGAACGACATTATGCCGATCGGATCGGCTGGCTGCGCGCTAGTGTCTTAGGCGCAAACGACGGGATCGTTTCTACGGCAAGCTTGGTGGTGGGAGTGGCGGCGGCAAGTGCTGTCCGCGGTGATGTGTTGGTTGCGGGTATCGCTGGCTTGGTGGCAGGTGCCATGTCTATGGCGGCAGGGGAATATGTCTCGGTCAGCTCGCAGGCGGATACAGAAAAAGCGGATCTGGCGCGTGAGAAAAAAGAACTCGAAACCGATGATGCTGGCGAACGCCGCGAATTAACCAACATTTACATCCAACGCGGCTTGGAACCCGCCCTGGCAAAAAAGGTTGCCGCCCAGCTCATGGCGAAAGATGCCCTGATGGCACATGCCCGTGATGAACTTGGGTTAAACGAGATCCATACCGCCCAGCCGATTCAGGCGGCTGTGGCTTCGGCGTTGTCATTTGCAGTCGGTGCGGTTTTGCCGTTGCTGGCAGTTTTGCTTGCCCCTTCAGAAATGATGATCCCGATCGTGGTGGGAAGTTCATTGTTCTTTCTGGCGGTCATGGGTGTGGTCGCCGCAAAACTGGGCGGAGCCAATATGTGGGTGGGTGCGTTGCGAGTCGCTTTCTGGGGCTTCCTAGCCATGTTGGCTACCTTCCTGGTCGGAAAGTTATTCGGAACTTCGGTTGTGTGATCTGTTCAGAGATTCAACATAAAAACGGCAGTCTATTTTTGACTGCCGTTTTTATATCCTTGAAGTTGAATAGGACATGGGCATGGTCTTTCACGCCCATATTTTTTCGACGGAATAGAGATTACTCACATCCGCTTTTACAAGCCCAAGCCTCGCCATTCCATTCCCAGGTGTCACCAAGGATCATCCCTGGACCGTTCGAGCCGCCCGTCATCACGATCACAGAACGTTTCGGGTCGTAGGCAAGAATGAGATGCACCCGCGCAGACGGCGCACTCACTTGTAGGTTTTCCCATTGAGTCCCATCCCATACCCAGGTATCGTTCAGATACGTTGCCGTGTTTGTGAACTCTGCTCCTCCAAACAGAAAGACGCGGTCGGATATTGGGTCAAAGATCGCACGTGCGCCATCTCGTGCAGAAGGTCCACTGACGTTGACCTCTTCCCAATTAACCCCATTCCAAACCCAAGTATCTGAGAACGTTGAGAATTTGTTGCCTTCGATTGCGTGTCCGCCAAAGAGCAAAATATTCTGATTGACTGCATCATATACAAAACCAGCCGGAAAGCGCGCCTTCGGTCCTCCCGCAGAAATTTGAGTCCACTGGCTGCCATCCCATTCCCAGATGTCGTTCATCATTTTCCCAGACTGAGCCCCGCCAAATAAGACAACCCGATTCCGGGTCGCATCAAACGCCATACCTGCTCCTTCACGTATGCCGGGTCCTTCCACTGGAAATTGTGACCATTCTTTTCCATCCCATTCCCATGTGTCGGTATATTCCGTGTTACTGGTGAGACCGCCGTAAAGGATCAATACGTCTCGATTTGAGTCGTAGGCGGTACTCGCAAAATTACGCCATGTAGGTCCATTTGGGTCTTTTGGCAATGGACTCCATTGATTGCCATCCCAGCTCCACAATTCGATGGGGTCTGTATCTGGTTTGCCCTGCTCGGGTCCGCCATTGACTAGGATGATCTTTTCCAGGGATTCGTGATAAACCATATCGTGCCAAAAGCCGAGTTGAAGCGACACGTTTTCTTGTATCGGAGGGGTGGATGTAGGGGGAGGGACGGGTGTTTGTGTTGGTTCTGGAGTAACAGAACGGCAACTTAGTAGTATGCAAGCCAGAACGAACACTCCGGCAAGTTTCAAGTTCAGTGTTAAATTGTGTAGTTTGAATTTGATGCGTGTGAACATATAAACTCTCTTCCAATAAAGTAACTCGACATAAGAATAATTGTATTATTCCCCGATTTATTTGTAACCCCACCATGGAAGGATTTATTATATGAATCGATGATACCCAAGCATTTGCGAAAAAGAATAACTGTCCCGTCATCAACTCGTCAACTGTATTAACTTGCTAGCGCAAATTACTGACTTTCAGTACGTTATTGCACAAGGGAGCGTACTTATTTATGTCGCTATCACTGATTTATCGGAGTCTATCATGCAATTTCGTGCTCCCCTAACCCAAGAGATATCGTGCACAGTTTAGTTGCGGATTATTGGTTTACCGGTTTTTGGATCAACCCTAAAATTATTCCTAGTCGCAAGGTAATCATCAAGATTTATTGCTTTAATTGCCAATTCTACAGATTCGATAATTTGTCGAGTTTGTTTCTTATCTTCAATTACAATTTCTTGATTTTCCCATGCGAATTCAATTAATCTTTTCCCCCATATTTCCCCTTTGCCTAATTGATGTAATGATGATATAGATTTATTTGCTGAACTGATAAATTCTTTCCCTGACTTACAATTACTTACCGCCTCTATTAATTTTATTTTTTCATTATCCAAAGCCCCATTTTCAAGAGCGATTTTCCAAGCTATTTCAATTAGTTCTTGCTTTGTGAAATTTTGGAATTCGAAGTCTGGCTTGCTAATAAAGAACATCCCGCAGAGTTCATCGTCGGTTGCAGCTTTTTGTATAACTCTCACATTTTCGCTTTTGTCTCCATCTATTGAGATATAAGTGAATGTGTTGGTCCGAAGATCGCCCCTTAGATCATCTCTAAATGAAGCACCTTTTCCTCTTTTTGATGTAACTTCACCTTTTAGATTCTTGAAATCTATTGCAGTATTTTCACCAAGAATACTGTAGAGTCCATAATATTCTGTATCCCCTTCAACATACCACCTAAGTCTTACGCCATAATCTAAGCGGTAACTTCGAAGAAATTGGTTCTTAACCTTTTGGTCACCATCAAGGATTCTATCTGAGCCATATAGATTTTGCTTGATTTTAGATGCTATTGGACCGGCGCCTGCAGCGTCTTCTTCTGGAAGTTTAACCCCGAATGCCTTTTCAGCAGATCGGCGGATTATTTCTGCCATAGTAAGTAAATATATCGCCCCACCGAGTCCTCCTTTAATTTTTAATCTCGCATCCCCTTCAGTTAGCCTTAAAAGCACATGTAATTTTTTATTTGGATCTAAAATTTGCGAGTTAAAACACAGCTCATTCCATATCTTTTCTATTTTCGATAAACCAATTTGTTTTATTTCGTTTTCTAAGACGTTCCAATATTCTTTAGTTATTTTAAAATATTCTTCTTGGCTTGAACGAAGTGAATAATTAAAGTGTCCAAAAACCGTAGAGAACATACATGGTTCTGTTGCTATTGCGAGTACAGCCACATCATTCCAGTGATTAATTAGTTTTGAAAATTCTGATGTAGAAGACCATTGTTCAAATTCCTGGAATTGGACCTCCCATGATTTCGGAAATTTTTTTGTTGATGAAAGGGTTTGTAGGGGATGCACATGGAGTCTAAGAACTCTATCGAGTTGATAAAGAACATAAAAACGAAATGGATGAAAAAAAGGTTTTATATCGAAAGACACCGGTTTAACAGTTGAAAACGCCCCGCCCCACCCATTTTGCCTTTGTGAAACCTCTCTACTATCAGTGTAGTAGTAGACTCCATTGTCGTCTTTTTCAATAAAATTTATTCCATCGGAGTCTATTTTTTGAGGGCTTTCTATTAAGTCAGCTCTTATCAAGCCTAATTGCCATAATTTTTTTATGTAATCACCTGACGATATTGACTTAATTCCGTGTTCCTCTGCTAATTTGCCTAACTCACTAGCTGAAATAAATGAAAGTTGCCAGATTTCAAGCCTCTGTGAAATCCACTTGCCAAGTAATTCCGACTTTAATAATGATGTTGTGTTTGATTGATTAACCATACTTTACTATTTTACCCCGTCATCAACTCATCCACTGCATTTGCCAACTCACGCAGATTACTGACCTTCAACACGTTGTTACACAACGGCGCGTACTTCTTCATGTCGCTGTCGCCGTTCCACATATAGTCTGGTTCGGGGTTGAGCCAGATCGTGCGCGTGGCTCGGCGTGCCATGGTCGAGAAAATATCCGTGCGCGGATCGTTGTAATTATTGCGCCCGTCACCAACAATGAGCAGAGTCGTACCGCTGTTGAGCGTGTCCATATATTCTTTGTTGAAATCATTGAGCGACCAACCCAGGTCGGTGTTGTAATGTCCGCTAGGCATGCGCCACAACACAGATTGGATCGCCTCATCCGCATTCGTGCCGCTGAAATCTTCCGAAATGGATTCGAGGTGGTCGATGAACGCAAAGGCATGTGTCTTGCGTACCTGTCCTTGCAATGCAAAAAGAAAACTTAGCATCAACTCCGAGCAAAAGCGCATCGATGTGCTGACATCGCAAATGACTACGATCTTGGGCTTGCGGATCTTGTCGCGATGCTTGATCTCCATCGGAACGCCGTGATATTTCAAATTCGCACGGATGGTCGCCTTTGGGTCCATTTGCCCGGTCTTCATCCTTTTTTGGCGCAGTGCAATTCTCGTGCGCAAGGCGGCGGCGAGTCGTTTGACTTCTCGCTGTAAAACTTTTTTATCCGCGTCAGACAACGCCTGGAACGGACGGTTCATCAAGTTCTCAATGTTTTCCCCGCGCGGGCGTTCACTCATATTCTCGGCAATGCGTTCGCCCGCAAATTGCTGCATCTGTTCCTGCATGCCCTGCATATTCTGCTGGATCATCTCGCGGATCTGCTCCACGCGCTCGCGGTTCATGCCCATCTGTTGCAGTTGCTCCATCAACTCGCGCATCGCCTTTTGCACTTCAGGGAAAGCCATCGCGCGCATCATGCGTTGGGTCATCCAGTTTTGATATTGGAGATTATCTGCCTGATTCAAGCCGACGAGTTGACCCAGCGCCTCAAGCTCCGCACGGGACAGTGGTTCGCCATTCATCAGCCTTTCCATACGCTGACGGAGTTGGTCTGCGAAATTTTTCAACGCTTCAGCCAGCATCTGGATCTCTTCCGGCGTCAGATCTTCTGATGGGTTGCCGCCCATTTCCGGCGGAGTCCCTGAGCCGAAGAAGAGCGGGAAGAGTTTGTCGAAGGTGGAGAGGTCCTTCACATCTTTGATCAACGTCGCGCGAAGAGACAGTCGAAAAGACTCGCGGTCTTGGATGCCCATCAAGTCCACAGCCGAAAATGCCTCAGCAGATTCTGCCAACGAGACACGCACCCCACTGGCACGTAATGCTGAAATAAGTTGAAGGATTCGAGATTCCATGATTAGCTTCCTTCCCAATTTGTGGTCAATACCCGCAGTTGTGGTTCTATTTGTGATGCCAACTCTTGCTGGCTGGTTTGGCTCAGCAACCCTTCGATGCAAGCAGTCAGTGCACGCTGTAATTCGTCCCGCTTCAGGGAAGCGACAAAAGTATTTTTAAATTTGCTGTGTACATCTTCCGAAAGAGCGTCATATCCGCGCCCGTTATTGGCAGGCAAACCCAGACGAAGGCAGGCGAGATTCAAAGCATAATCACGGAGGGAACTAATCCAATACTCGGCTTGCCAGAGCTTTCCGCGCTCGATGCAAAAACGCGCACGCAAGGCATGATGGACGGCATAACCGAAAAGATCGTGTGCTGTGGGCGGCGGGTTATAAGGCTTTTCAATTGCTTTTCCAAAGAGCAACTTAAACTTTGGTCCTGTCGCGCCAAATTTCGAAGCAGGCGTGAAGGACAAGTCAAATTGCAGACAGCCGGGAATGAGGAACACGCGATAGATGGACGGACCGCTTGGCAGGTCGAAGAGATGAGCCGCATTGAATTGATTCGCGATCTGCTGAGTCCAATCTGTCAGCACATCGAGTTGATCGAATTCATCTGCCACCGCAAAGGTCAGGTCGAGGTCAGACCAGCGATCTCCTTCGCTGAGGGCGAGCGAACCCACAGTCGCACCAGCAGTGATGCGTTCATCAGCCTCTGCAAGACTGAGCACATAATCACGGACTTGCTCACGTTCTGCAACAGTGAATATCTTACTTGGCATGATTAATGGATTAATGCCTTCCGCATGTCTTCATAAGAGGTAAAACCAGTTATAGGAGTAACCTCAGTTTTCCAAATGGAATCCAATTCCTGTTTGAGATGTTCGGGGAGGGTTAGTTTTGCGCTGCCCATTTGCCCATCCCGCACCTTTGATAATTTTCCATCCACCGGCAGTTTCATGGCAGGACCACGCTTGGTGCGGATGATGTGGTCTTCGAATTGATCTTCATGTGCCTGCATAAATTTGATATCGGATTGCCGGATGACGATCTCTTTCAACTCATCGTCAAGTGCAATCCCGGTAAATTCAGCCACACGTTCCACGGTTTTGGGCAGGTCAGCTTTCATGTTTTCATAGCATAGCGCCAGCACATTCTCGTCTTTGTGTTTGCCCCATAACGCGAGGATGTGTTTGAAGATCATCTGCCTAGGAATGTAATATTCGCGTGTAAAGGTTTCCAGGTCAATCGAGCCCTTCTCGAAGAAAAAGCCTTCAAAGAAATAATAGTGTGAGATCAAGGTATCATGCGGGTTTCGTAAGATGACGATGTACTTGCCACCTTTTGGGGATTCTTCGAGCGTGCTATGGGTCTTGAAGGCGCGCGGACTTGCAACTTGCGGCGCATCAATATCAATGCCGCAGTCGTGAGCCATATTGATCCATGGAATCACTTGGGTTATTTCGTCAAAATCCATCGAACCGCGCGTGCGTAAGCCGTGTACGATCTGCTGCATCCAGGTCGTGCCGCATTTGGGCGGAGTGACAATGAAAACGTCACTTGGATTGGGTTTGTAATCCAAGCCTTTTTGCCAGCCTTCGTCAGTGGCAAAGTTTTCCATGCGTTCCAACATTTCTGCTACCGTGGTCGGACGGGTAAAAGTCTCAGTGTCGCTCATCATTACCTCTAAATTAGTTTACCGTCTTTGAATTTAATTGCCGGAGAACTTTCCAAAATCATCCGCGGGCGGACGCTGCTTCGGGTTCTGCGGCGGGCTCATCAATTGTCGCTTTGCCTTTTGCAGATCCGCTTCGTGTTTCAGTAAGACGGATAATGTATCTTCCAAAACATCCTTATCCAAATTCGTTGCATTCAACGCCACAAGCGCATTCGCCCAATCGAGTGTCTCACTGATGGACGGGGATTTACGCATGTCTGCTTTTCGTAGGCGCTGCACGAATTCCACGGCTTGTTGAGCTAGTTTGGGGTTTAAGTCCGGCACCTTCAAATGGACAACCGCAAGTTCTTCCTGCAAATTTGGGTAATCAATGAAAAGATATAAACAACGTCGTTTCAAGGCTTCCGAAAGCTCGCGGGTATTGTTGGAGGTGAGCACAACAAACGGTTTATGCTTTGCCGCAAGCGTTCCGAGCTCTGGCACTGAGACTTGGAAGTCACTCAGGATTTCGAGTAGGAAGGCTTCGAACTCCGCATCGGCACGGTCAATTTCGTCAATCAGCAAGACCGTTGGCTTTTCGCTCAGGATCGCCTTCAATAACGGACGTTGCAGCAAAAAGCGTGTCGAGAAAAAGACATCTTCTTCCTTTGCCAATTTATCTGCGGCTTCGCTCAACGATTCAGCTTTGCCAAGTGTGTCATTTAATTTATCGCGCAATAATTGCGTGTACAGCAATTGCTTGGAATATTCCCACTCATATAACGCCTTGGATTCATCCAACCCTTCATAACATTGTAGGCGGATGAGTTCACGTCCCGTTGCGGAGGCGATGGCTTTAGCGAGTTCCGTCTTGCCCACGCCTGCGGGACCTTCTGCCAGCAGTGGTTTGCCCAGTTTTTGGGCGAGATATACGATCGTTGCGATCTCATCTGAAGCGATATAGTTTTGTTTATTAAGTTCGGTCTTTACGGTTTTCGTGGAATCAAATAACGTTGTCATGGGTCTCCCAAATAGGTTTCAAAAGTTCGATCTTCTTCCAGCCATCCCCTTTGGTCACGTGTTCAACTTCAATGTTCGTGAAATATGTATCCAATACAGCCGCACGTTCCTGCGCGAGGGGTGGCACACAATAGTCCTCTTCTTCCCAGGTGGCAACGCCGTCCGCATGCCAGCGCGCGTTATCCAGTCCGGTTTGAAGCGCATTCCCGAACGGACGCATGGCATTGATCTCCCCCGAATCCAGCCATGTTCGCAAGTCTTTTATTTTTGATGCAATCGGTTTGGCAGTGACAAGATAATATGCCATCTGCTCCTCCTTCTAATGTGTGTGATTCTCTCACACTTTTCGGGCTGTTCGGCGCTTCTAAGAATTGCCTAACATAGGTCGATTTCACATAGACGTGACAGCTTGCGAATTCCTGACGTATGTAATATCAAACGTCTCCATAAAATGCCTGATGAAATTCTACTTTTCCTGAAGGGACAGATTCATAAAATGGCATCGCCATGAAATATTCTGGGGCAGGTGCGCCTTCATAGATTAAGTGTGGATACGCCTTGAACCCAAAACGTTGATAGTAGATCGGGCTGCCTTCCAGTACACAGCCCTTCGCGCCTTTTTCTTTCAACAGAGACAATCCCATCCGAATGATCTTCGAGCCAATGCCTTGCTTTTGCAACTTAGGTATGACAGACACAGGACCTAGTCCATACCAGTCTAGATATTCTCCATTGATAGTGACAGCCGAAAATGCCACATGCCCGACAATTTTCCCATCCAATTCTGCTACCAAAGATAAGGTCAGTGCACCTGCCTCACGCAAGCGCTTCACCATGAGGTGCTCCGTCTGGTTGCTGTAGGGTTTGTCTGCAAAGGCGGCTGCGGTAATTTGCTCAATGGCGCTGTAGTCAAGCGACTGTTCCGTTCGAATAATGATTTCCATATTTACTTCTTAATCCAACGTGGTTTGGTGAGCACTTCGGGTTTGAGGATTTCATCCAGCTCAGCCTTTGTGAGCAGACCACGCTCCAATACGATCTCGGTGACGCTTTTATTGGATGCATACGCTTCTTTCGCCACCGAGCTTGCATTCTCGTACCCAATGAACGGATTCAACGCTGTGACGATTCCGACCGAGCGCGTCATGTGTTCATTCAGCCGATCTTCATTCGCAGTAATGCCATTCACGCAGCGTTCAGCCAAGGTGATACAGCCATTGCGTAAATAGATAAGACTATCGAACAAACTGTGTGCGATGATGGGTTCAAAGGCATTGAGTTGCAACTGCCCGCCTTCTGCTGCAAAGGAAACGGTCACGTCATTGCCGATGACCAGAAACGAAATTTGATTAACCACTTCAGGGATGACAGGATTGACCTTACCCGGCATGATGCTTGAGCCTGCTTGCACAGCAGGCAGGTTGATCTCGCCAAGTCCTGTGCGCGGACCTGATGAAAGCAAACGCAAGTCATTGCAGATCTTCGAGAGTTTCACTGCCACGCGCTTCAACACACCCGAGAGCTGCACAAACGAGCCCACATCCTGTGTCGCTTCGACGAGATTGCCCGCCGTAATGTATTCAATCCCCGTAATTTCGCTGAGATATTTCCGTGCCAATGATGCATATTCAGGGTGTGCGTTGATGCCTGTGCCAATGGCAGTTGCGCCAAGATTCATTTCTTGAATCAACAACGCGCCTTCGCGCAAACGCTGCTGGTCTTCTTCGAGCATCACAGCATAGGTGCTGAATTCCTGACCGAGAGTCATAGGTACAGCATCCTGCAATTGTGTGCGCCCCATCTTCAACAGGTCTTTGAATTCTTCGGCTTTTGCGGCGAAGGCGAGGCGCAACACTTCCATACCCGCAATCAAATCGGTAATCAGAAACCGTAACGCCACTTTTACAGCCGTCGGATATACATCATTCGTGCTCTGACTCATGTTGACATGCTCCAGCGGATGTAAAAAATTATATTCGCCGCGTCCATGCCCGAGGATCTCCAGCGCGCGATTGGCGATGATTTCGTTGGCATTCATGTTAGTGGAGGTACCTGCGCCGCCTTGAATCACATCCACCACAAATTGATCGTGTAATTTTCCACTGCGAATTTCTTCGCAGGCCTTGATGATCGCGTCTGCTTGTTTGGCTTCGAGGAGTTCCAATTCCAAATTCGCTTTTGCACAGGCTTCCTTGACACATGCCAGCGCATTTACCAGACTCGGATAATTACTGATCGGAATCTTGCTGATCGGGAAATTTTCCAACGCACGCAGCGTATGCACCCCGTAATACACCTCATTCGGGATTTCGCGTTCACCCAACAGATCATGTTCAAGCCGATGATTCATGATTTGACTCCCAGACTTGCATAGATTTGAAGATTCGCCCGTAATTCTTTCTCAAGCGTAAATTGATTCAAAACCGTCTCGCGTGCTGACTTGCCAATGCTTTCCCGTTTATCAGGCTGATTCAACACTTCAGCCATTTTCTCTGCCAGATCCTGTGTATCATTCACATTCACGAAGAATCCATTTATACTATCTTCAATAATATCCAACACGCCGCCAACGGGTGTGGCAATGACGGTCTTTCCGCATGCCATGGCTTCAAGTACCACATTCGGCATCCCATCCCGCAGCGACGGATGTACGAAGACATCCATCAAAGAATAATAAGCAGGCAGGTCTTTGTGGGGGACATGTCCAGTGACCGTAATTGGTAATTGGGGATTGGTGCTTTTGAATTCTTCAAAATACTTTTTATCTTCGCCTTCTCGTACTTCACCAACAACCAAGAGGGAAACAGATATAGTTTTTGCGAGCTGCGCGTAGCCAGATAGTAGAGTTTCCAGCCCTTTCTTTTCACGCAATTCACCAACAAAGCCAATTACAAAATTTCTTTCTTCTTTCTTCTTTTCATCCACCAAACCAAGTGTTTCGGCTAAGACCATTTTTTTTTCCATGGGCTTAAACCGCTCTGTATCGATCCCATTTGGAATGATATGAATTTCTCTATCTATGAAAGCTTTTGCTTTTTTTGCCAACTCGCTGGCATTGGTCGTTACGGCGTTTGCATTTTGTAAAGCATACATCACATGCGAGAATTTGCTCGGGTCAAAGGCGGCGCGTTCAATGTCATTTCCACGAATGGAGACGACGCTGGGAATGCCCAAATATTTCCCGGCGTATGTGCCGACGAAGCCCGCCATCGGAAGGAAGTAGGCATGGATTAGATCGAACGGTTCGCGCTTATGTTCTTCGACGATCAACTCGAACCAGTCTACTAATGTATCGTCCACGCGTTTGTGTGCGCCGAAGCGCGTTACGTGGACTCCGCTTGAGCGAAGAGTCTGCTTGATGGTGGGTGGCAGGTTGAGGCTTGGAGCAAAGAGGCGGACGTCATGTCCAGCCGCAGACAACGAATCCCCCAATCGTCCTGCTGAGATTGCGAGACCTCCAATGTCTGGTGTATACTTTTCACTAAGCAAGGCAATTTTCATGAGGTGTCTCTATGGCGAAATGTGAAATGGTTGTTGGTTATTTGGTTCCGCATCGTTGTGAAAACCCTGCATTGGGGACATGTGCAAAATGCGGGCGCGGGTTTTGTGATGAGCATACGAATGCTACAAAAGAAGGACGCATTTGTCTTGCCTGTCAGCAAGGCTTGGATATGCCCGTGGCTTTGCCGATCGCTGCTGCCACCTTTACAGCCGCCGATATGATGTTGTTTGGCTCAACCAGCTCTGTGAATGACAACGACACGGATGACATGTTCTCTGATCTAAGTTAAGCGTCATGAATATTTTATTACTTCATGGTCAGGGGCGAACGACCAATGCCATGCGGCTGCTCGGCTTTCGGCTTGGCAGGCTCGGGCACGCTGTGGGGTATTTCCGATATTACACCCGTACTGAAAAATTTGCAGATATTGTCCAACGGCTTGTTGCGGTGATCAACAGCTTGCCGCATGACCAACCGTATGCCTTGATCGGTCATTCGATGGGTGGGTTGCTTGCGCGTGCCAGCATGCCTGCTTTGAAAGATCATCTTCCATCTCATTTGATCTTACTGGCATCTCCCAGTCAACCTCCGCGTATGGCGTCAATTGCAAAACGAAATCTTTTATATCGCTACCTTACAACAGATTGCGGGCAGAAAGTGTTGAGCGCAGATTTTTATCAGGGCTTGCCGATGCCTACCGTTCCTACGACCATCATTGCTGGTTCAGGAGGACCGCGGGTTTCGTGGCTGCCTTATGGGCATGAACCGAATGATGGTGTGATGAGTGTGCAGGATACACATTTGGGTTTAGGTGTTGAAGTGATCGATGTTCCGAGCATTCATACATTTATTATGAACTCACGCCAGACTCTTCAGCACATTCAACGTGTTTTGGAATGCTGATATTTTTGCTCGTGTCGGGCTTAGCCCGACACGAGCATTTTTGTTAATACGGTCCGATCATTTCCCAGATCTTTTTGTTTTCATCAATAAAATCATCGCAACGTTGACACGGCTTGAGGGATGGCGGGTGCATCTTCAAACGGACTTGCCGATACGCCGCGCCCTCCCAAATCTCCTTGAATGATTGCTTGATAAGATTTCCCAACGGGGGGATTTTTTCACGAGTCATACAGCAAACATAGACATTGCCATTGTAGTCGATCAATGTATGTGACCAGGGCGCAAAGCAGGGATGCTTCTCATAGAAGCCAAAGGCGTATCTCCCCGCGCGCCCCAAGCGGACCTCGGACTCGTCTCGCCCAAAGGGGAAAGCATCTTCATCCGAAACGATCAGACCTAATTCAAGAGCACGTTCCGCAATGCGTGGCGCGATCTCGTTGTTGAATTTCTCGATGTCCTTCTTGCGCATGGACAGGATTTCGCCGCAGTGATCGTCCACAGGAATGAGATTGATCCCATCCGCGCCGAGTTCATGGGCGAGGTCTGGGAGCGTGGCGAGGCTCTCGTAATTGGTGCGGCTGACCACGGTGTTGATGCGGATGGTCAGCTTACCTTTATGTTTATAACGATTGAATAACCCGACGGCTTTTGTCGTTAATTTGAAAGCACCTTCCACGCCACGGATTTTTTCGTGCATCTTGCGAATGGGCGAGTCGATGGAAATGTTCACTCCGCGCAGACCGGCTTCCACCAAGCGCTTGGCATTCTCTTTATTAATGAGCGTGCCGTTGGTGGTCATGGTCACTTTGATGCCGAGTGATGAAGCTAACTCGACAAACTCAGGGATGTGCGGTCGCAGCATCGGTTCGCCGCCGGAGATGTGGATTTTCTTCGTGCCCATCTCTGCCAATTCGGTGATGACTTCCTTGAACCTGTCCGCGCTGACGGGCGGTTCACGGGTCTCGCGCCAGTGATTGCACATCTCGCATTTGAGGTTGCAGCCGTAAAAGACCTTGAACTTAACATAAAGCGGCTTGAACGGACGCGCGTTCAAAACCGCTTGTTTGAATTCTTCTTTTTCGTTGGAGATCGTTTCGGAGTTATGCATAACAGTAAGTTATCGCAATTGTATCATCCGTATTTTGAACTCAACCAATTAGGTGTTTTTTAAGTGCGTCGATCTGTGACTTTCGGAATTCTTGAACAATGGATAATTGCTGATCAAATACATCAAATCCATGAAAAGCGCCTTCGACGATGTTCAGGTCACACTCGATACCGGCTTCTTTCAAGCGTTGGGCATACATCATATCTTCTTCGTAAAATACATCCAATGTGCCTACGCCGATCCATGCTGGCGGCAAACCGGAAAGGTCTTCGCGACGGGCAGGTACAGAATGTGCAAGGATATCGTCCGCTCCATAGTGTTTCCCTAGATACGATTCCCAGCCGAAACGATTGCTCTTTTGACTCCAGGTCGGGCTGTTGCTATCGTCAATGTCTCTGTGCAGGGCGGTTCTATCATCCAGCATGGGATATGTAAGCAATTGAAAGATGGGAGAAACTTTTTTTCGATCAAATGCCAATTGTGCCAGCGCAGCAGCTAGCCCGCCCCCGGCGCTGGTGCCGCCAACTGCAATTCGGCTTGCATCGAAACCGAACGTCTCTGAATTTTGCTTTGTCCACATCAAGGCGGAGTAGCAATCTTCCAACCCGGCAGGGAAGGGATGTTTGGGCGCAAGGCGATAGTCCACTGAAACGATACTGATGCCCAGCTCGCGCACAAATGGGATGCAAACCGTATCTTCCATTTCTGGCTTGCCGATGATATATCCGCCGCCATGCATCCAGAGCAGAACGGGTGCAGCGTTTTCGAGATGTACAGGTTGATAGATCCGTAATCTTATTTTTGCGTTGCCGTCTCTATTATCGATCTTGATATTTTTGATGGATGTATCTTCCGGCGCTTTTAAAGCAGGCATGGACGATATGAGCAGCCGGATTAACCAGAGATTTTTGCCGCTGTAGTTAAAAGATGGACTTTTTTTGAGTACGCTCTGTAGTTCGTGATGTACCTTTGATATTTTATTTTCAGTCATAACCGAAGTTCCAGACGTAACTTAATTTCATCGCCTTCTTGGAGCTTTTCTGCTTTTTGAACGACCACTTTGATCGGCACAAGATAACGCCCTTCTTTCGGAAAGAGGGAGGTTGTCCATTCGGTTTTACCGACCGTTATCAAAGCCGGAATCACTCCCCAACCATACGTCACCAACTTGGAGACAGATTTTATATCGGCGCTTTGTTTATCTGGCACAGCTACAAAAAGATAAGGAGCCGGTCCGCGCCATTGGAAGATCTTGCCTTTGAATTCGATGACCATGCTCATAGTATATCAAACGCTTTATACAGGCAGCTGTCTGTGTAAAGCGTTTGCGATTAAGAATTACATCTCACGATCTGCTAATACTTGCAAGGTTGCATTATGGCTTTCGCGGGTGATGGGATAGTTCCAGGCGAAGACCACAGCTAAAAGAAGCAGGACGGTAGGAATGGGTCCGGTAAAGAGGCGGATGGCTTGAATGGCAGAATCCGGCTGAATGGGCAAATTTCCGCTCGCATCGGGGGTGATGTATCCAGTGGTGGCGAGGGCTTGTCCCATTCCCCAGAGCGCGAGAGCCGTGGCGAGTTTTTGGAAGAACGAAGCGAAGGCATAAAATGAACCCTCGCGGCGTTGACCGGTTTGCAGTTGGTCATGCTCAATGATGTCGGGGATCATGGACCAAGGCAGCACATAGGCAGTGGCAATGCCCGAACCCGCGAGCGCGGCTAAGATATACGCCAGCGTAATTCCATCGGCGGGCAATGCCGAAAGACCAAGCAGTACTGCGATCCATGTAAACATGCCAAGAATGAAAGCGCGGCGTTTATCTAGTTTCTTTGCCACCCAAACCCAAAATGGAATGAATAAGATCGCAGAGAACTGAGCTGCAAGCACAAAATAATTGGCTTGTTCTGGTACGCGCAGACGGTAATTGGCAAAGTACACCAACATGGCGGCAAGGATGCTGGCAGTTGTCCATGATAAAAGATACAGCCCCATCACAAAACGAAACGGACGATTGTTCAATGTCAATTTTATGGATTCAGACCACGAAAGCGGCTCTGGTTGTTCTTCAGAAGATTTTTCTTTGGTGATACGAAACACCACCAATGGCGGGATGATGGATATGAGTCCCAGACCAATGCCGAGGATGCTGAAAAGCAAACGTTTATCCGTTATATACCAACCCAATACAGTTGCAAAGATGATCGCGCTCAACGTACCGCTGATCGAGAAGACCATGCGATAGCCGTTCAACGAACTGCGTTCATCATAATCAGAAGTTAACTCGGGGGTGAGTGCGTTGTAGCCAACATGAACTACGGTGAAAGCTGTATCGAAAAGGATGAACGTGATCGCGTAATAAATTGCCAAGCCCAGTTGATCGAACGCTGGCACGAACCACATAAAAATAAAACTCAACCCAAGCGGCACCGACCCAAACAAAAGCAGCGCGCGGCGCCTTCCCCAACGTGAACGCAAACGATCTGAGAACATGCCGAACAGCGGGTCATTCACGGCATCCCACAAGCGCGGAATTAAGACCGCCCACGCGGCATAGTCGGGGCGCAGGCGGGCAACATCGGTTAGAAAATATAGTTGAAAGAACGCCAAAATTGCCAGCGGAATGCTGGTGCTCAAATCGCCGGTGCTGAATAACATTTTGAAACGGGTCGATAAACGTTCGGGTGTGGCGCTCATTGTCACTTCCTGAAAATGGGATTTTCGAACGATTACTAAAACACGGATATTTTCAAACCGTTACCATTGTTCCATTTCTTGTGGGACGTGAAGCACACGCCTCTCCCCCGTACTTGGGTCTGTGTACTCGTAGCGAGCCTCAGCCTGCACCTGAAGTTGATTCTCCATTGCCCATTTCATTAACTCGCGCAGTTGACGAAAGCTTTGATGAAAGGCTTCGCCGTCTTTATAGCCGTAACGAAAATTAAAATATTGTGGGTTGTCGTGCTCCACATATTCCAACATGGAATAAGCGGCTTGATAAATTTCTTCGGCGGTTGGCTTTCGGTCTAATTCTTTGAGCACTTGCACCGGCAGGAAGATATAGTCTCGAATGGAGTCGATCAGGTTCGGGCGGTGGGCGAAGCGACTGATCCACGAGCCGTCGCTCAACTTCAATGCGGCGGGAATCTCCACGGGCTGACCGTGCTTGTCGAAGAGGACAATATCCAATGTAAAGATTTCGTTTTCAGGCTGGCTTTCTTTGCGTTTACGTTCATCTTCAGGCACGAGCGCCCAGACCGCATCCATGATCTCGTCTGCGGCTTGTTGCAAGGCTTCTTTTTTGTTGGACGATTTCTCCAACTTCACCGGCGGAAGGACGTCGCCTACGTTCATCTCAAACAGCGGACGCTTCCATTGGAAGATCTCTGCCATTTTGCCGCGAGTGTCGCCAAAGCCGATCGGCAGAATCGGCGCTTGCGAGAGATGGCTTAACCATGCCACACCGGTTTGCGCTTTTTGTTTGCCCGGTTCCCAAAACCCGCCTTCAGGAAAGACGCCCAACATGCCGCCCTGCTTGAGAACATCGATACCCATCTTCATGGAAGTATTGCTGGTGGAACCGCGATGCACGGGGATCAAGCCGTACAGGTCGATCATCTTACCCATCCAACCGTTCCAAGGCATTTCCATCGCGCCCATGAACTCAAGCGCCCTGGGGGAATAGGTTCCCATCAAGACCACTTCCATCGCGCCAGTGTGATTGCCCACCACGATTAGCGGACCGTGTTTGGGGAATTTCTTGAGCCCGGTGATCTTTGTTTGAGATAGCAGAGGGAACAAGCCGCGTACCACGCTGCGAAATAGACTTCGAACGATGATGTTACGTGGATATTTGATTGAATGGGTCATAGGATTAATGACGGCTATTTTACCCCGTGGTCGAATAGTTTTATCCCTTTGTCCAAAAATCACCAAATTTAGGATCTTTTCCGGGACCTTGAAGAGTTCGGGTGTTGCTATTGGCTTCGATAATGATTGGCGATGAAAGCGTTATGATAGTTGTCAGTAAGGCGACGATGCCTATGGCTTGCCTACGATGTTCGATTAACCATACCGACCAATACACCTCACCGACTTTAAATATCAAGATAAGCAGGACTGCACCTAAAAACGAGATCAAAACGATCAATCTCCGTCTTGTCGTTTGGGCGATCTTTTTCTTCTCTGCTTTTATAGTTTCTTCAAGTTTACGTTCTTCAAGATTTCTTTCACTTTTCGGCATTTTTCATCCCTCACTTTTAATTTGAATTAAGAAATCACCAGATACGCCACTATGCTTCGGCTATTCTACGACAAAATAGGTGTACTCAACCTTGTCTTTTATCATCATTGATTCGGTCTTTTCCATACCGATCTTTTTATAAAAGGGAATGGCACTATCGTTTGCGTAGGCAAATACAACGATCTTCTTTTCACCCCCTGCCAGTTCATGGGCGACTTCCATCAGGGTCTTTCCCAAGCCTTGTTTTTCATAGCTTCGGTCTGTGCCCAAGTCTGTGATCATCAGCCAGTAGGCGAAGTCGGTTAATCCGAAACATACTCCAACGATCTGAGACAGTTGATTCCTTGCGATCAAGCTGATCTGAACATTCCCAACAAGGTCAGTCACTCGCTGCTGAAAATCTTCCTTGGGATATTGTTTGCCAAGGTCACTGCGCTTTAAAAAGTCGATATATTCTTCTGCTCCCACATATTCTGTGCGCAATGCAACGTCTTCACCGTTTTTGAGGGTGATGGTCTTTTCGTAGTGAATATTTGGTTTCATATATAGGCTCTCCTTCTATAGGATAATAACTTGAGTTGCTACTATTTTGATAATCACCAGTACTCAGGTTTACTCAATGCTTTTACGCAAGATGGCTGACCGGCTATTGGTTCTATTGAATTCTCAATAAGGGATTGACCAAGCCAGCCTTCTGGATAGGTAAGCTGTAAAGGCGCTTTTATGGTTTCTTCTTTTACAAGTTTGAAGCCAACTTTTGAGTAAAACTTAGGGTTTCCATAGGTCATAACCAACTCTACTCCATCGTCTTTCAATCGCTTAATTCCATAATTGATCAATTGTTGACCAATACCTTTCCCTTGGTGGTCTGTATGTACGGCGACTGGAGATAAGATAAAAGCAGAAATATTGCACTTGAAAGTTAAGCGGCTAAAAAATATACAGGCAAGAATTTTTTCATCTTCAATAGCAATAAATCCATACAGGTCCTTGTCAGTTGTTTCCGACATTAACTCACTGACCAGGTTGCCAATCAAAATCCCTTCAGCCTGATTTTCCGAGTCAGTGAATACCTTTATAAAAAGACTTTTAATTTTATCGGCATTGTTTGGGTGATATGTAAATAGATTCATGTAATATCTTTTGTCTGGTGTTACTGTTAGCCATTCCGGGTACTGTCTTATCTGGAAAAGCTTTGATAGAAATATCCTTGAAGGGAATTATGTGGTGCGTTAGAGGACGTTATCTAATAAATTCCCAGATTGAGGGAATCGGAATGAAAGGCATATACTCTTTCCATCCAATAAAGAATGAGAAAACAAAGTGGATAAAGGGTGAGACTAGAAATGATAGGCATAGATAGGGAATAACTTCGCTCTTGTTCATTCGAAATGAAATCGGGGGAAGTAACAACGTAAGTAGGGCAGGGACTGTATAGTAAACCCACCACGGAAGACCAAAATTACTGCCATACTTAGCGAAGATCATCCCTCCTACAACAACCACTGCTGTAACAGCAAAGATTTTTTTAGCAGAAGGTTTTTCTGACCGGGTGCGCAGAGTGAATTTTAGTAGACCAATAAATACAATGACCGATACAAAAATGAAGATTACGAAGCGTGCGAATGGGGGCATTAATTCAGTACCTCGAAAATTAGGGTAGAAGGGGGCGTATCCAAGGGTTTTCATTGAACCTCGCCGAGCGGACTTGGCACTTGGTGAAGCCATCCAACTATATGTGCACTCACCTTACGGACAGTCCTACGAGCCGCGCAAGATCTTCTCCATCTGCTTGCCCTTCGCCAACTCATCCACCAACTTATCCAAGTATCGGACTTGTTGAGTTAAAGTATTCTCGATCTCCTCCACGCGGACTCCGCAAATGACGCCGGTGATGAGATTCGCATTGGGGTTTAACGAAGCTCGTTGGAAGAAGGTCTCAAACGTCACATTTTCCTTCATTAATTCTTGCAGTTTCTTGTGATCGAAGTTGGTTAACCATTGTATGACCTGATTCAATTCGGCTTTGGTTCTGCCTTTCTTCTCCACCTTTTCAATGTACAGCGGATAGACCGAAGCGAAGGTCATTTTTGCAATGCGTTGATTGGTTGCGTCCGAATTTTTCATATTTACCTCGTATTTTAAAGTTGGGATGGCGACCCATTAACAGCCACTACTTGGTAGATTATAACTATCATTGTAAATGGATAAAGAATTGAGGAATGACTGGATTGGAATTCTTGGGTTGAAATATACGGTAATTATTTGACCACTGATCGAATCAAACCCGTCAAAGGTATCGCAGCCTTCAACAAACTCTTCACGATTGACAGGGTCTTTTATTCCTTTGACTTCTAAAATAAGATACTCTTCCTCAATTAAAACGATTTCATAGGCTGATTGCGGCGTTGTGCCATCTCCGGATGCAAGAATGGACTTGACCAATCCATTTAATACATACCGATGAAAATCAGCATCTTCAGGTTTATTTAAAGCGTCGTAGGCGCGAATAGCCACAATATGGGCTTCAGGGAAAATGTAGTTTATGGTCAGGAATTCGTTTGCGAGTTCAAGCGAATATTCGAAATTATCTGCATCCGATTCTGCGACCATTTCGTCTCGAAGTTGACGATATTGCAACCCATACGGGTCGTACTGTGAAGTCCGGGCAAATGCCATACGGAGTTCAGTGAAATCTATATTGGGATCCTGGGCTTTAACAAGGGTAACTAAATTTTCAAATTTTGCGTCAGTCTGATGAGCAATGGCTGTGGATGTGGCAGACCAATTTTGCGTTGAAGTTGGAATTACTGTGGGAATAATGGTTGCCGTAGGCGCTGGCGGAGATGCTAATGGCGTAGGAGCACAAGCCGAAAAAACTACTGCAAGAGTAATGAAGATAAATTTCCTTACATTAAGGGGAAGTTTAATTCTTGACATGAGTAATGAATTTAGCCATCTAACGGTTTGCGGCTCGCCCCCGATAGGGGATACCTGCGCTGGGGCGGGGACGGCGAAGCCGTCCAACTGGAAAATGATGAGACAGACTGGTTTCCCCTTTTAGAGGCGGTTTTGCTCTTGACTTTCAAGACAGTTGCTGCACGCTGTGTTGGGCAGTTTTTTGATTTACGACTTACCTAAGCCATTTTTCAAAACTATGTCACTCAAAAATGGCTTATTCTGGATTTTCTTCTCCATCGATAGATTTGTAGGATGAAAGTGCAATTGAATTTCCTTCACTATCAAGAAGCACCAAGTATCTTACTCCTTCACCCATGTCAACAATAGGTTCAGAAATTGATCCAGAATTTGCCAATGCCATTTCTACTGCTTTTTCTAGAGTAGCGTGATTTCCAACGTGGAAATTTATTAAAGCCCCATGTTTTGATGGAACATGAGTAGGGGAATGCACCAAAGAAACCCCAGGATTTTGAACACTTTTTTCAGATGGGAGAAGGACGGCTATTCGGGCAGGAGGATAATCATCATACACAGGAATTTCATCCAAGTTAAAAACAGCCCGATAAAATGCCATTGCACGTTCAAGATTGCTTACAGGTATTTCAATCCAAGATGGGTAAAGTTTTGCCATTGATTTCCTTTCTCTTTTTCAAAATAGACCATATCGACATTGACAAAATTCTTTTGCTGTTCGTTTCCCTTCGCTGTGCAAGGAACTGCCCAACGGTTTGCGGCTTGCCCTGTGGGTACCTGCGCTGGGGCGGGGACGTCGAAGCCGTCCAGCCAGAAAAGTCAGGTAGTATCTTTGCTGAATGAGCGATTTATTAAATTACACATCCTCATCAATTTCTAGCTTCAACCTTATTTTTGCTAGGTCATACGCATTAATTAGCGATACAAAGGCTACCCACTCTTTTGTGTAATTATCTGTGTTTGGATTTCCCAACCATTTATCAAAGCCTTCGGCTTTAAATTCAGAAATAACTTTTATCAATTCTTTGATTTCTTCACTGGAAGCGCCATCAATTTCTTCGTCCAAATACCCATCATCGCTAATGCCCCATTTTTCCACATAAGGTATAAGCGAATGAAACGCTTTGGGTACGTTATTAGGGTTGATTTTTGGATGCTTTAGAACATCGTTGTTCTTGTCTGCCATTATCATCTTTCCTTGGATGTTTCGTGGCGGGGCGTGCCAACGACTTGCGTTCCCCGCCCCGTCACGCGGACTTGGCGAAGCCGTCCAACCAGAAAAGTCAGGTAGTATCTTTGCTGCACGCTTTGTTGGGCGCACGGAACTTGAAGTTGTTTTTGCTAAAAACAAATGCCCTCTTTCTCCTGACATTAGGTATTCTACAACAAATATTTACTCTGCGGCTCTTTGTGGATATTTTTCAAGTTGTCTTCGTAAATTTTCTGAAGCCAATTTCAGATCTAATTCTGACAGCAAAAATTCAACAGAGTACTCATCTTGATCTTGCGCCCAGCTTGGCATTGCTTCATGCGTGAGACGAACGCGGAGAAACTTCTTGCCATCGTTATTAATAATCCTAAAAGAAAGAACAGGTTCAAGAAAGTCACACTCTTTTTCTTGAAAATTTCCAGAATCAATTTTGTCAAACCAATTTGCCAAACGACTTACATCGTAAGTTAGCAAACATGGGTCTGAAATGCCCCATACTCCATTTGCAGTCACTAGATTTAGTTGCACAACTAACCAGTTAGAATCGTATGGTTCATTTATCGCATTTGGGAACTGGTATCCTGTAAGGGATAATTCAAATGATGTTTCTTCTTCGGAAAATTTCATGATTATCTTATACTATAGATATAGCTTTATGCGCTTGTGCGCCCAACGGACTTGCCCTACCCGCCCCGTCACGCGGACTTGGCGAAGCCGTCCAACCAGAAAAGTCAGGTAGTATCTTTGTTGGGCTGCGGTTTGTGAATGAAATATCTCTAACAAAAAAGCTCCGCCGTGGTTGAAATAATTACCCAAGCATCTAATTGGTTTTCATGGTCGAACCAAATTCTTTGCTTTCCATTTCCTGCGAAAACTGGCAACATTTTTGGATCTGACGGTATTTCTAATTTATGCTCAATGCTTTCTTTTTGAAGGCAAATCAACGAAGAGTTGTTTTTTACAAGAGCGCTAGTTATAGTTGCATCAATTAATTTATCACTCAGATTGTCCCACTGATCTTCCGAAAGTTGATTGAGCAAAGGTTTTTGTATTTGATATTGATTAAGGTTTGCCGCAACCCATTGCCCATTTAATAGCAACCAATTATCTGCTCCCCAAAGAATCAACACTAACCATTCTTCAGCATAAAGATTTGTAGAAGTTAACTTGACACCAAAGAAACCTGGACCGCCCATCCCATAACTTCCAAGATTGCCGCTCCATTTAATTATTTTCCTATGCAGAATTCGCTCAACGCCAAAGTGGCGTAGAGTTTTAGGGTATGACTTTGCCTGTTCGGCTATTGTTGCAGCTTTTCCAAAATAGTGCAAGTAGCTGGCAGGCTGAGGAAATGAGCCATCATACTCATATTCATAACAAGTAACGATATTGTTTTTTTTGTTCGAAATCCATAATGTTTTACTGATAGTTGGGAATTTTTGAAATTTTGAAGCGGACCAACGGTTTGCGCTACCCGCGCTGGGGCGGGCGGCGGAACGCCGTCCAACTGGGAAAAAGAAAAGGCGTAGAAAAATGCTTGGAATCGCGCCAGACTCCCCAGCGTCGGGTGCACGCTGTGTTGGGCAGTTTTTGGATTTTCAATGTTCTTATCCTACAAGAAGTTGAAAACGTTTTGGAACTAAACCTATTCTACCAATGGATTTGCACCAATAACCTACAGCTATAACTAAATCAAGCCATAATGAAATTCCCAAGTACTTTCTAAAACTATCATCTAAATTTCTCAACAATGATGAAATTTCAGTATCCGTATTATGTTGGCTATTAAGTAGTTTCTGCCATTCTTTCACTATATTGAGACCATCTATCCACACCTCACTGTTTGGATCTTCGTTTGTGTATAGGCTAAAATGTGTGAATAGGGTTTGAGCGTGTTCTGTAGATGACGTTTTGGATATTTCATCAAGTTTTTTATGTCCTAACCCCAATCCGTCGGATTTAAGAAATATATCCCGAGGTGGTAGAGAGATAACTTCTTTTGAAGAGACCCAATCATATGCTCGTTCAGCCAAATCAAACCACATAACTGTATTGTATCTATTTGCATGAACGACGCCGATGAATGATAACAGCTCGTCCCGCGTCACTTTTTCTGAGTCAATTAACCGCAACCATTCATGAGCAGTATCCAATCCTTTTTTCCAAACTCCAATATTACAGTCAGGATGTTCAATACAATCCTGAACAGATTCGTCAAAATATTCGATAATACTTACTGCATGTTTACGGTATTCTGTACTCATCTTTTTTGGATAATTTTTCTCAAAGGAACTGCCCAACGGACTTGCCGTACCCGCCCCGTCACGCGGACTTGGCGAAGCCGTCCAGCCAGAAAAGTCAGGTAGTATCTTTGCTGTACGCTTTGTTGGGTAACATTACTCTTCAATAAACGCGGGTTGTAGGTTGTTTCCGTACACATATCTTAATAATAATTTTGCTCCAAATTTCATGAGCAAGTACAGGAGAAAATTGTTGATAATAACAGCAATTACTAGAGGGAATAGCAATGACAGAATAGAAAGAGCAACAAAAGGCAGTGAAAAAAATATCATGAGAGTGGAAATAGCGCACCTCTTGAGTATGTTTTGAGGAGGAGGTGCAAATTTGGATAAGTTTCTCTGGAGTATCTCGATTATTTCCAACATTTTTTCGTATGTTTGTGGCTTGAGTGTGAAACAAACGGTTTCAGGCATTGAAGATGACCAAATAATTATCTCTTTGCGTTCATTAATACTGAAGCCGCTAAAGGTATTCCATGGGAAAAGATTGTTTCCAAATAAAATTCCTTCCGCGGTTAATGCGTAATGACGTTCCCCGCTACTCAGATTAATAATTGGATGTAATAAATTTGCTCCCCAAAGGAAACCTGTATTCATAATAAAAAAGAACAAAATTGGAGTAGATAGCACTGAAAGCCATGAAATATTAAATGGATTGATGACAATAGTAATTATAGTTACTATTCCAATAAGGACAGTAGATGCCCAATGGCTATAAATTGAAATACCCATGTGTATATCATCGTGAAACTCGAAGCGAGGGTTTTCCGCCCATGTAACGAGTGTATTCTTATAATTTCGATAGGCACGTAACTTGCGAGTATCTTTAATCCGTGAAATACTGCCAATTACAGTGAGTACTAGAAATATGATGATAAGAAATGTTTTGATCATTTAGATTTTTGTATATCTATTTTCTCGTTTTGTTGCCCAACGGTTTGCGGCTCATCCCCGATAAGGGATACCCGCCCCGTTACGTGGACTTGGCGAAGCCGTCCAGCCAGAAAAATAATAAGGCGTAGAAAACTGCTTGAGATTTGCGCACGCGAAGCGCCTCAGCATCAGGTGCACGCTTTGTTAGGCGCGATTTTACGATAGCTAGTAATGTGTCCAAAATTCTATCCACCTATGAATAAGGGGGAAATTAGCGAACCCGCAATTCCAATCGATAATGCAACAATTGTTCCAAAAATAACTGCGCCTTGTACGTTATATTTGTAATTAACAAGAGCTTCAGCGCCTTGATCTTGGTACAACTCATAAGCACCATTTTGTAATCGAGCTAATGCCCATGCGTAGCCAAAATTAACTCCCATTGCTAAAAAAGGAATGCTTAAGACAAGTTGAATTGGTGCATTTTTGTTAGTCGAAAAAATCATGATCCACCCTAATGCTAATGCAATTGCCAATAATGGTACGATGATCGAAAGCAGAATAGTTGTGACTTGCCATTCTGGTTTCTTTAGTCGTTTCCAGTTAAATCCTAATATGATTCCGACGAAAACAGATGAGGCAATAACAACAAACCCAAGAATTTGATAAGGATTCCAAGGTGCATGCCGTTCAGTTGCTTTTGTGTTATTTCCTTTGTTGTTTATTGGCGCATTGTCAAGTCTTGGGTCTAATATCCCTCCACGCCAAATATTTACTCCAAGTGCGCCAGCAAGGGCTACTGCAATAATTGCACCACCAATGTAGTATGCAGGTATGCCACTTATACGCCAACCATTGAGCCCAATCCAAAAAAGCCACATTCCGAAAATGAAAATAAAAATAAGAGCCAAGGTGCGTTTTTTCTTTGGTTCCATGTATTTTGTCTCCTTAGAAGCGCCTAACGATTTGCGTTACCCGCGCTGGGGTGGGGATGGCGAAGCCATCCAGCTAGAAAAGTCAGGTAGTATCTTTGCTGTACGCTAGTATCTTTGCTGGACGCTTTGTCGGGCGTTTTTGGATTGTGCAGGACTCGCCAACTGAAAACCAGAACCGCCGCAAACCTGACTGAATTTTACACGCTAAAACATTTTTGCAGCCAACTTTTTTGTTCTAGCAGTTTCAATTTTCAACCCGCAATACCTGCTTCTGTAAACTTTCCATCTTCTGACATTTTCACAATAACGGTATGTCCTAAAAACATGTTACCGTCATTGTAGTAAATCTCCGCTTCACCATCGGGATATAAAATGATTGCTTCAAGAATAAGCCGATTCTGAAAGGCGCTAGAATTAATAGTGCCTTCGTTGTTCCAGTTCTCATTGAAGATCGCTAATAAGTCGTCGCTGGCTTTTTGAAGTATTTTCTCTTCTGACTGAGAAATAATGTTGAAGGCTTCCCGTGATTTGTCAGAAATTACGGGAGGACTGTTTCTTGATGATATATGCAAATTGACGTTTCTAGAAAATAAATTGACTTTACCTGAAAACCATTCGAGTTCATGCTCCCAAATTAGTTTTCCAAACCGTATATCGTCAATGGTTATCTTTCTAAACTTTCTGGAAATTAATACGACTACATCTTTGAAATAATCTCTAATCATTTGGTTTCAACTTTGCAAGAAAACGCCCAACTATGGGGGTTCTGTATAACCCCCCGTTTTAGGTGGTTATACAGTCTGTAGGCTGTATAAGTAGCTTTGTACTTTATAACAGCATTATACAAGCACAAACAGAACGTAGCAAGAAATACACATTCCACTAAATACAGTAAAATCTACTCGCTTAAAATCTGAAACCTAACACTTGGTACCCTTTCTCCATGCGCCTAAAAGCAGACATCACTCTTTTTTTCATTTCCATCATTTGGGGCTCTGCCTTCGTAGCCCAACGCGTCGCCGGGCAAGTTGGCAGCGTCTACATCTTTAACGGAGTTCGCTATTTGCTGGCAGGGCTCGTCGTCTTGCCATTTGCATGGCGTGCTTTACGTCCAAATGGAAGTCAAGCTGAACGCCCAACTTCCATTTCGCGTGAACAAACCAAATGGATGCTTATCGCTGGCTTCTTCCTTTTTATGGGGAGCGCCTTACAACAAGCAGGCATGCAATACACCACGGCAGGCAATGCAGGCTTCATTACCAGTTTGTATGTTGTCCTCATCCCACTTATCCTTTTCTTCTTTTGGGGTGAAAAGCCGCATTGGATGTTCATCGTTGCAGTTGTGTTGGCAATGGCAGGCGCCTTCCTGCTTTCCACCGGCGGGAAGCTCGATCAAATTCAATTTGGTGATCTTTTAGAATTTATCGGCGCTTTATTTTGGGCAGTTCATGTGGTCATTCTCGGCAAGTATGCCCACAAATTTGAAGCGATGTCCTTTTCAGTGGGGCAGTTGCTCGTGTGTGGTTTGCTCAACCTGAGTGTCGGCGTTTTTGTAGAACCGATGCCGGTTTTCAATGCCAACTTCTTGTTTGCCATTGGCTATACCGCTTTCCTTTCACTGGGATTATGTTACACACTTCAGATCTGGGCACAGAAGCATACTCCGCCCGCCGATGCCGCTTTGATCATTGGGCTTGAGTCTGTGTTTGCAGTCCTTTCGGGTTGGCTTCTGTTAGATGAACGCTTGGTAGGCATTCAGATCATCGGATGCATCATGATCTTCGCGGCAGTCATCCTCTCGCAATTGAAAGAATGGACATCAGGTACAATTGACCACGATCATTTAGTGGAGGGGCGCTAACCTAGCCCCATTCACTTCTCACTATTCACTACTCTCTACTATCTATTCTCTATTCACCCATGCCCTCACAACACCTCGACCTCTCCTTTCATCCCCTAACCCAAAAACTCTGGCGTGATTTTGAAATGCTCTTCGGCGAGAACGGCGCCTGTGGCGGCTGCTGGTGCATGAATTGGAAACTACGCGGCAAAGCCTACGACGAAAACAAAGGCGAAGGCAACCGTCAACTGCAAAAGTCCATCGTCGATTCAAAGATCGTCCCCGGCTTGCTCGCTTATTCTGAAGGCTATCCCATTGGCTGGGTCGCTATTGAACCGCGCAGTCACTATCCCAAACTGGCGCATTCGCGTGTGCTGGCTCCCATTGATAATAAAGAAGTCTGGTCGCTCACTTGTCTGTTCGTAGAGAAAAAGCATCGCCGAAAGGGCATGGCTGTAGCGCTGATTCAAGCCGCAGCGCAGTATGCGGCGAGCCGCGGTGCTCGCATCGTCGAAGGCTATCCCATCGATTCCAAAGGCGAGGCGTCGCCGGTCTTCATTTTCACCGGCACGGCGTCGGCATTCAAACAAGCCGGCTTTAAAGAAGTTTCACGCGCCGCCCCCACCCGACCGATCTTTCGACTGACCATCAAATGAGTTTTCAACCGCCATCCAAATCACTCACAACCCGCGATTATATTTTCATCACCGTGGTTGTGCTCTTATTCATTGCCATCTCGCTGGGTTTGTATAATTTCAATCTTTCATTACCCAATGGCGGCGGAGAATTTTTGCGGCATTGGGCAGGCGGGCGCGCATTTATCTTTGACCGTTTCAATCCCTACGAAGGCGAAGTGCCTGCCCGCGTGCAACAATTGGTGTATGAAGGCAACGCTGGGGCAGGGGATGAACCCTATATTTTAGATACGCCCTTTCATCTTTTACTACTCTATTTTCCTTTCTCGCTTCTTTCCGACCCGTTGCTTGCCCGGGCGATATATACCTTGATCTTGGAGTGGGCTTTGTTCGCACTGGTTGTGCTAAGCCTGCGCCTCACCGATTGGACCGTTCCGCGCTGGTTTGCGCCTTTGTTCTTTTTATTCTGTGTTGCGAACTTCTACACCTACCAATCCATTCTCGATGCCAGCCCTATTTTGATGTTAGCTTTTTTCTTTGTCTGTATTCTCTTCACGTTGCAAAATGGACAGGATGAAGTGGCAGGCGCTTTGATCTCATTTTCTTTATATTATTGGGAGGTAGGGCTTCCTTTCCTTTTGTTCATTGCTTGGTATGCCTATAAGACACATCGCACGCGCATCTTTGCCGGGTTTGGTATGTTCTCATTTATCACTATCATGGCTTCTATTCCTATCTTTCCTGATTGGTTTATTCCCTACCTGCGTGCCGGGATGAATAACCTGCGTGCCGATTTTGGGTATTCCATCTTCTCGGCATTCACAGAACTCCTGCCCTCGTTTGGCAATTGGCTTGCCTGGGTTGTCATCGTGATTCTCATCATTGCCCTTGGCAGTGAATGGAATGCCGCCATTCAAAGAGACGATCCCCGCCGCTTTTATTGGACGGCTTGCCTCTCTCTGGCAGCGGCGCCTTTGCTCGGCTTTCGCACCCAGTGGGAAAATCTCGCCGTGCTGATCATTCCGCTTGCCTTGATCTTTGCCATCATCCATGATCGCTGGCGGGCGGGCAACCTTTTGATCGTGCTATTTCTATTGATATGGCTACTGGTGCCGTGGGTCTTGGTTCTATATGGCATTCCCGCCTATGGCGAAATTGTAAACCAATTGATATTTCTGCTGCCCCCGCTTTTCACCGTCGTTGGTTTATACTGGATTCGCTGGTGGGCAATTCGCCCTCCGCGCATTTGGGCAGATGCCGTAGTTCGGTAATAAACGCAACTCTAGTTTCTTCTTTCACTATTCACTATTCACTATTCACTATTCACTATTCACTATTCACTATTCACTTTCCTCATGTCCCGCCGAAATTACCTCATCCTCTTTCTGATCGCCCTGGTTGTGCAGATCATCGTCAGCCGCTTCCAGTCCATTCCCGGCTATCTAGATGCCGACTACTACTACTCCGGTGGCTTACAGTTGGTCCAAGGCAAAGGCTTTACCGAGCCCTACCTCTGGAATTATCTCGACGACCCGGCTGGGCTTCCCAATCCCTCTCACGGATATTGGCTTCCGCTCGCTTCCATCGTTTCAGCAATGGGAATGTGGCTCTTGGGTCAGCAAACCTACGAGGCAGGGCGGCTCTTCTTCATATTATTAGCTGCGCTTGTCCCACCCATAACGGCGGCTTTGTCCTATCGCTTTTTCAAGAATACGGCGGCACTGGCTTGGGTCTCTGGCTTGCTTGCCATCTTCCCTGTCTTTCACCTCCCATTTTTGCCAGTCCCTGATAACTACGGCATTTTTATGGTGGCGGGTGGCTTGCTCTTCCTTTTATCAGACCGTCCCCGCCCCTGGTTTTGGATGGGGTTGCTCGCCGGAGTCATGTCCCTTGCCCGTAGTGACGGTCTGCTCTGGCTGGCGTTGACCTTTCTCTTCATTCTCTGGCGTGTCCGCGATGAAAAATTATCCTTCGTCACCTTGCTTCAATTTGGCGTGTTGGCATTCCTTGGTTTCCTTGTGGTCATGGGACCCTGGTATGCCCGCAACTTAAGCGTCTTCGGCACGATCATGTCTCCGGCGGGGAGCCGTGCCTTATGGCTCACCACCTATGAAGACACCTTCATTTATCCCGCCTCCCAACTCAGCATGGAATCCTGGCTGGCGAGCGGCTGGAGTGAAATTCTCAAAATACGCTGGTGGGCATTCTCCAATAACATTCAAACCGTCTTTGCTGCACAGGGGCACATCATCGTATTTCCATTCATTGTGGCGGGCATGGTTCTTTTACGAAAAGACCGCCGTGTGCAAATGGGTATCCTTGCCTGGGTATTGTTATTTTTAGTGATGACCTTTATCTTTCCCTTTGCCGGTGCGCGCGGAAGTTTCTTCCATGCCGGCGCAGCATTACAGCCGTTGTTCTGGGTACTCGCGCCTTATAGCTTAGATCGTATCGTGGCTTGGGCGCGCAGCAAAGGTCGCTTCACCGACCATGCCTACATTGTGTTTCGAGCCGCGTTAATTCAAGTCGTCATCATGCTTTCGGTCTGGGTCGTTTGGGTGCGGGTCATCCAAAACGGCTGGGACGAAGGCGAATTGGAATATCCCGTCATCGAACAGTTTCTCGTTGAAAATGGCGCACAGCCTGAAGAGTCTGTCATCGTTTTAAGTTCTCCCGGTTATTACATGATGACCGGTCGCCAGGCTTTTGTCCAACCTTATGGGGGCGTGGATACCTTGCTTGCCGTGGCAGAGAAATATGATATTGAATACTTTATCTTTGAACCCGATGGCAGGTTTAAAGAACTGACAGATTTTTACAATAACCCGCAAAAGTACGATCAACTCGAATTTTTGGGAGAAGTCAATGAGACGCGTATTTTCCGGTTTCGCTAATCCGCTATCGCGCCGCGACCTGATCGTGCTTGGCGTTGCCACTCTGATCGCCGGTATCATCTATCTGGTTGCCTGTCTACTCGTCTTTCGCATTGGCTTCCCGCTCGACGATACTTGGATTCATCTGACCTTTGCCCGCAACTTGGCACAGCATGGCGAGTGGTCATTCCGTTTAGGGATTCCGTCTGCTGGTTCCACTTCGCCGCTCTGGTCTGCTCTGCTCGCGATCGGCTTTCTCATTAACCTCGAACCTTATATCTGGACTTACTTCCTCGGTCTACTCACCATGTGGGCATTGGGAGTCATCAGCGAAGTCACCGCGCGTCGCCTCATTTCAACTTATCAACCGCGCCTGCCGTGGGTTGGCTTTTTCATCATCGTCGAATGGCATTTGCTTTGGGCTGCCATGTCTGGGATGGAAACCCTGCTGCATGGTTTGATTGCCACCACCATTCTTGCCGCGTTGATGATGAACTCGCGCCGCTATCTACCCTTGGGCTTGCTCACCGGTGTCAGTGTCTGGGTGCGCCCCGACGGCTTGACTCTGCTGGGTCCGCTTGTCTTGGCAGTCATCCTTTTTGAGAAAGATACTCCAGCCCGTTTGCGGGGCTTATTGCAAGTCTTCATCGGCTTTGGTGCGATCTTCTTCTTTTACTTACTCTTCAACTTGTTGATCGGCGATACGCCCATGCCGAATACTTTTTATGCCAAACAAGCCGAATATGCCGAGTGGCAGCAATTTCCCATTACGTACCGCTTGAGTGAACTTTTCCTGCAGTTACTGGTCGGACCATCTTTCTTGCTCATCCCCGGCATCATCATGTGGACTGTTAAATCCATACAAACTCGTTCTTGGGGTAGCTTGCTCGCCTTAACCTGGTCAGTGGGATATATGTTGCTTTACCTTATGCGCTTGCCCGTCTATCAGCATGGTCGCTATATTATGCCCGCCATGCCGATTTTCTTCCTGATCGGCATCCTTGCCGTAGTCGAGTTTTCATCTGCTAAAACATTTGGGCGATATCAGTGGCTTGCCACAACGTCGTGGAATATGAGTCTCACGATGGTCACGCTTCTTTTTGTGGTCCTCGGGGCGCGTGCCTTTGCACGTGATGTCGCCTTTATCGAGCAGGAAATGGTCGCCACCGCCAAGTGGGTCTTTACCAACCTTCCACCCGATGCGGTCTTGGCTGTCCATGATATCGGGGCGCTTGGCTACTTCGACGATCATGTTTTGATCGACTTGGCGGGATTGATCACGCCGGAAGTGATTCCTTTCATCCGCGACGAGGAACGCCTGACAGTCTATCTTAATGAAAAAGAGGCAGATTATCTAGTCGCTTTTTCTGACCTCTACCCAGCCATGATCGTCGGTAAGGCAGTGGATTTTGAGACCAACGGCACGATTGCTGCTGAAATGGGAGACGTTCGTCTGACAGTCTATCGTTGGAAATGAGAGAATGGGTTAAAATACAGGCATGCTCGAAGAAAAATCCAGACAAAAGAGAGATTGGGCATTGGAATGAATCAAATTACATTGCTAATTGTGGACGATCACCCGCTTTTCCGGCAGGGTGTAGTGGATGCACTTTCACTGGAGACCGACATGCGGGTCATTGCCCAGTCTGCGACCGGGGATGAAGCGCTGGAACTGATCCGCTCGAAGAAGCCGAATGTTGCCATTCTGGATGTGAATTTGCCTGGCATGAATGGGCAGCAGATCACTCATCTGGTCGCACAAGATAAGACCACAACCCGCATCATCTTGATGACAGGCTATGACGATATCGAACAGGCTATTCATGCGGCACTTGCAGGTGCGCATGGCTATTGCTCAAAAGATATCGAACCTCAGAATTTATCCCGCATTATTCGCGAAGTGGCAGAAGGCAAGTTTGTTTTTGCCAATAATGTATTTACCCGCCGCGAACTTGAATTGTGGGTGGAAGAAAGCATGGAAGGCGCACGCCGTTCCTATAGTGAACCCGGTGCTCCTTTCCATCCATTGTCTGACCGTGAGATGGAAGTGTTGGCGTGTGTGGTACGCGGTATGAGTAATAAAGAAATCGCCACATTGCTGGGCATCAGTCATCAGACGGTTAAGAATCATGTCACCGCGATTCTCCGCAAATTTGGCGTGGAAGACCGCACACAGGCAGTTGTGTACGCCCTCAAGCGCGGCTGGGTGACCTTAAGAGATACCGACATTCGATCGTAGGAGTTTTGCATGTCTGAGGATGTAGATTACAAAAGTGAATTGGAAGAGACCCAGCGCGCGCTGCGTGAGATCAAGTTGATGATGGATCAAAGCCAGGGAGAACTCTCCAAAATAACCCAACGCAATACGGCGATCACTTCGCATTTGCAGCAAGTGCAAAAGCAGGGCGGTTCGGCGGAAGAAGTTAAGATGGCATATGATTCTGCCCTCGATGCTCAACAGCGTCTGTTTGTAATGCGTGGGCAGTTGGAAAAGCTACAAAACGATAAATCTCATTTGGAAAAATACAAGGTTGTATTGGAAGATATGGTTTCCCCGGGCTCAGATGGCGTCATGAGTTCTGCGGCGGCGAATTCTGCTAAAGAACAAATGACGGGCATTGAGATGATCGTCAACGCACAAGAGGCGGAACGACAAAGACTATCCCGTCAGATGCATGATGGACCCGCCCAAGCCCTTTCTAATTTCATTTTACAGACTGAAATTGCCATGCGCCTTTTGGATGTTGATCCTGCTCAGGCAAAGGAAGAGCTTGGAAGTTTAAAGACCTCTGCCATGAGTACCTTTCAAAAGGTAAGAAATTTCATTTTTGAACTGCGTCCCATGATGTTAGATGACCTTGGACTGGTTCCTACGCTTAAAAAATATGCCGATGCTTTCAAGGAGCAATCTGGCATGGATGTCAGTGTTACCGTCTCCGGGACGGAACGCAGGCTGGAGCCGTACCTCGAAGTGATGATTTTCCGTGCTGTACAGGAGCTATTGGGGAATGCTTCGCGTCACAGCCAGGCGACAATGGTCAAAGTGCACCTTGACCTGGGCAATGAATTTTTGCGCGTAAGCGTCGATGATAACGGCCGCGGCTTTGACCCGGAAAACTTAAAAGACTCCAACAGCTTGGGCTTGAAGTTGATCCGCGAACGGTCTGAAATGCTGGGTGGAAAATTTGAGATCGATAGCGCAATTGGCTCCGGTGCGAAAATTTCATTTACGGTACAAGCGAAGATATAAATAACCCTACTAACAAGATTGTAAAGAAAATCCGGGAAAGAACCCTGGATTTTAGCGCCTATAAATATGCTTTTGCCATTTTTCCTGTATAATGAACATGGTATAAAATGCACGCTTGATATAGTGCATGTCGAGAGGAGAAAATTATGCGTCGTGGTCGTACTCTGATTTTGGTGCTTCTGATTGTTGTCATTGCCTTGGGGGTTGGCTTTGTAATCTTGCAGCAATTTGTTTTTAATCAACCTGAGGTGGCAGAAGGTCCCGTTTATGTTGAGGTATTTTATGCTGCGCAGAATATTTCTCAAGGCGGACGCATCACAGAAGATGTATTGGCCACGTTGCAGATTCCCCAGGAAAACGTAGTCTCGGTCATGTATACGAGGGATGAACTCCCTTTCCTCGTGGATAAGATCGCCAAACTTCCTCTTGATCAGGGCGTTGTAATCACAGAGGCGATGGTCACCGATTCTTCCTCGGGCGTTTCAGTTTCAGGTCCGCAATGGGCAGCGTTGATTCCCACCGGGATGACAGCCATGTCGATCCCTACTGATCGTCTTTCCGTTTCCGGATATGCGGTTACTGATGGTGCACATGTAAATGTTAATGCCTGTCTACTCTTTGTCGATGTAGACCCGGCATATCAAACGGTTTTACCCAATCAAACAGCTGTACTTACGGGTACGGGTATTGGTCGCCTTGAAGGTAGTGAAGGGCAGGGCTTTGTATCGGAAGGTTTACCGATCTTGTCGTTGGGTGTGGTTTCTTCGGGTTCTCCACAAGGACGCTTGGAATTAGATCCCTCCGTTCAACAACCTTACTTCATCATTCCTTCCGAAGCGCAACGACCTCGCATGGTATGCCAAACACTTCTCCAGGATGTGACTGTTCTTAAATTAGGAAATTTCCCGCTTGTGGCAGTTGATACGACTGCGGCAGCAGATCCTGCTGCCGCGCCTGCCGACCCCAATGCTGAACAAGCGGCTCCAGTTGCGCCTGATCTTGTCACTTTGATCGTGAGCCCGCAAGACTCTGTAACTTTGTCTTATCTCGTATATACAAACGCGCGAATCATCCTCACCTTACGCAACCCTGCTGATGAAGGACGTCTGGCAACCGAGGCTTCTACACTTCAATTCCTGCTGAGTCAATACAACATTCCTGTTCCGGCGAAACTTCCATATGCCATGCAGCCTGCACTAACGACACTTACATCGCCGGTGCTGCCCAACGATGCGCCGCCTGCCGAAGAACCTCAGCAATAATAATCTCTTCATCTTATGATCGGATATTTTAAAAATGGCTGTTGATAAAATTCGGGTTTTGATTGTTGATGACATCGCGGAAACTCGCGAGAATGTTCGAAAGTTGCTGCAATTCGAATCCGATGTTGAAGTGGTAGGTACCGCTCGGACCGGCAAAGAAGGGATTCAGCTCTCGCAAGAGTTGGATCCAGATGTCATTCTGATGGATATTAATATGCCGGATATTGATGGCATCACTGCAACTGAAAATATCCGCCAGCGTTCACCGCATATTCAGGTTGTCATTCTTTCGGTTCAAAGCGACCAGAACTATATGCGCCGAGCCATGCTAGCAGGCGCTCGTGACTTTTTAACAAAACCTCCGATGGGGGATGAGTTGATCTCTGCGATTAAACGCGCTGGAGAAATGGCGCACGGTGAGCGTGATAAGGGCGCCAAACAGCAAATGGCTGTATCAGCGGGTGGGGGCGCCCCGGGTATGATGGGTGGCTTCTCGCCTTTGCCACAAGGCAAGATCGTACTTGTTTATAGCCCCAAGGGTGGAACGGGTTGTACAACTATTGCAGTCAATCTGGCGATTGCTTTGAACAATGAAGATACCCGTTCGGTTCTCATTGACGGTAATTTACAATTTGGCGATGTCGCGGTTTTTGTCAACGAACAAGGTAAAAACACGATTGTGGATATTGCCCCGCGTGTGGATGATCTTGATGCGGAAATTTTGGAAGATATTCTGATAAAGCATGAAGCTTCCGGCGTACGAATTCTGGCTGCCCCACAACGGCCAGAGATGGCAGAAAAGATCAGCACAGACCAATTCATAAAGGTCTTGCAATTTATGCAGAAGATGTATTCTTATGTTGTCGTTGATACTTCTTCTATTTTGACCGATGTTATTCTGTCAGCAATCGACCTGAGTGACGTGATCGTCCTTGTCACCACACAGGAAATTCCCGCCATAAAGAATTCGCGGCTGATTTTGGACCTGTTGAAAACAATGGGAATCAATAAGGACCGTATTATTTTTACGATGAACCGTTTTGATAAGCGCATCGCCATTACCCCGGAACGAATCAGCGAGAATTTAAAGCACGAAGTTTCTGCTGTTATTCCTCTGGACGAAAAAGTTGCGATTACTGCCGTTAATCGAGGTGTTCCTTTTATGCTCGACAATAGAGCCCAACCAATTGGAAAAGGACTTCTTTCACTTGCAGAGGTAGTACGTGCTCGAATGATTGCACTGGAAAGTGAAAGCGAAGCTGCCGCTGCAAAACGGTAAGGAGTTAGGTTATGTCATTACTTAGACGTATAGAGCAAGGTCAAAATACTGGGAGTAGTAATAATACCAACCAACCCAGTCCTGCTGCTCCGGCACAGGGTCAACCCAAACCTGCAGGTGGTGAAGGACAAGGCGCAGGTGGAGGCGGCGACGCTTCCCGTCTGTCTTCCTTGCAGGCGAGGCGTGTCAGTGCACCAATCACATCTCCGCAGGCCGGATCCTATTTTGATTTAAAGACCCGGGTTCAGAATAAACTTCTGGCTGAGATCGACCCTTCCATGGATGTAACGCGGACGGATGAAGTACGCCGTACCATTCAAAATCTTTTTGAGCAAATTCTTACGGAAGAGAATATTGTTCTTTCAAGGCCTGAGCGGGCGCGCCTTTTTGAACAGATTTCAGCTGAAATTCTGGGATTTGGTCCTTTGCAATCCCTACTTGAAGATGACACTATCACTGAAATCATGGTGAACGGACCAAAGAATGTTTATATCGAGCGCAAGGGTAAAGTCCACCGTGTGCCGATCACCTTTGAAAGCAATGACCATGTCATGCGTATCATTGACCGTATCGTGGCGCCGTTGGGACGTCGTATCGACGAATCCAGCCCATATGTGGATGCACGTCTCCCTGATGGGTCTCGTGTAAATGCAGTCATTCCACCCATCTCTCTAGTGGGACCGGTTTTGACCATTCGTAAATTTTCAAAAAATCCGATTACAGTCGACCAGATGGTTCAATTTGGTTCGATCAGCCAGGAATCGGTTCAGTTCCTCAAGGCATGTGTTGAGGCGCGATTGAACATTATTATTTCCGGTGGTACGGGTTCTGGCAAGACTACGTTACTCAATGTTCTTTCTGGTTTCATTCCTTCTGATGAACGTATTCTTACCATCGAGAATGCTGCTGAGCTGCAGTTGCGTCAGGAACATGTTGTGACCTTGGAATCACGCCCGGCAAACATTGAAGGTCGTGGCGAAATTACGATCCGCGATCTTGTGATGAATGCCCTTCGTATGCGCCCAGAACGCATTATTGTAGGGGAGTGCCGTGGTGGTGAAACGCTTGACATGTTACAGGCGATGAACACGGGTCACGATGGTTCCATGACCACTGCACATGCCAATACACCGCGTGATGCTCTAGCTCGTATTGAGACTATGTGTTTGATGGCTGGCATGGATTTGCCTGTGCGTGCCATTCGTGAACAGGTCTCAAGTGCGGTCGACCTCATCTGCCAGCAGGAACGTATGCGTGATGGTACTCGTAAGGTGACGACGATCACTGAAGTAAGCGGCATGGAAGGTGATGTGATTACCATGACGGATATCTTTGTATTCGAACAGACGGGCACTGAGAATGGACGCATTATTGGTCGTCTTCGCCCGACGGGACTTCGTCCGAAGTTCATGGATAAGATTGAAGCGGCAGGCATCCATTTGCCCCCGTCTATTTTTGGTATCGGCGAGCGCCGAAGGTATTAATCGATGTTAATCGTGGCGGATAGCCAGGAAGAAGTACAATGACCTGGATCATTATCATTGGCGGCATCATCTTGATCATCCTGCTAACAGTGGGCGTGGTTGTTTCGTCAAACAGTGAGCGCGCGATCGTTGAGGAACGCCTAAGCCAATATCTTGAAGACGATAATCAGAAGAACCTCGATAAGGAAGCCCAGAAATATGTAATTACCAACTGGGTTTCCAAACGGGTTGAAAAAACCTCTTATGGTGATCGTATTGCGCGTGAGCTGGCTCGCGCCGATTTGAAATTTAAGGTTGCTGAATATTTAGTTCTGATTTTGTTAAGCATATTTTTGGGGGCGTTGCTTGCCTGGTTCCTTGGCAATCAACACCCTGTTTCTGCCTTGATCGGGGCTGTCATCGGCATCTTTGCCCCGCGGATTTATGTTAAGAATCAGCAAAAACAGCGCTTGAAGAAATTTAATGACCAACTTCCAGATATGCTCAACTTGATGGTCAATGGTCTGCGCGCTGGGTATTCCACTACCCAGGCGATGGAAGCGATTAGCAAGGAATTGCCATCTCCTATTAATGACGAATTCCGGCGGGTTGTGCAGGAAATGCAAATCGGCATTCCCATGGAAACTGCACTTGATAATCTCTTACGGCGCATTCCCAGCGAAGATCTAGATTTTGTCGTAACCGCCATCAATGTTCAACGTGAAGTCGGTGGTAACCTCTCGGAAATTCTTGATAACATTTCATTTACCATCCGTGAGCGTATACGTATTAAAGGTGAGGTTCGCGTGCTTACGGCTCAAGTTCGTACTTCTGGTACGGTGCTTTCCTTAATTCCGTTTGGGCTTACACTTATCCTATGGTTCTTGAACCCGGATTATTTGCTTTCTGTCACACAGGGTGGTCCGATTTGTACTGCGGCTATTATTTGTGTGGTCCTAGGTTTGATTTCCTCCAGTTATTTTATTATGATGAAGATTGCGGATATCGAGGTGTAATATGGGAACGATAATTGCAGTATTGATTGGCGTAGCTCTGCTTGGTGGGATTATTTTTGTGATTGTTATTGGCGCCCGTTATGCGCGGGATGCTCAAGGTGACGAAGGTGACCCTGTGCTCTCCCGCCTTGCAGAAGCGACCCAGCGCGGCGAGAATGTTTCCCTGGAAGATATTGAACTTGAGCAACCATTCATGGAGCGTGTGGTTGTTCCGGTGGTTAAGAGGCTTGGAGATTTTTCTGCGCGCTTCACACCTGAGAAACTGCTTCAGGAAACGGCAAAGAAGATTGAGTTGGCTGGCAATCCTGGTCGTATTGATGCTGCCACATTTCTTTCGACTCGCTTTATTGTTGCAGCGGTCTTTGGCGGACTTTTGTTGCTGATCGGCAATCTACCAACAGTTAACTGGCCGTTTGGACGTGTCATTCTGGTGGTTGGTATTTTTTCGCTTCTTGGTTTCTTCTTTCCTCAAATGTGGCTGGCAAGCCGCATTTCAAGACGGCAGAACGAAGTTCGTAAAGCCATGCCAGATGCTCTTGATCTCTTGACGATCTGCGTAGAGGCTGGCTTGGGGTTTGAATCAGCCATGTCTAAAGTGGGTGATAAGTGGGAAAATGAACTTTCTATTATGTTTGCCCGTTGTATTCGTGAGATTCAACTGGGTAAGACTTTGCGCGAAGCCCTGCGTGATATGGAAGGGCGCATTGGTTTGTCCGAATTGACAAGTTTTGTTGCAGCGATAATTCAGAGTCAGGCTCTCGGCGTGAGTATGGCAAAGGTGCTGCGAATTCAGTCCGACCAGATGCGGCTGAAGCGCCGCCAGCGCGCGGAAGAAGAAGCGCATCAAGCTCCTGTAAAGATGATCATCCCAATGGCGCTTTTGACCTTCCCATCGATTATGATTATTCTCATGGCTCCTGCCGGGTTTCAGATCGCCGGAGCATTTAGTCCGTTTATCGGCGGGCAATAGTTACCAAATAGTTTTGTGTAAGTCAAATTCCTGCATCCAAATGAGGCAGAGTTGACGAATTGGAAATACCAAGCATATCGTTCGATCTGGGGCGCTCTCGACCTGCTCTTTCCACCTGTGTGTGGTGGATGCGGAAGAAACGGTTCAAGATGGTGCTCTGATTGTCAACAGCGGATACAAGTTTTAGCTGGTGATGTTTGTGAAGTATGCGGTCTGCCGCAGGATAAACCCGGAATTTGCGGGGTTTGTCTTGCTGACAGACCGCGTTTTCATTCGTTGCGAGCGTGGGGCACATTTGAGAATCCACTCCAATCTGCTTTGCATAAGCTAAAGTATCGCCGTGATTTTTCTATGGGAGATGCCATTGCAACAGCCATGCTGCCTTTTGTAAAGAGTTTGAATTGGCAGGTCAATCTTCTCGTTCCGATCCCGTTGGGAAAACAGAGGATGCGGGAAAGAGGCTATAATCAAGTTGCGATGATTGCACAACCGCTAGCAATGGGGTTGGGGTGGCAGTATTCAGAAAAGGCGCTCGTGCGCCAAAAGGAAACGCGCTCACAGGTGGGACTGAGCAGGGATGCGCGCCGTCAAAATGTGCGCGATGTATTTCAAGCTGAAACAAGGGTGAAAGACCAAACGATCGTTGTTATGGATGATGTTTCAACAACCGGTTCAACTCTTTCTGCTGCGGCGGAAGCACTCTATGCTGCTGGAGCAAAGTCCGTTTGTGCGTTGACTGTCGCGCGCGCATTGTCTCACCATGATCTGAGGCATGTGTAGCGCGTTTGTGTTTGTAACTTAACAACCTAGAAAAGGAGATTTGTATGTCCAATAAAGTGGAAGTTCAGACACGTCACATTCGTTTGACCGAGCATATTGAGGAATATGTTACTAAGAAGGCCGGCAATCTCGATCATTACCTGCCTGCCATCGATGAAGCCCGCGTGGAGCTTTCGCATCATCAAGCCGCGCGGGATGCCAACGACCGCAATGTGGTTCAGGTTACGGTATCTGGAAAAGGGTTTACCCTGCGCTCTGAAGAGCGGGCGGATGAAGCCTTGGCTGCCTTTGATATGGCATTGGATAATTTACAACGTCAGATCGAACGCTATAAGGGCAAGAAATATCATGGGCGTGGCGATGGACGCTCGGCTGCGGAAGTGGCCGATGACATTATTGACGAAGAGACGGGTGAACTCTCGCCGCTTTTTGCCAAGCGTAAACGTTTTGTGCTTTATCCGATGATGGAAGATGAGGCGTTGGTGCAAATGCGCAACCTTGGGCACGACAACTTCTTTGTCTTTTACAATGTAGAGACTAGTAAGATTAATGTTTTGTATCGCAGACGCAATGGTAGTTATGGGTTGATCGAACCCGAACTTGGCTAAGTAATAAGATAAAACGGGCTGACAGTTACGTCAGCCCGTTTTTTGTTTTGAGGAGGAAAATCTTGTCTCAATCAAGATAAAGCAGAGGATTAAAGTTACCCAGGCAAGCACCTGTGTCTGACGTAGCCCATTGAAGATAAAGGCAGTGTCTGCGCGAAAGGCTTGGATGATGAGTTGAGAGAGTGCTGTCAGCGCAATGAAAGATAGGAAGGTAATGCCCGGGCGTGAATTTGGCTTGAAGGACCAGAGCAAAGCCAATGTTAAGAATGAGGCGAGCGCGTCATAGATTTGGGTAGGGTGACGGGTGGCATTCCATAGGTTGATTCCCCAGGGCATGCTGGTGGGAGTTCCAAATGCAGTTCCAGCAGCGAGATGACTTAATCCCAGCCCGATGGCGATGACAGCAAAGAAGAGGGTGAGCGCATCCAGGATATTCCAAAGGGGGAGTTGTTTGCGTTGACCATACGCGAGCACGACGATAAAGGAGATGGCAAGGGCACCGAGTGGGTCGAACAGGTCTGGATTGACGGAGATTATGCCGAGCGGACTTTTGCTGAATGCCGAGAAGTTTTGCAGGATATAGGTCAGACGCCCGCCAAGTATGAAGGCGATCATGCCATAGAAGGTGATGTTATTCAGATCATCCTTGCTGATGCCGTGCTGTTCTGTGCGCTTTTCGGCAAGGGTGAGCCCCAACCAGGTTGCGATGACAAGCAGGATCATATGACGCGGCGGGGCGAAGAGGCTTTGAAAGGTTTCGAACATGTTACTTCAATATCTCCTCGATCTTTGTGCGTAAGAGGGCTTCAGGCATGGGACCACCAATGATGACTTCATTGATGATGCCTTGCCGGTTGATAAAGTAAGAAGATGGCAGTGACCGAACTTGATAGGCGCGTGCGGTATCTGCGGTTTCATCGAGCAGGATAGGAAAGGTTAGTCCATAGTCATCTGTGAAGGGCGTGATATCGAGCGGATTATCCTGAAAGGTGTGGTTGATCGCCAATACGATCAACCCTTGATCTTTGTATTCCTGATACATGGCTTCGATGGCGGGCATTTCAGCGCGGCAAGGCGGGCACCAAGTTGCCCACATATTGACCAGTACGGCTTGTCCTTTAAGTTCTGAGAGGACGTAGGTTTCGCCAGAGGCAGTTTTTAGTGTAAAGTCTGGCGCGAGGAAGCCTGTTTGTGGAGCTGGACCTTCAGTGCGAGTTGGACCCTTCTCTGCAGAGAAAAGAATCAATGCGGCTCCGGCGACCAGGATGAGAATGTAGAAAATGATACGTTGGGTTCTGTCCATAGGGGTTTTAGATGTAAAATAGAGATTATATTCTTTGTATTCGTTGTGTTTTCCACCAGTAATCTTACTATGCTTTTTACAGGCTCAGTTTTTATCGGCGTTGAATTCTCTTCCCATCGTAGATCTCTCACGTATGCAGTGATCGATAAGGGATTAAACCTGCTTGCGTTAACTCATGGCAGTTTGCTTGAAGTGACTGCCTATATGCAAGGACAGTCTTCTGCTACAGTAGCTGTGAATGCACCTTCGGGTTTGAAGCGAACTCAGGGACGTGAGACGAAAAAGCAACTTTCAAAACCTGGCTTTCGCTCCGCCGAGCAGGATCTGCGCGAACGCGGTATTTTGGTTGCGGGTACGCCAGCCGCTATGGAAGATTGCCCCGCCTGGATGCAGGACGGCTTTAACTTGTATCGTAAACTGGAAAAAGCCGATTTCAAAAAATATCCAACAGAAACCGAAGCCACACATCAGCTCTTGGAAACGAACCCTTACGCTTCTTTTTGTGTTATCGCCGATGTTGTACTGCAAACAAAACCTTCTTTAGAAGGAAAAATTCAACGCCAGTTGCTTCTCTATGAGGCAGGTTTGCGCATCACTGACCCGATGGACTTCTTCGAAGAGATCACGCGTCACAAAATGTTGAAAGGTATTTGGCCCCACGAACTTCTATATTCTCCTGAACAATTGAATGCATTAGTGGCTGCCTACACAGCCTGGCTGGCTGTTCACAAGCCCGACCAAATATCGATGATCGGCGATCCTCGTGAAGGAGTGATCGTATTGCCCGAAAAGAATTTGAAAGAAAAATACTAACCGAATGGTAAAATACCGCCCATGACAACCCCAGAATTTCAAAACAAAGCTATTAATACACTTCGATTTTTATCCGCCGATGGCGTGCAAAAAGCCAACTCCGGGCACCCCGGTCTTCCGATGGGTGCGGCGGCAATGGCATACACCGTCTGGACTCGCCACCTGCGACATAGTCCACGCAACCCAAAATGGATGGGACGTGACCGCTTCATCCTTTCGGGTGGGCATGGTTCGATGCTTCTATACTCTCTTCTACATTTGACCGGGTACGACCTACCTCTCGAACAATTGCAGAGTTTCCGCCAGTGGGAGAGCCTGACACCCGGTCACCCGGAATATGGACATACGCCCGGCGTGGAATTAACCACTGGTCCGCTTGGGCAGGGATTTTCCAGTGGCGTGGGCATGGCAATTGCGGCAGCTCACCTTGCGGCTGTTTTCAATAAGCCTGGTCATGAGTTGCTCGACTCTTATATCTACGCCATCGTCACAGATGGCGACTTGATGGAAGGTGTCGCTTCTGAAGCTGCGTCATTGGCGGGTCACCTCTCTTTGGGACGTCTCATCTATCTATATGATGATAATAAGATTTCCATCGACGGCTCGACCGATCTTGCATTCACCGAAGACCGCGCCAAACGTTTTGAAGCCTATGGCTGGCACATCCAACGCGTGGACGATGGCAACGATGTGGAAGCCATCGATGCCGCCATCAAAGCCGCCAAAGCAGATCCGCGTCCTTCGTTGATCCTTTGCCGAACCATCATCGGTTTCGGCGCCCCGACTCGACAAGGCACCCAAAAGGCACATGGCGAACCGCTTGGCGATGAAGAACTCAACGCCGCTAAAGACAACCTCGGCTGGCCCAAAGAGCCGCGCTTTTTGATCCCTGACGATGTGCTTGAGTTTTACCGCAAAGCCGTGGATCGCGGACGCGAACTCGAAGCCGATTGGAAGATGCGCCGTGAAGCCTATGTGCGGCTTTTCCCCGAGCTAGGTTCAGAATTCAACCGCCGTATTTTGATGAATAAACTTCCCGATGGCTGGGAATCTGCGTTGCCAACTTTCCCTGTTGACCCGAAAGGCATGGCGACCCGCGCTGCGTCTGGTAAGGTCATTAACGCAATTGCCGCAAAACTCCCTGAACTCATTGGGGGCTCTGCCGATCTTGCTCCTTCGAACAATACTAAAATTGACGGCTCGCCTGCCTTCCAAAAAGATTCACCGGCTGGGCGCAACTTCCATTTTGGTGTACGCGAACATGCCATGGGCTCCGTGTTGAATGGTATGGCGGTGTATGGCGGCGTGATTCCCTACGGCGCGACCTTCCTCGTTTTTGCAGATTACATGCGTGCTGCTGTTCGTCTGGCGGCGCTTTCACATTACCCATCTATTTTTATTTTCACACACGACTCGATTGGTTTGGGTGAAGATGGACCCACACATCAACCAGTGGAACATCTCACTTCTCTTCGTTTGATCCCGAACCTTGTGGTGCTCCGCCCAGCGGATGCGAACGAGACGGCTCAGGCATGGAAAGTTGCCATCACGCGGCGTGACGGTCCGACCGTTTTGGCATTGACCCGCCAGAACCTGCCGACCTTGGAATCTCCCAACCTTGTTGAAAAAGGCGCTTATGTCTTGAAAGACTTCGGCAAGCCGGAAATCATCCTTATGGCGTCTGGCTCGGAAGTGAGTCTCATCGTAGACGCCGCGCAAAAGTTGGCGGACGAAGGCAAGGGTGTGCGCGTGGTTTCCTTCCCGAGTTGGGAACTGTTCGAGAAACAGGACGAAGCTTATCGCGAGTCTGTTTTGCCGAAGAGTATTCAGAAGCGACTCGCTGTCGAAGCGGGAACAAGCCTCGGCTGGGAACGATACGCAAAGTCTACGATCAGTATCGATAGATTTGGTGCATCCGCTCCGGCGAAGATCATCTTTGAAAAGCTTGGTTTCACGGTTGAAAATGTAGTGGCTAAAGCGAAAGAACTTTAGAGCCGTAGGGGCGCAGCATTGCTGCGCCCCTACTTTTGGAGAATAATGAAAGTAGCAGTAGGTTGTGATCATGGCGGGTTCCCGCTTAAGCAGGTCGTGATAGACGCTGTCAGCGCATTGGGGCATGAAGTCATTGACGTGGGGACATTTAGCGCAGAGGCGGTGGACTTCCCCGATTTCGTAAAAAAGGTTGGCGAGAAAGTGCAAAGCGGCGAAGCCGAACGCGGAATTTTGATCTGCGGCTCCGGCATTGGCGCTTCGATCGCGGCGAGCAAGATGAAAGGCATTTACGCTTCGATCTGCCATGATACTTATTCCGCCGCCCAGGGCGTGGAGCACGACGCCATGAACGTGCTTTGCCTCGGCGGTCGCGTGATTGGACCGGAATTGGTTAAGGTACTTGTGCCTGCATTTTTGAATGCCGAATATCTAGGCGATAAAACCGGTGGTGAACGTTTTGCACGGCGTGTGGGAAAGATCAAAAAAATAGAAGAAGAAAATCGATAATACGTGATGCGTAATTCTTTACTTACGAATTTACGCATCACGTATTACGTACTTTTTAAGGAGTCTTAATTTATCATGTCTGAATCAATTAAAAAACTGACCGCGTTGGGGCAATCTCTCTGGTACGACAACATCCAACGCAAACTTCTCGTGAACGGCGAACTAAAAGCCATGATCGGCCGCGGCGATATTCGCGGCGTGACCTCGAACCCGACCATCTTCCAGAATGCCATCGCAAAGACGAATGATTACGATGCCGCATTAACTCCGCTTGCATGGGCAGGTTGGGACGCCGAGAAGATTTTCTGGCAATTGGCTGTGGAAGATATTCAAGAAGCCTGTGACCTCTTCCGCCCGCTTTACGAACAAAGCAAAGGCGGCGATGGCTACGTGAGTTTGGAAGTCAGCCCGTATCTGGCGCGTGACACTGAAGCCACCGCCAAACAGGCGCAGGAACTTTGGAACCGCGTCAACCGCCCGAATCTGATGGTCAAGATTCCTGCCACCAAAGAAGGCATCCCTGCCATTCGCACCAGCATTGCGGCGGGCATCAACGTCAATGTTACGTTGATCTTTTCGCTCTCGCGTTACGCCGAAGTGATGAACGCCTATCTCGAAGGCATCGAAGAGCGTGTGGCAAAAGACCTGCCTGTGAATCAGATCGCTTCTGTGGCGTCTTTCTTTGTCTCGCGCGTCGACTCGAAAGTGGATCCTAAACTCCCCGAAGATTCTCCGTTGCGCGGTAAGGCGGCGGTTGCAAATGCTAAGCTGGCGTATGAACAGTTCGAAGCCATTTTCACGTCGCCGCGTTTTGCCACGCTCAAGGCACGCTTCCGCGCCCGCGTGCAACGTCCACTGTGGGCATCCACCGGCACGAAGAATCCGAGCTACCCCGATACACTTTATGTCGATGAACTGATCGGTCCCGACACCGTCAACACCGTGCCGCCTGCCACGCTCGATGCCTTCCGCGATCATGGCACCGCCACGATGACCATCACACGTGACCTTGAGTCCATGCAGCAAATTTTCGTTGACCTCAAGGCTCTTGGCATTTCGATGAGCACCGTCGTCACAGAACTCGAAGATGAAGGCGTGAAGTCCTTTGCGGATGCCTTCAAGACTCTCTTGGATGCCATCGAAGAGCGACGAAGCGCTGCGCTCACCTCTATCGCGCCGTTGGCTGATTCTGTTGCCAAGCGTTTAGCCACGCTCGAAGCAGAGTCTTTTCCCAAGCGTCTGTGGGACCATGACGTCACCCTCTGGTCCGGCGCGAATGACCCTGAAGGTCAAGCCGAAGCCGCCAAACGCCTCGGCTGGTTGGATTCAATCGAAGATGCCCGCAATCGTCTCGACGGCTATCTCTCCTTTGCCAAACAAGTCCATGATGAAAAGATCGACCGTGTGCTGGTTATTGGTATGGGTGGTTCGTCGTTGACAGCGGAAGTGTTGAGTTCCCTGCTTGCGAATTTCAATATCGAAGCCAAGCTCTCGCTTGCCATCCTCGACTCAACCGACCCGGGGCAGGTTGCCGAAACCGTGAAGAATTATCCGCCCGATAAATCTCTTTATATCCTTGCCAGCAAATCTGGCGGGACGGCGGAACTGATGGCAGCCTTCGATTATGTTTGGGAACTGAGCGGCAAAAATGGTTCACGTTTCATTGTCACTACAGATGCGGGAACTTCTCTTCAAAAGCTCGCCGAGGAGCGCGGCTTCCGTAAGGTCTTTAACGCTGACCCCAATGTTGGCGGACGTTTCTCCGCACTGACTGATTTCGGTTTGGTCCCCGCCGCGTTGCTTGGCATGGACTTTGAAAAGCTGTTAGGCAGTGCTGATCGTATGCGCAGCCAGTCTTTGGCGCATGTCCCTGCGGCGCGCAACCCGGGTGTGGCATTGGGCGCTCTCATTGCAGAATCCGCTTTGATGGGTAGAGACAAACTCACCGTCGTGGCAGACGCGCAAGTATCCGCTTTGGCGGGTTGGGTTGAGCAGGTCATCGCAGAGTCCAGCGGCAAGCATGGCAAAGGCATCCTGCCGGTGGCATTGGAGCCGCTTGGTAAACCCGAAGAGTATGGCAAAGACCGGCTGTTTGTGTACATCCGAAGTAATGGCGAGCTTGACGCTGGAATCGCCGCGCTCAAAGATGCTGGTTTCCCTGTAATCCAATTCCCAATTACTAATTACTACGATGCCGGTGCGGAATTCTTCTGCTGGGAGATCGCTATTTCCACGGCTTGCCATATTTTGGGCATCAACGCCTTCGATCAGCCCGATGTGCAAGATAGCAAACTCCGCACGATTGCCAAGATTCAAGATTATCAGTCAACGGGCAAACTCGCCGAAGCCGACTTGGTCGATTTCAAAGATGCGAAAAAAGCCATTGAGGAATTTTTGGCGAATCCACAAGCTGGTGAATTTGTGACTATCAATGCTTATCTGCCGCGCAACCGGGAAATGATCGAAGCGATTCAATCTTTGCGTACAGCCATTCGCAGCAAGACCAAGTTACCAGTCTCTGCCGGGTTTGGTCCGCGCTTCCAGCATTCGACGGGACAATTCCATAAGGGCGGTCCGAATACTGGTCGTTTCATTCAGTTCGTGTACGATGCTGAAAACGACATGGATATTCCGACTCAAGGACTTACCTTCGGCACTCTCATCCGTGCGCAAGCGTTGGGCGATTATGAAGCCTTGAAGGCGGCAGGACGCAAAGCCTTGCGCATCCGCCTCTCGAAGCCGGAAGATATTTCAGGACTGTTTTAGTGTCACTTGTTGATGGAAAGTGCATTCCATGCCGAAAAGGTGACCCAGCATTGACCGATGCTGAGGTCACCGAACTCCTTCCGCAAATTCCTGAATGGGAATTGATCGAAGTGGATGGTATCAAGCGTTTGCAGAGAATCTTCAAGCTGAAAAATTATGTTGAGGCAGTTGCTTTTACGAACAAGATCGCAATGACTGCTGAGAAGGAAGACCATCATCCGCTGATCGTGCTGGAATGGGGCAGGGTCACCGTGCAATGGTGGACACACGTGGTCAAAGGCTTGCACAAAAACGATTTTGTGATGGCAGCCAAGACAGACGATATCTTTGAATAATAAAAGCGACCCATACGGGTCGCTTTTATTTTATATTCTTGAAACTCGGTCGCGTAATTTTCGATCATCCAGCATTTTAAAGATGCGCAGCACAAATTTCCAGTTGCCAAGCCAACCCAGGAATTCGCCCCATAGATGGGTGACTCCTTTTGGTTGCGGTGGCAATGCCACGGCGGATGAAAAATCCACGATGCGGTCATCTAGTTTGTAGACGTAACGGCTGAGCTGGGTCACTTCTGTTTCGGCAGTGAGAAAGGCACGCACGTTTTCACGTTCATTTGGCGTCATCCATTGCGGTAAATCGGATGTCGCTTTGAAGTCGCAGATCAACGCCAGGTCTTGCAATTGCTGTTTGTGCTCATCTTCCAAAGAATTTTCTTTTGATTCAAAATATTCCACATCGGGGTCAATGTGAACCAACGGCTTGAGCCACAAGCGATGTACCACAGTGCGGATGGCATTCTTGGTGCCAGGGGTGGCGAAATTGTATAACAGCGATTCGTTGCGATAATTTTCCCATTCATGCGAGACGTCCGGTCCGATGCGGATAGCGTCACACATGCCGAGAGCAGGCAGAATGGGCGTGCCACAAGTCAGGAAGAAAGAACCTGCTCCCATTGCTTCACGCATATAACGCAAGCATTCACGATAAGCCGCTTCGCGTGGCATATCTTTATAGCGTTTGCCTTGTAGCGCGCCTGCATAAAGGAAGTCGAGCTTGTAGTAGTCAAAGCCCCAGCGGCGCACCAACTTCATGAGCGCAACCAGCCATGAGGTTACGTCCGGATGCGTGGTGTCGAGAGCATATAAATCTTGTCCCCAATTGAATCCCGCAGAGACGAGTCGCCCTTTTTTATCGCGCAGTAACCAATCCTGGTGTTCGCGATACAGTTGAGATGATTTCGCGACCAATAGCGGCGCAAGCCATAGCCCTGCGCGCCTGCCTGTTGATTTGATCTTTTCTGCCAGCGCCTGCATACCCGATGGAAATTTATCGTTGGCTTCCCAATCACCAATATCTTTTTGCCAGCCATCGTCTACTTGCAACACATCGAAAGGCAGGTTGCCAAGCATGTCAAAAGAAGTGTTGAGAATTTTTTCGTCGATGGCGGTATACAGGCTATACCACGAACACCACACGCGCGGGACATGATTCTTATCGGTCTTTCCAAAGCGGATTCCCAACTGCGCGACGTATTTATCAAAGACGATTTTTTCCTGACCATACGCAGCGAACCACTCGACCTCGCCCGCTTCGCTCTGCCCTGTGAGTTGATCCTCCACCAGTGACACGTGCGTGTCTGTAGCCAACGCGCCAAGCAGAAGGATGTTGCCATCTTCAAATTCGACTGCACCCAACCACGAGCCATGCGGATTTTTTTCGCTGGCGTACACTGCATCCGTTTGCAGCGGATGAAAGATGGTCGGCTTTTGCGTTGGGAGTGGGGAGAGGTCCGTCCACGCCGTAAGCGACCACGACTGCCAGCCATGCCGGTAATATCGAATGGGGTGGGTGGGCAGGTCAACGTTTATTTGACTGCTTTTAAATATATTTAAAGTTTGGAGTTGGGAAAGATTTATATTCATTGGATAAGTCGCCCCATTGTAAAGGAAAAGACAATTCCTTGCCAAATTTTTCCCCCTTGACGGTTAAAACTCCGCAAGGTATATTTTGCCTGTCCCTTTCGGAAGGAAATACAAAATCCCATGTATGAATTCGACAGAACTGATATAAAAATCGTCAATTTGCTCCTCGAAGACGGACGCATGTCTGCCTCTGAAATGTCGCGCCGCATGGGCGATATCTCAGAACGAGCTGTGCGCTATCGTGTGGATCGAATGATCGAAGAGGGCGTCATTCAGATCAGCGCGGTGGTCAACCCCGAGGCGCTCGGATTCAACATCAAAGCCGATGTGTGGCTGGAAGTGGAAGCCGACACGGTCTTGGATGTTGCCAAGAAAATGGCTTCCTTCGAAAATGTGACGTACGTAGCCTGCGGCATCGGGCAGAATGACATCAGTATCCAGATTGTTGCCAAGGACACTTCGGAGATCTATTATTTCGTCACCGAAGTTGTCCGCAAGGTCCCGGGGGTGCGCAAGACCACAACGTCGATCGTACCGATCATTCTCAAAGATGTTTACCAGTGGAGAGTGCCAGAGCGCATAGCAAAAGAATTGTCAGAGAACGAATCCGTAACCGCATCCAAATAAATAAAAGGAGCATTTATGTTCGGTTCAAAGACTCAGGCACTCCAACAACGAGCGCAGAAAGTTGCGCCGTTGGGTGTAAACTCCAATTTCCGTTTTTGGGGAGATGGCATCACTCCCTATGTTGAAAAAGCCAAGGGCAGCCATCTGTGGGACGTGGACGGTAAAGAATACATTGACTATCGCATGGCGTTCGGTCCCATTATTTTGGGGCATTCCTATGATGAAGTTGATCAAAAAGTGATTGAAGAAATTCAAAAAGGCATTCTCTTTGCCATGACGGGGGAACTTGAAGTAGCCGTCGCTGAGATGATCGTGGAAATGTCTCCCGCGATTGAAATGGTGCGCCTTGCCTGTTCGGGCACCGAAGCCACCATGCATGCCATCCGCGTGGCGCGCGCCTACACCGGGCGCGATATCATTCTCAAATTCGAAGGTAACTATCACGGCTTCCATGACCATACCTTGTGGTCCACGTATGCACCTGTCGAGGCATACGGAAATCGCCGCAGTCCGATCCCTGTGCCTGCATCCTCGGGTATTCCAAAAGTTATGCGCGAAAATATCATCACGCTGCCCTTCAATGATTTTGAAGGCTTCGAGCGTGTGATGCGTTCCTATGGCGAGCAGATCGCCGCGGTCATTTCGGAGCCGTGTCAAGGAAATTGTGCCGCCATTAATCCACAAGACGGCTTCCTTGAGCTCATCCGCAAAAAGACAGAAGAGTACGGTTGCGTTTTTATTTTGGATGAAGTCAAGACGGGCTTTCGTATTGCCAATGGGGGAGCACAGGAATACTACCGCCTCAAACCGGACCTCGTGACGTATGCCAAAGCCCTGGGCAACGGCTACCCTGTGGCAGCCTTCGGCGGCAAGCAAGAGATCATGTCCATTATTGGGCACGGTGTGGCACAAGGCGGGACGTATACCAATAACAAGCCGGGCGTAGCGGGTGCTTACGCAACACTCAATCTTCTCAAATCCAAACCGATCCTCAAATCCATAGAAAAACGTGGACAGCGTCTGATGGACGGCTTGAAGGAAATCTTCGAAGAGAATGATATCCCTGCCGTGTTCACGGGTTACCCCGCCATGTTCTCCTTCTCGTTAAATATTGATGCTGTGACATGTCAACGTGACTGGCAGCAAAGCGACCGCGAGTTGTATCTCAAAATTACTGAGGAAGCCATCAAAAAAGGTGTCATGCCAGATTTCGATGCGCGTGAGCCTTGGTTCCTGTGTTACGAGCACTCCGATGCTGACATTGATGAGACGTTGAACGTGTACGCGGAGATCGTGAAGGAAGTGAAAAAGTAAAAAGAAGTAGACAAAGTATACAAGTAGGTAGGATTACAAATCTGCTTACTTGTATACATATTTACTTGTCTACTTTTTCGGAGACCTTATGTCAAAAAAACTATCTACTCAAGAAATCGTCGACCTCAGTAAGGAATACACGTTTTTCTCTTGGTCTGTGCAGGGACAAGCCAGCCCGATTCCGGTGGAGAAGGCGGAAGGTATTTATTTTTGGGACACGGACGGAAAACGCTACATTGATTTCTCGTCCCAGTTGATGAACACCAATATTGGTCATCAGCATCCCAAGGTTGTGAAAGCCATTCAAGATCAGGCTGCAAAGCTTTGCTTTGTCCATCCCGGTAATACAACGGATGTCCGCGCACAGTTGGGGAAGAAGCTGGCAGAAGTCACGCCGGGTAATTTGAAAAAGACCTTTTTCACTCTTGGCGGCGCGGAAGCGAACGAGAATGCCATCAAGATCGCTCGCTTTTATACGGGGCGGCATAAGATACTGGCGCAGTACCGTTCTTATCATGGTGCGACTCACGGCTCAATTGCCCTAACCGGCGATTACCGTCGTTTAGCCGTCGAACCCACTATGCCGGGCGGGGTTCACTTCATGAATCCGCACTGCTATCGCTGTCCGTTCGGGCAGAAGAAAGAATCTTGCAAGCGTGAGTGCATTTCGCATTTGGAAGAAGTCATCAAGTATGAAGGTCCTGACAAGATCGCGGCGATCATCATGGAAGGTGTGGTTGGCTCCAACGGCATCATCGTCCCGCCGGATGATTACTGGCCTCGCGTGCGTGAGATTTGCGATAAATACGGCATCCTGCTCATCTCTGACGAAGTCATGAGCGGATGGGGTCGCACCGGTGAATGGTTCGCCGTGGATAACTGGAAGGTCGTCCCAGACATCATCACCACCGCCAAAGGCATCACCAGCGGATACGCTCCGCTTGGTGCGGTGATCGTCACGGACAAAATCGCCGAATTCTTCGAAGATAAATATCTTTACGCTGGTCTGACATATAACGGTCACGCCTTGTCTTGTGCGGCGGCGCTTGCCACCATTGACGTTTATACCGAAGATAACCTTCTCGAAAATGCTCGCACGATGGGAAATTATCTGGGCGAATGTCTTGAAGATATCAAAGCCAAACATCCTTCTGTGGGGGATGTGCGCTATATCGGGCTTTTCTCAACGATCGAATTGGTTGCAAATCGCGATACAAAGGAAATTATGTCACCGGCTGTAATGGCGGAAGTGGGTAAGACCTTGCGTGCAAACGGTTTGTTCACCTTCATCATGGCGAACAATATGGGCAGCATGCTCTTTGTTGTCCCGCCGTTGTGCATTACCAAAGAACAGCTTGATGAAGGTCTTGCCATTGTTGAAAAAGCATTGGACGTTGCGGATGGAAAAATCAGTTAAAACGTTTTGAGGTTTACAAGTTGGAACGTTTAAACCTTTTAACTTGAAAACATTAAAACGATTTTGGAGAAACCATGGAAATCCTAAATTACATCAACGGTGAATGGGTAAAACCCGCTGTAAAAGATTATTTCGATGTCATCAACCCGGCTACGGGGTTAGTGATCGCAAAGACTCCGCTTGGCACGAAGGCGGATGTGGAAGCTGCGGCGAAAGCGGCGCGGGAAGCCTTCGATGGCTGGCGCAGAACACCGGTCAATGACCGTGTGCAGTATTTGTTCAAATTGCGTAATATCATGCGCGAGAACGGCGATGAAATCGCGAAGCTCATCACTAACGAGGCGGGCAAGACTTTTGAAGAAGCCAAAGCCGAAATGGTGCGTGCCTACGAAAATGTGGAAGTCGCTTGCGGCATGCCTCACATGAGCAAAGGCGAGTTCGTGGAAGATATCGCTCCAGGCATCGATGAGATCATGATTCGTCAACCCGTGGGAGTGTGTGCCACGATTGCGCCATTCAATTTCCCCGGCATGATTCCGTTTTGGTATCTGCCGTATGCATTGGCAGCGGGCAACACGTACATTGTCAAACCGTCTGAAAAAGTACCGATGACGATGCAGTTCATTTTCAAACTCATCGAACAGGTTGGCTTCCCGAAAGGCGTGGTCAACATGATCAATGGCTCGAAGGATACTGTGGATGCCATTCTTGAACATCCGACCATCCGTGCGATCACTTTTGTGGGTTCGACTAATGTAGCGAAATATATTTATGCCACCGCCGCATCCCATGGCAAACGCGTGCAAGCGCAAGGTGGAGCGAAGAATCCCGTCATCATCTTGCCGGATGCCGATATGGAAATGGCGACGAAGATCGTCGCCGACTCAGCCTTCGGGTGTGCGGGTCAGCGCTGCCTGGCAGTCTCTCTCGCTGTGACCGTGGGCGAATCAAAGAACGAATTCACCGAGTTGATCTGCGACGCAGCGGCTTCTCGTACCGTAGGCTACGGCATGGACTCTGGTATTCAAATGGGACCGGTTATCAATACGGCTTCGATGCAGCGCGTGGAGCAGTTGATCGCTCTTGGCGCGAAGGAAGGCGCGGGCGTTCCGGTGGATGGACGTGGGACGAAGGTGAAAGGCTACGAGGGTGGATCCTTCGTCAGACCGACGATTCTCTCCGATGTTAAAGCTGGAACCGAAATTGCGCGGACAGAAATTTTCGGACCCGTGCTCAGTCTCATGCATGTCAATACTATCGATGATGCCATCCAGTTGGTGAATAGCGGGCAGTATGGCAATCAAGCCAGTCTGTTCACCACGAGCGGAAATGCTGCACGTCGCTTCCGTTATGAAGCGGATGCAGGCAATATCGGTATCAATATTGGCGTGGCGGCGCCGATGGCGTTCTTCCCCTTCAGCGGTTGGAAAGATTCATTCTTTGGCGATATGCATGGGCAAGGCATGGATGCGGTCGAGTTCTTCACACAAAAGAAGATCGTGGTGGAACGCTGGCCCAAAGAGTGGACGAGGAAATTCTAATTTCTGGTATGGGAGCAGCACGCGTACCCGTTAGGGTATTGTTACTGCCCATACTCAAGGATAAATCATGGCATACGATTACGAAGACGCATTAGATTATTCATCGAACTGGATGGACTGGATCCAGAAAAATGAATTCCCAACCCCGGAGCAGGCTCACAAGATCATTGAAGAGTCTACGACTAATTTTGCAGAATATTACAACCGTAACTGGTTGGAGTATCGCAAGTCGGTGACAGAGTCTGGTGACTGGGCGGCGGTGGAGTGGGGCGGCTCGGGTGCGGTGTTCAAGGATGTGATGGGACGCGAATATCTTGACTTCCTTGGCGGCTACGGCATGATGGACTTGGGATGGAGTCATCCCGATGTTGTGAATACAGTCAAAGCGCAGTTGGATCGTTCGCCCATGCCTTCGCAGGAATTGCTAGATCCATTGCGCGGGGTGCTGGCGAAATTGTTGGCATCCATCACGCCGGGCGATTTGAAATACAGTTGGTTCGGTGCGAGCGGAACAGAAGCCAATGAGGCGGCGATGAAGATCGCCAAGTTATACACCGGCAAGACCGCCTTCATTGTTGCAGTAAAAGGTTTTCACGGAAAGACCATGGGCGCGCTTTCACTCATGGGCAAGGCGGATTTCCGCGCACCCATGGGAGCGTTGTATGGCGGGCAGGTCTATCACGTCCCGTTTGGCGATGCCGATGCAGTAGAAAAACAGCTTGAGATTTGCGAGAAGGTTGGCATTGGCGTCGCGGCTGTGATGTTCGAGCCCATTCAAGGTGAGTCGGGCGCAATCGTTCCGCCGGATGATTTCTGGCCTCGCATCCGCGCTGCGACAAAGAAATACGGCGTGCTTCTCATTGCGGATGAAGTGCAAACGGGTCTGGGACGTACCGGGAAGCTGTGGGGCGTTGAGCATTGGGATGTGGTGCCTGACATTTTGACCGTGGCTAAATCACTCGGTGGCGGAGTTATGCCCATCAGTGCAGTGACGACAACGGAAGAGATCTTCCAACCGATGATGTATCCGAATCCGTTCATGCATACCACCACGACCGGTGGTGGGGCATTGGCATGTTCGGCGGCGATTGCGGCGATCCATGTAACATTACGTGAGAAGCTTTGGGAGCAGGCGGCTGAAAAAGGAAATTATTTAATGCCGCATCTGCAAAAATTTGTTGTACAATACCCGAACATTTTCGAACGAGTGACTGGCAAAGGCTTGCTTATTGGGTTGCATTTCAAAAATCCTGAAACAGGTTATAAGGCGGCTTCTGGGTTGTTCAAGCGCGGTGTGTTGGTAGCGGGTACGCTCACCAGTGCGCAGACCGTACGTATCGAACCTCCGTTGGTGGTAACAACCGGGCAACTCGACGCACTTGTGGATCGTTTGGGTGATACTCTTAGAGAAATCAACAGCACGTTGTAATTCAGTGCTTCTGAATTTAGGTTTGGCTGTTCTGCTATGGAACATGAACACGTCGCTTTGGAAGTTAATATCTCATGATGGAGAAGATAGATGGCTGACTTTGCAGTTGAATTGCGTGATGTTGTAAAACGGTTCGTCACCCCTGAAGGGAGTGAGATCGCTGCGGTGGACCACGTCTCCATGCAGATCAAGAATGGCGAGTTTTTCTCCATGCTTGGTTCCTCTGGCTGTGGTAAGACTACTTCACTGCGTATGATCGCCGGGTTTGAATGGCCCACAGAAGGCGATGTCTTAATTGAAGGCAAGTCGATGGGGCATACACCTCCGTATCAGCGCAAGGTCAATACGGTTTTTCAAAGTTATGCTCTTTTTCAACACCTGACCGTTTTTCAGAACATTGCTTTCGGTCTTGAAATGGAAGGCGCCGGAGAGGATGAGATCAAGAAACGCGTCGCGCGTGCCCTTGAGATGGTCCAGCTCACCGGCATGGAGCGCCGCCGACCCAAGCAGCTATCGGGTGGTCAACAACAGCGTGTGGCTGTGGCGCGTGCCCTGGTCAAAACCCCCGATGTACTTTTGTTAGACGAACCCCTTGGCGCGTTGGACTTAAAACTCCGCAAAGAAATGCAATTAGAGCTCAAAGCGCTTCAGCAACAGTTGGGCATCACGTTCATTTATGTGACCCACGATCAAGAAGAAGCCTTGACCATGTCTGACCGTATTGCGGTTATGAGTAAAGGCAAAGTGCAGCAGCTTGCCACGCCCGTGGAGATCTACGAACGCCCGGTGAATAAGTTCGTGGCAGACTTTATCGGCGAGTCAAACTTTATGGAAGGCAAGATCAAGTCGATCTCAAAGGATGAGGCGGTGGTGTACGTCCCAGCGCTTCAGGCTGAAATAAAGGGACTGCCGATGTCTTCAAACTTTGTCAATGGTGAAGAAGTGGTGGTCTCAACCCGCCCTGAAAAGATCCGTATTGTGGAGCAAGGCACGAAAGGGGAAGGGTTGTTCAAAGCAAAGGTGCTGAATTCTGTATACATTGGTTCTGATACACATGTGTATGTGGACATGGAAGGCATTCGCATGAAGGTGATGGAGCAGAATCGTATTTCTCGGCTTGACCCTTCTTCGTTCTACCACAAGGACCAGATCATTACTTTGCTGTTCCTGCCTGAAAACACGCTCGTCTTGAAAAAGGATTAACCCCATGCTTCAACGATTGCGTGAAAGCAAATCCATGCAAGGAACTTTCCTTGCCCTTCCTACTACCATATGGCTGTTCGTATTGCTGGTCATTCCGCTCTTTCTCACGTTGGTGATTAGCTTTGGTTCACGCAGCCCGGATGGCGATGTGATCTACAGTTTCAGCCTTGATAACTATGTCCGCCTTTTTGGGTATAGCACAGATTGTCCTGATGGGCAGGCTTCCTGCTTTGACCCGTTGTATGTAAATATTTTGTGGCGTTCGCTAACGTTGGCATTCAACACCACGGCGATCGTGATCATGATGGCATATCCCTTGTCATATTTTATTGCGCGCGCCACACCCAAGCAACGCAATATGTTCCTGTTCATGGTCTTGATTCCCTTGTGGACCAACTTCGTGATCCGTGTGTATGCGTGGATGATGTTGTTGCGTAAAGAAGGCGCTATTAATGCCATCATTGGCTGGGTGGCAGGACTACTTCATATTCCTTTTGCGCCTTTAGAAATGTTGTATACGCCAGGCGCTGTATTGGTGGGTATGGTCTATGAATTTCTACCTTTCATGATCTTGCCGATCTATACGTCGTTGGAAAAAATTGATAACTCCTTGTATGAAGCCGCCGCCGATTTGGGTGCGAATGCTTTCCGCACCTTTTTCCGGGTCACGCTTCCGCTTTCCATGCCTGGTGTGGTGGCGGGGACCATTCTTGTCTTTATCCCGGTCATGGGAACCTTCATCGTGTCGGACATTCTGGGTGGGCGTCAGGTCATTTTGGTTGGCAACCTGATCCAACGTCAATTCTTGGATGCGCGTGATCCAACCTTTGGGTCTGCAGCTTCGTTAATCTTGATGGTGTTGACGTTGATCGTTACATATTTCTATACGCGTAAATTTGGCTTCGGAGAGGAGATCGTAGCAGCGTGAACCCTCATAAGCGTTCTCCCTTTGTCATTACAGCGGCGACCCTCGTTTATATCTTTTTGTATGCACCCATTGTGGCGTTGATCCTATACTCATTCAATGCTTCGCGCGCTAACGTAACCTTTGAAGGGTTCATTACCGAAACCAGCGAGCGCGTCGTCATGGATGGCAGCCTGGTCGTAGCCAGCCCATGCGGATTTTTTCACTGGTATTGCGATCTCTCAAAGAATGATGATGTGATCGAAGCGGCCGGCAATACGCTGACGATTGCGTTTACAGCGACGATCATCGCCACCATTATCGGTACGATGGCTGCTTTGGCGCTTCAGAGATATAACTTCAAAATAAAGCCGATCTCCCAACTTTTTCTCTACATTCCCATCGTGATCCCGGAAATCGTTATGGGTATCGGTGTACTGACCTTGTTCAGTCAGACGTTTGGCTGGCTGAATCAAGTACTTAACCTTACAGGCGATGCCCGTTTGTCTTTGGGTATTGCTACAGTGACGGTCAGTCATATTGCGTTCATGGTTCCCTTTGTGACGTTAGTAGTGCAGGCACGCTTGCAAGGCTTTGATAAATCTTTTGAAGAAGCTGCCATGGACCTTGGTGCGAACGAATGGGTGACCTTCTGGCGCGTGACCTTTCCGATCATCCTTCCGGGTGTTTTGTCTGGAGCATTGCTGGCATTTACCCTCTCGTTAGATGATTTCGTGATTACCTTCTTCACCAACGGACCCGGTTCTACAACCTTACCGATCTATGTATATGGCTTGCTACGCCGAATTATTACTCCGCAAGTCAACGCCCTATCCACGGTTTGGATTTCCATTGTATTTATCGCCGTTTTACTTTTACAGTGGCTGCAAAGCCGGGAAGAAAAACCGAAGCACGAATAATAAACATGGGATTTTCACGCAGGCAGTTGCCGTCCGCGTGTGAACCGAAATACAAAAAAGGAGAGAGAAAATGGTAAGAAAATCACTATTCAATCTTGTTTCTGCACTGGTACTGCTTAGTTTGGTACTGGTCGCCTGTGGGGGAGGCGGTGAGGCGGCTCCAGAACCCGCCGCAGATGGTGGACCTCAAGTAACTTCGTCTGGTTTCGAATGCCCGGAACCAAACCCACGCCTGGAAGTTACTTCGACCGAACTGAACATCTTCGTATGGACCGAATACTTCCCTCAGGACATGCTCGATTGTTTTGAGCTGGTCTACGGCATCGAGTTGAACCGCGACGAATATTCCTCCAATGAAGAAATGTACGCCAAGGTTTCTGCGGGTGGTAGCGCCTATGATCTTGCCCAGCCGACCGATTACATCGTCCCGTTGATGATTCGCCAGGAGTTGTTGCAAGAACTGGACCATACCAAACTCCCGAATATTGGGAACTTCGATCCGAACTGGATGGATCAACCCTTCGACCCGGGCAATAAGTATTCCATTCCTTACCTCGCTGGGACCGATGCGATCGTGGTCAATACTGCCACCGTTGAGAACGTCCCGACTTCCTGGGCAGACCTGTGGAAACCTGAATATGCCGGACGTATGGTCTTCCTCGATGACTCTCGGGCTGCGATCGGTCTAACGTTGGTCACATTGGGTTATAGCCCCAATACCACTGACCCTGATGAACTTGAAGAAGCCAAAAACAAACTTGCTGAGATCGTTCCAAACATCAAACTCTTTGACAGTGACAGCCCCAAGACCGCCTTGATCGCTGGCGATGTGGATCTGGGTATGACCTGGACTGGTGAGGCTTTCATCGCCAATCAGGAAAACCCTGATATTCAGTATATCTATCCAGAAGAAGGGCCCATCCTTTGGCAGGATAACTGGGTTATGTTGAAAGATGCCGTCAATGTGGACGCCGCGTATGCCTGGATGAGCTACACCATGCAAGGCGATGTCTTCTGGCTCACGATCCGCGATTTCCAATACACCAATCCGAATCAGGCGGCTCTCGATTATGCTGAAGCCAATCAGCCTGAAGTATTCAAGGCATATTCAGATTCGCCGATCACCAATCCGCCCGCCGAGGCGATTGAAAAAGGCTTTGGTATCGAAGATGTGGGTGAGGCAACCCCCCTCTATGACGCCATCTGGGTCGAAGTAAAAGGTAATTAAATAATATAATCCCATCCCATCGGCATTCCCAGCCGATGGGATGGGATTTGTATTCCCAGAAGGCATTAAAATACACAAATTATATAAGAATAAGCTTACTTAATGGGGTTTTTATGCAAAATAGTCATTTTTTACTTGACAAAAATAAATATTCGTCATAAAATGATGGAATGGAAAGCAATTTCAGCAACGGACAGCGCGATAAACTGGATGGCATCGACCTCCACATTATCAACGCCCTGCGCGCCGACGGTCGTGTAGCGTTTGCTCAGCTTGCTGAACAGCTCAAAGTCTCGCCCGGCATGATCCGCCAACGCTACAACCGCCTGGTGGACCTTGGCTTTTTGAAAGTCGTTGCCGTCACCAATCCCTTGATGATGGGCAAACGCACTGTTACTATGATCGGCATCCGTACCGACGGGCGCAAAATGATGGAAGTGGCGAACAAGATCGCCAAATTCGACGAGGTCGTTTACATCGTGGCAACCAGCGGCAGATACGACCTCATGCTCGAAGTCTTCTGTCAGGACCATGAAGACATGTTCAAATTTATGACCGAAAAACTCGCTAAAGTGGATGGCGTCCGCGAGACGGAATCCTTTATTTACTTGAAGATCATCAAAGAAATCTATTTTTAACGGGAAACCCGCCTCAGCCCGGACCGTGTGCCTGCTGTGGCGTTTCAAAACTTTGTCTGCACTGGAAATGAGTCCAGAAAGCAGAGCCAACTGAAAGGTTCTATGAAAGCCCTAGCTCGTGTATTCAAGACTGTGGGGGATATATTTGTGAAAGTGTATATGACTTCCCTGATGATCTCCATTTTCCCCGGAAATCAAACGGCTTCGAACGACCACAACTGGTAGTCACAGTCTATCCCGCTGCTTTTATGGCAGCGGGATTATTTTTCTGTCAATCTAACTCGCAGACGCGGGTTATAAAACAAAACGGAGAATTCAATCTCATGAAAGTTTTACTCGTCGGTGTCGGTGGAGTGGGCGAGGCAATTGCCGCCATAGCCAAACCACGCAAGTGGCTGGAATTAATGGTCTTGGCAGATTACAACGTCAAACGTGCGGAAGAGGTGCAGAAAAAACTGGGGGACGCCAAACGTTTCCCGGTCGAATTCATCGATGCGAGCAATCAACAAAGTATTGAAGACTTGGCGAAAAAATATAATGTTGACCTCATCATGAACTCAGTTGACCCGATCTTCAATCAGCAGATCT
>JAFLCE010000030.1 GCA_017303655.1 Anaerolineae bacterium
GAGGATGCTGGTGTCGCCTACTTTTGCGGCAGCGCGGTTCGTTTGCAGGTAGTTCGCATCTAACCAGCCGTAAAAGAGCAGCAAGACCACCGCGCCGAGGATGCCGAAAAAAGCATACAAGATCAGGCGGGTTTGCTGGCGTTCGCGCTCGAGGCGGGCGACATGCTTTTTGTGGACAGCGGGCTTCTTGCCCGTTTCATTGGTCATGATGATTCTCCATTTATAGACCTGACAGGTTTTAAAAAACCTGTCAGGTCTATATATGTTTGGGAATAAAATTACGGGGCATGAGCGTGTTGCCCATGCCCCGTACCTTGGTTCGATGTTTAGTCGACGCCGCGATTGGCGAAGGGCAGCAGCGCAACGTGGCGCGCTTGTTTCACCGAAGCAGCAACGAGACGTTGGTGCTTGGCGCAGGCGCCGGTCTGGCGTCGCGGGCGCAGGTTGCCGTCTTCGGTCACGTACTTGCGAAGCAGGTCAACTTTTTTGTAATCGATGGTCAGGGTCTTGTCGGCGCAGAACTGGCAGAACTTGGGTTTCGCAAAGAATTTGCGATCACCACGCTCGCCGCCGCCTTCGCCGCCTGAACGTTCAGGTCGTTCGGGTCGTTCGTCACTCATGGGTTACTCCAAAGGTGCCTTCGTGCCGTAAAAGATGTTGAACACGAAAGTCACGATGTACACAAAGGGGAGAAGTCACTTGGTCTTACTGTCATTCGTGACTTTCGTATCCTTTATGTTAATGGTTTTACTAAAACGGAAAATCCTCTTCCACCGCGCCGCTGGCGGCTTCGGCAGGGGAACCTTCCGCATCGTGTGAATGGGTATTCGCTTCACGCCGGTCACCGAGCATCATCATTTCATTGGCAACGATCTCTACGCTGGTATGTTTAACACCTTCTTTATCATCCCAGCGGCGGGTTTGCAGGCGACCTTCTACATACACCTGTTGTCCCTTAACGAGATACTGTTTGCAGATCTCCGCCAGCGTTCCCCACGCCACCACATTAAACCATTCGGTCTCGTTGTGGCGCTCGCCGTCTGCACTGTTCCAGGTGCGGCTGACCGCCACCGTAAATGTGGTGACAGGCTTGCCGCTGGGGGTGTAGCGCATCTCAGGGTCTTTGCCTAAATGTCCAATGATCTGTACTTTGTTAAGTCCTCGGCTCATGGTTCACTCCTAAAAAAAGAATGCCGGGTAAATCGATTATCCAATCACAGAAAGCATGTGTCGCATGATCGACTCTTGGTAACGCAAGTTGCGTTCCAGGTCAGCGGTAGCGGCGGGCTTGAGGGACACGTTCAACAGCACATATTGACCTTCGCGGTGCTTGTCGATCGAGTACGCCATACGGCGACGACCCCAGACCTCAGCTTTTTCAATGCTGCCGCCTGAATCAGTGATCCAACCCTTCACCTTGTCTATCACGCCATTTGTGGCGGTCTCATCCAAGTCGGGCTGAATGATGCACATCAATTCGTAATTACGCATGTGGGAAAACCTCCTTTCCATGGGGTAGTTCCTGTTCAGGTCGTGGACCTGCCGGGAACGGAAAGGCACGTATATGAAAACGTACCATTTTGTTAGCGGGCAAAAGTTTACCACAGGAACGGGATTCAGGGGATAAAAACCCGCGGCTCTTTCCCGTACTTGGGCTGGTTCTAACCATTAGCATCTTGTCACCCTGAGGGAACGCGTTCTCCGCGACCGAAGGGTCTCTTATTTGGGGCGTAGAGATCCTCACCGCACTGCATCCGCACTGCATCCGCACTGCGGTGCATGTGTCGCTATCGCTCAGGATGACATCTCTACCTCACATAAATCGGATTGCTATAGATCCACCCGCGCCGTTTGCCTAAATAGCTTCGATAGACTTCAATACGATAGACGCCCGGTTCGCTGGTGATGTGGGTGCAGGAGAGTTGGTTCTTCCAGCTTTGAATGGGCAGCCCATCTTTGAGCAAGATGATCTCTGCGGCGGAAGGCAGCTTGGTTTGTAGGGTCACGCCAAATTTGGCGGGGATCTCATCGCCCATGATGGCAGCGCCATCCCGTCCCTGTGCAGTGAAGCGGAAACCTTTGGTGGGGGCAGGTAAATCGTAGCCCACGAAGCAATGTCCAGCCGCGAAGGCTTTATAGATGAGAGAACGGTCAAGGGTCACATCACCAGTGAGCGGTTCAGAAAGAAGCGCATGCGTGTTCACGGTGCGGAAGTGAAACTCATACGGGAAGATTATGCGGTGGATGGGTCCCATGTGCATATCCAGTGCGTGGGCATCCGAGCCGCCAATGGCAACCACTTTTTGTCCGGTGGCGAGTAACTCATCCCATTTTTTGAGTGTGTTTGGAATCGGCTGATGTGCTACAAAAGCAGGGAAGAAGGCATAGAACGCGCCATGTAATTTCGTCGGCACGACGGTTTTTAATTCACTAAGCGCATTCCACAATTCGATGCCGGTGTAGTTCTGCACGCTCCAATCTTCCCAAGAGATGTCAGTTTCGTTGAAAGCTTTGGCTTCGGGATCGTCAGGATGCGCGAGGAAGGCGAGCCCGCCGGTTTCACGGACTTGGTTAATGAGGTTTTGCGGATTCTCGGCGAAGGTAGCCATCTCACGGTTCGCGCCGAAGACCAACAGGTGATTCTTTTGCGGGTCGCGCGCCTGGTCGTGGACTTCCTCCCCGATCAGCATTAGGATTTTTTTGTTCTTTTCTTTGTAATAGCCTTCGAAGCCCTGCACGAGGATGTTGTGATCAGTGACAATGACGGCATCCACCCCGGCTTTGAGAGCGGCATTGGCAATATCTTTGTGTAATCCGCTGCCGTCGGAGTAGCGGGTGTGCATGTGCAGGTTGACAATGGCTTCGTGCATTCAGTTCCTCTTGGAATAGACCTGACAGGTTTCCGGAAACCTGTCAGGTCTTGGTGTGTGAGAAGATTTTAAGCTCGTTTGACGATTCACTTCACGAACAGGTATAATTTGCCCGCTAAATTCTAGGAGGCACTTTCGCATGACAAATATTTTAAGTATCGCTTTAATTATAACCTCAGTGGGTTTGATCCTCAGCGTCATCCTGCAGAGCAAGGGCGCGGGCTTGGGCGGCCTTACTGGCGCCGATACCGGCGGCGTGTTCACTGCCCGACGTGGTATTGAACGCGTACTCTTTTGGGTGACGATCGGGTTAAGTGTGGTCTTTTTCGGTCTCGTGATCACCATCCTCATCATTGGATAATACGAAGCCCTCGTTTGAAAGGTCCGCCTGGTTGATTTGCCCGGATTCCGGGCGGGGCGGTCCTTTCTTTTTTCCCCACAACAAAACATTATGAAAAGATTGCGTTGGCAGATTCTGGTGGTCGCGGTGACGTTGGTCATTGTCGCCTTGCTGCTGCTTAGCCAGCAACCGGTGACGACGATCATCCTGCCTGAAGCGGCGCCTGGCGGTATTTATACCGAGGCACTCATTGGCTCGATGGGTCGGCTCAACCCGATGCTGGATTGGAACAACCCGGCAGATCGAGATGTGAACCGCCTGCTGTTCAGCGGGCTGGTCAAGTTTGATTCGCGCGGCTTGCCTCAACCAGACCTGGTCGATTCTTGGGGTGTTTCAGCCGATGGGAAAGTGTATAACTTTTCCATACGCTCAAACGCGCTCTGGCATGATGGCACTCCCGTCACCAGTGACGATGTGATCTTCACCATTGAAATGATCAAGAGCTCCGGCTCTTTATTTCCGCAAGATATTAAAGACCTGTGGTCGCAGATCCTCGTGAAGCGGCTCGACGACAAGACTTTTCAATTCACTTTACCCGAGCCTTTTTCTCCATTCCTGGATTACGTCACCTTTGGTATTCTGCCCAAGCATTTGCTCGAAACTATCCCGGCAGACCAACTCCCTTCAGCAGAATTCAACCTCAACCCGGTGGGAACCGGTCCGTATAAATTTGGCGAATTGTTGATCAGTGGTGGTCAGATTACGGGCGTGGTCTTGGTTGCTAACCAGGATTACTTCCTCGGCGCACCGTTTGTGGAGCAGGTGGTCTTTCGTTACTTCCCTAATTCTGCTTCTGCCTTGGATGCGTATCGTCAAGGCGAAGTGCTGGGCATCAGTCAGTTAACTCAGGATGTGTTGGAATCTGCGTTGCAAGAGCCGGGTCTTTCTGTCTACACTAGCCGCTTGCCGCAGATGGGGTTGGTCTTCCTCAATTTGAATAATCCCACCGTCGGCTTTTTGCAGGATGCGAACGTGCGCCGCGCACTGATGTTAGGCTTGAACCGCACAGTGATCGTTTCACACATTCTCAAGGGTCAAGCCATCGTAGCGGATAGTCCCATTCTGCCGGGCTCATGGGCGTATTACGATGAGATCGAAAAATTCCCATATGACCCTGAAGCCGCCATTCAACTTTTAAATAAAGAAGGCTATATCTTTACGGCGGGCAGTAGTGTCCGCTCGAAGGATGGTCAGCCTTTAACGTTTACCCTCGTTCACCCAGATAATGAGATCCATACCCAGATCGCTCAGGCAATTCAATCAGACTGGGCGTTGATCGGTGTGCAGGTCAATTTGCAGTCGGTTCCGTATGACTCAATGGTGAATGATTACCTCACCACTCGCAATTTTGAAGCCGCTCTGGGTGACCTAAGCACTTCACGTACACCCGACCCAGACCCCTATCTCTTCTGGCATCAAGCCGAAGCCACTGGCGGACAGAATTATTCGCAGTGGGATAGCCGTACCGCCAGCGAATTCCTTGAGACCGCTCGTACCGCAGCGGATTTCAATGAACGTGCGCGCTTGTATCGTAACTTTCAGGTCGTGTTCGCGAAAGAATTGCCGTCTCTTCCGTTGTATTACCCGGTCTATTCTTACGGTGTTGATGCCCAGGTACAGGGTGTACAGGTTGCGCCGATGTACGATATCAGTGACCGCCTTGCCCTTATCAACGAATGGTATCTAGTAACTCGCCGTACCCTCGAAGAGCAGCCCGAGGCAGTGCCTGCGGTTCCATAAAAAACTTTCCCATCTCTACGATAAGGAGTTTCATCATGTCTGTTTCTCAAAACGCAATTGCATACGTCCGTTCGAACCGTGAACGATTTTTGAACGAGTTGAAGGAGCTTGTTGCCATTCCTTCCATTTCCACCTTGGATGAAAATAAGTCAGATGTTCAACGCGCTGCCGAATGGGTTGCCGCGCAATTACGCTCCATCGGCATGGACAGGGTTCAGATCATGCCGACAGCTTTGCATCCGGTCGTTTATGGCGAGTGGCTGGGAGCGGGCAAGTCTGCGCCGACGGTGATGATCTACGGTCACTATGACGTACAACCCGTCGACCCGATCGAGCTTTGGTCGACTGACCCGTTCAAGTCTGAGGTGCGAGGCGATTATCTGTTCGGGCGTGGCGGCTCGGATATGAAGGGACAGGTGGTGGCATCCATCAAAGCAGTGGAAGCCATCATGAAGAGTGATGGGAAACTGCCGGTCAATGTCAAGTGGCTGGTGGAAGGCGAAGAAGAGATCGGCTCGGAACATCTCGGCGATTTCATCAAGGCGAACAAGAAACTGCTTGCCGCCGATTATTGTTTGAATCCTGATGCTGGCATGATCGCATCGGACAAGCCCACCATCACCACCGGCTTGCGCGGGCTTGCTTATTTTGAACTGCGAGTGTTCGGTCCGGATAAGGATCTGCATTCTGGTCTGTTTGGCGGAACCATTCACAACCCGGCGCAGGCGCTTGCTGAACTCATTGCTGGCATGCACGATAAAAACGGCAAGATCACCTTACCTGGCTTTTATGACAAGGTCCGCAAGTTGAGCAAGAAAGAACACGAAGATTTCAAACGCCTGCCCGTTAAGGACAAGGACTTGATCAAAATGACCGGCGTGCCTGCCTTGTGGGGCGAACCGCAATTCATCCCTGCTGAGCGCACGGGTGCACGCCCAACCCTGGAAGTGAACGGCTTGCTTTCTGGTTTCACAGGTCAGGGCTCAAAGACCGTTCTACCTGCTTGGGCAATGGCAAAGATTTCCTGTCGCCTCGTGCCCGACCAAAACCCTGAAGAGGTCGAGAAGCAGTTTCGGGCTTACCTCAAGAAGAATGCACCCAAGACCATCAAATGGGAATTGAAGAATCTGCACAATGCAGGCGCCGCGCTTACCGCAACGGATTCGGCTGGCGTGAAAGCACTGGCGCAAGCGCTTGAAACGGTTTGGGGCAAGCGTCCTTATTTCAAACGTGAAGGCGGCTCGATCGGTTCAGTGGTGCTGCTGCAAAAATACGTCGGCGCAGATTCGATCCTCACCGGCTTTGGCTTGCCTGACGATAACGTCCACTCGCCGAATGAACGCATGCATTTGCCCACCTGGTATAAAGGCATCGAAGCGCTCACTCACTTTTTCTACAACTTCTAGGTTTTGTATGGGCGACCTTTATGGTCGCCCTTTTATAAGGAAAACGAAAACATATTATGGAAGATCGAATTATCACCTACGGCGGACAAGCCGTGATTGAAGGCGTTATGATGCGCGGACAGAAAGCCTTTGCCGTTGCCATGCGCGCGCCAGACGGTAACATCGTCGTCCACACGGAGCCGCTTGCCAGCATCTATAGTTCAAAGATCACAAAGTTTCCTTTTCTACGCGGCGTCATTTTATTGTGGGATGCACTCGGGCTCGGCATGCGTGCCCTGACCTTATCTGCGAACACTCAAACCGGCGAAGATGAAAAACTGGAAGGACCGGCTCTTTACCTGACTTTGGCTGTATCGCTCTCCTTTGGCATTGGTCTCTTCTTTTTGCTTCCCACCAGCGTAGGCGGCGGCGTGGAATACTGGCTCACCCAAAGCGGATTGAACTACGCTTACTGGTTCGGAAATCTGGCTGAGGGCGTATTCCAACTATTGCTGTTGATCGGCTACATTTGGGCAATCGGTTTCATGCCGGATATCAAACGCGTTTTTCAATATCACGGTGCGGAACACAAGACGATCAACGCCTTCGAAGCGGGCGCGGAACTGACTCCTGAAAGTGTAGAAAAATTTCCCATCGAACATCCACGTTGCGGCACAGCCTTTTTGCTGACTCTCGTGCTGTTCTCGATCATCCTCTTCTCTCTGCTTGGACCACTGCCATTCTATTTGAGAATTATTTCGCGTATTTTGTTCATCCCAGTTTTGGCTGGCATTGCAGTGGAATATATCCGCTGGACCGCGAATAACCTCAACAACCCTATTGTTAAATTACTCATCAAGCCAAATTTAGCGTTGCAGTTACTCACCACTCGTCCACCTGATCGCGAGATGTTAGCTGTTGCGATTGAATCTTTTCAGTCCATGCGCAAGGCTGAGGCAGAAGTCAAGTAACTTTTTCCGAATTATTAAATAAAAAGAGACAGGCATGCCTGTCTCTTTTTATTTAACTTGGTCCTTGGGCTGAATGTTTTAGCATGATTACTTCTGATTCTTAAACTGATATTGCAACGAATGCCTTGTTACGTTCGCAACTAATTTGCAACCTCGCGGCAACTTACCTGCAACGCGTAATCATGAAGCACGATTATAGAATGTAATTGGCTTTAAGCAGACCATCATTTATGCCATGCCGAAGATCGGCAGTCTGGAGGATATGCGACAACAACCTAACCCCTCAATGCTTTCAGACACATTTAGACCCTGTTATGTCCATAGAAAGAAAAAGGAGAACTATGATGAAAGTTAAGAATTTGTTTCGCGTTGCAATGTTAATTGCAACCTTGGTCAGCGTGTTCGGCGCTGGCTCTCAAGCGTATGCGCAGGGAAGCTCCACCAACACCCTCGGCGCACAGATCATCATCCGCAGCACCACGTTTTGGGATGCAGTCTTCAACGGCAACGTGAACGCCAACCGCTATGAGCGTTGGGCGCTTCAGCTTGTCGAAGGGGAGAACTTCACCGTGTCGGTCATCACGACCTCCGGCACATTGACTCCCGATATCCATCTGTTGGATGCCAATGAGAATGAGATCTCTGTGGTAAGTGGCTCGCTCTCAAGCGCTGTCCTTAACGCCAACCAGCCCGCAGGCGATTATTTCATTCAGATCCAGCCCAAATCTGGTGAAGGCACCTATTTGATGGAAATCACCCGCATCGAGCAGGTGGTTGAACCCACCGCTTCTGTGGTCTTGAACCCGGCTTCGGTTGAAGTGGGTGGCACCTCTACGGGTACGTTAATGTTGACCAATATTCCTGAAGGCGGATACGCCAGCGCTGAATTCACTTGTACCTATAACCCGGCGTTGATCTCCATCAGCAATATCGCTGACTCTGGTCTCTTCGGCTCAGACCCCGCCGTTGCCATGAGTGGTCCTGCGGATGGTTCCTTCGTCTTCGCTGTGGCTGGTACCAACAGTCAACGCGCTACCAGTGACGGCGCTGTCTTCACCTTCACCGTCACCGCTTTGGCTGCCGGAAATGCAGAGATCAATTGTGTGGCGCGCGTTTCCACTGGCGGCAGCCTCACAACCATCGCCTCTGTCCCTGCAACGTTGGGCATCACCGAACCTGTTGTGTTGGACGGTTCTTTGGCGGGCACAGCTCTTGCCACCAAGACTGTCACCGTCACCCTGTATAACCAGGATACGACCGTTCAAGGCACTGCCACCCCGGATGCAAACGGAAATTTTTCCATCACGGCTCCGGCGGGCAGCTACACCGCTGTCGCTTCGGCGCCCGGGTTCCTCAGAGCCCAAGCCAGCCCGGTCCTCACCTCTGGTGCAACTACAACGTTGCAATCGGTCACCCTGCTCGCCGGTGATATTGATGGCAATGACGTCATCGATCAATTTGATGCCCTCACCATCGGCATCAACTACAACCTCGCCGCCCCCGCCGCTGCTGACTTGAACAACGACGGAACGATCAACGTTCTCGACCTTGAACTTCTCGCAGCAAACTACCGCCTGACGGGTCCCCTCGCCTGGCAATAAACCAACCTGGCAATGCAAGGACGCGCCGACTCACCCTCGGCGCGTCCACCTTCGGAGTTCACAATGAAAAAACTTGCTTTGACCCTCATCGCACTTATCTACTTATTTGTTGCCATGCCTGTACAGGCACAGGCAGCGGAATCCATTTGGATCACCGCCAGTACCGCCAGCTTCAAAACGGGCGAAACCGTTATTGTTACCGTAAACGGTCTTTCTGCCGCGCCCATTCAAGGGCTTACTTTTCAAATTACATTTGATCCGGCTTGTCTTAAGCCGGTCAATGCTGCCAGCCCCATTCCGGGGTTGAACGGACTTCCCCTCCCGCAAATTACTGGTCTTGTTGATGCATCATTCGCAAGCACTACACCTCAGGTTGCCAACGGTGTGTTGGCAGAGGTGCGTTTTACCACGCTTGGCGCCTGCCAAACCAATGTAACCCTGCAAAGTGCTGCCTTGGTCATCAAGAATGAATCTGGTTTTGCGGCACCCTTGCCCGGTGTATCTCTCGGCGAAAAAACGATTGCAGTAGCGATTAGTGCGGAACAAGGCTCCGCACAGGATCTGCCCCTGTTGGGCACCCCGCTCCCGCTTGGGGTTGAGCCGGTTTCTACATCCTCAACTTCTCTTCCCACTGGAACCTTGATCGTGCTCGTTGTCATCGGCATTCTGCTCGTGATCGGCATCATTGTTTTGATCCGCATTCTCAAAGGGGATGGGTCGACATCCACCCCGGCTCGAAAAGGGTAAAAGGCAGCCTGCCAGCCTTAGAAGGAACCCGCTATGAAAATTAAGACACATGTTCGAATTATGTTGTTAGCTGCGATCCTGCTCTCTGCAATTCCGGCGAATGTTTTTGCTTCCACTACGCCGCCTGTGGACATGTTCCAATTGCCTTGGGAGCAGGGGAAGGCATGGGTTTCTTACGATGGGCTTGATAATGGCTGGAGGCGACCAAGCTCCAGCCCGCATAATTACAATATGGGCGGCGCCATCGATTTTGCCCCGCGTGTGAAAATGACAGTGGGCGAAGATACCTCGAACGACTGGGTGACTGCAGCTGCGGCTGGAACGGTGACTCAGGTCGGTTCTTGTTTTATTAAGATCGATCATGGCAATGGTTGGCTCACTGAGTATTGGCACCTCGATAAAATTCAGGTGACGGCTGGTAGCAAGGTCAGCCGCAATCAAAAGCTGGCGGTCATTCACAATAACAAGACTCAGCAAGTCTGTCTCGGGAATGAATTTCCCGGACCGCATTTGCATTTTGTGTTTCGCCCTAAAGTCTTGGATACTCGTTTTGCCGGGTGGACGGTGAATTACAACGCATTCACGAACAAGACGACCTATACCAAAAATGGTCAGACGGTGCCGATCCTGACACCTCTGATGAATATCCCGGACCTGCAAACTGTAACGCGTGGTTTGATCGATTGGAATATCAACTATGAGGGCAGTGTGGATGCCTATCGCCGTGAACGTTGGACGTTGATGTTGATCGAAGACGCCAAGTTCGAAGTGAACGTTAGCCCGAATGCGATTGGGCTTGTGCCGGTCATTGTCTTATTGGATTCAAACGGTGCTGAGATCATGCGCGCCAATGGCACACTGAGCTCTACACAACCTGCTGGTTTCTATTACATCGAGATCCAATCTGAAGCAGGGACGGGGTATTACAACCTGATTGCTACAAAACAAGAATCAGGCGGCGCAACAGTCACGCCTTCGCCGACTATTACCGAAACTCCGCCCGCAACCGGAACACCAGACGGTTCTGAAACTCCAACTCCTACTGGCACATTGACGGGTTCTGAGACTCCGACTGCAACTGGAACTCTGGACGGTTCAGAAACCCCAACTGCAACCGGCACACTGACCGGCTCTGAAACACCGGATGGTTCTGAAACCCCAACTCCCACCGGCACTATAACGGTTTCAGAGACACCAACAGAAACACAGACACCACAATTTACAGATACGCCAACACAGACACTCACTGCCACGCCAACTCCGTTTGATGTGCCATCTGAAACGCCAACACCTAATTTTGCTGAGACCTCGATTGCAGGTACATCCATTGCTGGGACACAAACTGCGATAGCAGGTACTGAAATTGCAGGTACTCAAACCGCAATTGCAGGAACACAAACTGCCTTTGCAGGGACCTCCATTGTTGAGACACAGACCGCAATTGCTGGAACACAAACTGCCTTCGCAGGCACCTCTATTGCTGAAACACAAACCGCAATCGCTGGTACTCAAACAGCTATTGATGCCACATCCATTGCTGGCACACAAACAGCGATTGCAGGTACTCAAACTGCGATCGACAGTACTTCCATTGCCGGGACTCAAACTGCTATTTCGGGTACTCAAACGGCAATTATTGGCACAACTATTGCTGAGACACAAACCGCGATCGTTGCGACTCAAACTGCCATTAGTGGCACAGACATTGCGGGTACGCAAACCGCAATCTCAGGAACACAGACTGCAAACGTGCCGACATCCAGCCCGACCGTATCGGTTACACCAACAATAACAACGGTGCCAACTCCCGTGGGTCCGTATGTGCTTGTGGATGTCATTCAACCGACACTGACATTTGATCAAACAAGCTTGGTGAACGTCAGCTTGAACAACGTCCCGGTCGAAGGCTACACCAGCACCGAATTCGTTTGTACCTACGACCCCGCCATTGTAGAAGTGAGCGGCATCCTCGCGGCGGAACTTTTCGGCTCAGACCCCGCCTCTGCCATAAGCGGTCCACAGAACGGACAGTTCATACTCGGCATTGCAGGCACAAACGGCAAGAAAGCCACCTCCAGTGGCACTGCCTTCACCTTCGCCGTACGCGGCTTGCAAATTGGGCAGACCACCGTCCAATGTACGGCTCGCGTTTCAGTGGGGCAGGGCAGTCTGGAAGCCATCGGCTACATCCCAGATACGGTCACCGTGTTGGATGCGAATGTCTCTCCCACGCCTACCCCGGCAACCTCTTCGTTTGTGAGCGGACAAGTCCTTGCCAGCAAGCCCGTGACCATTCAACTCTTTGATGCAAGCAATGCCCTGCTCGTGTCACAAACCGTCAACCCGGATGGCACTTTCAACATTCAAATTTCCGGCGGCACCTACACCATCGTCGCTTCGGCACAGGGCTATCTCAATGCCCAAGGGTTCATCACCCTCACCAACGGAGTCACGACCACCATGCAGACGGTCAGTTTGCCCGCCGGTGACATTGACGGGAACAGTGTCATTGACCAGTTCGATGCCCTGACCATTGGGATGAACTACAGCGCCTCGACTCCGACCGCAGCGGATCTCAACAACGACGGTGTGATCAACGTCCTCGACCTTGAACTGCTGGCAGCCAACTATCGCAGATCGGGCGCTCTCGCCTGGCAGTAAATTAGAATCAAAAGAGACCAACGTTTACAAACGTTGGTCTCTTTTATTTTTTCTTCATCTTTGCCTGTTAGGATGAAACCATGAAAAACAAAGCCTTTCGTTTTTTATGGTTACTCCCTGCTACTGTTTTGCTTGTTTTTGGGGCTTATTTTCTCTTCACACTTGGGCGTCCGGCTCCTATCCCGACAAAATATGAGTTGTACGATGGCATAACTTACCGTCGTGTCGTTAATTATCTGCCGCATGCTATGATCGCCCATGTCATCATCATTGATCGTAGAGAGGCAAACGTACGCTACCTCGTTACCCCGCCAGATGAAATTGAAGGCGGCTCTTTACAAGCGCGGACAACCTCTCAATTCCTCAACGAGTTTGGGGTACAGATCGCCATTAATGGCGATGGTTTCTTCCCGTGGCGGTCGCGCAGCCCTGTGGATTATTATCCGCATAGTGGTGACCCGGTCACGCCGCTTGGGTTCACTGCATCCGGTGGAACAGTATATGCCGACGGATTGCAGGATGAAGAACCTGAACCGACTTTATACATCAGTCGTCGTAATGAGCTGACCTTTAACCTGCCTCCGAACAAAATCTTTCACGCCCTTTCAGGCGACCGGATGTTGCTTCAAGGCGGTGAGATCACAGCTGGATTGGATGATTCCATTCTGCATCCACGCACGGCAATTGGTGTAAACCGCAATGGACGCTATGTAATTCTAGTTGTAGTGGATGGACGCCAGCCGTTTTATAGTGCGGGCGCAACCTATCAAGACCTTGCCGAACTACTTAAGGATTTCGACGTCTATTTTGCCATGGCGTTGGATGGTGGCGGTTCTTCGGCACTTGTAATTAAAGATAAATTTGGAAATACTCAAACTTTGAATTCGCCCATTGATAGCTACATTCCAGGGCGTGAGCGTCCCGTGGCAAATCACTTTGGCGTATACGTTGAACCTTAGAACTCGATCTCACCGATCTGTTCAAAATTAATATCGAATAATTCTTCGGCTTCGGTTTCGAGTTCGGCATCCAGCCCATCTCCGGCGCGGATGCCGCGGTTGCAATACGATCTATACGGGCAGTAAAGGCAGCGGTTGGTGTCCTCAGTTTTCGGGTAGGAAGAGGCGGATTTTATTTCCTCCGCATACCGAGTCAGCGCATCCCAATCCCGTTTGAATTGATCAGCTTGGTAGGGGAAATGTGCCGGGTCGTTGGGGAAGTCTGAGAACCAGTAGATCATCTCGATCTGTTCGGGAGCAATGGGTTTGCCGCCGTTGAGGAATGCTCCTGCCTGCACCAACAAGGCGCGATACACACGGGTTTGCAAACGGATGGCGAGGAACTCGCTTTTGGGGCGTTTGCGATAGGTCTTCCAATCGTAGATGTAGAATTTTTTTCCATCCATGGCGATCAGGTCGTATTTAGCGATGAGACGGAATGAGCCCAAAGGTGCAGATAAGGTTACTTCGGTTCTAAGACCTGCGAGGTCTTTGAGACCTGTCAGGTTTTTATTATTAATAAAATTGTCCCACCAGCGTTGCAGGTTATCTGTGTTCGCTGTTTTGGCAACTTGTTCTGCTGGGATGCCGATGAAATATTGTTGCACGAGCCGGTGGAAGTATTCGCCCTCGCGCTGGTGTTTCTCGTTCTCAAGCGCGGGTTCGGTTTCGATGGCGGGATACGCCAAGCGCTGCAAATAACGCAGCTCAAAGCGGCGCGGACAGTCGTTGTAGTCTTGCAAAGACGATTGGCTGAGTGAGGTCAGTTCGATGGGCATGTCTTATTTTGCCACAGAATTTAACGCCTATGCTATACTTTCGGAAAAATACGAGCATGGATAGGGATGCAAAGCCCTACCATACTCATGAAAATTTGGAGTTTTATGGGACAGGAAACACAGGTAGCCGTTTTTATCGACTACGACAATATTGAAATAAGCGTGGAAGAAGCCTTTGGCAAAGGCAGCGATGTGGATTGGAATCGCATCTTTAATTATGCGTCTCAGATCGGGCGCGTGGTTTTGCGCCGTGCCTACGCGGACTGGGCAGAAGCCGCCAGCAAGCAACGTCACTTGCTCAACATGGGTGTGGAGCTGATCCACGTCAACAGCAAGCGCGGCAAGAATGCCGCCGATATTCGCATTGTGCTCGATGCGTTGGAATTGTTCTACAACGAGAAGGAATCTTTTTCGCATGTTCTGCTGGTTTCTGGCGATGGTGATTTCACCGAGTTGGTGCATCGTTTGCGCACGCATGGCAAGACCGTTATTGGTTTGGGCGTCAGTGGCACGACAGCCGATTTCCTCGTCAGCGCCTGCGACAAGTTCGTGTATTATGACAAGTGGCAAGGTGTAAACAAGTTTAAAAAAGAGACGCCTTCGAATGGCGGGCAAAAGCAACCTGTCGCGAAGCAGAATAATCCACCTGTGCAAAAGCAGGAAAAACCCCAGCCGCAAAATCAGGAAAAGGCACAGCCACAAGAAAAACTTGCGCCAAAACCTGCTGTGCCGATCTCGCCTGAAAAACGGTTGGAGCGTTATCTCAACATTCTGGTTGCGCACAAGATCCGCATGACGCCGAATACGAATCGTCCGTTAGTGATCTATAAGCTGTACGAGTTGGTTCAATCAAGCAAGAGCATCACCTTCAATCAACTAAAGGAACGGGCGCAATCTTTATTCGCTTCTGCCACGCCGCAGATCGAACCGCAACTGGTGATGGACGCCGTGCATCAATTGTTCCATACCTATTGCTTTAATTTTGAAGAGACCGGTGATCGCATCCGTATTATGGATCGCCCGATGTACTTCCCTGAAGATGTGCGCGGAGCTTCAGACCTGCTCAACAAATGCGATGCGAAAATTCTGAGTATGATCGCAAGCGATTTGGGCGCTTCGGAAGAACTCGATAAGGAAGCCGCTGCCAAGATCCTATATGGCAGTGTGCGCAACCCCAAAGTGCTCGACCATATTCAAGAATTGCTCCATACAGAATCTCAGGTATAATCGCGAACATGCTTTACATCATCAGCATAGGCAAACCCCTCTTTGCAATGGCGATCAATGGCTTTGATATCGCCGTTCCTTATCGTATTGCGCCTGTACGCTGAAAGTTCTCGCTTTCACACGCCGCAGGTGTCGCCTGCGGCGTTTTTGTTTAACAACAACGTAGGGGCGACCCGCCCAGATTGATCAACTACCTTTAAAAAACTTGAAGGGTCGCCCTTACAAAATCGGAACCACTATGATCCAAATTCAACTCTCCAACATCACACTCGTCCTCGGTGCCAAACGCATCTTTGAAAATCTCAACTGGGAGATCCAGCGCGGACAACGCATCGGTCTGATCGGTGCGAATGGCGCGGGGAAATCCTCGCTGTTCAAACTCATTGAAAGCGAACATACCCCCGAATTGGGCGGAAGCATCACCCGCGCTCGCCTCATCACAACGGGATACCTGCCTCAACAACCCGAGCTTGACCCAACACTGACAGCGCTTGCTGCCGCGATGGCGGGCAATCCGCGAGTGGGGGAGGTTCACGCTGAATTAGAAAAAGTAGAAGCCAGTTTGGGCGAACCTGAAGTTTATGGCAATGAAAAGAAATTACAGCGCGCACTTGAACAGCAGCATCAATTGATTGAGGAATATCACGCCCTCGGCGGCGACTCGTACCCAGAGCGGGTTAAGAGCATCCTGCTCGGGCTGGGACTCGCTCAAAGCGAATTGGACAAGCCTCTCTCCGTGTTGAGCGGCGGGCAGAAAAAACTGGTCGGGTTGGCGCGGCTGCTTCTCGTTAATCCGGATGTCTTGTTATTGGACGAACCGGATAATCATCTCGACCTGCCCGGCAAAATGTATCTTGAAAAACTCATCCGCGAATATGATGGCACGGTGGTCATCATCTCGCATGACCGGTATTTGCTCGATGCAGCAGTTTCGCATATCGCCGAACTGGAAGATGGGAAATTAACCGTCTTCACTGGCAACTATACAGATTTCATGATCGATAAAGAGGAACGTCTTGCACGGCAGGAGGAGCTGTATCAGATCCAACAGCGCAGCCTTGCCCGCATGGAAGTGGCGATCAAACGCTATAGGTTGTGGGCGGAGTTCAATGATAAATTTGCGACCCGTATCCATGCCATGGAAGCGCGAATGGCGCGGGTGGATAAGATCGATAAACCGATATTAGATCGCCGTCGCATGGAATTGCGTTTGAACGGTTGGCGTGGCTCGAACAAGGTTTTGGAATTAGAGAATATTTCAAAATCATTTGGCGAGCGCAAAGTCTTTGCAAAGGTTAACGAGATCATTTGGCATGGTGAACGTGTGGGGCTGATCGGTGCGAATGGGGCAGGCAAGTCTGTGATGCTGCGCATGATCCTCGGCGAAGCGACACCTGATACTGGTGAGATAAAGATCGGACCGAGCATATCCATTGGTCATTACGCTCAAGAGCATGAGACGCTTGACTTCAACCAAACTGTCTTGAACGCTGTCCGCTATGCAGGCGAGATGAGCGAATCACGAGCGACGGCATTCCTGTTGCGTTATTTATTCACGTACAAGCAAGTCTCGCAGAAAATTGGTGAACTCTCGGGTGGGGAACGAAGTCGATTGCAGTTGGCTTTGGTGGTTCTATCCGGCGCAAACTTCTTGCTGTTGGATGAACCCACTAATAACCTCGACATTGCTTCTTCAGAAGTCTTGGAGCAAGCTCTCGAAGATTTCGAAGGGACGGTGCTGGTCATTTCGCACGACCGTTACTTTTTAGACCGAACGGTGCAGCGTCTATGGGTGCTTGAAGAAGGAGAAATGAAAGAATATCTTGGTGGCTATAGCGATTATTTGGAGACGAAGAATAGAAAGCTCTAGTTCAGAAGGCAGAAAGCAAAAGGCGATAGTGCAGAAGGCAGAAGGCGGTGGGCAGAAGACGGAAGGTAGATTATTTTCTTGGCATGAATTTTTCGGGCATAGACATCATACTTCCGAGCATTTTGCCAACTTCTTCATAGCTTTTGACTAGCTCCCTATATTTTTCAGGAGAAAGATATTCGCAATCATGGGCAAAATCTAGCCAGACTTGAGTTTCTGTGGCTTCTCCATCTGCATTGGCAAGTTTGCTTACGAACATTTTCGGGTATTGACGTTTTCGAAAACCTTCTGCAATATTGGCAGCTACACTTCAGGAAGATCGGCGAATTTGGTCTGTCAGCGAATACTTTTCCTCTTTTGGGAAAACCTTTGACTCATTGAAGATTTCCATTGCCAGTTTGTAGGCAAGCTGATAAACCTTTAAGTCACGATGACTTTTTAGTTCTTGATATGCCATGCAGTCCTCCTCAAACTAAACAGTAAATCTACTTTCTGCCAACTGCCTTCTGGGCTACTCATATCTAAATCTCATCACCCCAATCGTAAAGAACACACCAGCAAAGCCAAGCAGCACCGCCGACTCGAGCAGAATATCGGTCAGCCCGCCGCCGCGCAGGACGAGGTCGAGCAATCCCTGCATTGCCCAGGTGGTGGGAAGAATCTTTACGATAGTCTGAACTGCGGGAGGGAACAACTCCAGCGGATACCAACAACCGCCTAGTAACGCCATCACCATGCCCATCATAATACTTAGCCCGTTGGCTTGACCTTCACTTTTGATGAAGGTTCCCATCGCCGTGCCAATGGCTCCACCTGCCAGCGCCGCACAGGTGAGCAAGACAAAGAGCGCGATCGGTGCCTGTCCCCATTGCAGATTAAGGACGAACATGCCGAACAGAATCAAAAGCGACATTTGAACCAGCGCCATCACAACCTGCCCTGTGATCGTACCGAGGAGAAAGATAGCTTTGCTGGTAGGGGTGGTCAATAGGCGGCGTAGAGTCCCTTGTTGGCGTTCAAAGGCAAAGAGGGCAGAGATGCCAAACAATGGAATAAATACCCAAGTGACCAATTGTCCGGCAGATGTATTTGCCCGTGGGTCGTATTCCACATCGTCGGGGGTGGTGCCTTCGATCACGGTGATACGATCGGGCGTATCCGTTTGTAAGTCTTTCGCGAGGGTCAATGCCTCTTCAAAATAAGCTTGTTCCGCTTCTGCGGATTCAAAGGTTCCTCTGGCTTTTGCATCTTCCAAGGCTTTATTGGCGGCGTTGACCGAACTACTCACGCGCCGAATGGCAGTTTGAATGGCGCGTTGCGCAATGGATGCATCCATATCATTGGGCTGTTGGCGGAAATCTAATTCCGCTGTCCCATTTTGAATGGCGTCGAGGTCGAACCCTGCCGGAATGACCAATATCGCTGAAACGCGACGGGCACTGAATTCCTCTTCGGCGACTTCCAAAGTCATGGCTTCTGGAAAAACAGCCGTGGATTTCTCTAACTCGGCAATGATCTCTTGGGAGATGGCAGTATTGGCAAAGTCTACAACGATGAGACGCACACGGTTATTGGTGGGGTTGCCTGATGGACTTCCTCCTGCGAGCAGGAAGGTAAAGACCAGCGGCAGAATAATGAAGAACAACAACTCCGCTGCACTTGAAAAGCGGATGACTGCATCCTTCCAAATAATGGCAAATATCTTTTTCATTTTAATCTCTTCCCCCTCTCCCATTTTAGGAGAGGGCAGGGGTGAGTGTTATTTCTGCACCAGATTCTTTTTTCCAAATAGCAAGACAGAAGCCAGGAACAAGATTCCGCCCATCGTGAGCAGGGCAGTGATCGGCGTGGAGAGATTCGTTAATGTCCCTCCCAATGCCAGAGTGGTGAAACCATCCAATGCCCATGAATTCGGTGTGATGCGGCTCAAGGATTGTACGAAGGGATGCATTTGCTCAAGGCTGACGAAACTGCCGCCGAGGATGCCGAAGATCAACATCATCGCAGTGCCGACATTGCTTACTTGGGCTGTGGTGCGAGCTAATGCCGTGATGAGCATACCCCAACCGGTTGCGCCAAACACCGCCGCGAATGTCAGGAGGATTACACCAAACGGATCGCCCCATTTCAATTGAAAAAGCAAAGACGTTCCGCCGATGAGGATGAACATCTGCGCAGCACCGGTGAGCAAGATGCCAAAGACCTTGCCACCCAAGATCTGAGTTGAAGATGTGGGAGAGATCAGTAAACGCGGCAACGTGCCTTGTGATTTTTCAGCGAGAATGGAACGCCCGCCGTAACTGACCGTAAACATCAGGAACATCAATGCCATGCCCGGCGCAAGATAGGCAAGTACATCGAACTCTACTTTTTCGCCTTCGGCTGTCGATGCATTGAGTGTGATCGCAAGCTCTTCATCAAGGGAAGCATTGTTTCCCTGGATTGCCAATTCTTCACCCGCAGTTTGTGCTTCTTGTGGGGTGATGCGTCCGCTCATGAGCATTTGAATGATCGATGTCTGTGCGCTGACCGAACCTTCTTCCACGCGGCTCATGAATTCATCCACGATCGATTTGATAATGCCAGCACTGGTGGGACGTGATGGATTGGCATACATTTCGATCTTGATCACTTCGGGTTCAGCGTTGTCTGTAAAACTATCCTGTTGCGGGATGATGCTATCGGTAAACCCAGCCGGGATGATAATGGCAGCTGCGACTTCATCTTCATCCACAAGTAGACGCGCCGCCTCCGGACTCGTGCCGAGGCTTGGTTCGACCAATTCAGCTAGGTCTTCACTGGAGAAGATGTCCACCAACGCTTGCCCCAATTCGCCATCATCTTGATTGACGATGACGACTGGAATATCTGAAATGCCGCTTGAACCGCTCCCGCTAAAGCGACCTGTCACCAGCCCCATGCCGAGCGTGAGCAGGAAGGGGGCCAGCAGCATGAAGATCAGTGCCGCACGGTCGCGAAAGGCAAGCTTTATATCTTTGATGCCGATCAGGAATGTTTTGAGCATGATGTTAATCGCGCAAGGCGCGTCCTGTTAAGTGTAAAAACACCGCTTCCAGATTTGGCTCACGAATATCAATGGAGTTGATTTTGATGCCGCGTTCGTTGGCTTTGGTGACCACCTGAGCCAACACATCTTTGGCAGATGGCGTGATGACAGAAATTTCATGATTTACGACGTTGGCTTCCAAAACCTCTTTGATCCCTTTGAGTGAATTGACCAATGCCTGTGGGTCTTCGTTCTCACTGATATGCAAGACGAGGGTTTCCGTCTCACCAACCTGTTGGGTCAATTCTTTCTGAGTGCCAATGGCGATTAACTCACCGTGGTCAATGATGCCCACGCGGTTCGAGAGTTCTTCAGCTTCTTCCATGTAATGTGTGGTGTAAAGGACGGTCATGCCCTGCTGGTTGAGGTCTTTGACCGTATCTAAAATGGCACGGCGTGATTGTGGGTCAATGCCGACCGTTGGCTCGTCCATGAAGAGCAGCTTGGGTTTGTGGAGCAAGCCCACCCCAATGTTGACGCGGCGCTTCATCCCACCCGAATAGGTTTTGACACGATCCTTGGCTTTATCCACCAACCCGATCTGACCGAGCACTTCCTCCACGCGGTTTTTCAACGCTGTGCCGCTCAAGCCATACATCTGACCCCAGAAGGTCAGGTTCTCGCGAGCGGTCAGGTCTTCGTAGAGTGCCAGGTCTTGCGGGACGACACCGATGGCATTGCGCACCGCCATTGGATCTTTCGTGACGGAATGTCCTGCAATGGTTGCATCTCCAGAAGTGGGGGCGTATAGCGTGGAGAGCATCGAGATGGTGGTCGTCTTGCCCGCACCATTGGGACCCAGCAAACTGAAGATTTCGCCCTCTTTAATATTGAACGAAATCCCTTTTACGGCTTGAAAATCTCCGTAATTTTTCGCAAGATTTTGAACGTCGAGAATGTTGGTCATAAGAACTCCTAGGTGGACTGGGAAGATATACGAGTGGATGGGGAAGCAGTTGCGGAAAAGCTAACAGCTATTAGCTAGTAGCTGTTAGTCTTCCATACTTCTTCAGTAATTCCTTTACTTCGTCATGCGGCATTGCCTTGGCGGTGATCTCATGCCCGGTCATATCTTCGGCAGCGACGAGCGCATTGATGATGGCTTCTTCAGTCGCATAGACTGTGGCACCGAAGATCGGGTCGAGTTGACCATTTGGCAATGCCTGGATTTGCCCAATTTTTTCGCCTTTGGCAGCTTCACTATTGGCGGTTGAAAATGCTACGAAGATGTCGCCAGAGCCATTCCCGCCCAGGGCGCCGGTACGCCCCATGCCTAAGGTGACTCGTTTTGCGACCCGCTTTAACTGATGTGGCAGCAGTGGCGCATCTGTTGCGACGATGACGATCAGCGAGCCCATTTCCTGCCGGAACGGATTTTCACCACTTGTCACGGGGGCGTCATTCTTTAAATAATTCCCTATGGGCACACCGCCGACGGTTAATTGATACCTTCTACCAAAGTTGCATTGTGCCAGTACACCTATCGTCCAACCGCCTAATTTTTCTGGCAATTTACGTGAGGCTGTGCCCGTGCCGCCTTTGAATTCATAGCACAACATGCCTGTACCGCCGCCTACATTGCCTTCTGCAATATATCCAGAAGTCGCTGAATTCAAGGCACTCATTACATGACGTTCCTTTACAAAAAAACCGTTCATATCATTCAGCCATGCATCCGCGGTCTCCGTCACCATCGGGCAGAACCAATGCTGAAGAAGTTTATGATATTCCACCTGCCATTTGATGATTGACTGATGAACCATGCCGACACTATGTGTGTTCGTAATCCCCACGGGTCCTTCTAACAAGCCGCCTTCTTCCACCCAGGCTGCGCCGGTCATCTCGCCATTGCCATTGAAAGAATGCAGTCCGGCAAAGACAGGGGCAGCATTATCCGCACCACGCGGGTGGATGATCGTCACACCGGTGCGGGCATCTTTGCCTTCGATGATAGTGGAATACCCAACGGTCACTCCGGGTACATCGGTGATGGCGTTGAACTCGCCAGTCGTCCCTTCAAACGGAATCCCCAGGTCGCGCGCTCGTTGCTTCTTCATAGTTTCTCCTTGGCGATGTTTACGAGTTGTATTGCAATGCGTTCTATAATTTCATCAGGCACGCCGTCCAATGCCTGGCTTTGTACACGTGTGTCGATCTCATCGTTGACATAATCCACAACGATGAATTCGTCAGCGAGGGCAATTTCTGTCGAGAACCAATCCAGCTTACAGATGGAAGCGATGCGGCTCGTTACATCCCGCAGCTTGCCCAGCTCAAACCGGGCTTCATCCTCCGCTGTGACCTTTTCGTAGATATGCGTTTCCGTATCCCACCAGCAGGGATGCGTTTCGCCATTGGCATAAAAGACGCGAAACCATGCGGGGGTATCGTTTATATATTGCGGTGTAATATGAGCCTGAACTAAATATTTCTGCTCAGGGAAATCCATGCGTGCCCTAAGGATTTCTTCCAGTGTATTCTTTCCAAGATGTACCCCTTCACCACCACCTTCATTCGAAGGCTTGACGACAAAATTATATCCAAGGGGCGCTAAATCTATGGAAGAAATGACAGGTTGTTCCAAGAACGGCGGCAGGAGAATCGTATAAGGCGTGTGCAGACCTGCATTGATAAGTTCGAGATGCATGGTTGCCTTATCTTCTGACCATGCCGAGACCTCTGCCGGGTTGATGCGCCGCGCGCCGAATTCCTTTGCCCAGCGTGGAATCGGGTCGAAGGTGGCTTCACCCTGTCCGCGATGTAATAGGGTCTTGAATGTGGTCACGCCTTTATAAAGTGCTGTGACCGATTCTAGTAAATTATCTGGCTTGATCTGCCAGAGCGAAATGCCCTGTTCAATACAGGCTCTTTCCACCATCCCAACGAAAGTATCATCATATTCCCAATACCAGGGCAGACAAAGGTCGTAAAGCATGAGGGCGATTATAGCCGAAGGTCAATTGGAGGAATGTCAGCAGGCTGTTATTAAACTCTTAACTTTCCACTTTTGACCTGCCAGCTTTGACTCGATTAATCGCTGGTACAATGGGCGCAATTAAATTTTGAAAGGATACAGTATGGCACACGATACAGTAAAAGATGGGTTGGTTGTTTCAATGGAATACAAACTAACCGTGGACGGAGAAGTATTGGACTCTTCCGATGATGGAGGTCCATTGCAGTTTTTGGCTGGCTATGGAAATATCATCCCCGGTTTGGAAAATGAAATGCTGGGCATGAAGATCGGCGACAGCAAGAACGTCACCGTACAGCCCGAAGATGGCTACGGCGAATTTGACGAAGAAGCCTATGCCGATGTTCCCCGCACCGAATTCCCTGCCGATATGGAATTGGAAGAAGGCATGGAATTACACGTCACCGATGAAGATGGCAACCATCAGGCGGCATACGTGGCAGAACATGACGACAAAACCGTCAAGCTGGATTTCAACCATCCGCTCGCCGGGGCAGTGCTTGAATTCTCTGTCAAAGTCGTTGCATTGCGTGAACCCACCTCAGAAGAACTTGACCATGGTCATGTCCATGAGGGTGATGGGCATCACCACTAAAAATACCTGAAATGAAAAGGCAACTCTCTATGCGGAGAGTTGCCTTTTTTTATTTTGCCAGGTGATCGCCTGCCTCGCGCCTGCGACGAAAACGATCACTCCCAGTACCAGCCCGCCGAAGTTGCTCACGAATTCGTTAACCAATTCCCACTGACTCCCGAAGAGGTAACCCAACCCACCATAGCCGAAGATCCAGATCACTTCTCCCATGACATCATATAAAAGAAATTTTCGAAATGGGTAGCGAGTTGTCCCTGAAATCAAATTCACTGGTAATGCAATTGCTGTAATCAGAAAGCGCGAAAAGAAGATCGAGAGCGGACCCCACTTCTTAAATGATCGCTCAGCTTCCTGCCATTGAGAAGTTCCGCTAAAACGTTTGAGGACATAGCCACTTGAGTAATATCCCAGCGAATAACTGAGACTATCGCCAATAATAACGCTGACAATGCTGATGAATGCAGCCGTATGCCAGGGCAGGTATCCCTGACGGGCAAAAGCTCCTGCAGCGATGACCAGCAACGTACATGGAAGCGGCACGCCCAACCCGCCGATGAAGACGATGATTCCAAGTAGGGGAGCGCCATAGTTAATGACTTGTGTCAGTAAATAATCAGACATGAAACCGCACCTATGGTTCCTGTGGCGGCGCGGGTAGGTCTGGCAGGACAGGCGTCGGCGGAGGTTGATGCGCAAGAATGGTCGCTCTGACTGTTTCGATCACATAGCCATCTTGTTCTGCGTAAAACTCATCGTTCAATTGTTTGAGGCTTTTCTTGTGATTCTCTTTCCCGTTGATGCTTAACGCATCAAAGAGGATATCCGGCGGTACACCATAATTATGCGAGATAAATGGGATCGTCATCCAATCTTCAATATCGTTTACATCGGTTTGAAGTTCTTCCGCCATGGGCGGCGGGCGATGACCATCGAACTTTTTGAAGGCGCGTAAGGCACGCAAGCCAAAGAATAGAATCAACATCACCCCGAGAATACTCAGGGCGATGAAAAGAATGCGTTGTTTGGAATTTCCCTGCGCAGACACTACTACTCCTGCCACTCCAGTTCGAAATCACCTACATACACTGTATGACCATCTACAACCCCGGCTTCGCGCAGAGCTTTATCCACACCGAGTTTTTCCATCATACGTTGGAAGCGCCGCACGGAGCCATAATGCTCCCAATAAGTCATCTTGGCAGCACGTTCGATCGCAACACCAGATACTCTCCACTTGTCGCCATCTTCGCGATGGATGCTGAATAGATTTGGATCCACGTCTGGTTTGTAGACGGGCAGCGGCTCTTCCTCAAGTTGTTCTTGTGGCAGTTCCTGTAGCAGTTTATACGCTGACACTAAAATGTCGCGCGTGTTAGTACGTGCCATAGCGGATGCTGTAACAAGCTCCACTTTTTTCTTTTTGAAACTGGCTTTCAGTTCCTTCAAACGGTCCTGTACATCGGGCTGGTCGATCTTGTTGATGACAACCACTTGAGGCTTTTTCCCAAGCTTGGTATCAAATAATGAAAGCTCAGAGTTAATCTGGCTGTAGTCTGCCAGCGGATCTTCCGAGAGTCCATCGATCATATGAATGAGGACACGGGTGCGTTGAATATGACGCAGAAAATCGTGCCCCAACCCGGCGCCTTCATGTGCGCCTTCGATCAACCCAGGGATGTCTGCCATGACAACGGTGGCTTCTTCGTCAATCTTGGCGACCCCAAGATTGGGCTCCAGCGTCGTGAAGGGATAATCGCCGATCTTGGGTTTGGCGTTCGTCAACACAGAGAGGAGGGTGGATTTCCCAGCGTTGGGCAAGCCGATGATGCCGATATCCGCTATCAGTTTTAGTTCGAGGCGCAGCATCTTCTCTTCATGCGGTTCGCCGCGTTCTGCCATGCGCGGTGCTTGATTGCGCGAAGTGGCGAAATGCTGGTTGCCGCGCCCGCCGCGCCCGCCTTTGCAAACAATGAGCTGTTGCCCGGGATCGGTGAGGTCGCCAAGTAGGTCGCCGGTTTCGGCGTCATAGATGACCGTCCCTGGCGGGACGGAGACAATGAGATCCTTGCCGCTCTTGCCAGACCTCTGAGAGCCACCGCCATTTGCGCCTTCGTCGGCAGGAAACGATTGGTTGGGTCGGAAGTGGGAAAGTGAGTTGAGCGTGGGCTTGACTTCAAAGATGACATCGCCACCCCTGCCGCCGTCACCGCCATCGGGACCGCCGCGAGGCTCATATTTTTCACGGCGGAAATGCACCATGCCGTCGCCGCCTTTGCCTGATCGTACGTGAATGTTGACTTGATCTATAAACATAACCCTTCCATTATACCGGGTGACTGGGCAGATTGCCTAAAAAGCACAATATTGCGGTTTTGCAGGTAGTTTACACTTTGGGAATCATGCCTTGACCGTTATGAATCTGCCAGATAAACTATATTTTGGATGTTTTAAGGGACATTTACTATGGAAGATCAGAACCAACTTTTAGGTACATTGGTTGCAGACTTAAGGGGCGTGATCATATTTTCGCTTGATTCCGAATATCGCTATACTGCGTTTACAAATACACATAAAATAGTGATGAAAACTATTTGGGGGACAGAAATACAACTCGGCGCAAGCATGTTGAGTTATATCCTACGGGAAGATGATCGCCTAAAAGCAAAGCGTAACTTTGACCGTGCCCTTGCCGGTGAGCTTTTTATTGCAGAAGAAGAATATGGCGACGAAAGCCAACATACCCGCACTTGGTGGGAAGATCGCTACTTTCCGGTGCATGGGTTAAATGGGGAGGTGAGCGGGGTAACGGTATTGGTCTTTGATATCACTCACTTGAAAAACATTGAACATGCTTTGCGCATAAGCGAGATCAACTATCGCTCCGTGATGGACCAGGCAGGTGATGGGATTTTCATTGCCGATCAGAGCGGTCGTTATTTGGATGTTAACCTAGCTGGGTGTGCCATGCTGGGGTATGCCCGTGAAGAGATCCAACAATTGAATATTTCAGATCTGATTGTTCCGAACCCAGAGAAGCCATTACGATTGGATGAAATAGTACAAGGCGTCTCAATGGTGACCGAATGTGAGATGTTCCACAAAGAAGGGCGTTTTATCCCTGTGGAGATCAATGCCAAAATACTGGAAGATGGTCGCTTGTTGGGTATTGTGCGCGATGTCGCGGAACGGAAGCGGGAGGAAGCGCGCATCCGCTATCTGGCTTTTGTGATGGATAAGATTTCAAGTGCTGTCATCATTACTGATGTGAATTTGCAAATAACTCATTGGAACAAAGGTGCAGAAGCCCTTTATGGCTGGAAGGAAGAGGAAGTAATTGGGCATTTGGTAGATGACATGTGCGGTACGCAATTCGCAGTGGGACAGCAACTGGAAGCCCAAAAGCTGCTGGTAGCTGATAAAGTCTGGCAGGGGGAAATTATTCAGCAACATCGAAGCGGGCAGGCGATTTGGGTGTATGCCTCTGTGACCCTGCTGGAAGATGGGCATGGCAAGTTTATCGGTGCTGTCACCATCAACCACGATATGACTGAGCGCAAACAAGCTGAAGAGGAACTGCTCCGCACTAAAGAGTCGATCCTTGATATCAACCGTACGCTGCGGCGCGCATTTGAAAGAGAACAGCTTGCCTCTCGCACCGATAGTCTGACCGGAGCATTCAATCGGCGTTATTTTTTTGAATTATTGGAATATGAATTCAGCGCTTCGCGAAGATATTCGCGCCCGTTAACTCTGGTCATGTTCGATATTGATCTATTCAAACAGATCAATGACACGTATGGGCATCTGACTGGGGATACGGTATTGGAAAAAATTGTCAGCGTGGTGAAAAGCCAGTTACGTGAGACAGATGTCCTCTCACGGTATGGAGGCGATGAATTTGTCATCCTGCTCTCCAGCAGCAATGAGCAAGACGCGTTGACACTTCTCGAACGAATCCGTAATGAGCTTATCGCGTCACCATTTGAAGTCACTGGCACGAAGTTAGACCTGACGATCAGCGTGGGGATTGCAAGCATGCACACTTCCATGGAGAAGTCAGATCAATTGGTATCGCTTGTAGACCAGGCTTTATATGCCGCAAAAAACGCCGGAAGAAACAGAGTCTTTGTTTATCCCGGTGAGACACAAGAACACTAAAAAATTATTATATAAATCAAAGGGGGCATTTCAATTTCTACGACTCACACCACAATATAGATGATGATGGTCTCAGCCAGAGAAGGTAGGATAGGTGTGCGTGCGCTTCGCTCTGCGCTGCGTCCTGCCAGCCTACCCACGCCTTATGCCGCCCCGATAAAGCCCTCCCAACACACAGCTGTGACGGCAGTCACTCCTTGCTATTTGTGTTACGAATTTCCTTGCGATTTCCTGTTTTTTATTGATGAATTTGTCATGGTATTTTTATGATTGAAATCTGTATTGCGGGGATAATCGGAAACAGGTGTAATGATGACGAATAAACTAGACAAGTCTCTGGATACCCTCATATTGATCGTCGAAGACGAAGCTTCCATACGCATGGGGCTCTCTGCTGCCATGACTCGCCAAGGGTACCGCGTAATCACGGCTGAGAATGGCAGTGATGCCATCCTCAAAGCCAAAGAGAATCTGCCCGACCTCGTCATTTCAGACGTTATGATGCCAGTGCTGGATGGTTTTGAGATGAAGAAACAATTCAGCTCCGATCCGTTATTGGCATCTATTCCGCTTATATATCTAACAGCACGTACTACTGTGGATGATCGAGTCGCTGGCATTCGCGGCGGCGCGGACGATTACATTACCAAGCCATTTGAGATCGATGAATTGACAGCACGGGTCGACGCTGTTCTGCGGCGTGTGCATGGTGCTCAAAAATTGGGGCATGATGAAGCCATGCGCGGCGAGGGACATGATATTGAAAAATTGCGCCGCGAACTCATGCAGAATTTTCATCATGAGATCCGTACACCATTAAGTAATGTGATGATGTTCCTTGAAATCGCCGCAAACCACAAATTTGAAACCCCCGAAGAACAACGTGAATTTATTCGAATTGCCCGTTCCAGCGGTGACCGGCTGGAGGCAGTGATTTCAGATATCATCCTCTTGACCGATCTCGACCAGGGTGAGTTGAATTACATTCGCCAAACGGTGAATCCGGATGTGCATATCCTGCAACCGATCAAGCGCAGGCTGCCCCGTTATGAATATAAAACCTTAAATTTTGTGCCGATTTTTTCGATCGCCAATGAGATCAAAGCACCGCGTCATGAGTTGACTCAGGCTATTTTGCATTTGGTGGATAATGCCTTGAAATTCAGCCCTGAGCATGGCACAGTCATTTTGAAAATTAAGTCGACTGCAAATGGCGGGGCGGTCATTACGATTGAGGATCAGGGACCGGGCATTCCGATGGCATATCGTGAAAAGGTGTTTGACCGCTATTTTCAGGTCAGCCAGGGTGCCACCCGCGATTATCAAGGCTTGGGACTGGGGTTAACAATTGCCCGGGCGGTTTTCCATTCGTTGGGCGGTGAGGTAACTATTTTAGATAGTGCGGCAGGTTGTTCGATTCAAGCCGTGCTGCCAGACCTCAAAGCGGATGATGTCGCATATGGATGAGAAGTTGTTTCAAGGTGATGTTAACTTGCAATTGAATGCAGGCGGAACATGGAATGCTGATCTGGATTACCGGGCGCTATTTGAGCAGACAGGCGACTGTGTCTTCATTATCAGCATGGATTTTCGCATCCTGACGGTTAACCCGCAGGCGAGTCGCTTGCTGGCCTATGCCGATGGCGACTTAGATGGGCGTAATCTGGATGATGTACTGGCAATGGGGGAGGCGGCGCGGCGTGAAATGCTTTTGGTGCGGCGCGTTAATGTTTTTGAGCATACTCTTCGCAAGAAAGATGGTTCGCTTTTGCCGGTAGAGATCAGCGCTTCGGTAGTACATAACGCCGAGCAAAAACCAGCCTATATTCAATTGATCGCGCGCAATATTACTGAACGCAAACAGAATGAGCGTATGCTCAAGCGCAATATGCGTGCCCAGTCTATTATCGGTGAGGTGACGGCGGTATTGTTCCGCTCTTCGAACATTGAAGGACGCCTGCCAGAAGTACTTGAGTCGTTGGGATACGCGGTGGGTGTCTTCAGTTGTATGATCTTCGAGACCAAAAACTCAAGCCTGCGCATCAAGCATAAATGGGTAGACCCAACCGTCCCTGAGTTTGAGGCGGAGAAGGTCATCACTCCCTTTATGGATTCGTTGACCAAATTCCCAGACCGGGTGTTTTCCATTCCTGAAGTACCAGAGAAAATCACGGGCACACCCAAGATTTCCATGCTGGCGGTTCCCATTCAAGGGGCGTTGGGGGTGTGGGGGTTCCTTGGGTTGTTCGACCGCGAAGATCGTCTTTCGTGGCTGCCGACTAGTTTTGATATTGTGCAAACGACAGCCAATCTGCTGGGGGCTGCTATTGAGCGCATGCATTATGAAGAGACCTTGCGGCTGAGCGAGCGGCGTAACCGCATCATTGTGGATGCGCTGCCAGACCTGCTTTTGCGGGTGGATCGCTCTGGACGAATTTTTGATTACACGGCAAATCCTGCGCATCCGCTTTATCTTGAGGCGGGGGCGGTGATCGGCGGCAGTTTGCATGAACTATGGAACAATGAAGTTGCAGAGAAACTGCTCCCGCGTATTCCGACTGAGTCATTTTTTTCAACGCCAAGAACGGTTGAGAGTTTTAAACTGACCGGACAATCAAGTATTTTTGAGGCACGCCTTTTTCCTTTGAGCAAGTTGGAGGCGTTGATCCTTGTGCGGGATGTGACCGAGCAGGCGCGCTTGAGCCAAATGAAATCGGATTTTGTCAATTGGGCTTCGCATGAATTGCGGACTCCGCTCACTTCTGCCATTCTTATGGCTGAGTTACTGAAACAGGATTGCACTCCCGAAGAGGAAGAACAATATCTTGCCACCCTTTCGAATGAGTTGAACCGGCAAAAGAATTTGATCAACGAGTTGTTGATGGCAGGCAGGCTGGAGAATGGGTCACTGCGTGTGGAAATCGTTCCGTTGGAACTGATGCCGATCTTAAAGGATTCGATCTCTGCGGTGAAACCGATCGCAAAGAAGAGGGGCACCAAAATCGTAATTACACCTCCTGCCCAACCTTGCATTATTCTTGGGGATGTAAGTGCACTGCAGCAGGTTTTTATTAACCTGTTGAGCAATGCGGTAAAGTTTTCACCCGATGCTAGCGAAGTTGAAGTACGTGTTTCACGCATGGAAGATGAAACGCATGTAGAGGTGGTTGATCATGGGGTGGGGATTCCGCCCGACGCGATGCCATATCTTTTTGAACGTTTCTATCGGGCGCGCAATGTGAATGCCTCCGAAATTCCCGGCAGCGGCATTGGTCTGTTCATTGTCAAATCCATTTTGCAGGAATTGGATGGGACGATTTCTGTCAGCAGTAAACTGAATGTGGGGACGATCTTTACAGCAAGCCTAAGGAATGGCTAGGCGGGCTTTGTTCTCCAAACCCGAGCTGGCTTGGGATCGTAAAACAAAAAGTTGACCCCTTTCCTGCGCCTTCTGATTCCACCCAGATATTCCCACCTTGTGTTTCAATAATTCGCTTGACGATGGCAAGCCCAACCCCAGTGCCTTCGCTATTGGGGTTAAGTTTGTTAAATAAACCAAAGATATTCTCTTGATATTTCGGTTCGATGCCCATACCGTTATCTTGTACGAAGATGACCGGTTCTTCATCGGCATCCCGAACCCCGATCTTGATCTCGGCGTTGGGTTGATCGCCCATGTACTTGACGGCATTATCGAATAGGTTTTCAAAGACTTCACGCAAGCGGATTGAGTCCGCGTAGATCGTGGGTAACCCGGGCATGATCTCTACCCGTACATTTCTTGCGCTCATGCGTGATTCGACCGTATTGAGCGCATCCTGAATCAATGCTTTTAGGTCGATCTTTTCGGGTGTTTGACTGACCCGCCCAACACGGGACAGTTCAAGCAGGTCGGCGAGCAGGGCATCCATTTTATCGGCGGCGTTGCCAATGCGTTTGAAATCGGCTGCAACCCGATCGGCGTGATTTTCTTTGATATCTTTTTCAAGCAAGCCCAGAAAGCCTTTAATGGTAACCAGAGGGCTGCGCAGGTCATGAGAGACTGTATAGGTAAACTGTTCCAGTTCTGAGTTTTTACTTTCCAGTTCTGAGATAAGTTTTTTGCGCTCAAGCAGTTCATGTTGAAGTTCATCCAGGAGTGCGGCTTTGTCTACGGCGAGCGCGGCTTGTCTGGCGATGTTTTCGACCAATTGGATCTGCTCTTGGGAGTAGGCATTGACCTTTCCACTTTGAACGGACAGCAAGCCGATGACCTTATCTCTGGAGACGAGCGGGACCCCTAAAAAGGTGTGCAGCACCAGGGATTGATCGTTGACTGGGCGGTATACCTCTTGTGATGTTTCTGCCATTAGGTCGGGCAAGTAGAGGGTCTTATTTCTTAAGATCACTGCACCGCTCAGACCAGGGCTCTCCCTCAGTTTACGTGAAACTGCTTGAGAGGCAAGTCCTTTGTAAAAAAAGATGGGATAATTGATGATGTCAGTCTCTTCATGATAGATGCCGACATAAAAAGCATCTACGGGGAAGAGGTCGAATATTTCACTCTTTAGCATGAACAGGGTTTCATAGAGGTCGCTGCCCATGGCAAGTGAATTGCTCAACTTGTGGAGCAAGCTGATCTCGTCGGCGCGGAGGCGATAAAGCTCAAGGCTGGCGTTCAACTCCTCGGTCCGTTCTGAGACGCGCTTTTCCAATTCCAGATTGAGCCGTTGAACCTCGCGTTCCGCGGTGATACGTTCATCCACTTCATGTTGGGCTCTGGCAAGGGCACGTTCCACCTGGTCGAGCGCGATACGGATCATGTATGCTGCAATTAAAAAGATGACGGAATTTAACAGCAAGGCTGAAAGATTTGTAATGGGGCGGGTTTCATTGACAAGCAACCCCATGTTCGAAGCGAGTACGAAGGCGATGCCAGCGATGATGACCAGAATTGCAGTGACATAGCCTGCTTGTCTGCCGATGAATAAACCGGATCCGATGACTACTAACACGAGCAGGTTATATGCCAGCCCGCGTACTCCGGCGCCATCCCAGGCTACGCCAAGTAGAAAGATGCCGAAAAAACCAAGCGTGAGATAAGCAGCCAGGCTGATTTGTCCGGCTTTAATGAGCCAGATGAGCGCCAGTGAAATACTCAGTGCGATGAGCGAATTTCGTAGAAAAACTCCCCAGGCATCTTCTTGGTTGATGAAAAAAAGAAAGGCACTGATACCCGCGAGTATGGCAAGAAAAAAGACGGCTCTTGTAAGAATGATGAGAACATCGCTCTGTTCCAAAATATCAGTGAGTCTAAAGGTTTTGTTCTCTTTTGAAGGCATTTCAATCCTGAGTGCTTTTGATTTCATTCACAGCAATAACTGGAATTGTCGTGTAGTATGAAAATTATTTTTGCAATTATAGCAAGAATGAGAACTCAAAATCCCTTCTGGTTTCATTTCAGACCGAGCGATTTTGAATTGTCTATATCGATTTAATTCACTTTATAACAAGGGATTTATGTTTGAGGATTGTATCCGCCTGCATTTACAGATGGGTGGGCGATTGAATCAAAGAGCCGACTTACCATGAATAAGTCGGCTCTTTGATTCACGCTTCTATATAGAAGCGGACACGATTTAGGGTACTCCACTCGCTGGATCCGTCACTAAATTCCACTTCCAGCCGGTCACCATCCACACTTCGTATAGTGACGTCGTAGTACTGGTCGTCCTTTGCGGATTTACATTCCACCTCTTCATCTGCGGAGACGGCATATTCTTCGAGATATTCTTCCTGCGTCCATTCTTCTTCGCCTGTGTCAAAACGGATGTAGATATCCTCTTCTGCAATGCTGATGATGGTGGCTGGGTAGAAATAATCATCCTCATCCCAGTATGCAAATACACGGTCGCCTTCGCTCCAATATTCCATTTTATGTCCTTTTCAAATTGAGTTCCTGTCATTATAACAAAGCAGACGAAGACTCTGCTGAGCCTGCTATAATTTTGTGACTATGAACTGGTTCAAAACGACTCTCGAAATTTCCACGCCGGGTAAAGGGCTTCTAGACATCACTTCGTCTATTCGCACGCAGTTGAAGGAGTGGGGTGTACGTGAGGGCATGTGCTTCCTGTTTTTACAGCATACCAGCGCCTCTCTGGTCATCAGCGAAAACTGGGACCCAACCGCCCGCGCCGATTTGGAAACTTTCATGGAACGCCTCGTGCCCGAACGGGACAGTTGGTACACCCATGATCTGGAAGGACCCGACGACGCCACCTCTCACATCCGCTCGATGTTGACCGATACTAGCCTCACCATTCCTGTTGACGACGGCGATCTCTCGCTGGGAACCTGGCAGGGAATTTACATTTTCGAGCATCGCGCCCGCCCGCACAGACGGAAAGTGTTGATGCGAGTGTTATCGGTTGATTGACCTTTAGGTAGGACTCTCTTTCTGTATCTCTCCCCATATCATCACTCTGTTCCTTCCATTTTGCTTGGAATGATAAAGTGCTTTATCTGCTTTGTGGATCAAATCTTCTGCCATCTCTGTATGACTGGGGTAGGTGGCAATCCCTGCTGAGACTGTAATATTGATGTTCTTTGTTTCGTATTGAATATAGATTTGAGTACATTGAGTTCGAAACTGTTCGGCACGATCATACGCAGCTTGGGTATCTGTCCCTGGCAAGACCAACAGGAATTCTTCACCGCCATAACGGCAGGCGATATCTGAACCCCGGCTATTGTTCTTTAGAAGATCTGCAATGGCAATCAGGAATTTATCGCCGGTTTTGTGTCCATACGAGTCGTTGATATTCTTAAAATGGTCAACGTCCATCATAAGAAGGCTGATTGGGATGTTCTCACGCTCTGCACGTTTGAACTCGTGTGCGAGAAATTCGGCAAGATAGCGGCGGTTGTAAAGCCCTGTTAATGGATCAAGGATGGCTTGTTCCTGCAACTCATTGCGAAGCTGTTCGATTTTCTTTACATGGTTTTGCAATTGTTTGTTCGCCTGCATCAACAGGTGCTCATTTAATTTTCTTTCTGTAATATCTCGTGAGACGCCGTATACCTCCAAATGCGAGGTGTCTTCATTGAAACGGAAACTTGTAGTCGCTTCTGTCCATATCGTGGAACCGTCTTTGCAGGGTTGTTCCACTTCGTTAATGTGAAATCCTATCTTGCCATCCAGATACTCCTGTACATAGGTTGGAAGCTTTTCTTGAAGTAATTGGAATGATTGCAGTGTTAGTGCTTCTGAAAGATCTTGCTGAAGTACTTCGTCAACTGTATATCCCCGCAACCTTTCGACGGATGGACTTACGTATCGGAAACGCATCTTGTTGATATCGAGGATCCAGATCACATCTGAAATATTTTCCGCTAACAACCTGTAACGAATTTCACTAGCTTTCAAAGCCTGATCAGCCCGCTTGCGATCTGTCACATCATCGAATGTCGTATACACCTGGTAGGGTTCCTCTTCGCCGTTTTTGAATTGCGGGACGGCATGAACAATGATCCAACGGTAGTCGTTGATCTGTGGATTGAATACTCCCAGGACGACATTTCGAACTTCCTGCCCGGTGCGCAACGCGATCATAGCTGGGTGTTCCTGCCCGGGTAGGTCACTGCCATCTTCGTATATGGTTCTCCAGCGTGGGTCCATAGAGGTGCGCCCTTGCATTTGGTCGCTGGTGAGCCCCAGAAGACGTTCGGCAGCGGGGTTTGCCAGTACGACTTCACCGATTTTGGATTGAAATACAACTCCCTGCACCATAGTTTCAAATAGCAATCGGAAACGAGCTTCGCTATCGCGCAGACGTTCTTCTGCTTTCTTGCGTTCACTAATATCCTGCATGAAAGCGATGATATGAAGCGAGTCTTCGAAGTGGTAATAACTAAGTTTGATATCCACTGGAATTTCTCTGCCATCTTTATGTTTAGCAAGTAGGTTGATCCCAGTTCCAAGTTGACGAATAAAGGGTTTTTCGCTATATCCATTTCGGTGGGCAGCATGGAATTCTTGGAAACGATCTGGCAACAATTCGTCCACATTTTTTCCAACAAGTTCATTAGTGGAGTATCCTATCAAACTGGATGCTTCCGTATTGGCGAAGTTAATCGTACCGTCCTGGTCAATGCCAAAGATCGAATACGGCGCTGAGCCAACCAATTGACGGATGCGCTCTTCACTGGCAAGCAAGGCTTCTCTTGCTTGCCTTTTTTCGTTGATGTTGCGCGAGACACCATAAATTTCGATATGCCCATTTTCAGGATTGATCTGAAAATTTGCTGTAACTTCAGTCCAGACTGTAGAGCCATCCTTGCAAGTCTGTTCCAGTTCGTCCACATAAAATGCCCGATGCCCACTTTGAAAATCCTTTAATCGCGAAGCAATCGATTTTTGAACGTATTGGAAAGAAGCTGGCATCAGGGCGTTTTCCATGTTGCCTGCAATGACCTCTTCTGGCGTGTATCCTCTTAACCGCTCCACGGATGGACTGATGTAACGGGTGCGATTTTCAATAACATCATATATCCAGATCACATCCGATACATTTTCTGCCAATAGACGGTACATTTCCCTGCTTTGCTTTAGCGCTTCTTCCGTTTTATGCCTTTCTTCAAGCTCTACTTTCAATTGCGTATTTGTATAATTGAGATGCTCTATCAAAAGATGAACAGCTCCATTGGAAATAATGATAATAATGATCAAAATGACATAGTCGAATAGTGTGGCATGTGAGTCGATTTTTGGATTGTATAACCCATAAATATCCCCAAATGTCAGCCAAGTGATTCCTACAAGAGTTAATCCCGTTGCAAAGATCATACCGCGACGTTTTTGAGCCAGCCCTGCGAACATGATCATGACGGGATAAACAATCAGTGCGTAGTCGTGAATCCCCTGTCCCAGAGTTGCGGCGATGGTGATAAACGTTATATAGATGCCAACCGTCGCCAGACTGCTTTCAGAAAGTTTTCCTTGGCGCAGAAGGACCATGGGAATGAGTTGTAGAATGCAGCCTGAGGTAATTAAAAGCCAAAGAGAGTAATCCCCCCATACCAAATCCATAAATAGGATAAAGCCACTTCCCACCCAATAGATCAGGATAATGATCAGCAGGATTCGCGCCAGTCTCTTTTCTTCTTCCCTTTGATTATTATGGCGTAACATCCACTTGTTCGGGGTATTCGACATAAGATATGCCTATTGTGATAGATTTATTTTCTGACAAGATCATCCTTAGCCAATTATAGCAAGAAAGCGCCTCAATATGCATGTGCTGCCCGTTAAATAAAAGTCGGTTTGCCTCTCGACAAACCGACTAATCTCTTATTTCTTCTTCCCAAACTTCTTCATCAGCACATCTTTCAACGTAGGCACGCCGATCTCCTGCAATTCATACCTCACTCGCTGAGTCGGTTTCGTGATCTTCATCACGCGCGAAAGGTCGATGGGTGTACCGATAATGACCATATCGACATCGGATTTATTAATGGTCTCTTCGAGGTCTTTGGTCTGCGCATCGCCATATCCCATGGCTGGCAAAATCGGACCTGTCTTCGGGTACTTTAGGTATGTTGCTGCAATCGACTTCACTGCAAACGGACGTGGATCCACGATCTCTTTCGCGCCGAAGCGGCGGGCGGCGACGTAACCAGCGCCATATGCCATCTCACCATGAGTGAGTGTCGGACCATCTTCCACGACCAGCACGCGCTTGCCAAAAATAGCATCAGGGTCATCCACGAAGAGGGGAGAGGCGGCTTCGATCTGCACAGCAGTCGGGTTTAATTTGCGGAGCGACTCACGAAGTTTGATGACATTCTCTGCATCGGCGGTATCCACTTTGTTGATGACGAAACAATCTGCCATACGGACGTTGGTCTCGCCGGGATAGTATGTCGATTCGTGTCCGGTGCGATGCGGGTCTGCGACCACGATCTGATAATCGGGAACATAGAACGGGAAGTCGTTATTGCCGCCGTCCCACAATACAATATCCGCTTCGGCTTCGGCTTTGCGGATGATCTTCTCGTAATCGACACCGGCATAAATGATCACGCCGCTGTCAATGTGCGGCTCATATTCCTCGCGCTCTTCAATAGTACATTGATATTCGTCGAGGTCGTCATATGTTGCGTAGCGTTGTACTTCCTGCGCGACAAGATTTCCATATGGCATCGGGTGACGGATGGCGGCGACTTTGTAGCCCATCTCTTGCAAGACGGCTGCCACGCGCCTCGTGGTCTGACTTTTGCCTGATCCCGTCCGAACGGCACTGATCGATACGACCGGCTTCGTACTCTTGATCTGCGTGTTCTTCGTGCCCATAATGCGGAAGTCCGCACCGGCGGCATTGACCATACTGGCTTTGTGCATCACATATTCATGCGGCACATCGCTGTATGAAAAGACAACTTGTTCCGCGCCATACTTTTTGATGAGGTCGAGCAGCTCTTCCTCGGCTCGGATGGGGATTCCGCTTGGGTACAGCGACCCAGCCAACTCTTTCGGGTAGACGCGTCCTTCAATGTCGGGGATTTGGGTGGCGGTAAAAGCTACAACTTCGTAATCCTTATTCCCTCTGAAAAATGTATTGAAGTTGTGAAAATCGCGCCCTGCGGCGCCCATGATGATGGTTTTGATCGGCATAGGAAACTCCTGTGCATGTCACGGTGAGGACAGTGTCCGGAAAATCTCGGCTTGGGATTTGAGACCTCCGTTTTTACCCACAATGACATTTACGATAGTTAATATCTAATCTACGTGAAATTCTCTCTGAGGTGAAGTAACGTTTAGCCTTATTTTGGCATGACACTTGCAGATAAAAAAACAGGCTGAGCAAAATGCTCAGCCTGTCTACACTTTCCACTTTCTTTCCCCTCTTTTCTTTCTTCTTTCTTTACTTCACATCACATCCGGCGACTGAATATCCAGCAATCTCAACGCATTGGAAATTGCCTGCTTTGCCGCCGCCACCAAACGCAGACGGGCGTTCTTCACTTTTTCATCTTCGGTTTGCAGCACCGGCACCGCATGATAGAAAGAATGGAAGGCATTCGCCAGATCGTAGGCATAGGTCGCCATGATGAGTGGACGATATTCCTCCGCCGCCTGCTGGACTTTCTGCGGGAACTGCGACATCTGCTCGATGAGCTCGATTTCTTGCTTTGTAAGTTCGTAGTCGAAGGTTGCATTCGTCACACTGCCAGCCTTCTTCAAAATGGAGTTGGCGCGAACATACGCATTCTGAATATATGGACCGGTGCGTCCATCGAACGAAAGCGCTTCATTGATGTCGAAGACGATATCTTTGTTATTGTCGACTGATAGTAAGGAGTAGACCAATGCCCCCATGCCGATTTGTTGGGCGATCTTCTCGCGCTCTTCGGGCGCGATCTCCACGCTTTTCTCAGCATTGACCGAGAGCACACGCTTCACAGCTTCGTCGTAGACTTCTTTAAAGAGAGTCACGCGTCCCTTGCGAGAAGACATCGCACCTTCGGGCAGGGTTACATACCCATACGAAAGGTGATAGCACTTCTCTGCTTGTTTGAAACCCCACATCTCTAATATTTTGAATGCCTGTTGGAAATGCAGGCTCTGGCGGAAGTCCACCACGTAGATCGAACGATCCACGTGATACTTCTCGAATTTATCCTTTGCAAGCGCAAGGTCTTTGGTGAGGTAGAGCGATGTGCCATCATTGCGTAAAACAACCGCTGTGCGGTATTTATCTTTAGTGAGACCAAGCTTCTCATCGATCTTCACAATGACGGGTCCGCCCGTTGCACGCTCATCATCGGCGATCTTTCGTTCGATGAGTTCGTTGATGATCGCCTTCGAGGGCTCGTCCACTTCGCTTTCGTAGAACCAGACATCGATATTAACATCGAGCATGTCCAGAATATCGCGCAATTCTTCCAAACTCCATTCGCGGGTCACGCGCCAGAGTTCGCGCACGGTTTCGTCGCCTGCATCCCATTTGCGATACATCTCGCGGCGTTCGGCTTCGTAGGCTTCGCGCTGCGCCGTCTCTTCAGGAGTTTCATTCTCTTTCTTTTCAAGCAGGGCAGTGGCTTCGGCGTACAGTTTCAACATCCACTGTCCGCGCTCATGCACGCCTTCAGGTTCCTGCCCTTTGTACATCTTTTCGTAGATCCACATCACGGTGATGACACCCAAGCCCAAGTCACCGGGGTACGAGGCGCGGATGGTTTTAAATCCTGCAAACTCTACCAGCCTTGCCAGCACTTCACCCAAAATGGTATTGCGGGCATGTCCAATATGGAAAGAGTGATGCGTATTCGGCTGGGCATATTCAACCATCACCGTTTCCGATTTTGCCCCACCGCGCCCGAATTCCACGCCCTTGTTTAGAACTTCATCCACAACACGAAGTGCATAATCGGATGTCTTAAAGTAGACGTTGAGATAGCCTTTCACCGCTTCGATGTGACTGATCCCGGGCACGCTTCCCAACTGCGCCTTGACCTGCTCGGCAATTTCTTGAGCCTTTTGCGGCACTGGAAGCTTGCTCCCTTTGCCGAGTTTCGCTTCATTGGCTGCGGTCTGAAAGAAGGATGTAGCAAAACCCCATTCACCCGAGAAGGGGATGGGTTGCCACTTTAATTCTGCAAGCGCAATATCATTGGCTTTGCAGAATGCTTTAACTTTTTCTTCGATGAGTTGCTGTTCTTTTTGAAACATAGCGTAGCGATCCTGCGGATAAGTTTTCTCGATTATATCTACTTTCAATGCCGAAACGAAATGAATGTAGGTTGTGAATTTCTCAACGCCGAAGGCGTGGAATGATTATAGATTAATGGATTGTGTCGTTCCAACCCCGAAGGGGTGATATAGGTTTTGTTTGTTGCTAGAATCCTGTCATCCCTGCGGGATTAGACTCTTAAAGGCGGTAGGTGGTAACTTCAGTCGTTCGATGACCTTTTCTGCACACTCTTCGGTCGTCAATTTGGAGGTATCTAATTCAAGGTCATATTTTGTGTATTTATGGATTACATCATATTGCAATCTAGCTTGCCCAAGGGTGCGGTCTTTGCGGTCTTTCTCGCGTTGTTCGAGCACGTCGAGTGGACAAGTCAAGCCGATGAGGTAGGCATTGATGTCAGCGAATAATGTAGCACATTCATCCACCCAGGCTTTTTCGACGAAGACATGATCGGCGAGGATGTTATTTCCGCGCGAAGCGGCAGCGGCTATGGCGTGGTGCATGCCCGAGAACAGCGACCAGCCTACAGGTCCAGAATGAAGCGCTTTTCCGAGCACCTCATCCCAAAGCGGACGTTCAAGGTAACGGCTGGGGAGCATCCAAATGAATTTGTCGATGCCCATATCTAGATACGGTTCTGGCAGTTTCTTTTGCAAAAGTTTCAGCAGGGAAGTTTTGCCAGAGGATGAGGTGCCGTTGATGAAGATGACGGTTGCCATAAAGTACCCGTGATGGGTATAACAAAAACGGGAGTCTTACGACTCCCGCTCCGGCTTCGATGCAAACTTACGCGCTTTTTTGGGTCAACGCGGCGAGAGCCTTCATGAGACGGCTCTTGCGGCGCGCGACAGTGTTCTTGTGGAACACGCCTTTTTCCGCAGCCTTGTCCAAGGTGCTGATGGCGAGCAGGACAGCTTCCTTAGTTTCGG
>JAFLCE010000031.1 GCA_017303655.1 Anaerolineae bacterium
CCTTCGGGCAGTGATGGTGAAAAGGTGGTGTAAGAGACCACCGGCGCGCGCAGTAATGTGCGTGGCCAGGTAACCCCCGCCGGGAGCAAGGCCAAGCAGGGACGATTTCGTCTGTGGACGATGGGAGGCTGCTCGCCTCCATACGTGCCCTCCCTCTTGTGGGTTGGGCCAGTCCCGGGTAGGCTGCATCGAGCAGAGCGGCGACGCTCCGCCCAGAGAGATGATTGCCCAAGTGGAGCGATCCACTGGACAGAATGCGGCTTATAGACCAGCCTGAGGTGCTTTACTAATATGCAGAAGATGAAGAAACGACCTTCCTTCCTTATATGGATGCTTGGATTCATCGTTATCTTTGCCTGCAATATCCCCGCCGCATCAGCCCCAACCCCAGACCTGCTTGCCACTTTATCAGCTGCCACCCCGCTGCCAGTTGATGCTCCTCCCCAAAACCAATTCACAAACGAACCGACCGGTAAAATTGTCTTTGTCTGTCAACTATTCAAAGCGCAGGCGAGTAATCAAGTCTGCATCATCAATGCCGACGGCTCGGGCTTTCAGCGCCTGACCACCGATAACACCCGTCAACATTATTATCCATCTTTATCTCCAGATGGAAAGAACCTCGTCTATGCCGCTTTTCGAGAACCGAATATTTACGAGATCTACGAAATGGATATCACGAGCGGAATCGTTACACAATTAACAGACCGTCTCGGCAACCTCAACGGACCTGAAATCTCTCCCGACGGTTCGATGGTTGCATTCAAACTTTCTACTGCGAGTTCGAATCAGATCTGGTTGATGAATCGTGATGGGACAAACCCTCGCTCGGTGCCCAACGCTTTCGGCTGGGACCCAACCTGGTCGCCAGATGGTGCCTTCATCTTATTTGCCTCCGACATGCAGGGACCGATTCAGCTTTATAGAGTTAAGCCTGACGGGAGTGAACTGCTAAAGATCAGCGACCTGCCCGCGATACGGGGAAGAAGCGATTGGTCGCCCGATGGTCAGTTCATTGTCACCTATTCCGGTGCGCCTTGGAATCGTGACGTCTACATCATGAATTCCGATGGGTCAAATACCCGCATGTTGACTCCGACAGGCGGCAACTCGCAAGGACCATCCATTTCGCCAGATGGTCAGTGGGTGGCGTTCACATCTTATTATGATAACTACCGCGTGGACAATGGCTGTGAGATCTACATTATGCGCGTGGATGGTTCGGATGTTCGCCGATTAACGAGCAATGATTACTGCGATTATCAACCCCGCTGGGGTCCGTGATTATCAAGGAGAATCAAATGGACATTAAAGGTAAAGTCGTGATCGTGACTGGCGCATCATCAGGGATTGGAGAAGCTACAGCCCGTGAGTTTGGGCATGAAGGTGCAAAGGTGGTGCTCGCTGCCCGCCGGGTGGATAAACTGCAAACGCTTGCACAAGAGATCGACGCCATGAACACTGGGGCACAGGCATACGTGGTGCAAGCCGACCTTTCTAAACTTGAAGATATTCAAAAACTTGTAGTAGATACCATTGCAATATTTGGGCGGATCGATGTATTGGTGAACAATGCCGGGTTTGGGCGTTTGGATTGGCTGGAAAACTTGGACCCCATAAAAGATATTCAGGCACAGATCGATGTGAATGTGATGGGCGTGATTCAAACCACGTGGCAGGTCTTGCCAGTGATGATCGCACAGCGCGGCGGTAGTATTATTAATATGTGTTCCATGGCTGGATTGGTGGCAACGCCGACATACTCCATTTATGCGGCTTCGAAACATGCGGTGCATGGATTTTCTGAAGCCTTGCGGCGCGAGGTCAAACCATGGGGCATTGACGTCTCATTGATCTACCCCGGTGGTGTGGTGACAGAGTTCACGGCACATGCTGGCATCAAGCGCAAGACCAACGCCACCACGCCCAAGTTCATGTTGCTTACGGCAGAACAGGTTGGCAAAGCTGTGGTAAAACTGGTGCGCCATCCGCGCCGCATGTGGATCATTCCCTGGCTATGGAGCGTGACTGTGTTTATGAATCGCTTTTTCCCCGGGCTTGTGGACCGAACTACGATCAATAATTTTACAATTCCTGAGCGGGCGGAGGAGTTGAATAGGAAATAAATTTCGTTATTGCTTTGGGCGAAGAACAAAGACGCCCTCGCAATGACGAAGAAAAAAACAATTGCCATGGAGGGCAGTATCATATGGGATTTCTATCTAATCTGTTTGGTCCGTCAGTTCCAAGTATCACCGCAGAAGAATTGAACGAGAAATTGAAATTTGGGAAACACCCGCTGGTTTTGGATGTTCGGCAACCTGAAGAGTTTCGCACCGGTCACATCACGGGAGCGAAGTTGATGCCGCTCAATGAGTTGCCCAGAAAAATGAGCGAACTGCCCAAAGGACGAGAGATCGTTTGCATCTGTGCATCGGGGAGTCGTAGTTCGTCTGCAGCGAAAACATTGGCGAAAGAAGGCTTCACCGTATTCAATGTGCAAGGTGGTATGCTCGCCTGGCGGCGTGCAAAACTCCCGATGCAGAAATAATAGAAAGAGACAGCCATGCGGCTGTCTCTTTTTTAGTTGCCAGTTGCTCTTAAGTCTTTCAAATTCAATTGATAGGTCACGCGCCCGTTGTATTCATTGGGCTCAAACGTGAATAAAACATCCACGCGGGCTGGCATGGTTTTGTGCCATTCGCCCAGCCGGAATCCGATGGCATCGTGAGCGATGCCTTTTTCATCTTCTAATGACATTTTCAAATGTTTACCATCTGCGCCGATAATGCGCGAGCTTTTGACTCTGACATTGCGCGCCACGAACGAGGCTTCACGATTGCCGTAGCCGGTCGGTTCGAGATACTTCAAGCCTTTCTCGTAGACTTCAGGGCGCATTTCGGATAAAGAAACTTCCGCATCGGCTGTAACGGTGGGTTTGAGTTCGGTTCCTGATAGCTTTTCTGTCGCGATGGCTTTTAATCGCGCGACGAATTCCGGGATGTTTTCATTCTTAACTGTAAAGCCTGCCGCCGCGGCGTGACCGCCATGGCGGACGAGCAAGTCTGCACATTGATCAAGCGCGTCGGTGATGTGAAATTCTGGGATGGAGCGGCAGGAGCCGCGGGTCTCTTCTTCGCCTTTGGAAGCGACGATGGCAGGGCGGTAATATTTTTCCGTGAGGCGTGAGGCGGCGAGTCCGACCACACCCGAGTTGAAATCTTCATGTGCGGCGAAGAATAAATAGGCATTGGGGTCTTCACTCATGACCATTTCTTCGGCGCGGGTTTGCATGTCTCTGGTAATGCGTTGACGTTCACGGTTTTGCATATCTAGTTGTTGAGCGAGTTCGCCTGCTCGAAAAACGTCAGTGGTGGTCAATAGCTCGAAGGCAGCCAAGGCTTCTTTTAATCGTCCGGCTGCATTCAAGCGCGGACCCAGCATGAAGCCGATGTTGCCAGCATTGACTTTGGAGAGCGTTACATCCGAGACGGCTGCCAGTGAGAATAAGCCCTGCCGTATGGTCTGCCGCATTTGGCGCAATCCTTTTTTGACGAGTACTCGATTTTCACCCACGAGCGGAGCAAGGTCTGCAACAGTTCCGAGGGCTACGAGATCGAGTAAAGAGTTGAGGATTTGACCATTGACCACTGACGATGGACCATCGTTTGACAACAAGGCTTCAGCGATCTTATAGGCAATGCCCACACCTGCCAGGTCTTTATCAGGATAAATATCGCCATGACGTTTGGGGTTGATCACGGCGAATGCTTGGGGAAGGTTTTCGTCGTCGGGGTGGTGGTGGTCACTGATAATGAGATCCAAGCCCAGAGATTGAGCATGAAGCGCTTCGGCAGGCGAGCGGATGCCGCAATCGACAGTGATGACCAGCTTCACGCCATCTGCTTTCAATTCATCCAAAGCATTGTTGTTGAGACCATAGCCTTCATCGAAGCGGTTGGGAATGTAGCCGCGCACATCGGCACCGAGTTTCTTGAGCGTTTCAACCAGCAATGCTGTGGCTGTGACTCCGTCCACGTCATAATCGCCGTAGATGGCGATGGGTTCATTATTGGTGATCGCGAAACGGATGCGTTCCACTGCTTCGCGCATGTCTGTCATTTGAAATGGGTCGGTGTTGCTGTTGGGTTCGCCGCGTAGATACGCACGCGCGCTTGGGTCGTCGGCGAAGCCGCGGTTGAATAGCACTTGCCGTAACAGCGGGGGAAAAGCCGCCAGGGCTGAATCAGCTTCGGACGAGATGCGAGGCGAGATGTTCCAATTTTTATCTTGTGGCATGTTAAGTGAAAGCAGTATAAACGAGACCAAAGTCGAAAGGAAGGGTGTTGTATAATTTGTGCAGGAGTCACAATGAAACAACTTGCACAGGATGAAAAAGCTTCGACCGTGATGGTGTATACCCAGTCGATGTTGATACGCGGGGATGTGGTTTTACGCGAGAGTATGCGGGTGAGCATTTGGCCACGGACTCAAGGGGTGCCGAATTTTATTCATTTATACAATGTGCATTTGATCCAACTGGCGGGTTCGCCGCCCAAGACCTATACCAAGGATGAGGCGTTCATTTCTACACCTGAGATCGTGGGGTTTCACCTTGCGCCGCCCGCGCAAGAGCCATTGGATTATGACCCAGCGGAGGCGAATCGCAAGATGCAATCGGTGCAGGTTCTGACCGGCTCTTTCGTGATGAAGTCTTTTCTGCGGATTTCGACTGCGACTGATTTTGCCGCCAGCCTGGATGTGATGAATGCAGCCTGGATGTCTATTTATGATGCGGAGATCACCAACCCGTATCTTCCGCAATTTAATTTGCGCGTGCCGATGTTGTTGGTGCGCCCGAATAAAGTCATTATCGGTTTATTGTAGAGGGGACTTTATTCAATGGAACCTTTATCTTTAACCACTCCGGCTTTGCTCTTCCCGACCGTGTCGTTGTTGATGCTGGCGTACACGAATCGTTTTTTGACTCTGGCGACCATCATCCGTAATTTGAATGACCGTTATCATGATAGCCAGGACCAGAATCTGCTGGCGCAGATCGATAACCTGCGTTATCGCGTGTATTTGATCCGCAATATGCAGATCGCGGGTGTGCTTAGTTTGTTGATGTGTGTGGTGAGTATGTTCGCTCTGTTTGCAGGTTGGGCAGACGGCGGGGCGTGGAGTTTTGGGATTGCGTTGGTCTTGATGATCGTCTCGTTGGGGATTTCGTTGCGCGAGTTGCAGATATCGGTAGGGGCGTTGGATCTTTTATTGACGAGTTTGGAAGAACACGAAGAGAAGTGATTGGTGCGTAGTCTTTTACGCGATGCGACTGTGGAATTTGTAGCGGTTTGACCTTTTATCATTTATGCTGGAAGCAGTTTTATGTAATTCATGGAGGAACCATGCAAAACGAACCCCCCGAATTTGACGATGAGAATGATGAAGAAGAAATCAACGTGGAAGAGTGGCTGTTCGCTCTGATGGCAATGACTGGCAATAAAGCGGGCATGGATGAGTTGGTACGCAAGATTTCGACTAAAACGGGGCAGTCTCTCGACGAGGTTGAAAAGATCATCACTGCTACGATTCAAGAACTGGCGAAGCGCTCCCGTACAAATTTAAATTAAGATGATAAGGAAAGGTCACGCAGTCCTTCACGGGATGCGACTGTGGAATTTGTAGCGGTTTGAAAAATAACATGGATACAGACTCTCTCATTCAAAGTATCGTCGCTGAGATCAAAACAGTTTCAGGTGTAAAAGCGATCGTGCTGGGCGGCTCTCGCGCCAGAGGGACGCATACGCCTTCTTCCGATGTTGACTTGGGGATTTACTACGACCCAAGCCAGCCAATAGATTTAGATACCTTGGGCAAGGTTGCGGCCAAACTCGACGACGAACAGCGCGCGGACGTCATCACGGGCATCGGCGGGTGGGGTCCGTGGATTAATGGCGGTGGCTGGCTGCGGATTCAGTCTCTGCCTGTGGATTTTTTGTACAGGGATTTAGACAGAATCAAGACCTACATTGATGCCTGCTTGAATGGCAAAGTGGAAATTTTCTACCAGGGCGGGCATCCGCATGGATTTGTCACGTCTATTTATTTGGGAGAGGTGGCGCTTTGCAAACCTTTATATGACCCAGAAGGAATCATCGCGGAGTTGAAGGGCAAAGTCACTCCGTACCCCGAGGCGTTGCAAAAAGCGATCTTCTCCAGCTTTGCATGGGAGATTGATTTCTCGGTGGGGATCGCCAAGAAAAGCATCGAACGAGCGGACGTGAACTATGCGGCGGGGAGTTGCTTTCGCGCGGTGATGTGTATGTTGCAGGTATTGTTTGCGTTGAATAAAGAATATTGGATGAACGAAAAAGGCGCGCTTGCCATCACCGACCGTTTTGCGATCAAGCCTGCCGACTTTCGCAACCGGGTAAACGAGATTTATAGGTTGTTAGATGCTTCTCCCGAAGCGATAGAGCGAGCGGTGACTTTGTTGAAGGGATTATGTGAAGAAGTCTACGCTTTGTTGCCGAAGTGATGTCGTATAGTCCCTTAGGGGATGCGATGGTGGATTTTGTGGGAATTTTCTGTTTCCTTTTCAGTCGGGGTGACGTATAATTTACTCATCCGTACACAGTATGTTTCGCCGAACGGTTCCGTTAAAGCGTAGTTGGCTGGCTTCGCCTTAAACCAAGGAGGAAATATGAAGGAATTTCAAGAAAAATTACCCGCTAAAAAACACAACATCACACTTTATTTGATTTTGTTTTCAATCTTATTGGTTGTAGCTTTGATAGTTGTATTAACGCGCCCTAAAAAAATCGCATATGAGTCTTTCCTCGATGGTAATTTCGAAATTTATGTAATGGACGAAGACGGGAAAAACCAGAAGCGTCTTACATTCAACAATTATGTAGACGACAAAGATGCAAAAATCTCTCACGATGGAAAATGGATTGTGTTTACAAGCACTAGAGATGGAAATTATGAAATTTATCGAATGACGGTTAATGGAACACAATTAACAAGATTGACTGACAGCTTAACTTATGACGTTAATCCTGCACTATCTTACGATAATCACCAAGTTGCATTTGTACATGGCGATGAAGACAGCCCTAATATTTATGTTATGAATTTCGATGGCACAAATATGCAGCAATTGACTGATAACCCATACAAAGACCTTTATCCCTCATGGGCATCTGACGGCTCAGAAATTACTTTTTGTTCAGATAGAGATGGTAATTGTGAAATTTACAAAATGAATAACGATGGTTCTGATGAGGTAAACTTAACAAATAGTTTAGCGTTTGAAGGCTCGCCATCCTATTCACCAACTATGGAATACATTGCCTTTAATTCAGATAGAGATGGAGTCGGTTTAGATATTTATATAATGAGCCCCGATGGCAGCCAACCTAGTCGCCTTACAGATGATCCAGCAACAGATTCAAACCCACATTGGTCTAGCAATGGGAAAATAATATTCTTTCAATCAGACCGAGATGGGGATTTTGAAATATACAGAATTAATATTGACGGAACGGGGTTGATACAATTAACCTTCAATGAGATAGATGATTTTCTCAGCCCATAAAAGCCAGACAACAAAGCGTGCAGCAACTGTCTTGAAAGTCAAGAACAAAACTATTTTCTGGTTGGACGGCTTCGCCAGGTCCACGTGGCGGGGCAGGTAACGTCAAACCGTTAGGCATCTTGGCGATGAAATAGGTAAAAAATAAAATGGAAGATAATCAGTCTAAGGATAATTTGGACAGTAATCTTGATGAGCTGGGCGGAATGGTTTTTCTTGGGCTGGAAAATTACTCGTCAGCCTTTCCTAAACTTTTCCCCATCGACCTAAGCTCGAGTGATTCTATAAACTCCATTAAATACTCAGTCTTAATTCTCTGGCATGAGACTGTTTATGCCTATGGATATGGATTGTCTCAAATTTCTATTATGGGTTGTCGCGCAATCGCAGAAAAAATATTACGAGTCGTTTATCACACAACAACAGGCAAGACTTTAGAAAACGGGACTCTTGGAGTTATTATTCGTGAGTGCGAAAAAGTAAACATTGAAAGTAAAATCGTAGCATTGGCTAAACAAATTAAAGAATATGGCGATGACCGTGCCCATAGCAATTTGGAACGTAAAGACCCTGTAATGGCTAATCTTGGCGGAGATTCTAGAGTTGTGGAAATTTTAACCCCAAGTAAACACTTGATTCATCCGTACAAAGGCAATGCAAAGCAATCTATTCTTTCTGTAAGGGAATTGCTTTTTGCGGTGTTCGGATAAAATGAAAGCAGAGTTGGAGTTTTCAAACCGATGCCCAACAAAGCATGCAGCAACTGTCTTGAAAGTTAAGATCAAAACTACTTTCTGGTGGGACGGCTTCGCCAGGTCCACGTGACGGGGCGGGTAACCGCAGGTCAAGCCGCAAACCGTGCAGTAAAATCTTCAGTAAACAAAGGGATATATGTTTGACAATTCCCCGGATGAACAAAGCTTATTTGAGAGACTTATTGAAGTCAGTACTTTTGGCTTAGATGATTTGGAATTGAATCGTCAAGGCAAAATGTCTGGTTTACAAAGGTCACGATTAGGAATGATGGCGGCTCTTTACTTCGGCATTTGCATAATTTTATTTTCCCTTGCTGTCGGTGCTGTATGGGTGATTTTGACACAATCTCAAGTTGTATCAATTCCTGCCATGTTGATTTGGATTGCATTCTGTTTATTTGGAGGTATTCACTGGTTACGTCAGACACTACCAATGTGGGAAGATGTTCGATCAGAAAAGGTACTATGTGTATCAGGACCTCTTCATCAAATTTATACTCGGGTTAGTACTGGAGGACGTGGCACAGGAATATATTTAGTTCACTATAGAATAGCTAAGAAGTTTTTTGACGTTGCTTTCTTTGCAACTAAATTTATTCCGCAAGATCAAAGATGCAATGTGTACTACACACCGAAAAGCGAGATTATTATTGGTATTGAACCAATATAAACCTGCCCAAAAGCATGCAGTAAAGATACTTGCAACTGTCTTGAAAGTTAGGATTAAAACTACTTTCTGGCTGGACGGCTTCGCCAAGTCCGCGTGACGGGGTAGGTAACGTCAAACCGTTGGGCGGGTCCGAGTAGCTTGCATCATCAAGAATAAAAAATCGTCTTTCCAATGCAATCCAATGCAATCCAATGCAATAGGGTAGTTATGAATGTACATCAGGGCTCAAATCAATACATTCAAATAGCAAAAAAGTTATCTATTCCTTTGGGAGTAATTTCTTTATGTCTGTTATTAGTGATGTTGTTGCCATATATTAATCAATATAATTATATGTATGTAAGTAGAAATTTTGCAGAAGCATTGATGCAGAATGATTCAAGATTAGCGCATAGACTATCTGCCCCATCACAACGGGAACGCATCGATGAATGGATGGAAAATCGCGAACCAATAAAATGTGACTTCAGTTTGGATCCAATAGGAGTTTCAATCGGTTCCTCATTTGAAGGAATGGCATACGTCTCTTTTTTTAAAATATGTCAAGATGCTGACCAATATTTTGATTTTGAAATTGATGAGATAATACTCGAGAAACAAGACTATCGTTGGACAGTCATAGATTGGAAGTGAAATTCAAGAATCGAAAAGTGATTAATTGAAACAAACCGCCCAACAAAGTGTGCAGCAACTGACTTGAAATTCAGGGGCAAAACCTTTTTTCTAGTTGGACAGCTTCGCCAAGTCTACGTGACGGGGCGGGTAACTTCAGGTCAAGCCGCAAACCGTTGAGTGCAAAACCAAGAGCAAAGACAAATCAGGTTCTGCAAAAGTTAAAGTTTATCAAGTTGGCGAAAGTCTTTTTTAGCAGTGGTTTTGCAGGTTTTTCTTTTTCGTTCACTTTGGTTCTGGTTTTCAAAAGGAGAAATTCTAATGTCTAAGACCATGCTTCGAATTTTTGCTATTATCCTTATCGGGTTTGTCTGTGGCGTAATTGGCTTGATTATTGGCGCACTCATCGGCGGTAATTATGCTGAGCAATTCGTCTTCAATGGCGTTCAGGGCTACGAAGCCACAGGTCAACTAGGTTTTGTTTTTGGGGTACTGATAGGCTTAATTTTTAGTTGGTGGTTTTTATTCAAAAAGAAATCATTATCGTTGCCAAGATAATTTATTTATTTTCCAGCAAGATGTTCTCCAAAGTCATATTTCCTGTTCGTTTTTATTGGTAAAGAATTTTGGTTATTTAGCATTTTGGCAGGTCAGTTTTTTTTTCTAAAGTCAAAGTATAGGCATTCAAAATAACAGAGCGTCGAGACACTACGTCGTTTTCTTTTACAACAATCGTCCGATCTCCATTACCGCCCTTGTCAACACATCTTCGGGGTAATGCGAGAACGCCAAGCGAAACGCATTTTGCGGGCAGGGACCGGGGTAGAAGATATTCGCGGGGGCAATCGAGATTCCTTTTTTCAAGGAACGATGAAACAAATCAATTGCAGAGATATGTTCAGGCAGCCAAATCCACACAAAGAAGCCGCCACTAGGTTTTGTCCAACGTAACTCAGGCGGGAAGTAGGTTTGCATGGCATTCAGGAGCGCATCGCGCCGTGAACGATAGACGGGGATGATACGTTCGAGGTGTCGTTCATATTCACCCGTAGAAAGAAAATCTGCCAGCGCGCGCTGGTTGAGCGTTTCGACCGGTCCGCTGGAGATGGCTTTGAGTCTTTCAATGTGGTCGCGCAAACGTCCGCGGCACAGCACGAATCCGATGCGCAGACCGGGCATCAGCGAATGAGAAAACGTCCCCACATAGATCACATCCGGGTCGAGGGCACGAAGCGGAGTGTGCGGCATGCCATCATAGGTCAGGTCGCGATAAGTCGCATCTTCCACGACTGGGATGTCGTACTTGTTCATCATTTTTAAAAATTCATGTCGGGCGGGCATCGTCCAACACGTGCCGAGCGGGTTTTGATGATCGGCAGTGACGAAGACGAAACGCGGGCGGTCATTTTCATCTTGAAGCTGCGCCTCGAGTGACTCAAAATCAGGTCCGCTTTCGAGCAGGTCAAATCCGCGCACGTTCAAACCGAGATACGAAAAATTCGTCCAATTGCCAAAGTACTGCGGCAACTCTGTCAGCACTGTATCGCCAGGCGCTGCCATCGCACGGCTGACGAGTGCAACACCTTCCAACACACCATTCGTGATGAGGATGTCATCCGGGTCGGCTTGAATGCCTTGCTTGACGAGGTCCGCGCAGATGGCTTGGCGCAGTGGATAATATCCCTGTGGATGTTCGTAATTGGCTGTCTTTTTTCCGTCACGCCTCAACACCCGCTGACGGGAGCGGTCGAAGTCCTCCACGGGCATCAGCTCATCTGACGGCGGACCATACCCAAGCGAGATCATGCCTTCGGTCCAATGCATGCGGCGGATCTCTGCGATCAACTCATCGGTTGGCAACGTCTCTGGCTTTTTTATGTTTGAGACCGGCACTGTATTCTCGCTCAATCCATTTTCGATGTACGTCCCACTGCCTTGTTTGGATGCCAGCACACCGCGTGCTTTGAGTTCCTGATAAGCATTTATGATGGTTGATCGGTGGACGTTATTTTGGTCAGCTAATGTGCGCGAAGGCGGCAGGCGTGTGCCCGGCTTTAACTGTCCACTGCGGGCGGCTGTGGTGATGTAATCTGCAACTTGCAGATAAAGTGGTTTGGTAGCATTCGTATCTAAAGGGATAAGCAATGTTTTCACGGAGAAGATTCTACCAGTACGTATGGCACGGTTACGGGTAGCCCGCGCTTATCGTTATCTGGCAGAATGGCTTTGCGATCTGCAATGAGAATGGTGTAGCGTTCGCCGGGTTTCACATTCAAGGCGATCAACGGACTACCGACACAATCGGTAGGAATGAAGCACTCTGTATATCCATAATGATATTCGGTGGGTGCATTGCTCAAGCGGGCATAGAAGACATACGTCCCTGGGGCGGGGATGGTCATATCCAATGGCGGTGAGGTGGGCAGCAGCGGGGCTGTGTGCATACCAGCCGACATGAAGATGGTGATGGTTCTGCCTGTATACACTTCTTGTGCATATAGATTCGCCGAGAAACCTGCTCCGCCTGCGCCCATGTTCAAGGCAATGTTGACGATGGCTGGAATCCCTTCAAAGGTGGGGGACGGAACCTGGGTATAGAACGGGACAATGGTGGCAGTGAGAAAATAGTTCGGGTCTACTGCGGGCGGTTTGGTCAACTCAACGGAGATGGGAGTTGGAATGGGTAACGTTTGCGGTTGGGTATCTGCTACACAGGCGCTGAATAAGAAAAAACCGAGCACAAAAAAGATCAAGGTTGCTTTTTTCATACAACACTCCTAAGGATTCTTTATGAACATTTCAAATGAAAGTCAAGCACTACGGTTTGTCCGGGCTCAATGGTGAAATCTTCGCCTGAAAAGATGACGTCGTACCACACGTCCACTTTGTTCCAGGTGGAGTAATGCACCCATTTCAGATCGGTGCTGTAACCGATTTCTGGGGCGTCACAGTTTCGTTCTTTGATCTGTAGATTCAAATAGATGCCAAAGCCATAACTGCCCGGTTCGATATTGGCGAAGGCATAATAACCGTCTGCATCGGAGCGGGCTTTGTACTTGAGATAATCGCCGGTATGTCGGTCCAATTGAAAGGTCACATCGGGCACGGGCGGCGTAGTAGCGGAATCAGCAGAAGATAGCCAGGTGATCCTGCCTTCTACTCTACCCAACGCGGCATCTGGCGTAACCGTCAATGTGGGTGTGGAGTTGTCAGTCGTTGCAGTGGCAGACGGCGGCTCGGGGGGTGTGGTTTGGGTTACGGGTGCGGCACAAGCCGTCAGAAATAGAATCAAGACAAGGCAAAGGGTGAAGCGGAAATTAGTCATGGGTTCTCTCGATACTCATTAAAATTTATCCTATTATATGAACTGACAATCTTTCATAAAAGAGCCAATTGGCGGGCAGTTGGCATACCAATTCGTGGGAGGGCTTTCATCCTGTATAATTCTCTTTATGTTTGAATTCAACATCACTGCTAAAGATCACCGCGCCCGCACTGGGATTTTTTCCACGTCGCATGGCGACCTCATTACACCGGTCTTTGCGCCGGTCGGCACGCAAGCCACTGTAAAAACCCTTACGCCTGAACATCTTAAAGGCATCAACGCTTCACTAGTGTTGAGCAATACTTATCATTTGTACCTGCGCCCCGGCGATGAACTCGTCCGCGACATGGGCGGGTTGCATAAGTTCATGCAATGGCATAATCCCATGCTGACTGATTCGGGTGGCTTTCAAGTTTTCTCTCTCGCACAAACCCGCAAAGTGGATGAAGACGGCGTGACCTTCAAGAGTCACATCGACGGTTCCACGCACCGCTTCACGCCGGAGAAATCGATTGCCATTCAAGAAAATCTCGGCGCCGACATCATCATGGCATTCGATGAATGTTCAGACCCGAATGACCACGCCTATATCAAAAAAGCCATGGAGCGGACTCATCGCTGGGCGGAGCGATCACTGAAAGCAAAAACGCGGCTCGACCAAGCCCTGTTCGGAATCGTCCAAGGTGGGGTGGATCCTACACTGCGAGCGGAGTCTGCCAAGTTCATCGCTTCACTCGATACGCCCGGCATCGCCATTGGCGGTCTCTCTGTTGGCGAGACTAAGCAAGAGATGCACGACACGCTGGATGTCGTCACACCTTTGTTGCCTGAAAACAAACCGCGTTATCTCATGGGCGTGGGTACGCCCGAAGACCTCATCAACGGCGTACTGCGCGGTGTTGATATTTTTGACTGCGTTCTGCCGACTCGTCTGGCTCGCCATCACTCCGCGTTTGCGCCTGATGGGCGACTCAACTTAATGAACGCTTCCTTCGCACGCGATGAACGCCCGATTGATGAAACCTGCGATTGCTATGCCTGTCAAACCTTCACACGGGCATACATCCGTCATTTGATCGTGGCAAAGGAATTGTTGGCTGGGACTCTTATCTCAATCCACAACTTGCGAGCTTTGATCCGCTTGATGGAACGCATCCGCGGGTACATTGCCGACGGTACGTTTGAAGAACGTGCGCCTGAGCTTCTAAGTCAATGGTCGAATAATGCGAAAAGAAATAGCATGGTTAATAGTTAATGGTTCATGGAGCGACCTTATGACTGTAATGAATCTCGACAAACTAGATGTTTGGGTACGGGCAAAAGACTTTGCAGTGATTATTTACAAGGAAGTCATTCCTCATTTGCCAGCGGAGGAAAAATGGAATCTTGTCTCCCAATTAAAACGTGCCGCACAAAGCATTCCGGCTAATATTGCTGAAGGACATGGAAGATATCATTATTTGGATAATGCCCGTTTTTGTTACATTGCTCGCGGATCATTGACCGAAGTGCAAAGTCATATTTCACTGGCTCATGAACTGGGTTTTTTATCCGATGAGGTCTGCGAACGAATAACTGCTCACGCAGAAACGCTTGGAAAGCAACTTAATAATTTTATTGCATACCTAAAACGCTCCAAACAAGGTGAAAAGGAATTTCCAACTGGATATACTGTTCGTGACGAAACTGAAAGATACATGACCGATAGTTCAGATGAATTACCTGATACTTATTAACCATCTTCCATTAACCATCCTCTATTAACCATCCTCTATTAACCATGACCTTCCTCCATGCAGTACTTCTCGGTATCGTACAGGGATTGACCGAATTCATCCCCGTCTCATCCACGGCGCACTTGTTCATCACCACCAACTTGCTCGGTCTGCCTGCGGATGACCGCACCTTTTCTTTCAACGTCATTATTCAACTGGGAACTGTCGCCGCTTTGTTATTGTTTTTTTGGCGCGATTATTGGCAGATCACGCAGGCATTTTTTCTTGGCATCAAGAATCGAAAACCATTTGAAGATTTTCATGCCCGCCTTGGCTGGCTGATAATCATTGCAACGATTCCCGCCGGACTGGTGGGCTTGCTGCTCAATCGCTTTGTAAAGGATATGTCAGGCGATCCCTTATTGTGGGCGGGGATACGTTTAATATTCACGGCACTTCTGCTTGCGGCGGTGGAATACTTCGATAAAAAATCACGCACCTTGGAATCTGCCACCTGGCTGGATGCCTTGGCAGTTGGATTATTCCAAGTCCTGGCGATCTTCCCCGGTGCCTCCCGCTCTGGCTCGACGATGGCGGGTGCGATGTTCCGCGGCTTGGATCGACCTTCAGCAGCGCGATTTGCATTCCTTATGTCTGCGCCGATTTTGATCGTGGCTGGTTTATATGAAAGCGTAGAGGTAATCCTTCTCCCGAACACGACCGAATTTCTACCCATCTTGTTAACCGGTTTTATCACCTCAGGGATCGTCGGTTGGTTTGCCATTCGTTGGCTGCTTGAATACTTACGAAAACACTCACTCTATGTTTTCTCCGTTTATTGTTTGATCGCAGGTATTGTTGTTTTAATTGCCCGTTAAAATAAAGTATGAACTGTCAATTCAAAAGGATGCCTTTATGAATACAAACGCTCTGCTCAAATTACTGGTTGAAACCGAATCGCCTTCACACGACAAAGCTGCCGTGGATCGTGTCGGCGCTATCGTTGCGGAAGAAGCGCGCAAGCTTGGAGCGCAGGTTGAAATCGTGCCGAATCAAGGCACTGGCGATCATGTGATCGCAAAGTGGGCTGGCACTGGCAAGCCTATTCTTTTTGTATGTCATATGGATACAGTCTTCCCAGTCGGGACGATTAATACCTTCCCGTATCGTGAAGACGAAGGCAAGATCACGGGACCGGGCGTTTCGGACATGAAAGCAAGCCTGGTGATCTCACTGGCAACGATAGAAGAAGCGCGTGTCCAAGGCGTGGAACGTGCGCTGACCTTGTTATGCACTTCTGACGAAGAGATCGGAAGCGTGACTTCGAGGGAATTGATTCAGTCACTGGCGCAAGAATCGGAATTGGTATTCGTGATGGAGCCTGGGCTGATCAATGGCGCGCTCAAAACCTGGCGCAAAGGCGGCGGCGGTTTCACTGTAAAAGTGAAGGGACGTGCCGCTCATGCAGGTGGCGACCATGAAAAAGGACGCAATGCCATCGAAGAAATGGCGCATCAAGTGCTTGCCATTCAAAAGATGACCGATTATGAAAAGAAAACCACGTTAAATGTTGGCGTCATTCAGGGTGGAACGGTGTCGAACGTCGTGCCAGAGGAATGTAGTATAGAAGTAGACTTCCGCATTTTGCAGCCCAATGAATGGGATCGCATCAATGGGCTAATGCAGAATCTCAAGCCGGTCTTGGAAGGTACTACAGTAGAAGTGACTGGTGGACTCAACCGTGGTCCCATGCCTTTTGATGACCTTATGCAAACCACCTTTGGCAAAGCCAAGACGATTGCAGCTCAAATCGGCATTGACCTCAAAGCAGGTGGCACAGGCGGCATGTCTGATGCGAATCTGGTTGCGCCGCTTGGCATCCCAGTGTTGGATGGTCTCGGTGCAATTGGCGAAGGCTATCACTCAGACCGTGAATATATCTTTGCAGGCAGCATTCCTCAGCGGGTGAAGTTGATTACGGCATTGCTAAAGAATTGGTAACTTCTTCTATTATTTTATGAATACCGACTCTACAAAACGGACACAGTTCATTGTCTATCGTCCATGGACTGTGCCCGTTTTCTTTCTTCTTTCATCTTTCTTTCTCTCTTGTGCTCCCTCTACCCAACCATCATCTCAACAGGTTATTACCGCCTACGCCACTTCTTCGGCTCAGCCGTGGATGGATGAGCTCTTTGCTTGTGCAAATGATCTATCCATCACGGTCAACGTCACTGCCGAGGAGCCGGAACTCTATCTTCGTATTGGCGAGCCGGAGAATTTAATTTCACCAGCTTATCAAGTTGGCGAAGAAGAGCTATTGGTCGTGACGCATCGAGAAAGCCCGGTACAAAATTTGTCCTTGCCCGAGGCTCAGGCGTTATTCGTGGGCGAAGGGGATGGGTCTGTGCAGGTCTGGGTGTATCCATCAGCGTTGGATGTGGCTGGGGTGTTTGAGCAGGTCGTGATGCAAGGACGAGGCGTGATGTCATCCGCGAAGATTGCGGTTGACCCGGCACAAATGTCAGATGTGCTGAATGCCGAATCCAATGCGTTGGGCATCTTGCCGAGGCGCTGGAAGGCAGGGAATGTGCGCGAGGTGCTTTCATTGGGGAACTTTCCGGTCTTGGCAGTGACGGCGGGGGAAGTTAGCAACACAGCCAGGTTGCTTTTGGCTTGTTTGCAAAGTAATTGAAATTAAACTGCAAATAAGCCTTTTGCGTCCGATTGCACAATAGGGGTAAAATCATGCTGTTAAGCTTATGAACACACCTATTGTCGAGTTAAATAATGTTAGCAAAACCTATTCCACAGCGGCGGGAGAATTCCCGGCGTTAAAGAACGTCAACCTATCCGTGAATGCGGGCGAGTTTTTAGGTGTGGTGGGCAAATCTGGCGCAGGGAAATCTACCCTGCTTAATATGATCAACGGCGTGGATGAACTTTCAAGCGGCGAAGTGCTGGTGAATACCGGTGGTCAGCGCGTGTCGGTGCATCATCTCACGGAAGATGATAAAGCGCTCTGGCGCGGCAAAACGATGGGGGTGGTGTATCAGTCTTTTCAACTGTTGCCCATGCTCACGCTGATTGAGAACATCACTCTGCCCATGGACTTGGCTGGTAACTTCAAGCCACGCGAGTCACGTCAACGCGCACTCGAATTGTTGCGCCTGGTAGAGATCGAAGAACATGCAGATAAACTACCAGCTTTCGTTTCGGGTGGTCAACAACAGCGTGTTGCCATTGCACGTGCACTCGCCAACGATCCTGATATTCTCGTCGCTGATGAACCCACCGGAAGTTTAGACTCTGTCACTGCCGACCACATCTTTGATGTTTTTTCGCGGCTGGTTGCTGAACGCGGCAAGACCATCATCATGGTCACGCATGACATGGGCTTGAAAAGTCGCTTTACCCGCTGCCTGACTCTTGTGGATGGGGATTTGCAGCCCGAAGCCCAAGCGGATGCAAAACCGAAGAGGAGCCGCAAGAAATGAAATCATCGCCTCGGACTCAGCCGAAGCCTGTCCTGCAAAAAGTGAGCGACGCCACGCCGGAAGCAATCATTGAATTACGCGGCGTCGTCAAACGCTTCAGCAATGCTGCTGGAGTCTTCACCGTTCTCAAAGGTGTGGACTTGCAAATCAACCGCGGAGAATTCGTGTCTATCGTCGGGAAATCTGGTAGTGGTAAATCAACCTTGTTGAACATGATCACCGGCATTGACCATCCCACCGAGGGACAAGTCATCGTCAATCACACCGATATTTACACTGGTGTAAGTGAAAGCCAACGTTCCAAATGGCGCGGAAAGAATTTAGGCATCGTCTTTCAGTTCTTTCAATTATTGCCCATGCTGACTCTGCTTGAAAACGTCATGCTTCCAATGGATTATGTTGACCTGTATGACTTTGACGAACGCCCCAAGCGTGCCATGGAGTTGTTGACTCTGGTAGGCTTGGAAAATTTCGCGAACAAATTGCCAGTCCTAGTCTCCACCGGTCAGCAGCAATTGGCAGCGATTGCTCGTGCCATGGCTTGTGACCCGCCACTGTTGATCGCCGATGAACCCACTGGTAACCTCGATACTCGTTCAGCCGATACCATCATTAGTTTGTTCGAGCATTTTGTGCAACAAGGCAAGACCATCGTCATGGTGACCCATGATCCCTCTCTGACCTCACGCACAGACCGCAACATCATCATCTCTGATGGTGAGTTAATCGACGAGACCATTTCACGCGGTTTGCCGCAACTTCGTCACCGCCACATGTTGGAATTTACCAAGCTTGCCGAGCGCCACATATACCAACCGCATGAGACCATAGTCTCACGGGATGAGAAATTAAGTCATTTCTATATCATCCGCAAAGGCGAAGTGGAAGTTGTCCTGCAAAAGCAGCGCAGCAAAGAGACCATCCTTTCGCGTTTGGGTGCCGATGAATTCTTTGGCGAAGCCGAACTGTTACGCGGCGGTAAATCGATTGCAAACGTCCGCGCCGGGAAAGCTCCCGTGGAAGTGGTAGCCATTCCGCGCGCAGACTTCAACCGCGTCATGGATGAATCTCCTGTCACTGTTGATGCCATCAGCAAAATTGTGCAAAAGCGTTTACACGAACACCGTATGGCAGATCCGCGCGCTGGCCGTGGATAGACTTTGAATTGGAATCCATGAATTCTGACCCCCGTAAACTTCCGCAATTGCTATACATAGCAGACAGCGACGAATCCCGCTCGCTAGTGCGGCGTTTACTTGCCTATAAATTCGTTGTACTCGAAGCCGCCAATCCGTTGGATGGGCTTGGGTTGGCGGGGGAGACGCATCCCAGTTTGATCTTGATCGACAATAATCTTTCACAGATGACCAGCAATGAAGCTGCGTCTCGCCTGAAGAAAATGCTGCCCTATACGCCGATCGTTGTTGTTTCAGGGGATACCAAGCCCGGCGCAAGAGAACGGTCACTGGCGGCAGGTGCGGTGGGATTCATCCCGAAGCCGATTGGCGGTGATTTTGTTGAACTGGTTGACGATTACCTGCACGGCAAAGTGGATGAATTGGAGAATGCCGAACTCTACCTGCGCGAATATCAGGAAGAATTGGCGACTAAGATCGAAGATCAGACCCGTCAACTTACCAACACAGTCGAGCGTAATAAATATCTGCTTCAGCAAAATCAAAAGATGTTCTCCATGCTCGAACGCAGACACAAACTGCTCGAGACCGCCTCACGCGTTGGGCAAATGGTCACCTCTATTTTGGATCTGAACGAACTTTTAAGGCATACGGTCAATATTATTTGTAGTGAGTTCAATTTTTATTACTCAGGTATTTTTCTGGTTTCTGACGACCGTAAATGGGCAGTGTTACGAGCCGGGTATGCTTTGGCTGGGCGCAAAATGCTCGAGGCAAATTACAAATTGCCCATCGATGAAAAATCCATGATCGGTCGTTCGATCTTGACTCAACAAGCGCAGATCGCATTGGATGTGGCAGGCGAGGAATCGCGCTTCAAGAATCCCTTTTTGCCGAATACTCGCTCCGAAATGGCTCTGCCGCTGATCGTTAATTCGATCTCCGTTGGGGCGGTGACGGTTCAAAGCCAGGACCTCAACGCATTCAACGAAGAAGATGTCACTTCGTTACAGACTATGGCAGACCAGGTGGCAATTGCCATCAATAACGCCAAGTTGATGCGTGAACTAGAATCAGCGAATACGGAGATATTGCGCACGAAAACTTATGAAGCTATTGCTACTGCCACAGGCGAAGCAATCCACTGGGTGGGGAATAAGGCGGCGCCGATCCCTGGTAGTGTGAATCGAGCACGTGAAGATGTTCAGTATCTGCTGGCGTTGGTGGCGCAGTTAAATGAATCAGAGTTGGATAATGCCTCGTTGGCAGCGGCAGTTCAAACGGTCCGTGAAGAGGCGGAAGCATCCGGCTTGGACTTGAAAAAAATTCTGGCAGATATGTCCGCGATGCAGCCGAAGCGTTTGCAGGCGTTGGTCAGCGTTGAGTCATTATTGGAAGATCTGGATATCGCCGAGAACAGTGCCAAGACCATTCTTGACATCAAAGAAGGCTTGATCGGTCCGGCGCGTCAGCGGAATGATGAAAATGTTTCACTTAGCGAGATGATCTCGAATACGGTGATGACTATGGGTCTGCCGCATGGGGTTGTGATGCTGACCTGGTCTGAGGATATGCCCCTGGCGCATGTCGATGCCCGGCAGATAGAACAAGTCTTTAATAATTTGATCAAGAATGCCTGGGAAGCATTGTTGCAATCAAACACACCTGACCCGAAAATTTACGTGAAGGGGCGCGGTGACGATAATATGAATTATGTGCTCGTCTCGGTGCAGGATAATGGACCTGGCATTCCCAAGGATATTCAAGAAAAAATCTGGGTCTCGTTCTTTACCACCAAAGGCGGCAAGGGCGGCACGGGTTTGGGGCTTTCTGCTGTGATGCAGATCGTTAATCAGCATGGCGGCAAGATCTGGTTGGAAAGTGTAAATGGCAGTGGCGCAACATTCTTTGTGCGTTTGCCAGCAGAGAAGTAATCGTAAATGAAGACCTGACAGGTCTAGTACAAAATTTCGGAGGAATGATGACGACAGTTCTTTTAGTTGATGATGAAAAATTGATCCAGCGCAGCTTGGAGAAGACACTCTTGCGTGCTGGATATGATGTCTTGACCGCGCCTAATTGTAAAACTGGGAGCAACGTCTTTGCCCAAAACATAAACATCGTGGATATTGCCGTGTTGGACTTGAACATGCCGGGGTTTGAAGGCGTGCCAAAGAATGATGCTGGGCTGGATCTGCTGGCAGACCTCAAACAGAAAAAAGCCGACCTGCCAGTGGTGATTTTGACGGCATATGATGAAGTGAATAAAGCCAAAGATGCTGTTTCACGAGGTGCGAATGCCTTTTTTGTAAAAGGGCGTGAGCAGGGACTAGTGGAATTGATCCAGAAGATTTTGAATGAAAAATAATTGAGGACCAGAGACCAAAGAGGAACTTATGACCAATAATATTGAACGACATGCAAAGTTATTGAAGGCATCTGCCCGTGCCGCCAAGAACATCACCATGATCCTTGACCCGTATGAGCTGTTTCAGCGCACCGTGGACATCATTTGTGATGAGTTTGGTTTTTATTACGCTGGTGTGTTTCTTGTAGACGAAGCCACGCAATATGCTGTCCTCAAGGCAGGGCGTGGTGATGCCGGACGTGCCATGCTGCGTGAAGAACATAAACTCGCCATTGGCGGCAATTCGATGATCGGCGCAAGCATCGCCAATAAAAAGGGACGAATTGCGTTGGATGTCGGGTCTGAAGCGGTCTTCTTTGAGAATCCGCACCTGCCCAAGACTCGCTCTGAGATGGCGCTTCCGCTCATCGTTGGGGAAGAGGCGATTGGTGCGTTGACGGTTCAATCGGTTGAAGAAGCCGCTTTCCACGAAGAAGATATCGATGCCTTGCAAACCATGGCAGATCAACTTGCAGTGGCGATCCAAAATTCCAAACTGCACCGGCAGGAGGAACGCCGCTCTCGCTTATTGAAGGCTGCTAACCGTGTGGGTAAGGAAGTGGCTTCCTTATTGAATCTCGATCAGTTGCTGCCCCAGACCGTCAACATTATTTGTGAAGCGTATGGTTTGTATTATGCGGGCGTATTCTTGCTTGATGAAAAAAGCGAATTCGCTGTGTTGCGCGCTGGGTACGGCAAAGCGGGCAAAGCCATGCTGGCAGACGGTCACAAATTGCGCGTGGGTACAGACTCCATGATCGGCGCATCCATTGCGATGGGTGAAGCGCGCATCGCGTTGGATGTTGGTGAAGAACGGGTGCATTTTAAGAATCCGCATTTGCCGCATACCCGTTCTGAAATGGCATTGCCGCTGATCTATGGCGGTAGGACACTTGGCGCTGTCACCATTCAATCTTCTGAAGAACGCGCCTTTAGCGACGACGACATCACCATGCTGTTGACCATGGCAGAACATCTGGCAGTCGCCATTAACAACGCGCATTTGATCGAAGAATTGAAGGAAGCGCATAACGAGATCCTGCGCAACAAAGTCTTTGAAGCGCTGACCACCGCCTCGACCGAAGCCATTCACTGGATCGGCAATAAGACGCTTCCCATTTCGCTGACAGTTGCCCGTCTGCGCGAAGAGATCGCCGATGGCAAGGTTGACCTTGAGTCGCTTAAGGAAGACCTCGATATGATCTCTGAGAGCGCAACGCAGATCATCCAGGTGAAAGAGCAACTGATTGGTGCCGTGCGTGAAATGAAACCACGCCCTGTGCTCTTTGCCGATGTTTTGCAGACTGCTGCCCTACAACGCGGATTCCCGCAGAACAAACTACAAGTAGAGATCGACCCTGCTGCTGCTTACGTCATTGCAGATTCAACTCAGTTGACTCGCGCCGTAGGTAATATTTTACAAAACGCGGCAGAAGCCGGTGCAAAATCGATCAAGGTGCATGTGCGTCCCACTGAAGAGCGCGGCATGTTGGAGATCACCATCGAAGATGATGGCGTAGGTATTAACGATGCCACTCTGCAAAAAGTTTGGTCGCCGTTCTTCACTACTCGTGGTGTTGAACATCATGGTTTGGGTTTGCCTGCCACCATGCACGTCGTTTCGCAATCACAGGGGCATATTGCTCTGGTCAGTGAAGAAGGCAAAGGCACGACTGTGGCGATGTTCATGCCGCGTGGTCGCGTGGATGTTGAGCAAGCTCAGCCCGGCAGTGTGAAGAGCATCCTACTCATTGACGATAATGACGATTGGGCTAACCTGCTTGGGCACATGCTCAAAAACACCAAGGTCAAGTTGACTCAGTCCACCGATCTGAAGAAATTCCCTGAAGCCGACCTGATCCTTGTGGATGAAAACATCGCCTCGGCTTCGCTGAACGAAGTCTTGGCTGCCTTGTCCAAAGCGAAACTTGCCCCGAAGACGGTTGTGCTCACATCTGCCATCAACCCAGAGCGTGTCACCCAATATTTGCGTGACGGTCTGAAAGATGTGACAGTCAAGCCATATTCTGCAAATGAATTGAATGAACTGTTGAAATAACAAGAAGAAAGAAGAGACCAGACAGGTCTTCCCCATTTGGGGACTTTGCAAGACCTGTCTGGTCTATGAAAGAGAAATATGCGACCTCGTTGGCGAAAAGTTTTTCATGATCTATGGGATAACATCATGCGCACCCTGCTGGTGGTAATGTCCATTGCGGTGGGTGTGTTTTCTATTGGGGTGATCACCGGCGCGTATGAGATCATTTCTAATGATATGGGGGCATCATACGCAGCGAATAATCCTGCAAACATCGAACTTCGTATGACGAATTTTGATGATGATGTCTTGTCTTCCATTCATAATTTTAAGGGCGTTCAAGATGTCGAGGGCAGGCGTGTGAGCAACTATCGCGTCCGCCCTGAAGGCAGTGATCAGTGGACGACTATCGATCTGATCGCGGTGGAAGACTTCAGCAAGAATGAAGTCAATTTGCTGGTACCCATTTTGGGTGAGTCGGAGGCGGGCAAGGATGAGATCGTCCTGAATAAAAAGAATGTCGAGAAAGTCCATGTGACAGTGGGTGAGTATCTCGTCTTTGAATTGGCAGACGGGACGACGAAAAAATTGAAAGTGGTCGGTATTGTGCAAGATGCCAGCACCGGCGCAGACGATTTCCTCGCGCCACCTTTTGCTTTTACGGTGATGGATACGTTGCAAACCCTGAAACAGCCGGAGTTGTTCAATCGCGTTTATCTGACGGTTGCAGAGTCTCCCAATGATCTTGCTTACATCCGTACCATTGGCACGGACTTGAAGGATAAGCTCGAAAAGAATGACAACACGGTTATCCGCACGCGCTATTCGGAACGTAACAAACACCCGATGACGGACACCATCAATGCTGTCTTGTATATTTTGATGGCGTTGGGTGTGCTGATCGTGTTCCTGTCCAGCTCATTGATCGCGAATACCTTGAGCGCTTTACTGAGCCAGCACCTACGCCACATTGGTGTCATCAAGTTGGTGGGCGGCAGGAATCGACAGGTATTTTTTATGTACCTGACCCTCATCATGGCGTTTGCTGTGCTTTCACTTCTGATCGCCATTCCGTTGGGCGGGTGGGGAGCTTACGGGCTGGCAGAGTTCATCGCGGATAATCTAAACTTTGGTTTGTTGGGGTATCGTATTGTTCCTATCGCGTTTTTTGTTCAAGTTGGAGTGGGATTGTTGGTTCCGCTTTTTGCCGGGCTTGCGCCAGTCTTGAACGGTTCGAGAATTTCTGTGTTGCGCGCCTTGAGTAATGATATTGCGGGCGATGAAAGCAAACCGCAGGTGGCGGGCGAAAAACCGCGCGTGAACTGGCTGGATTGGGCATTGGTGCGTCTGACTCGCATTCTGGCTGCACGGGGTATGCATTTGCCGCGTCCATTCATTATTTCACTGCGTAACACCTTCCGCCGCACGAATCGACTTTTGTTGACTCTCTTCACCCTGACGATGGGCGGCGCGATCTTCATTGCCGTGTTCAATGTGCGCGTCAGCCTGCGCGATTACACCGAGCAGATCGGCAGTTACTTCCGCGCCGATGTGACTCTCGATTTCGATCGCGCCTATCGCATGGACGAGATTCGTCAGTTCGCTTTTCAAATTGACGGGGTGGAAGATGTGGAAGGCTGGCAGTTCATCGGTATTGAGTTGTTGTACCCCGATGGAACTGTGGCGGAAAATGTCAACTTACTCGCGCCGCCCGGAGATACGAATCTGGTTACGCCGATGCTCGCATCAGGGAATTGGATCGAGCCGGGCGATGTTCGCAAGCTTGCCATCAGTGAAGCCGTGCTCAAATATTATCCAGACTTGCAACCCGGCGATTCACTTTATCTTAAAGTAGATGGACAAGAAGAAGTTTGGGAAGTGGTGGGCATCTTCAAGTTTGTTGGGCGTGAAGGTGTGCTTGCTTACACTCCCTTGGAATACGCAGAAAAGATCACCAACCTGACCGACCGTGCGTATTCATTCCGTGTGGTTACATCTCAGCATGACCGGGATTTTCAGAATGCAATGGCTGATAAGCTGGATGACCATTTCCGAGATAACGGATTTAAGATCCGTCAGGCACAATCTGGCTTGTCTTCGCTTGACTCTGTCTCTGAAAGTTTGGATATTCTGGTGATCTTTCTGCTGATTATGGCAGTGTTGACCGCCATCGTTGGTGCTATGGGTCTGACCGGTACAATGGGTATGAATGTGTTAGAGCGCACCCGTGAGATCGGCATTATGCGTGCCATTGGCGCAGATGACCGCGCTGTCATGCGGACGGTGATTGGCGAAGGCTTCGTGATCGGTGCGATCTCGTTCGTACTGGCAATTGTTGTATCAATCCCGTTGACCTATGGACTGTCGTTCATCGTAAGTATTGCCATCTTTGAAACACCTATTGCAGTGCTATTTACCTATCAAGGCTACGCCATCTGGCTGGGATTGGTTCTTTTGCTTTCTGTGCTTGGTTCGGTGTTGCCTGCTCGCAATGCCGCCCGTTTGACCATTCGTGAAGTATTAGCGTACGAATAGTGAATGATGAGAAATAAGTAACGAGTAATCGTTATTTGAAAATCTAAAATCTAAAATCGTAAATCGAAAATTGAAGAAGGTTTCCATGAAGAAAAATACATTGTTGTTGATTTCCTTGACTGCGCTATTTACCCTGATCCTTTCAGCGTGTGGCGCTCAACAGGCTCCTGCAGCGGAGCCATCTGTTACCGAAGCATTTACCTCGAACGAAGTGATCGCTGAAGGGCGGCTGGAACCTGTTCGTGCGACGAACCTGACATTTCAGGCACGCGGCGTAGTATCTGAGATTCTTGTCCAGGCGGGTGACGCTGTCAGCGAGGGAGATGTTCTGGCGCGGCTGTCCAATGCGGGCGGGGCGGAGGCGCAGCTTCTCATCGCCCAGAATGCTTATGATACGCTGCTCCGCAATGAAAGTAGTGATCGCGCCAGGCTTTGGGATACATATATGCAGGCACAGATCGTTCGTGCCGAAGCCGAACGCGATTGGGAAGATCTGGATGTGGATGCCATCGATGACCGCATTGTTGAGATTGAGGGTGACATCGAAGATTTGCGCGATGATCTTGAAACCGCTCAGGAAGATTTCGATAAATACAAAGATCTGGATAAAGATAATTCCAAGCGCACGACTGCCGAAGATGATCTTGAAACCGCACAGGAAGATCTGAACGAAAAGCTGCGCGAATTGGAAGAAGAAACTCGCTCGCGTGATGAAGTGAAATCTGCATTTGATGCCGCCCTCGCCGCCGAAGCGGAAGCAAAATATCAATATGAGATCAGCCTCGATGGTCCGAACGCCGACCAGCTTGCACTAGCTAAAGCGAATGTGGACGCCGCTAAAGATGCACTCTCTACGTATGTGATCACAGCTCCATTCTCTGGTGTTGTCGCCGATGTAAGCGTTAAAGCAGGCGAGCAGGTCACTGCCGATACGCGTGCCATCAGCATGGCAGACTATAGTGAGTGGTTCGTTGAAACGACCGATGTCACCGAGTTGGAAGTGGTCAACTTGAGCGTGGGGCAAACAGTAACCTTGCTTCCTGATGCGCTCCCTGACTTGGAGTTGACTGGCACCATCACCGAAATCAGTAATGCCTTCACTCAACAAGGTGGTGACATTCTCTACACGGTGCGCATCCGTGTAGATGGCTCTGACCCAAGTCTGAAGTGGGGCATGACCATCGAAACCATATTTAGAACAGGTGAGTGATTGAAATTCGCTTGAAACTGTGCAATAATAAAAGTGCTCCGAGAAAGAGCAAAACCGGGAAAACCCGGTGGCGCAAAGCCCTACTCTAAAGCTGAACAGAGCCATGAGTGTCAGGGCTGCCGATAAAAGCAAAACCGTTAAAAGACGGCGGCGCAAAGTCAGAGCGTCTAAAACCAACTCAAGTAATTTTGGTCAGGACCGACCGACTGCCGAAAGGCAAACCCGGGGAAACCCGGCGACGCAAAGTCATGGGTCTACCTCCGCAATTTGTTTTGCGGGCACGATTGCCAGACTGCCGAAGAGCAAACTTATTAGCAGGGATGACTGTATTACAGTCATCCCTGCTTTTGTTGTCAATCATGTCAGCGGGGTATAATCGCGGACTGGAAAAGGATACCCTCACTCGCAATGAACCTTATCTCTCCAAAGTTTTTGTTTTTATTTCTGCCCGTGTTTTTTCTTTTCTATTCCCTGCCTTTTAAGCGGCTCAAACTCGGATTGGGCATTGCGGGCAGCCTTGTTTTTTACGCATGGGGGAACTCTCAATACTTAATCCTGATTATTGGTCTGCTCTTATTTGCATATATAACGGGTCGCCTTCAGGACTGGCAACGGGGTAAACGTTCTGCACCTTTTATTCTCTGGAGTGGGATTTTCCTGGTCATTGCCTTGTTAGTGGGCTTCAAACTTCGTACAGATGTAGCCTACCCATTGGGCTTGTCATATGTGACGTTTCAAGTCATCGCTTACTTTGTGGATGTTCAAAAGAGTAGGGAAAACTGTGAAAATGATTTTCTGAAATTTTCTTTCTATCTTTTATTGTTCCCAAAGATACTGGTTGGCCCGATTGTGCCCTACCGTCAGATTAAACTTCAACTGGACAAATTAAGGTCTGATCCGCAAGTCATGGCGGATGGGTTGCGGAGATTCTTGAAGGGCTTTGCGAAAAAGGTGTTGATTGCAGATACCTTGGGAACGGTTGTCGCACCGATTTTTGACCTTCAATCTCCTGTAGTCACACCGGGGATTGCTTGGCTGGTCATTATCAGTTACTCGCTACAGTTATATTACGACTTCTCTGGCTACACAGATATGGCAATCGGGCTTGGGAATATGATGGGGGTGCGCTTTATGGAGAATTTCAACGCCCCGTACCTTTCCAAAAATATCAGCGATTTTTGGCGGAGATGGCATATCTCCCTTTCGACCTGGTTCCGAGAGATCGTGTTTTACCCATTGGAAAGGCGTCGTTTTAAATTGTACGGTCAGCAGATAAACATTATGGTCGTTTTTGTTATGACCGGCTTGTGGCATGGGCTGACCCGCAATTTCCTAATGTGGGGTCTATTGCATGGGGCAGTATTAGCATTTGAATCCACATCTTTTGGGCGTAAGTTGCGCAACCTTTGGCTGCCATTGCAGCATGTTTATGCATTGTCAGTGATCATTGCAGGCTGGGTCCTATTCCGCTCGCCGACGCCGGATTTTGCATTTGATTACTTCAGGCGACTTGCAGGTGATATGAGAGGTATTCAGATATTGCCGTTTGAGATGACCAGTCCGTTGCCGTTCATTGAACCAACGTTTTTGATCGCGCTGGTAATCGGTGCCTTGCTCTGCCTTCCATGGAGCGACTGGCTTCATCAGTCCTTTCCAAAGTTATATGAAGATCATATTGTCTTGAGAGTTGTTTCAGATATGGGTCTGGTCTTTATATTTCTTGCGGCACTTGCTTCAGCAGCAAGTGCGTCCTATCGGCCCGGAATTTATGGAGGGTTTTAGGGATGTTATCTAAAAAGTATTTGTCTATGAAAAATAAGGCAGATGGGCGGACAGTCTACTCTGTGGTTTTCCTTATCATTATGTTTTCGATTTTTATAGGACAGCTTTTTGTTTCGGACATTACGGTTGACACTATATCGGAAAAATATCTTTGGAAGGAAGACCTAATTGAGAAGTATCGCAAATTCAAATTCGATATTGGGGATAATGTCTTCTCCTATGCTGTAGTTGGAAAAGAGGGTTGGTTGTTTTATACAGGAGAAATGAGTTTGCGAAATTATCAAAAGAATAATCCGTTAAACATAAGCAATATCAAGAAATTATCCGGCATTTTCAACGAAATAGACGTATCGGTAAGAGAGTACGGCGGGACATTTTTGGTGGTTATCCCCCCGGATAAAAGTACTATCTATCCTCAGTATATGCCCGATGAAATCCCCGTGATTGGGAATACCACAAGTTTGGATCGGCTTAAAGAACGGGTTGAAAAATATAGTGATGTTCGCCTTTTGGATTTAAGACCAGCATTGCTTCAGGCTAGTGAAGTGTCCGAAGTTTATTATAAGACGGATACTCACTGGAATTGTCTTGGTGCGTTTTATGTATATGAAGAAATTTTATCCATTCTTGCGAAAGATTTCCCATATATAAATGCGTATTCCGTGGGCGATTTTGATATTAATTCTTATGAATCGGGCGATCTTGATATTGCTAAAATGATGGAAGCAAATGTTGTCGATAATGTCGTCTCTTTCACACCGCGATTTGATACTTCAATTTCTTTGGACACAGATTACGGCAGACGTTATGGCATCAAATCTTTGAAGGTTTTTACGAATACAAATAATATAGAGCAAGTCGACCTGGTGATTTTCCATGACTCTTTTTATGATGCGTGTTTAAATGAATTCATCAAGCCGACGGTTGGGCGCACAGTATCCATGCCTTATACGGATGTTGACCTGTCGATTATGCTTCAGGTGATTGAAAAAGAAAAGCCTGATATAGTCATAGTGGAATTTGCAGAGAGGTTTATGGATTATTTTTTGTGGCGGATGTATGAATAACTTAGAGCTATTTGTGTATAATCCACCCTATGGCAAAAACATCCCGAGCCCTTGACCCAGAATCCAAACCGGATGACCGAGTAGATAATGCTTTGCGTCCGCAAAAGTTAAATGACTTGATCGGTCAAGATCAGGTCAAGGAAAATCTGTCCATTCTGATTTCCGCGGCAAGACAGCGTGGCGAAGCCTTGGATCACGTTTTGTTTTACGGACCTCCCGGGTTGGGCAAGACCACTCTGGCGCATGTACTTGGCAACGAAATGGGAGTAAACGTCAAAGTAACGGCGGGACCTGCCATCGAGCGGGCGGGCGACCTGGCTGCCATTCTCACAAATTTGCGCGCAGGCGACATTCTGTTTATTGACGAAGTGCATCGCCTCGGCCGCGCCATTGAAGAAGTGCTTTACCCGGCGATGGAAGATTTTGCTTTGGACATCGTCATCGGAAAAGGACCTTCGGCTCGTTCCATCCGCCTCAAACTGCCTCGGTTTACTGTAGTTGGTGCCACGACCAGACTAGCTCTCGTCACAGCTCCGTTACGCGCAAGGTTTGGCGCGGTTTATCGTTTGGATTATTACGATCTTGAAGCCATGAAGCAGATCGTCACCCGAGCTTCAGGCTTGCTCAAAGTTCCGGCGGACGAGTCAGGTATCAGCGAAGTAGCGAGGCGCGCACGCGGCACTCCGCGTATCGCATTGCGCTTGTTACGTCGCGTGCGTGATTTTGCCCAAGTTCGCGCGGATGGAGTCATCACTCAAAAGGTTGCTAGAGAAGCCCTAGATTTGCTACAAGTCGATCCGCTTGGTTTAGACGATGTGGATCGCCGAGTGTTGAAGACCATCATTGAAAAATATAATGGCGGACCGGTGGGCTTGAATACCATTGCCGCTTCGATCAGTGAAGAGCAAGATACGATTATGGACGTGGTTGAGCCATATCTCCTTCAACTTGGCTTTTTGGACCGCACTCCGCAAGGACGTGTGGCGACCAAATCTGCATATGAACATTTAGGATATCAGTACACGGAAGAAGGGCAGCCCAGGTTGTTGTAGGGTTGAGGAGTTTTTATGAGACAAGAGATCACCGTCAAAGCCAATGCTCATGAAGATCTAAAGCCGCTCGTGGCGTCTGCGATCCGTAACCAGCTTAAGATTCTTGAACAAGATATTGCGTCATCGCAAGCGCGGATCGATGCTCTTGAAAGCCGTATGGGAATGACTTCGAATGAGTTTGAGCTTAAGTTGGCAAAGCACGAGGTCGAAGAATCATTAGACACGTTTGATTGGACGATGGAACTCGCGTCGCTGCGCCTGTTACAAGGTAAATATAAATCCTTGTGTGAAGCAGAACTTTCCTGACAATATGGAATCTCTTGCACGCACCTTGATGATCGGTGGAGTTGTACTCTTCCTCATTGGTGGTGGAATTTTCCTTGCATCTAAATTCGGCATTCCTTTTGGGCGCTTGCCCGGTGACATCCGCATCGAAGGGGAGAATGGTTCGTTTTATTTTCCTGTGACAAGTTCGATCTTGGTCTCAGTGATTTTGACGATTGTGTTGAATCTTATTTCCAGTTTTTTGAAAAAGTAAATTGAAAACCTCCGACTTCGACTATAACCTCCCAGAATCTTCCATCGCACAGACTCCCGCCGAGCCGCGTGATTCTTCGCGCTTGTTAGTTTTGCATCGTGAGATGGGTGAAATCGAGCATAAGATTTTCCGAGATGTTCGTGATTATTTGAAAGCGGGGGATTTGCTTGTCCTCAACCAGACTCGTGTGATTCCCGCCCGCATCTTTGCTCATAAAGAGACTGGCGGCAAAGTTGAGTTACTTCTCCTGCGCCGCCGCGATGAGTTGACTTGGGAAGCTTTGGTGGGTGGTAAAGGATTGCGCGTAGGCAAATCAGTGCAAGTGGAGAATGGACCCAAAGCCGAAATCTTGGAAATCCTTGAAGGATCAGAGCGACTGATTAGGTTCTCTGAACCGATTGAGCCATATTTTTCACAGGTGGGGAATGTTCCACTGCCACCCTACATTCACGAGAAATTGAGCGACCCTGAGCGCTATCAAACCGTATTCGCCAAAGAACCCGGTTCGGCGGCAGCTCCCACGGCGGGATTGCATTTCACGCCGCAATTGTTGGATGAGATCAAGTCGATGGGTGTGAAGGTGGCATATGTCACCTTGCACGTTGGCTTGGATACCTTTGCACCCGTGAATGAGGACAACCCGGAAGAACACAAGATCCATTCTGAGTGGTGTGAATTGCCTCAAGAAACGGCTGACCTTATCAACGAAACCAAACATAATGGCGGGCGAGTGGTGGCAGTTGGGACGACGAGTGTTCGGACGTTGGAAAGTGCTGGACAAGGCGCGATACTCGATACTCGAGACTCGAATACCGAATATCGAATATCATCTTTTACTGGTTCCACAACTCTCTTTATCCTCCCAGGCTATTCATTCAAAGTAGTGGACGTTATGATAACCAACTTTCATTTACCCAAGTCCACCTTATTGATGTTGGTCAGTGCCTTTGCAGGGCGGGAGAAGATTCTTGAAACATATAATTTAGCTATAAAGGAAGGTTATCGCTTTTATTCATTTGGGGATGCGATGTTAATCGTTTGAAAGTTGGCAGGTTGAAACGTTCGAACGTTCAAACCTGTAAACGTGCTAACATTGAACTATGTCATCACAACTTGAAAAACTAAACAACGAAATCATCTCCTGTCGCAAATGTCCACGCTTGGTGGAATGGCGTGAGGAAATGGCGCGGGTCAAGCGCAAGGCGTATAAAGATGAGGAATACTGGGGTAAGCCAGTGCCGGGTTTTGGTGACCCGAAGGCACGGATATTAGTGGTAGGACTTGCTCCCGGCGCGCATGGCTCGAACCGTACGGGGCGTCAATTCACAGGTGATGCCTCGGGCGGATTTTTGTACCCGGCGTTGCACAAGGCTGGGTTTGCGAACCAAGCCAAGTCTGAGTCGCGAGGCGATGGGCTTATCCTCACGGATATGTATATTACGGCTTCCGGTCGTTGTGCGCCGCCGGATAATAAGCCCAGTCCAGAAGAGTTGAATAATTGTCAGCCTTTTCTCGAGCGAGAATTAGAGATTATTAATCCAAAGGTAATCGTTTGCCTTGGGCGCATTGCTTTTGAGCGGATTTTGAAGATTTATGATGCGCGCAAATTGGTAAAACAATTTGGGCACGGGGCGTCTTATCAACTGGCGAATGGGATCTGGCTTTTGTGTTCCTATCATCCCAGCCAGCAAAATACATCTACAAAAAAGCTAACTCCCGTCATGTTCGATGAAATTTGGGAGCAGGCAAAAAAACTCGCAGATTGGAAATCGTGAATGAAAAAGATAAATTGGAAGATCGTAGCGGCAGTGGTGACTGCCGCTCTCGTTGTGACGGTGGCTGGTTTTGTGATTTGGGCAAATGATGCTTCGCCTGCAGATGCTGCAGCACTGGCGGCGTTAACCTCGGATGCGCAAGTGACCGTTAGTGAAGAAAATGGTTTTATTGTTTTTTACCCTGCTGAGAACGCAAGACCTGAAACCGGTTTTATTTTTTACCCCGGCGGCAAAGTGGATTATCGCGCTTATGCGCCTGTCTTGAAATTGATCGCGGCGCAAAATGTTTTTGTGGCGGTGGTGCCTGTGCGATTGAACCTGGCTTTTTTTGATATCAATGCCGCGGCGCGTGTTGAGGCAGCCTACCCTGAAGTTCAGAATTGGTTCGTAGGCGGGCATTCCCTGGGTGGTGTGGCGGCTTCTATTTACGCGGCGGAACATTCTGAAATAAAAGGTGTGGTCTTTTGGGCTTCGTACCCCGCGGATGATGCTTTGAAGGTCAAGGATATAAAAGCCATTTCGATCGTGGGTTCGAACGATGGACTTGCCACAAGTGACTCTATTGACGCTTCGCGCGAGTTATTGCCAGCGGATACGCAGTTCGTAACCATTGAAGGCGGCAATCATGCCCAGTTCGGCTCGTACGGACTTCAGGCTGGGGATAACCCAGCCAGCATCTCTGCCGAAGAGCAGTGGATTCAAGCTGCTGCGCTGACAGTGGAATTCTTGTCTGCCAATGTCCCTTAATCTATAAATTGATGTATGCGTAAGAACTGGAAAAAACTTTTAATTTTCTCTTTCCTCTTTGCCTGTCTCACTATGGCGTTGGGACCGTTCGCGGTTCCCGTCCCTGAGCTGACAGACCTGGTGGATGCGAGCGCCTTCATTGAACCCGATAGCAAATTTATCGAGATCAATGGCGTGGACATTCACTACAAAGAAGCCGGGGCAGGCGAGCGGATGTTCATACTTTTACATCCCTTTGGCGGCAGTACGTATTCCTGGCGTGAAGTCATGGATGATCTTGCACCTTACGGCAGAGTCATTGCCTATGACCGCCCGGCATTTGGCATCACAGAACGACCGATGCCCGAAGATTGGGATTCAAATCCGTACGGCATGAAAGCCAATGTCGAGATTCTGCGCGAGTTGTTAGATGCGTTCGGCGTAGACAAAGCCGTTTTAGTTGGCAACTCAGCTGGCGGCGGGGTCGCGGTGGCGTTCGCGTTGGAATATCCCGAACGAGTGGATCAACTGATCCTAGTTGCGCCGGGCGTGGGTGGCGGGTATGGTCCGCAGTTTCCAGCGTGGGCTCTGCCCGTCATGTGGACTCCGCAACTGCGGCATCTCGGTCCGCTGATTGTGCGTGATTATCAAGAAACTTTGCCGCGCACAATAGAACGCGAATGGTTCGATCAGACCAAACTCACTGCAGAGATTCGTGAAACACATTTGCAAATTTTGAAAATAAAAAATTGGGATCGTGCTTTTTATGAACTGAACTTTGCGCCTGCCTACCCGGAACTGCGTCCGCTATTGCCGCAATTGACCATGCCAGCGCTCATCGTGGCTGGAAGCGAAGATGTTCTTATCCGTTCATGGTATATGGAAGCCATCTCCATTGAAATTCCTGAAGCGACCCTAAATTTCATCCCAGCTTGCGGTCACGTTCCGCAAGAGGAATGCCCCACCGAATTGATGGAAGTTGTACTAAAATATCTGGAGTTATGAGTTCCCTTCTGATCCAGGTTGGGGAAGCCGCTCTTGATTTCGAACTGAACGACATTTCCGGCAATCCCATTCGTCTTTCAACATACTATAAAAAGCAACCTATCCTGCTTTCTTTTCTGCGCGGATTTTTCTGACCGCATTGCCGTGCGCAGTTGGCGCGCTTTCGCGATGCATATGCAGGCTTTGTCGATCGTGGGGCAGAACTTCTTGCAGTGGGTCCAGATGCTGCTGAGCCTTTCCAACGCTATTGGGAGCGGGAGCGTATCCCATTTATCGGAATGCCCGATCCCGACCATCGTGTTGCGAAGATGTATCGGCAGGAGATCAATCTCTTCAAGTTCGGGCGCATGCCCATGAATTGCATCATCGATACCAACGGGAATATCCGCTATATTCATTACAGCGCAACCCGGCTCGACTATCCCGATACAGAGATTTTCTTCAACGTAATAGATGAATTGAACAAAGCATCCAATTAATATGACTCTTGGACGCATTGCTTTTCTTGGCTCCGGCGAGACGTCTCTCGCTGGTGGTCGTATCTTTGAAACCTTAGCCCGCCTCATTCCTAGCCCGGTGCGGGTTGCCATTCTGGAAACGCCAGCTGGCTTTGAGCTTAATGCCTCTCTTGTTGCCGGTCGTGTGAAAGACTTCCTCGTTACTCGTTTGCAAAACTACAAACCCACCATAGACCTGATCCCCGCCCGCAAAAAAGGGACAGAGTTCAGCCCCGACAACCCCGACATTCTCAAGCCTTTATTACAAGCGAATATGATCTTCATGGGACCTGGCAGCCCCAGCTATGTAGTACGCCAACTCAAAGGAACCCTCGCCTGGGACATCATCCGCGCGCGCCATCGCCAGGGAGCCACCTTGATCTTTTCCTCCGCGGCGACTATCTCGGTGGGGCAGTGGGTTTTGCCTGTATATGAGGTCTACAAAGTAGGCGAAGATGTACACGTCAAAGATGGGTTGGGTATTTTCTCCGATTTTGGCATGCACGTCTCTTTCGTCCCGCATTGGAACAACGCCGAAGGCGGCGTGGACCTCGACACCAGCCGCTGTTTCATCGGCATGGAGCGCTTCGATCAATGGCGTGTATTGACGCCTGCTGAAAATATTATCGTCGGGTTGGACGAACATTCCGGCATTATTCTTGATTTTGAAAAAAATATTTGTGATGTGCATGGCGTCAGCTCAGTGACGGTGATGAAAAATACAGGTACTGAGATGTATCCCTCTGGCGCGAATTTTCCATTAAGTGAGCTGGGTGAATTGAAACTTTCTGCAAATGAATCGATTCGCCCTGAAGTGTGGGAAATGCTTGCGGCGGTACAAACTCCCACAGAAGAGAGTCCTTCCGATGAAGTGCTTGCCCTGCTCGAGCAACGTAAACAAGTTCGCGCAGGCAAAGACTTCGCCGCTTCAGACCGTCTGCGTGATGAGATCGCAGCCTTGGGCTGGAAGGTCAAGGATTCAAAAGAAGGTCAACAAGTAGAGCGAATATAGCTTGCAATTAATCGAAAAATTCCCTTGAGTTACATCTCAAGGGAATTTTTTTTAAATTGTTAATTATCTGGTTTAATCCACGAAACGATACTTGATTAGCGCCCAAACCGCCTCGAAGGCATCATGGAGTTTGATCTTTTTGCCTTCCGAGTAATCGCGCGGGTTGAATGTGATCGGTACCTCGAAAATACGATGCTTGCGTTTGAGGATCTTCGCGGTGAACTCTGGCTCAAAGTTGAAACTATTCGCGCGGATCACCATCCCTTCAATGACTTCCTTGCGGAAGACCTTGTAGCCGGTCTCCATATCGGTCAGGATCGTATCGTAAAGGATGTTGGTCATCATGGTCAGTGATTTGTTAGCAACCATATGCCAGAACATCGTTACACGATGAGCTCGCCCAAGGAAACGCGAACCATATACGACATCCGCTAATCCTTCTTTAATTGGTTTTAAGAGCTCAGGGTAATCACGCGGGTCATATTCCAGGTCGGCGTCTTGAATTAAGAGTATATCGCCCTTGGCAGCCGACATACCAGTTCGAACCGCAGCACCCTTGCCTTGATTTTTTTCGTGCAAGATCACGCGTACCGATTTCTTCCCATCCAATTTTTTCAAAACATCGCGCGTGCCGTCCTTTGAGCCGTCGTCCACGACGACGATCTCATGTACCAGCTTGGTCGCTTCCACGCGATTGAGGATGGTTTCGATGCTTTCAACTTCATTGTAAACGGGAATAATTACGGAAAGTTTCATAGGGTCTGAATTATAAACGAAAAGAAGTATAATCGTATTGAACGTAGCGAAATTTATCCCCGGATTGGTGATTATGGTAGTCAAACAAACAGGACAAATTCCCCCCGCCCCTTCTGGCGGATTTTCCCCCCCGCAGATCAATAGCCTGGAAGACACCGGGCTTTCTCCCCTTTGGCTTCAAGACCTGATCCTGAAAGTTCTTTATTTTCGCGGGTATCTTTCAGGTATCAAGATCTCAGAAGAGATCACCCTGCCTTTTGCCGGGGTGACAGATCAACTGCTCACCACGTTGAAGCAGGAGAAACTGATCGAGGTGAAATCATCGCAAGGTGGTTTGGGCGAAGGCTCGTATACCTTTGGCATCACCAGTCAAGGCATCGTTCGTGCGCGTGAAGCCTTGGATCGCAGTCAATACGCCGGTCCTGCTCCGGTTCCCTTTGAAGTCTATAACGAATCGATCCGCAAACAAAAAAGCGGACGTGTGACAGTCACCACACGCAGCATGCGCCAGATTCTTTCTCAACTGGTAATTTCTGAAGCCTCATTTCAGCGTCTTGGTCCTGCTTTGAATTCGGGCACCTCAATTTTCATGTACGGACCTCCCGGCAATGGCAAGACCAGTATTGCTCGCGCGTTCGGTAATCTTGTTCTCAGCCAAACTATGTACATCCCCTACGCATTGTATTTGGATGGGCAGGTGATTAAAGTCTATGATGCCGTCAGCCATAGCCTCGCGCCAGATAATGATGCCAACTCCAACCCAACTGGCACCCTGCGTTCCAGTACACGCCGTGACCCGCGCTGGATAAAGATTCGCAGACCATTCATTGTGGTGGGTGGCGAGTTAACCCTCGAAGGCTTGGACCTCGTTTTTGACGATACAACCAAATTTTACGAAGCCCCATTCCAGGTGAAAGCTAATGGCGGCATTCTACTCATTGACGACTTTGGGCGTCAGCAGGTTCGTCCGCGTGATTTGCTCAATCGTTGGATCGTTCCTCTCGAAAACCGAATGGACTTTCTCCGTTTGCACACAGGGCGCAAAGTAGAAGTTCCCTTTGACGTGTTGATCGTATTCTCGACCAACCTGCCCCCGAAAGACCTCGTCGACGAAGCCTTCCTACGTCGTTTGCGCCACAAGATTGAGATTGGCGACCCTTCCTTCGAAGAATATCGCGAGATCTTCCGCCGGGTTGCTCAAGATAAGCGCATCGAATACAACGATCAAGGTCTCGCCTATCTTTTGCAGGAATGGTACATCAAACGCAATCGCAAATTGCGTGCCTCCCATCCTCGTGATCTGTGTGATCAGATCCTTGATATTTCCTCCTATCTTGCGATTCCACCCAGCATGAATCGCGAAATGATTGACCGCGCTGCCTTAGCCTATTTCGTGGATATTTAAAATCCGCGCCTCATTTCACCGCCCGGACCTGAATCTCAATGCTTGACAGCTTCCCACGCCCCATCCTTCTCGCCCATCGCGGCGACCTTGCTCACGCACCTGAGAATACTCTGCCTTCATTCTCTCAAGCTATTCAAAAAGGCGCCGACGGCGTGGAATTGGATGCCAAACTCACTGTAGATGGTCATGTGATCGTGATCCATGACGAAACGGTGGACCGCACCACAAATGGCAAAGGAAAAGTCGCTTCCTTTACTCTTGAAAGCATTCGTACACTGGATGCCGGTTCTTGGTTCGACGCAAAATTTGCAGGCACAAAAGTTCCATTGTTGGAAGAAGTATTCGAGACGGTAGGAAAGAATAAGCTCATCAACATCGAATTGACTAATTACTACACCCCACGTGATGGGCTAGTTAAGAAGGTGTGTGAATTGATCAAAAGGCAAAATAACGCCGGTCAGATCATATTTTCTTCCTTCCTCTCATCCAACCTCAAGATTGCAGCGCATGCCCTGCCTGAGATTCCACGCGGTTTGTTGACGCTGCCTGGGGTACTTGGCTTGTGGGCGCGCTCTTTTGGTTTTATGTTCGGCGATTATCAGGCGTTGCACCCATATATTTCGAACGTCAGCCGTGAGCAGATTCAGCGCGCGCACCGTGTAAAACGCCGTGTGCATGTTTGGACGGCGAATAAACCCGAAGATGTAAAGCGTCTCAACGATTGGGGCGCGGATGGTATTTTTACCGATGACCCGGCTGAGGCACTAAAAGCTCTTGGGAGGGGCGAGTGAGATTCTCCGAATGCCAGAATCAGGCTCGAGCACGTTGTGAAGCGTTTTATCGATCAAAGACTTTCCAAGGAGCTGTGATCTGTTTGTCTAAACGACAAGTTGTGATATAAGAATGGGGCGATGCGCTTAATCCGAATCCTCTTAATTGTTATTTTTGTTGTTTCTCTTGCCCCCATGCCGGTGCAGGCTCAGACAGCCACGCCTCCTGCGGCTGTGCGGCTTGCTTTGGATGCGATGACCCCCGAAGAAAAAGTGGGACAGTTGTTCCTAGTGACGTTTTCCGGCACGGATATTGGACCAGAGTCTCCGATCTATGATCTGATCGTGCGGCAACATATTGGGGGCGTTGTTTTACTTTCAGAGAAAGATAATTTTAAAGATACCGATACGGTTCGTGAGGCTTACTCACTGATTGCCGGACTTCAACAAATGGAGTGGGTTGCCTCAACGGGCGAGACATCGTCGGTATATGTGCCGCTATTCATAGGCACATCACAAGATGGCACGGTGCCCGACCAAATTTTAAATGGACTAACTCCATTACCAAGTGAAATGGCGATCGGCGCAACCTGGAACACGACCTATGCTGAAGAAGTGGGCGAAGTTCGCGGACGTGAACTTTCTGCTTTTGGTTTTAATTTATTTCTTGGTCCATCTTTGGACGTTTTGGAAGCACCGGCTGGTGCTGGTGGTGATCTGGGGATTCAGGTCTTTGGCGGGGATCCTTATTGGGTGGCAGAAATGGGACGTGCCTTCATTCACGGCATGCACACCGGTAGTGACGGGGAAATCTTAATAATCGCAAAACATTTCCCTGGTGCAGGAGGGGCTGACCGCTTGCCTCAAGATGAAGTCTCTACGGTGCGAAAATCTCTTGAGCAATTGAAGCAGGTAGAGTTTGCACCTTTCTTTGCGGTGACGGGCAATGCTGCTTTACCGGAAGAAACCGTGGATGGCTTGCTTGTTTCTCACATTCGCTATCAGGGCTTTCAGGGCAACATCCGCGCTACCACACGCCCGATCAGTTTTGATCAACAAGCGTTGGGGCAAATTTTAGCACTGCCAGAATTTTTAG